>DIXN01000014.1 GCA_002428705.1 Desulfovibrio sp. UBA6079
AACACGCTGTTTTCAAAGAACAAATTAACAGAAAGACGGCTCCGCCTCAAGAACTGAATGAATGTTCGTTAGACAGGCTCATCTGGTGCGGACATCATGCCGGAGGAGGTTGACCGAAGCAAGCCGGCGCATCCCGGATGGGTTTACGTGGCTGGCCTTGTCCGCTACGGATGAGCGGTCGGGACCGCACCTCGCGCAATGCTTGGCATCATCCACTCTGAACAGGGCGGTGCGGGCCCGAATTCTGGCTTCAACTTCGGCTCTGGGTCTGGAGTACTTCTGCCGCGAGGTGCAACGGATGCTATGGGCCAAATCGGGGTTCGCGGGTTGGCTTCGTAGAGGGGAGTAAATATTGAACACCAACTCTCCGAAAGCTGCTGAGGTGCGGATACGAATGTAAGCTTCATGATCGGGCAGTCTGGTCAAGTCGCGACGGTCAAAGACTGGCAGGAGAATTGGTTCAAGCTGCATTGCGTCTTCCTCGCCCACTCGGAAGAGGATGAATTCCCCCGCGTTGCCAAGAATGGGCTTCAGTACGTTGGCTGCCTGGAAATTAGAAAGAGGCTGATAAAGCTCCGCCCGGTTGGATACCAGACGGGACCTTATTGCCTCCAGTTAATCATCGGGGCGCTGAAGCTTTTGGCCATAGGCCTGGACAGTCAATTTGAGCTTCACTATATTATCAGCCAATCCTTGGCATCAAATCGAAAAATGATAACAGTCAACAGTATGATATGTAAGCAGAGGGCGGCAAATGCCTTACCCACATCCAAAAGCGGGCCTTTCGCTCCGCCCCCCCATCATGCGGCCGAAAGCTTTGCTCAGTTTCGTCGGGAAACGAGACCCTTGCAATAAGGATGGCAGCGCAGGTCCGATTCTCTGGCTGTTGCAGAATCGACGAGACATCACCGCCGTTATCTTGCTTCATACATCAACAGAGTCTGAACGGGACAGCGCAAAAAAAACTCAAAGCATCCTGCTCGGCCAGGGCTTGACGCCTTTTGTGCTCGACACCGGTCTGACCGACCCGACCGACTACACCGCCATCCTAGATAGCCTGCGCCGCCTCTATCCAGAAATAGTGCAGCGTTTTCCGGATCATGAATTCTACGTTGCCGTGTCATCCGGTTCACCGCAGATGCAGTCATGCTGGCTGCTCATGACTGCCACCGGCGAGCTGCCGGCCACGTTGCTGCAAGTCAGGGCGCCGGAATTTGCCAGTGAAGGCAACGTCCTCGTCGAGATCATTCCCGACGCTCCGGACTTTTCGCCCCTCGGCCGACGCATAAGTCTGATCAAGGCGCCGCAAGTGACCGACGTTGACCTGACGAAGGCCATGTCTGCCAGCGGCATCGCGGGAAGCCACCCGGCCCTGCTGGACCAAATGCGGTGGGCGATGCGTGCGGCAAAAACCGATTATCCGCTATTCATCGGCGGCGAATCGGGCACCGGCAAGGAGTCTGTTGCACGGTTCATCCACCAGAACAGCGATCGATCAGCCTCCAGATTTCTGGCGATCAACTGCGGTGCCCTGGACAGGGAACTGGCCGAGAGCAGGCTTTTTGGACATGAAAAAGGCGCCTTCACCGGGGCAGATAGCAGTTATAAAGGTTTCTTTCGTGAGGCGGACGGCGGCACGCTCTTTCTCGACGAGGTGGCCGAGCTGCCCCTGCCAGTTCAAGTGAAGCTCTTGAGAACGCTGGAAGTAAAAGAGGTCCGCCCGATTGGCGGAAGAAATGATATTCCTGTGAATGTCCGCATCCTTGCCGCGAGCAACAGGGATGTAGCGACCATGATCCGGTCGGGCGAGTTCCGGGAAGACCTTTATCATCGTCTGGTCGTCATGGATCTGCACCTGCCTGCACTCAATGATCGGCGCACGGACATTCCGGAGTTGTGCCGACATCTTCTGGCTCGTGTGATCGCGCAAGAACTGGGCAGGGACTTCCGCATCGCCCCGGAGGCGGTGACTGAATTGATGCGCTGGGACTGGCGGGGCGGCAACGTCCGTCTGCTCCTCAACAGGCTACGCAGGGCGGCCTTGTTCGCAGACAAGGGGATGATACATGCGGTCCATCTCGGGACAGCCATAGGCAACTGCACCGGTCCTGCCTTTCCCGACAGCCTGCCCGAGGGTTTCGATATCAATGGGCATATCGAGGAGCTGCGTGCGCACTATTATCGCCAAGCCCTCCACCAGGCTGGCGGCAACAAGACCAAGGCGGCAAAACTGCTTGGCATCTCCCCGTCGGCCGTCAGCCAATTCGTGAAAAAGAACCGACTGACCGAGATGGGTTGATTACGCCTCATGCAAATCCGCAATGACAAGAATCTTGTCCATGATTAATTCATACACGTTGATTGCTGAAAAATTACTGTGCAGCGTCGCCATATTGTATGTCATTGGGCATATCAAACTTTTTTCGTCGTCCTGACCGATTGTGAAAACAGGTCGATCTTTGCGGCAAGCTCAGCTGGGTTGCCGAGTTCGTGGTAGTGCAGCTCCAGAACGGATTCCGGCGCGGGCGGGCAGAGCGCTACTCTCGGTCCGATGAGAACCGGAATGCAGAATCGACCAAGATTGTTGCGAGCCACGGCCGCGATTTCCGTGATGGCCTTCTGTCGTTCTTCGACAGGATCGCCATGTCCGTAGCCTTGCTTGACCGAGACTGCCAGGAGCAGGTCGTTGCCCCAGGTCACGGCCAGGTCCAACTCATTCGTGCTCAATTCCCGCCCGTCTGGAGTCGTCCGGGTCCAGGTGATGCCCTTGACGAGTTCCATGGGCGAATCGCCGAGAGCCTTGAACAGGGCGTAGGCCACCACATCCTCCAGCCAAAACCCGTCAGTCTCGTTTTCCGCCTTGAAGTCCGCTTCACACTTCTTGCCTGAATCTTCCACCGAGATCTTGATCCGGTTCGATGCGTTGTCGAAGGTATGGTGAAGCTCTTTGAATATCGTGGCCAGGTTCCTCAAGGAAAAAGATCGCCGCCTCGCGCCAAAAGTGCTGACCATGTGCAGCAGCCTTCGCAGAACGATCTCGTTGCCCAGGATGCCCTTCATCGAGGCAACGTCCCCCTCGCGCAAATTCCCGCCGGACAGCAGGGCAGACAGGATGGGTGGAATCCGGTGGAAGGGCAAGGCCGGAAGACCAGCCTCGAAAGGTTCCGCTTGCCCCTTCCTGTTTATGCTGTAGACGTTCCAGTCCAGACATTGGGATAAGCGCCAAGCCTGGGCCTTGCTGCCCGGGCTGACGTTGGCTTCGACGACCGTTGTGTTCCGGTCGATAATGTTCCGAACGTCTTGGGGCAAACCGGTGCCAAGAATATCCGTGGCGAAAAAACGCAGTTCGCCCACCGGCAGTCTCGCGGCATGGGCAGCCAGACGTCCGGCCAGGGCGGCGACATAGGGCGTTCGGGCATCGTAGCAGACCATGGCTTTGGCCGGGCGGTGGGCGAAGAGGGCGACCAGGGTCGCGGATGGGTCGTTGCCCAGGCAGACGACCAGGGTGACATCCCGTTCGCCACCTCCGCCTCGTATCGGATTGATCGGGACGTCCTGCCGCGTTGTCGGGGGTCTCGCACTTCCCGGGGGAGGGATATTGCCACTCTTGATCCTGTCGATGGTGCGTTCCTGGCATTTCCGGGACAATGGCGAACCATCGTCAGGGAGGACGGCGATTCCGTTCATGGCCAGCCTGTAGGTGCTGTTGCGGTCCCTCGACATCACGAAGAACCCTGGGCGCAGACGGTTCAGTCCGTTGCGATGGAGTTCGCGAACCTCATTCTCTGTCAGTCCCCCGTCACCGAGCTTGACGATGCAGGTGACCCGACCGGCATCCTCCCTGACGTACTCTACCGGGATGGAAACAGCCCCATATCGCAGACGATGCCGGCCGCCGCCGACATCGAGGGAAAGGTCGTGAAGCGTAAGGGTCTCGGCCAATCCGATATTTTCCGTCCTCAAGGCTTCGCCTGATGTCACCAGGCAGACATCGCTGAACTCGGCATAGACAGGAATGCAATCAAGAGTACGTCCCTCCGCGGAACGGCAGGCAAGCTCCCTGCCCGTATCGGCAATCAGATAGTTCAGGCCGGGAGAAATGTTCACGTAGCAGGGTTCGCCCTGGGCGCTGCCAATGATTCTGACCATCTCGTCGGTCATGGTGGGTGGGCCTGACTCCGCAACCAGTTGTTCTGAAACTACGTGCTGCGTGGCAGAGAGAGATACGCCTTCACACCATTGCACCAGTCGTTGCGATTCCCGCTGAGTTTTCGGCGTGTAGAGGAAGTGGACATGACCGAGACTCTTGCGGACTTGTAGCGTCCTGGCCACGGTGGCCACGGCAGCAGGCTGGAGGCCGACTGGGCTGACGAGTATGGCCATGGGCAACACCATCCCTTGTGAAATTATCGATGAGCCAGCATGCCACACACCCGCCCTATTCGGCAAGTGCCAGATGAGCGGTGTACCCGCCGGCGACAATCACCATCTGGCCTGAAGGTCATGCGGGTTTGCCTCTCGGCAGACAACCCGCACACCATGAACTGCCTAGCCCCTCCAGGCCTGAAGGTCACTGCAAGGAGGATATTGGAAATGTCGAGGCGGGAGTGGATTGTCGTAACCCCTCCAGGCCTGAAGGTCACTGCAAGTGCTCAAAAGTTTTCGGAAATAACCTAAACTACAGTCGTAACCCCTCCAGGCCTGAAGGTCACTGCAAGTTATGAGTGGTTCCCCGGCGATAAAGCAGTAAGAGTCGTAACCCCTCCAGACCTGAAGGTCACTGCAAGGAGTTTTCCTTCTACCTGGAACCAAAGAATGGGGAGTGTCGTAACCCCTCCAGACCTGAAGGTCACTGCAAGTAATGCACATATCAAAGGATATATCAATGCAACCAGTCGTAACCCCTCCAGGCCTGAAGGTCACTGCAAGTTGGCTGGGGATAATCACTGGTATTCTCGCACTTCTGTGTCGTAACCCCTCCAGGCCTGAAGGTCACTGCAAGTGGTAAAAGGAGGACTCCCGCTCCTGGTTGGTGGGTCGTAACCCCTCCAGGCCTGAAGGTCACTGCAAGTTAATGAATCCGGGTGAGGAGGTTGAGGTTGGTTGGAGTCGTAACCCCTCCAGGCCTGAAGGTCACTGCAAGGGATCGCCTGATGAAGGGGCGGGGGGCGCAGATCGTCGTAACCCCTCCAGGCCTGAAGGTCACTGCAAGAGCTACCAAAAAAACCGAGCACCGGCAAGGCCTGCCGGGCCGCTTGCCGAGAACCTCCCCCCTTCGAAACACTTAGCGCATGCCAACACCAACTTACGCACAACTTTTTTGCAGTAACATGCCGATTTTATTGAATCCGAGAACCTAAAAAATGCATCGACAAAAAAACGGCTGCATTTTTTCATCCGCCAGATGCTTCATCGCCCCGGTTTCATTGCATCTTTCTGGCACATGGCGGGCCTAACCCGTCGAATTTTTCACCTCCGGCCGAGAGGCTCGCGGAGGCTCTCGGATACCCCTATAGTTTAGTATGAAAAAGAAAAATCAATCATCACCTGTCGGTCGTCTTCCACCCAGCGGCTCGAAGGTGGGACCGCCTTCCTCGTTGGCCAGTCTCAAGGCACTGCAAAATGAGAAACCGAAGCCGTTCATACCATGCAAGCGCGGATCGCCGCAACCGGCGCATGAAGATGAAGGACGAGCCATCCCCGGGCGGGGAGGCTGCCGAGCCGATAGTCCTGTTTCTGGTGAAGATGCCGGAATAACAAGCAAATATATAAATGACACGGTCGATTGCCATCGGCACACAGGAACAGGAATTCAAGCAATCTGGATTTCTGGTATTGACATGATTGAATTGATGCGGTTTACTATTCGAAAATTGAAAAGAAGCAGACCGAGAAATCGGTTGTGACTGGTATCTGGACGCACCGGGCATCCCGGCAGGGGGTAGCATTGTGGCATACTATTTATCATGCCAGTATTCGGCCATCCAGGCCGCAGTCATGCGCCACGACAGACTGTGGTCCATGGCCGGTATGAGTCTTGTCCTGGCGAAGCTGAACGAGATCACGCTCCCCAAAATTATCAAGGATAATGGCGGCACACCCCTTCTGGCCAGCGGCGGAAAGCTCACGGCCCGTTTTCCGAATCGAGACAAGGCCGTTGAAGCTAGGGACAAACTCTGGGCCGGGGTGGCCAAGCGGCTGCCGATGCTCGAATTCCAGGTGAATCGTGAACCCATAGAGGCGGCCTCCCTCACCGAGGCAAAGGAGAAGGGCCTGGTTGAAGAATTGAGCGCCGCCAAGCGGGCCTTCCGCGGTTCGGCGCTGAGCTTCAACCCGCACCTCGCGCGCTGCGTGGAGTGCGGCGACTACCCGGCGCATACGGAACTGGCCGATGAAGGCGGACACCTGTGCACCTTCTGCCAGACAGCCAAGGATGCAGCCTTCAGTCTGAACACTCACATGATCGGCCGCACGCCCGACAGCGAGGCGACGACCATCGAGCGCGTCTACCAGGATTATCTGTCCGGATTCGAGAATCTTTCCAGGAAACCACGCATTCCGCTCAACTTCGACGACCTTTTCGCCGGCCGCGGGAAGGAGCGAAGGCAGTCCGAACGCGAGCGCATGGCGGTCTGGTTCTCGGACATCAATGGTCTGGGTGGCAAGGTCGGCGTCTGGCTCCAGCAGGACGAGGATGACATCCCGGGATTCTTCAGCAAAGTGAGCAAAATTTTCATCGCTACGGTGGTCAAGGCCCTCAATGCCACCTTTCCACAGAAAGAACTCGAAGACCACACGTTCCTGCCCTTCCGCATCATCGTGGCCGGAGGCGACGACCTCTGGCTGGTCATGGACGAGGAGTACGGCCTGACTTTCGCCCAGGCATACCACAAGGCTATCGCGGACAAGGTCCGCGGCCAGACGGCCGATTCACCACTGTCCGTGGCCTGGCTGGAAAAAAACGCCGACCCGAAACAGAAAAAGAATTTCACCGAGTACTCCTTCGGCGGCGCGCTGGTCGTCACCTCCAGTCACACGTCCTTCCGCGCCGTGCATCACCTGGCCGAGAATCTGGTCAAGGAGACCAAGGAGAAGTCGGGCCGACGCGCCAATGCCCTTACCTGGCGCTTCATGGGCGACGACCAGAGCCTGACCGAGACGAAGCTGGCCTTCGACAAGCCCCTGTTCCTCAGCGAAAGTGCATCAGGGCCGGATCTGGAGAGCTACCTGAAAGCTATAAAAAACGAGGCAGCCGAGAAATTGTCCGGATCCCACAGGCAGCAGGTGGCCAGGCTGCTGTTCGAGCATCAGGCCGACCCGGCCGCATTCGAGTATGCCCTGAAGCGTCTGGCGGGCACGGGCCTGCCGAAGAAGGACTTCGATTTCCTGCTCCTCGATCCCCTCTTTCGCAAGGAGGGAATCCTGGCCCTCGACCGGATCGCCACTTTCCTGGAGCTCAAGGAACTCGCAGCCGGGGGGAAACGTTCATGAGCGAATCCTGTCTGTACGGCTACCGTGGCCGCCTGACGGTCACCGCCCGGGGATACTGGTTCACTGCCGGTGGTGTGAAAGGTTCGTTCGGCTACTATCCCCACCTTAGGGATGCGACCGGACTGCCCGTCTACCCCGACACCCAGCTCAAGGGCGACCTGCGCCAGGCGGTGGAATGGCTCAGTGCGCTCGATCCCTCCCTGGCGCCAAAGCAACTTGTCCGGGCCGTTTTCGGCAATCCACCGCAGGGCAGCGGAGGCGACGAAACAGCCGGCCGTCTCCGCCTTACCGATCTGACGGTGACCAATCGTTCCAGACCGGCCGAAGGCTTTTTCCAGGTTCTGCCACGCATCAGCATCGACGAGGACACCAAGTCGGTGGAGGACAAGATGCTGGCCCTGCAGGAATGTGCGTTCTTCAACGGCGACGAACTCGGCGCGGATGTCTTCCTCGGCTATTTCCGCACGGCGGGAGAACGCGATGCCGCCGTGACCATGCTGCTTGAAGCTGCGCATCTCATCGCCGGCCTCGGTGCCGGGCGCTCCCGAGGCCGCGGCCGCGGCGCGTTCCGCCTGTCACCACTCGACGACACAAGCAGGAAAACCTTCGCAATCGAGGCGGCAGATCCGGTCTCGGCAGGCCTCTGGACGTATGGACTGACCGCTCTGACTCATTTCCGCAACCGTATGCTGGAGCCGGGGCGAAGCCAGGTCCTCGAGGCCGACTCCGTCATCCGCCCGGACCAGTTGCGGGCTTGGCTGGCGAAGACCTACCACGGATTGTACACCGGCTGGCCCACGCCGGCCGAGATGGCCGGTCTGGATTTCGGCCCTCTGTTCCCCTGCCATGCGGACGGCACGCCCGGCCTGCCGGCACCGGCTTCGACCAAGGTCAAGGAAGGCGCCCTGGTGGATGATTGGCAGGCGCTGGCCGGCAAGACTGCGGTTCGCGACCCTGAAGCGGATGAACAAGATAAGAAGAACCTGTCGGGTGTGGCCTTCGTGACCGACGAGGCTGCTCCCAGGCCGATCGAAGTCATGACCGGCCTGCGTTTCAGGAATGCCATCGACGAGGCCTTCCGGACGACGGGACAGGGTCTTTTCCTCCAGCAATACATACCCAAGGGCACCATCTGGTCAGGTCGTCTGCGGATTGTCGCTGACACGCGGTTCACGAGGCGGGCCTTGGCCATTCTTCGGAGCATGGGGCCCGAGTTGAGCGGGACAATTTTCGAGCCGAGGCTGACCGCAATTACAGTCGCTGGCTCCTCTCCCGATAAGGCACCCCGTCTGCTGACACGATCCTTCCCCGTGGACTTGAGCCGCCTTGAGGCCGCGGCAGAGGGGGATCGCTGGCGGCTTGGCGTGGAAAAGCGGTACAGTGCTGTCCTGCGACGCCCGCGACGCAACCGAATGGTCCTGTCCGCGGGATCTGTCCTGACGAATGATGAACGTGATTTCACAACGGTGTGGGCTGGTTTTGGGGTTAATCAACCGCCTCCGAAGCCTGTCGGACATACGCCCGCACCCGGGCATACCCGTTCGGCATTGCGACTGTCTGCCGGTGAGATCACACGTGCTCAGAGTGGGCTGCTGCGCGAATTGGCGCATCCGGATCTGATGGATGATGAACGGCAAGCCCGGATTACGGATTGGCTGGACAAGCTGAGCGGCAAGGACGGCAGCGAATTCCTGAAGCAAATCCTGCGCACAGCCGGGGCGAAGCCCGAAGGGGTCGCACGGGCGGACTATTTGCGCGCGGTCTACAATGAGCTGACCATCCGCAAGTGGGAGAAACGCGTGGCCGACCGGAAATCGACCAAAGAGTCGGAGGTCGCTTCATGAACATCCTCGCAGCGACACACGCCCTTGTTTTCGAGGTCAGACTGACCACCCGCACGGGTCTCATGCTGCGCTCCGGTGAGAGCGGGGATTTCGCCGACATGGCCCTTGCCCGTGCTCCTGATGGCAGGCTCAGTATCGGAGGCCTTGTTTTCGCCAGCCTCTTGCGGCGGGCACTGGCCCGCACCAAATCCGGCCGCGATTATTCCGAAGACATCGGCCGGTACATCCCAAAGGAAGGGGTGGAAGAATCTGTCGACGCCAAGGCCTCAGGCGTATCCCCTCTCTGGTGCGAATCGGCTTTCGTCGAGCTCAAGGCCACGGAAGTGAGACCGGGCATCGCTATGGACCGTGAATGGGGCACCGCCGAAGACGGCAAGCTCTTTGCCATGGAAATCGCGCCTGCCGGACTACAGTTCGCGTTGTCAGCCGTTTACTTGGCCAAGACGAAAGAGCTAGCCGAGGCTTTCCGTTCTGCCATGGTCGACGCCCTGTGGGTCATCGACACGGGCATCGAAACCATCGGCGGCGGCTGGTCCTACGGATTCGGCCGGCTGGCCGTCAGCAAGCTGTCCACAAGGGTATTGAGCTTGAGCGCGCCTGCGGCGCGCCACAGTCTCTGGGACATGGATGCCAGGAAGAACGGCTGGACCGATGTGCAGGGCTGGCCGGATGGACTTTCGCACATGACCCCCAGCCCGGCCGTCATCCGACCGTACTGGCGCGTTACCGCCACGTTGGGAGTTGCCAAAGGACAGCTTTTGGCTATTGCTTCGACGCTGGCGCCATTGAGCCCTGACGGAATAGCCGGCTTTGACCCCAATAATCCACCCGATGCCTTCCTCTTCCGGTCGCCACGTCTCGGCAAGGACGGCAAGGTGAGTCACCCGGTGACCATCACCGGCAAGGCCCTGCGCCAAGCTCTGCTGCGCGCTACCCTGGAACGCGAAAGCGCGACGAGGGGGAACGGAGAACTGAAAGACCTGTTTGGCGACACCGATCGTCGCGGCCTCATATCCGTGGCCGATGCGGAAGTGAGCAATACCCGCTCGCAGGTCATCAGCCGCATCCAGCTTTGTGAACATTCGGCCACGAACATGAATCTCTTCGGTCGGGAATATCTCACCGGAGGGGATTTCCGTCTAGATGCGCTTGTCGATGGCGACGGGCAGGAAGCGGATCAATTGATCGATAAGGTGAAGCTGATCCTGAACGAACTCGATCCCGCAAACAAGGATGTCCCGCCTGGCTGGCATAGACTGGGTTCAACGACCACGGCCACAGGCCAGATCGCCCTTCGCGACAAATTTTCCTACGACAAAATCGGTGCACGGGAGGCCGGCCATGAAGAAAGCTAAACTGCCGGAGTTCACCCGCGGTCACGTAACCTACAGCATTACATATGTAGGCCGAGAAGCTGTAGCCACCCTGCTCGATGAAACCTGGAAGGACGGCTTCCTGGCATTCTCCAATGGCGAAGGACGATTCTCGGAATTTTGGGCGATGAAGGGCGCTGACTTCGTTACCGACAAGGTGCCAGGGTTGCCGAATCACCTCGAGGGTTGCCTGACTGAAGCCGGGTTGTGGCGAAACAGTGGGGGTCTTTTCACCGAACTGGCCATAGAACGTCAGGACAGTGCCGAGTCGCCGTTTTTCGTTCAAACCATCACGCTGGATACGAATCATGCAAGGGCTGACACGAATTGCCTGTGGCGTCCTTTTGCCACAGTTCCCTATCCTGCGAAAAACACGCTTTTCGCCAAGCCGGACCTTGATTGCCTGGAGATCGTCCATCCCGGCCGCCGTATGCACTTCTATCTCACCGCGGGCAGCGGCGTAACCATCTAGGAGGCACATCATGAGCCCCCAATATCCCGGAGGAAATTACTACGGCCAGCAGGGCCGGAATCAGCAGCACCAGAACCAGCGCCAAGGCGGGGCGCATCAGGCGGGGCAAGCCGGGGATCAGAGGACCAAGCTGCCCTACACGTTTGTGGATCGCCCGTGCCTCAAGAAAGAGCCCGAGGCGAAGCATGACAAAGTGCTGCCCGACAGGGTCGATCTGGCGTTGGAGGTGGTCTGGACCGCTGAAACCCCGTTGGCCCTCAATCCCACCGAAGACCCTCAGATCCCCAGAAACAAGCCCCGAACTGACAAGGAAACCGACTTTCAGGGCTTCAACCGCCGCTGGCTGACCACCCCCGAGGGCAAGCCGATGATCAGCCCGTTCACGGTCAAGGGCGCAGTGGCGGCGGCGTTCGCCAACTTGGTTGGCGGCTGCTATCGCGTTCCCGATCGGCTGATACCGCATACGCATAGCGTGGACCCGGGAACGTTCAAGTTGACCGGACGATACAAGAAGTACCGGGTGAACATGGATCGTATGTCGAAGCCTGCCATACTTGAGTCAACCTCTAATGATCCCGATACGGGCAAAAAATTAGTGGTCGTCAGACCGGTCAAGGAAATTCACTACTTCGGCCCAATGGCAGGTCTGACACTCACCAGAGGAAATGTCTACTATGGTGTTGTTACTGAAAGAGGTGCACACAAGTACAAGATAGCCGATGGTACATTGGAAGAAACCAAAGTTGCTGCCGAAGCCGTGGCCACGAAGAACAAATTCGACGTGAAACTCGTCCAGGCTGTTGTTTTCGATGGTGACTACCTTTTCGGCATGAACTTGGGCCTGAATCCTGGAAACGGAGACTTGAGAAAATGGCCCCGGGTTCGTTTCTACCAGCCCATGGACGCGAGCTATCGACCGCTGACCACGGCCGGGGGCATCGGGAACCCGGCCCTGCACAAAAGGTTGGAAGGACTTGTTGACGCCAGTAATTTCCTGCCCTCCGCCGAGGCTCAGAAGCTTCTGCATATGGGCTCTTCCCGCAAAGTAGGGCCCAATAGCGACAAGGACCCCCGCACGGATGGCCAGCCGTGGTGGCAGGATCTTGGCAAACTCGAGCCGGGTGACTTCATCTATTATGAGCACTTCCCCTCGCCCGACGCAAGGGAGCCGTCCCAGATGGCCATCGGGCGCAATTTCCAGTTCAAGACCATATTCCCCATCGAGGATGCCGTGCCTTCCAAATCCCGGGCTTGCGTGGATCGCAAGAAGCTCTGTCCGCGGTGCGCCCTGTTCGGCATGGTCCAGAAACGCGAGGGAGGTAAATCCGAGGGCGACGCGGACGAGAAGGAAGGCGTGGGCTTCCGCGGGCGCTTCAAGTCCGCGGCTCTGATCTGCGAGAAGGCTTTGATTCCGGCCACCCCATCGAAGCGCAGGACCCACACGCAAGGCCAAGTGGTGGACTTTGCCACCTGGAATGATCAGCAGGGGCAACAACTAGCCTATCAGACGCTCTTGCCCGTGGCCGCCACGCCCAAACCGAGCCGCCGTGACGTGAACGGCTACTTCAAGCAGGATAGTGGCATGATCAAGGGGGCCAAGGCCTATCGCCATTTCAATCTGCCAAGCGCAATCAACATTGGCCAAATCGATACGAAAGAGCAATTGAACCAGGGCGAGGATATGGAAGTTGCGCACAACATGCGCAACTATGTCCAGGCAATCGTGCCAAAGACATGTTTTTCAGGAGTGCTGGGCGCCGAGAACGTGGACGCCATCGAGGTTGCAGCCCTTCTTGTCGCGCTCGACACGCGCGTGGCCGGCTTTGGTTTCAAGATCGGCCTGGGCAAGGCCTTCGGTCTTGGCAGCGTGGCCTCGCAGGTCAGGATCATCTGGATCCGCCGCCCAGGCCAGGAATGGCGACGCATAGAGATCCCGGAAGTGAATGGGAACCCGAGGTATCCGCAAATCCTGAAAGAGCAATATCCGGAACTCCTGAAAGAAGAGATGAAGGGCATTGGCGGACATATCAATTTGTTTGGCCGCAATGTGAAAACGGCCCAGAAACTGGCCCCCAAGGAGACTGTGCACGATCTGCCAAGTCCCGGCCTACGGTTCTGGAGGAACGCCAGCACGGATTAGGGTCGTGGAACTGGCTCCCCGAGTCTTCCTGGCGCTTTCCTTCCGCGTGCTTGCGCCCATCACGCGCCTGCCGGTCTTTCCCGGAGCCCAGTGGAACGCGTTCTTCCGGTATGCTCTCGGTCAGGCGCTGCCCTCGGGGACGGAAATCGCCAAGGACGATTTACAGCTCGAACCGGTCGATATGGGTCTGGAGCGTCTGTTCCCGGGTGAGCGGACCCGCATCGGCCTGTCCTGCCCGGCGCACCTGGCACCCGCGGTTCTCGGCCGCCTGCGCGACTTCCCCGCCATCCGCACGGAACACGGGCACTTCGAGGCCAACCGAACCGTCTTCCTGGAAGATATCCTCTGCAGGGTAAGCGGCCATGACCTGACTGCCCCCGCCAACGAGCCCGGACCTCTGACTCTGGCGCACCTGGAACCCGAAGCGGCAGTGCTCGGTGGTCTGGAAAGTTACCGCATCGTCCTGACCACGCCCTTGCGCATGCGCCATCCGCACGGACAGAAGGCCGGGCGGCACAGCTTCTGCGACGAAAAGCTGCCTGCCGAGGACCAGGAGGCCTTCGTCCGCCAACTCCTGAATCACTGCCGGATGAACCTCGGCTTGCAGCCGGCATCGGCGGCGCCACCCAGACTCTCCCGCGCCGACGTGATGTGGCTTGATCCTGCCCCTTATGGACGCGAACAGAAGCGGATCGGCGGTTTGACCGGCACGCTGGCCTTCAGCGGCCCGCTGGACCACGATACGGCATTGTCCCTCGTCGCCGCCCAGTATCTCGGCATCGGCAAGAACCGGACTCTGGGATTCGGATTTCTGCACATCCCTGAGCTCGAAGGTGTTCACTGCGTCCGATCCGTTGGCCGCGGCGTGAACCTGCTCGTCAGGACCTTCACCGCCGATCGCCTTGACGCAGCCCTGGAGGCGACCCTGCCCCTGACCCCCGCCGATGTTCCACAGGAAAACCGGACTCGACCGGAAGAGCTGTCCGACCCGGACATTCGCGCCCATCTTGCCGCAGCCGTGACCGGCGGGCGCTGGCGTCCCGGGCATGTCGAGGCCCGGCTGATACCGAAAGCGTCCGGCGGGTTCCGCGAGATCCATCTCTTCGGCCTCGTGGACAAGCTCGTCCATCGCCTGTTGGCCGAGGCAATCGGGCCGATCATTGAGTCGTTTCTCGGTGACTCGACCTTCGCCTACCGAACCGGCCGAGGCCGGAGGGATGCCGCCGACGCTCTGCGCCAGGCCCTGGCCGATGGGATGACCGTCGGGTACAAGGCCGACGTGGCCGACTTCTTCCCTTCGGTGGACACGGCCTCGCCCCTCGGGATTCTCGCCGGCATCCTCTCTGGCGATCCGTTGCTTGCTCTGCTCGGTGCCCTTCTGTCCGACTTCCGATCACGCGGCATCCGCGGTCTGCCCCAGGGCAGCCCGCTCTCTCCTGTTCTTTCGAATCTGACACTCGCGCCTTTCGATGCATCCATGGCCACAGCGGGATTTACATTGCTGCGCTACGCGGACGACTTCCTTCTATTGGCGCGTGACGCGACCGGTGCCGAACAGGCCATGGCTGCCGCCCGCACCCGGCTCGAGGGCCTGGGGTTCCACCTGGCCGACGACAAGACCTGTCGTATCGAACCAGGCTCGCCCGTACGCTTTCTCGGCTGCCTGGTCACACCCTCGGAAGTGGTCACTGAGGGAGAAGCGGAAGCCGTCACCCCCTGGACGTCCTGCTTCCATGAAAGCTGGGAAGGGGGAACACCGGTTTATCTCACCCCGTATACCAGGTCTTTCCTGCGCAAGGACGAGTTGCACGTCGTGCGCTACGATTCGCCGGATTCGGTCGAGCGCCTGCCCTGGTCGCGCATCAGCCGTCTGGTGATCGTCGGCCGGGCCGCGGTGAGCGGGGCGGTCATCCACCAGGCCGTCCGCCGCGGCGTGCCGGTCACCTTCCTCGACATCCTCGGCCGGGCGCGGGGCTTTCTCGGGTCCGACCTGGTGCCTGTCCCGGCCATGAAGCAAACCCAGGTCCGCATGATCGATGATGCCGCGGCCTGCCTCTCCCTTGCCCGCGGTCTCGTCGCCGCGAAGATCGCCAACAGCCGCGTCGTGCTCAGGCGCAACGGCATCCTTGCAGACACCCTGTCTCCCTTCGACGACATGGCCGAACGCGCGGCTACGGAGCAGGGAATCGACGCGCTGCGAGGCCTGGAAGGTACGGCGGCGGGTCTCTTCTTCACGCATTTCGGACGCCTGGCCGCACCTTTCCCCTTCGAGGGCCGGGTCTATCACCCGCCGGAAGGCCCCGTGAACGCCATGCTCTCCTTCGGCTACAGCCTGCTCTACAACCGACTGGGTGCGGCCCTGGCGGCACAGGGGTTCGATCCGCGTCTGGGCGTCTACCATGTCGGCAGGGGCCGGCACATGGCCCTGGCCTCGGACCTGATGGAGCCGCTCCGTCACGTGATCGAGCGCATCGTCCTGGCCCTCATCCATCGCAAGGAGATCCGGCCGGAACACTTCTCCACCTCCGAGCGCTACGGCAAAGCCCTGACCCGGCTGGACGGCGACGGCTTCCGGCTCTTCGTCGCCGCTTTCGAATCGACCATGGGCACGTCCTTCAAGCCGGCCAGAAGCGTCAAGGCCCTGAGCATGAACGCCTACCTGGACGCGATGATCCTGTCTTTCGGACGGCATCTGGCCTACGGCCTGCCCTTCACACCCTTGCGGATCACCTGATGCTGTACGTCATCGCCTACGACATCGACTCCGACGACGTCCGGGGGAAAGTCGCGGCCTATCTGACCAAACGTGGCACCCGGTTGCAGAAGTCGGTATTCGCCGCCGACATCGACCGGCATGACTTCAAGCGGCTCCTGAAGGAGCTGGCCGACCTGGCCGAAGGCCACGGCGACGTCATGGTCATTCCACTCTGTTCGGGGTGCCGGCGCAGGACCTACCGTCTGCAGCCTTCCGAACGCCCGTTCTATGTGTTTTGAAACATTCTTGCGGTTTTCCGACCGGCCATGCTATGAAGACCGTGCGCCCTCCCAAGCCCGAGGCGCGCGCGGCCAGGCATACGTCGGCCGGAGCAGTGCTCCCGCCAAGCCGTCAGAGGCCCCGCGACGCAGACTCGTGGACAAAGGATCGGGATGCGTCTGCGGTCGATTCCGATGGAACGGCCGCCCTGACCGTCCCGCTCGTGGCAGACCATGGACCGCCACGGGCGGGATGGGTTTTTTCTTTTTCATACTAAACTGTAGGGGTATCCGAGAACCTCCCCGAGCCATTTGTCCGAAGTCGAAAAAATCGATGGGTTAGGTTTGGCCGATACCGGAAAGATACAATGAAACCGGGGCGATGAAACATATGGCGGATGAAAAAATGCAGCCGTTTTTTTGCCGATGCATTTTTTAGGTTCTCGGATTCAATAAAATCGGCATGTTACTGCAAAAAAGTTGTGCGTAAGTTGTTGTTGGCATGCGCTAAGTGTTTTGAAGGGGGGAGGTTCTCGGCAAGCGGCCCGGCAGGCCTTGCCGGTGCTCGGTTTTTTTGGTAGCTCTTGCAGTGACCTTCAGGCCTGGAGGGGTTACGACTAGGAAACTACTTCCCTCCAGTCCATATCCCTCCTTCTTGCAGTGACCTTCAGGCCTGGAGGGGTTACGACACATCTGTTGTCGAGCTGTACCCATCTTGGGTTTATCTTGCAGTGACCTTCAGGCCTGGAGGGGTTACGACTTGGCGTGGCCGGCGATGAACTTGCTGATGCTGACTTGCAGTGACCTTCAGGCCTGGAGGGGTTACGACTAGTCCATCCACCTCTCCTCCCTCTCTTGTTGCCTTGCAGTGACCTTCAGGCCTGGAGGGGTTACGACGTAGACCCTGGCTAGGTGTCTACTCTGGCCACCCCTTGCAGTGACCTTCAGGCCTGGAGGGGTTACGACCAAGGGTTATCATGGTCGAAGCGAAGTGGGACGGAAGCTTGCAGTGACCTTCAGGCCTGGAGGGGTTACGACTTTCCATGTGTTGATGTGTGATGCTACCTGTGCCCACCCTTGCAGTGACCTTCAGGCCTGGAGGGGTTACGACATACGAGCCCTTTCGGCTCGCTCGCTGCCGGCGGGATCCTTCTTGCAGTGACCTTCAGGCCTGGAGGGGTTACGACAGAATAGCGAGCCTTTGATGGCCAGCTCTCGTCTCCTTGCAGTGACCTTCAGGCCTGGAGGGGTTACGACCCACAATTCCGGGGAACCCTGATACCTGGTCTCCTCCTTGCAATGACCTTCAGGCCTGGAGGGGTTACGACCCGCCGATGGTGGGCGAACCGCCCCAGCCCGGCTCGACTTGCAGTGACCTTCAGGCCTGGAGGGGTTGGGGCCGAGAGCCCCTGCGGCGCCCGTCAGTACAGCTCACCACGCCATCGGCCACATTCATTATGCAAAGCCGCATTCAGAAATCATAAGCGCGCTTCATCAGCTTCACCCCCAATGTCACCCGCCGGGACACCTGGACATGGCCCGGATGCCTCGGGCTGTCGTGGTATCCATTTGTAATTCCTGGCATTGCTGAATGCTCCCCAGAGGCGTCCCGCCTCGACCGTCTCCTGGCACGCCCCATGCTCATGGGGGATCGACACCGGAATTCCCAAGGAGGTCCCCGTGCGTGCCGCCATCATCTTCGCCGCCCTGGTCATCGGCCTGATCGTGCCCGCTCCAGCAGGTGCCGCCCGGGTCGTGGTCGTCGGTCTGGACGAGACAGGCTCCTACGCCAATCGGGATCGGGCTCTCGTTCTTCTCGGGCAGGTGATCGAGCAGCTTTCCCCGGATGACGTGCTCTACCTGCGCCGCATCACCGAGGCGAGCTATGCCGACGCCTGCTCCGTCTTCCGCCTCGTCGTGCCTCCACTCCCGGCCAGATCGGCCAACGCCTTCGACCGCCGGTCCAAAGCCGCCCACAAGAAGGCCCTGAACGACGTGGAATCGGTCAAGGCCCGGGCCATTGCCTATCTGGCCAAGGAATACCAGCCGGCCAAGGCCAAGAAGACGGACATCCACGGCTTCATTGCCGCGGCGGCAGATCGGCTGGCCATGCATGCCGGCGCGGAACGCAAGGTTGTCATCCTGGCCAGCGACATGGTGGACAACGTGGACCACCGCCCGGAGAAGTGCGATCTGGCCGGCGCCGAGGTTTTCATCATGGGCTTCGAGGCCGGTACGGATCCCAGGAAAGCCCGGAAGCTCAGGGATGGCTGGACCGCCATCCTGGACTCGGCAGGAGCCGGGCGGGTCAGCTGGCTGCCGGCCGACATGCCCCTCGTCCTGCCCGAGTAGGGAGGGAAGGTTCGTCCGGAAAACCATGCGGCCACGAGTGTAATTGATCCAGTTGGCGCCGCTTGTTCCGATGAGTCCCCTAAACCGACAGGAGGATGCCCATGGATGCCATGACGCCCGACATGCTGCTGGCCATCGCCGGCCTGAGCCTCGTCGGTGTCCTGGGCCTCGTCCTGGTACTGGGTGCCCACGAGATCCCGGCACGACAGATTTTCCGGGTGGGCTACGAGACCACGCGCAAGCCGCTGATCCAGGGCCGCGACGCGGCCATGGGGCTCTTCCGCACGATCATGGGCTGGGTGAGCGCGGAGCTGGCCCACGAAACCGGCCGGGAAGGCGCAGGTCCGGTGGACTTCGCCATCGGCGCCGGTGTCTACGGGGTGCTCACGGTTCTTTTTGGCGCGAGCGAGCTTGGCATCTACGCCCTGACCTTCAGCGCCCAGGGCGCAGGCGAGATCACCCAGGGCCTGCCCGTGGACAACGCCTACCTGTTGGCCGGCAGCTATATCGCCGCATCCATCCTGCTCGGCAGCGTCGTCTTCGATTGCCTGAAAGTGACTCACTTCGGCCCATACGGCAAACCCCATCCCGTCATCCGCTACTCGGTCCTGGCCGTGGCCCTGGCGGGCTGCGCCCTGTCCCTCGACATCGGCATCATGGAATCGGGCTGGAGGGCGGAGAGCATGGAGATGGATTCGGAGCTGCCGGCCACTGCCCAGGCCACGGCTGGCGGCTTCGAGCTGTCCGGAGGCGACGGCGTCAACCTGCAACCCGCAGCAGTTCCGACAGCACGGGCGGACGCGCAAGGCCCTGGCAGCCATGACTCGGTGCCCAGGGAAGGCATGCAGAAACTGGCGGCGCTGATCGTGCTGGCCATGTTGTTCGCCGGCTGGGGCGCCCTGACCACGATTAAGTTCGCGGTTTTCCTGATCGTGGTGACGGCCAGCCTCCTCCTGCCGCTGGCTGCCGGCCTGGCCCATGCCCTGGCCACAGGACTCGAATTCTTCTGGGAAACCGCCAACGCCATCCTGGGGCTGTTCATCGCCCTGGGGGCCGGCATTCTCGGACTTTTCGGCTGGCAGCCTTCGGCCGTGGAGCAAACGAAGGCTGTTTCTCCGGAAGCCGAAAGCCCGATCGGTGATGCAGCTTACCCTCCTGATGCGCGCACGGATCAGCCACCGGTCGAGATCGATCCGGCCGCGCCATCCGCTTCAGACATCGGCTTCAACCCGTTTCGCGCCAGGAGGTAAGGGCCATGAGCGAGACCACGAGCTACGCGACCAGCATCGAGACAACCAGCCCAGGACCTGAGCTGCTCGATGTCCTGGCGCGCCACGTATCCGGATTCCTTGCCCGCCAGACCGAGTCCTGGCAGGCAGCTGGCGAGCGCCAGACACGCTTGACCGCGGCCTTTGACGTCGCTTGCGCCCGCCTGGCCGGCACCGCCGACCCGGAGCTGGGCCGTCTGGCAGCCATGCGCCAGGCCGTTGCCGACATACCGCTCTACAGCTTGGCTGCGCAGTCGTGCGAACCGGCGATCCTGTCCAGGGTGGACGATTTTCTGGCCCGGTCAGGGAGTACTGCCCGGCTGTCGGCCGATGCCATCAGCCTGGCCACGGATCTCGAGGCTGCCGTCGAGCGAGTGGAAACCCGTCTTCGCACTGCCGAGACCGAGGCCGGACGGGAGATGGCTGCCAACGCGCTCTCAAGCCTCGGCTACCTGGTCGAACGCCGTGGTCAGTCCGTCCGGGCCATCCGCGGCCGGACCACCGTCTGGCTTGAAGCAAAATCCAACGGCCGGCTCGATCTGGACTTGTCGGGCTTTTCCGGAGGCGAATGCCTGACTGAGCGCGAACGCATCGAACAGGCCTTCCGGGCCAAGGGGCTGGCGATGACCAGGACCTCCGGACGATACCATGGCGACCCGCGCGGCGGGACGGTGGCTCAGCGGCTGCGGCCGTTGTTTCCGGTTTTCACCGCATCCATGTGTCAATCCGAGCGGAACCAAGCTGGGGCACAAAAGGTCAAGGACGAGAGGTAAGGCATGCAACCGCGGTTTCTCGCCGAGATGGACGAGGCCTTTGCCAGCCGTCAGCATGTCATCCTGACCCTCAACACCGAGGATCGTTTCGCCTTTCCGCAGGAAGGCATACCGCCCTCGAACCTGGAGTATTTCCTGGCCAGCCGCTACGCCCGGCTGGGACGGCGAACCTTGCGCCTGGCCCCGAGCCAGGGGGCTCGTGAGCTGGCTCCCGGCGGCCGGACCTCGCCCGCAGTCGCTGGTCTGGCCGGCATCGAGGACCCCCTGGCCTTGATGAACAGCGTTCGGAGCCTGCTGGCCGGAAATGAGCCGTGGCTGATCCTGGTGCTGCACGCGGAGAAGCTGGCTCCGTCGACGGTGGCCGGCAACGCCGGCCAGACCGGTCAAGGCGGCTTGGCCTGGGGTGAAATCTTCCATTCAATGGCTCTGGACGACGCTATCGCCATGGGTCCATCCCGGCTCGCCCTCGTGACCTACTCCGGCTTGCCAGAAGAGCTGCTCGTGCACAGCCGGGGCTTCCGGATGGTGGAGATCGGACTGCCAACCACCGAGGAGCGCGAGGCATTCCTGGCCTTCCTGGAAACGGAAGTCGACGCCAGCACGGGAATCGGCAGGCGCGATCCGGAACTGAGCCGTGACGAGCTCGTCCGGCTGTCGGCGGGCATGACCCTGGCCGGCCTGGAAAGTGTGTATCGCGCCGCGGCCCACCGCCGGATCCCGCTTGGCCGTGAGGACATCCGCCTGCGAAAGGCCCGCCTCATCCGGACCATGGCCCGCGATCTCCTGGACGTCAGCGAGCCGGCCGCGGGCTTCGAGGGAGTGGCGGGACTGTCGTCGGCAAAAAGTTGTTTGCGCGAACTGTGCGTGCACATCACCACCGGTGACCCCACTGTGTCTCAGTCGCTGCTCTTCCAGGGCGTGCCGGGTTGCGGCAAGACTCATCTGGCCGCGGCTCTGGCCAAGGAGCTGGGCTGGCCGCTCTTGGAGCTGCGGAACGTCCGAGATCCATTCGTCGGCCAGAGTGAGAGGAACCTCGAACGGGTCATCCGCATCTGTGAAGAATTGGCTCCGGCGGTTCTGCTCTTCGACGAGGTGGACCAGACCATTGGCCAGCGCGGCACCGGCCAGTCGGGTGATTCCGGCACCTCCGAGCGCATGTTGGCCCGGATCTTCACCTGGCTGGGCTCCCTCCACTTGCGGGGGCGCATGCTTTTTGTGGCCACCACCAACAGGCCGGACTTGCTGGATGCGGCCCTGCTCGACCGTTTCGGGCTGGCCATTCCCTTCCTGAAGCCTGGTCCGGAGGAACTGGATGCAATGATTCCCATGCTTCTGGCGCGTTTTGGCCGAGGCCTGGTCCAGGGCGACCAGGTAGCAATTTGTGAGCTTGTCGCCCCAGCTGCGCCGACGGGCCGGGAACTTCAGGAAATCCTCATTGCCGCCGGCCTGGCCGCGGACCGTGAGGCAAACGCAGTTGCCGCTCCGGTTGCCGCCCGACACGTGGCCCAGGCCATGGCCGACCATCTGCCGCGTGGCGAAAACTCTTTGGAACTGGAGTTCATCGCTCTTTGCGCCCTGGCCTTGACCTCTCGTCAATCGCTCTTGCCCTGGAACGATCTCTCCGGTTTGCGCCCGGGTGCCGAGGTCCCTGCCTGGCTCGTCCAGCACGGCATTGTCGCCGGCAACGGCCGCATGGACGTTCAGGCCCTGCAAAGGGAGCTGGATATTCTTCGACAGCAAAGACAGGAGCGCCGCGCTCTGCGGTGACAGAGGGGGCGGGCGATGCCCGATTTCCAGCCAGGCTGCCTGAGCAGACGTCAGATCGACGACCTGCACCTATTTCTGGACCAGGGGTGGTGCGATCCTTCGCGGCTGAGCGATCTGGAAGGCTGCGGTCCCGTGTCCATGCTTGAAGCCAAGCTTGTCGCGGCTTTCGGTTCCCGGTACGCCCTGGCCGTATCCAGCGGCACGGCGGCCCTCCATGCCGCCCTGTTGGCCGCTGGCGTCGGCTCCGGCGACGAGGTCGTGGTCACGTCCTACACCTGGCCGCAGAGTATGGCCCCGATCCTGTTCTGTGGTGCGATCCCGGTATTTGCCGACATCTCCCCCGAGACCCTGACCCTTGATCCCGACAGCGTCGCTTCCAGGATCGGACCACGCACCAGGGCCATCGTCGTGGTCCAAATTTTCGGCCACATGGCTGACATGGCCCGGCTCCAAGACCTGGCGCGATCGAGGGGCCTGACACTCATTGCCGACGCAGCCCATGCCCCCGGCGCCCAACTCGGAGGCAAGCCCGTTGGGGCCTGGGGGGACATGGTCTGTCTGTCCTTCGGCCGTGGTAAGGCGGTCAGCGCGGGTGAAGGGGGTGCGCTGCTGGTCAACCATGATCACCTGTATGAGCAGGCGCTACGAATGACGCAGCATACCCTCCGGGTGTTGCGGGCACTCGGTCCGTCGGCGGCCAAGTCCGCATTCGGACTGAACTACCGTCTGCATCCCTTGTTGGCCTGTTTGACCATGTCGTCCCTGGAAGAACTTCCCGAATGCCTGATGTGGCGGGAACAAAATCGCCAGGAGGCTGCGGGACGCTTGTCGCACATCCCGGGTCTGCGGCTGCAGGCATCAATTCCCAGCTGCCAGCCGGCACCCTACGGTCTGGCTTTGACCGCCGACTCGGATGCGGCACGGGGGATGGCGCTGAGAATGGCCCATCATCGGGGCATTCCCCTGCAGCCCGGTCCCGTCGGCCAGCCTCTGCACCTCCGACTGCATGCCGATCCGGAAGCCAGGCACCGGTGGCACAGCTCCCATTCAACCGGCAGCTGCCCTGTCGCCGAAAAGCGCTGCCGGGAACAGGAACTCTGGCTTTCCGCCCTCGACCTGGATGCAATCGAGCCGGCCAGGGCCGTACTCTCAGGGTAGGATCGAATGGAGGACGACGTGCAGACCATCGCCGGCAATATTCCCAATGAACAGTTCGCTGGTTTGCTGCGTCCGCTGTTGATCGATAGCCAGACCCAGGGGCTTCTCGTCGCCTTCGTGATTCTGCTCGTCATTGTCTGGCGTTCCGGCTGGCTGGTCAGGGTGCTCGTCATCGGCCCCATGCTGGCCACGGGCTGTTTCATGTTCTGGCCGGAATTGCGGCGTCTGGCGATGAGCATGCCCTACTGGGCCCAGGGGCTTCTCCTGGCAACGCTCGGGCTTGTGGTCCTCCGGGGAGCGCTTGCCCTGCTTTTCGGCCGCGGCGTAGCCGACCGGACCCTGTCCGGCCTGTTGTTCGTCCTTCTCGTCCTCCCTGTTCTGGCGCTTGTACGCGCCATCCTCGGCTGGCCGCGCATCTTTCGGATGTAACGGTCGAGGTCCCGAGGGGACCGTGAACCAGAAACCTCAAAGGGGGTTTGTCATGGCTGAATGCAAGACCTGCAAGGGGACCGGCGGCGTCAAGTGTCCCAAGTGCAACGGCACGGGTGAGGTCAGTTCCTTCCTGGGCGGGCCCAGACAGTGCGAGAATTGTCTGGGGTCCGGGGTGGTCAAGTGTGGGGTGTGCAAGGGGACCGGCAAGGTCTGAAAATCCCCCGTCCGTGTCGCAGTCAGCTGAGATGAGATGGCAACCAGGGGGTGGCTGGCCCCGCCGGCAAGAGGCTACGCGGAACGTGCCATGTTTCTTCTCCGGCACAAGGTGATGATCGCGGCGCCCAGGCATGCGCAGAACAGGCCGACATGCAGCCATGTTGCATCCATGTCGATGGCAGGCTGCACCCGTGCCGCCCCAGGGGGTTGTTCATTCATTCTCACCTGCTCGTACTCCGTCACCAGCCGCTCCAGGCGAAAGGTATCCATTCGATAGAGGCTGAAGAGCCGGAGGAAGCGTTGCTGCTCGACGAGTTCCTCGTCGGTGGTCGCAATGGACAACTGGGCAGTGACGACGTCTCCGAAGCCGGTGACCAGCTTCCGGTACTCCGCCAATGAGGCCTGAACCCGCGCAAGGGTCTTCACGGATGTACGGATGACCGGATCGGAACTGCCGGTCAGGGCGGTGATGACCTGCTGATGATATTTCGCGGCGATGGCGTAGCGGGCGGTCAGGATGGAATGAAGGATGTATGCCTGGTCGGCGAGGGACTCATCGGCGGCGATTGCGGCCAGTGGGTGGAAGGCCTGGGCGTCGAGCCTGCCGGTCTGCATGAGGTAGCCGACCCGGTCCAGAAAGACGGCATAGAGGAGCGGGACGAGCTTGTTCTCGGGCTCGGCCAGGACGGCATAGCGGAAGTAGTCCCGGACGACGGCCTGGTAGTCGAACTCTTCCTGATGGAGGCTGGCCACGGCCACGATGAAGGCCGGCAGGGTCCGCCTGAGGTTGGCATCCCGGGCGTACCGGATGGCCTGCAGCCCTTCATCGTGCGCCGCGGGATAGTCCAGGTTCAGATAGGACAGGAGGCTGCGGATGGTCATGATCCTGGCCTTCTCGTCCGCATCGAAAGCGGTGATCGGCTGGCTCGTGACGGCCTGACGCGCCCGGGCGATCGTTTCCTGGTTCTCGTCCGTGAACAGGGAGGTGCCAGGCACCAGGGCCTCCAGCATCTTCATGGCCGCCGCGCACGGCTCGGGGCCGTCGGTGTTCACGGGTGCCGGGAGATTGTTCATCTGGCGGCTGCTCTCGACGAACCGGGAATAGCTCCATTCCGTGAGCGCATAATTTGCCCCGACATCCACCACCATGTCGGTGGAGAAGCTCAGCGCCGCGGTGAGCACCACCGCGCCGCCGAGCATGCCGAAGCCGCCCGAGGCCAGGGAGCCGCCGCCGAGCAGGGCCAGGCCGTAGTTGGTCGCGGCGATGCCGGTGAACCCGGCCAGGTTGCCGATGAAGGTGCCGATGGTCACGACGATGGGACTGGCCGTGCCCCCTGTCGCGACGATCAGGGCGGCGGCGATCACGGCCGAAGCCAGGGCCACGATCCAACCGATGCGCCATGGCTCCTTGTAAAAGGATGCGAACGTCGCCACTTCGCCGCCGGCGTGCGCGACGGTGACAGCGCCCAGGAGCAGGACGGCAGACAGGATGCAGACGGCGCACGGAATGCGGTTCATGGCAACACCTCCGCAAGCTGGTCGATGAGGATGGCCTGTTCATCGGGTGAGCCGTAGAGCAAATGCACGCCCCGGCGCTCGGCTTCCTTCTCCAGGAGCCTGCGCATGGCCGGGTCGGCGGGCGGGTTGGTGATGGTGAAGATGGGGTGGCAGTCCGGGCCGTTGGCCTTGCGGAAGGCGACCAGGGTGTCCATGTCGGCCCGGAAGGCGTCCATCGGGATGGTCGAGGTGGAGGCATAGTCCTTGGCCTCCACGGCAAAAGTCTTGCCGCCTTTCTCGATCAGGACATCGATGTCGGTGAGCCCGTTCTTGATGCCGTCGTCCCACTTCCGCCCGATTTCCACGACCGTGAAGCCGCGTTTTGCCGCGGCGTTGGCGATGCGCACCTCGTTCAGGTGCCCCTGGATCTGGGCCGGATTCACGCCGCTGGCCTTGCGCAGGGTCGCGCGCAGACCGGGGACTTGGTGCAGGTGCTTGAAGATGTCGTCGGCCTCGGCCGCGGTTATCTTGCCCTGCTGGATGAGGATGCGCAGGTAGGCGTCGGCCAGGGCGAGGTCGCTCAGACGCTTGGCGGCAAGTATCTGTCCGACCGCATGGACGCCCTTCGATTCCAGGCTGCGCCTGGCCAGGACGACGACCTCTTCCTCGGACAACGCGTCCGCGACCTTGCCGAGCTTTGGCGCCTGCTTGGCCGCGACCCTGGCAACCGCCCCCCAGAAAGCTTCGGCCGGCTCGGCGTGGACCACCAGGCCGGCGAGCAGGACGGCGGACAGCAGGACGGAGATGACGGGACGGGCGTTCATGATGCCTCCTTTCGGGGATCATGAACGGCGCGAGGGAGTGCTTTTACAGCGATGGGGGCAGAAAGGCGCACTCAGCGCGGCGGCAGGGGCACGGGAGACGGCCATGATGCGAACGACCCGCGCGCACGCAGTGCCCATTTCCGGCTGACCGTCTGAGCTCGAAAGTCATTGCAACCAACGAGAGAATCGCAAGCGACCCTTAAGGACTGGGGCGTAACCCCTCCAGGCCTGAAGGTCACTGCAAGATGTACGACAACCAGGGTCTTCGTACATCGACCTAGTCGTAACCCCTCCAGGCCTGAAGGTCACTGCAAGTGGATGGTGATATAATCACATTGAACACTATCCAGTCGTCGTAACCCCTCCAGGCCTGAAGGTCACTGCAAGGGGATGATCCCCGACGTCTACTCCTACACCAGGAACGTGTCGTAACCCCTCCAGGCCTGAAGGTCACTGCAAGTGGTAGGGCAGAGTGGTCGAGGTCGCTCTCTGGGCATGTCGTAACCCCTCCAGGCCTGAAGGTCACTGCAAGACGACGGACTCTGCCGGATCGGACTCACGGATTAGTCGTAACCCCTCCAGGCCTGAAGGTCACTGCAAGTAGGCGGCATGTCCATCAACGTCACCACCGCCAAGTCGTAACCCCTCCAGGCCTGAAGGTCACTGCAAGCTGGGGTTTACCTCATTGAATAACACAACAGCAAGTCGTAACCCCTCCAGGCCTGAAGGTCACTGCAAGGATGAGGTCTACGAGCGCATGCGCGCGTACGGTCTCGTGTCGTAACCCCTCCAGGCCTGAAGGTCACTGCAAGTGACGTGCTCATCGCCTGAGAGACCAGGATGGAGGGTCGTAACCCCTCCAGGCCTGAAGGTCACTGCAAGTAAAAACAAGGGGAGGAAGGGCATAACGGCCAAGAGTCGTAACCCCTCCAGGCCTGAAGGTCACTGCAAGCAAGGGGGGTGACCCCCCTTGACCCCGCAGACTGTCGTAACCCCTCCAGGCCTGAAGGTCACTGCAAGACTGTCAACTTCTTCCTTCTGAAGCTCTCTGCTATGTCGTAACCCCTCCAGGCCTGAAGGTCACTGCAAGACTTTGCATAGCACCACCAAGCACTGTTAAGTATTAGTCGTAACCCCTCCAGGCCTGAAGGTCACTGCAAGTAACATCACCAGAGCAATGTGCCTGAAGGAAATATAGTCGTAACCCCTCCAGGCCTGAAGGTCACTGCAAGAGCTACCAAAAAAACCGAGCACCGGCAAGGCTTCCCGGGCCGGTTACCGAGAACCTCCCCCCTTGAAAACACTTAGCGCATGCCAACACCTACTTACGACCACTTTTTTCGCAGTAACATCTTGATTTTCCTGGATCCGAGAACCTAAAAAATGCATCGAGGAAAAATCGCCTGCATTTTTTCCGCCGGCTGTCTCCGCATCCCATCGATTTCATTGTATCATTCCGGAACTGAGTGCTGCCAACCCATCGAATGATCAGGCCTTGGACAATGTCGTCCGGGAGGTTCTCGGGTACACCTCCTGTTTGGTATGAAATCCTGGCGATCCGATTTCCACGCAGGCTCATGACCGCCACTGAACCGCGCGCAACGCCAGCGGTTAATCCGACTTCAAAACAAAAGAAGCCGGCTTGCCTCTGGCGAGCGCAAACAGCCTCCGCGCACAGCTTTTCGAAGCGGGACGGACCGGCATGGCCTGACTGCATTCCCGGCCTCTGACGCCGTGCATGGCGGTGGCGGCGGCACGGCCCGCCCACGGCCACCCCCGACTCGTTCCCTTGGCACGCTTGCTGCTGTATGGCCTGTGCCGCCGCGACTTGCCACGCGGCAGGCTCCGCCGGAGACCGACGGGGTGGAATGACGGCACCAGGGGGCCGATGGTCCCCACCCAACCTGATGCGGGACGGGCGAAGCATTCGCCCGCCCCCCCGACGAGAACGCCCCGAGTCGATCGGTGGCTCGTCCGGCGGCCATCCCGGCCGGCCGGATCCGTCCGGGATCACCAGGAAGGTGCCGTCATGTCTCACGCCGCCGTCGATTCCGTCCGTTTCGCCTCTTCCGCTTTCATCGCCTGGTGCGGCACCGACCAGGGCCGCGAGGCCCTCGGCAGCCTTGCCCGGCGCCTCGTCCGCACCTGCGGGAACGCGCGCACCGGCTACCTGGCCTGCCTCGGACTGGAGAATCTTCCCCATGGTTCCGAGGAATCGGGATGCCGGCGATCTTCCGCCGACTGGACCATACGCGGAGGCATCATCGAGTTCGTGGCGGGGCAGCTGGCGGGCGGACGCCTGGGCAACCTGGCGAGCCTTCTGGCCCGGGGCGCCTTCGACCAGGTGCCGGAGGCGCTTTCCGGGCTCATCCACGGCCACCTCAAGGACCGCCAGCGCGTCCAGGAGGTCAATCCCTACGGAGCGCTCTACCGTCGCCTGCGCGAGGCCCTGTCAAAGGACGGCCGGGTGGTGGTGAAACGCGACGCCGTGCGGCGCTTCGTGGCCTTCGCGCCGGCCGGAACGTCCGCTAACGGCCTGACGCCGGCGTTCACCATGAAGATGAACGAGGCCCTGGCAAGCGGCTTCAGGGGCTGGCCCGATCTTGTCGGCAGCCGCGCCCGGCTCGCTCGCGGCGCCGAGCTGGCTGGCATCGCCCTGGATTTCTGGGCCGAGGCCAGCCTGCGCCTGGGCGAGGCCGCCATGCTGCCGCTGCGCAGCCTGTCGGCCTACATTGCCAGCCAGGTCGATCTCAAGGAGGGGATGACGGTCGAAGCGGGGGGGCGGGGGGAGGACGGGGAGGAAACGCCCGAATACCCGGATCATACCGCCTGGTGCCGGCCCGAGTACCGGGCCGACCGGGATGATATTTCCGCTTGCGTCGAGGAACTGGTCGACTCCTGGCCGGAGCGTCTCCGTCTCGCCGCGCTCCTGGGAATCGGCCGGGGCCTGACCCTGCAGGAGATCGCCGCCGCCGCCGGCTATGCCGGCCCGTCCGGCGCCCGCCAGGCCCTGCAGCGGGCGTATGACGACCTGCGCCGGATCGTGCGGGACCTCGACCTGGACCCTGACGACACCGAGGCCGTGACCCTGTTCCGCGACTGCCTGGTGAAAACCTGCGCGCGGAAGTGCAAAAGCCCGGACAGGGGCCGTTTCTGCAAGGTGGCCGGGCATCGCCACGCCGCCCCGGAGGTGACCGGACGAGGGAAAGATGCCTGGCCGTCGGCTGAGGCTCTCTGCGATCCGACAGGCGGTCGCCGACCGCAACCACAAAGGAGTCAGCCATGAACGTGCGCGCGTGTCTGTCCAAACTCACCCCCGCCGCCGCCGGCAGGAAGGCCCGCACCGTTTCCAGCGCGGATATCGGCGGCCTTCCGTACCGGATCGGCGAGATCGCCTCCAAGCTCGGGATCGAGGAGCTGCGCGAGGTCGCAGGCGACATCGTCAATCTGTTCCGGATGGTCCGCGATTACGTAACCCGGGAATACGACACGGTGCCGGTCCGCACCATCTCCGCCGCGGCATTCGCCCTGATCTACCTCCTCTGCCCGCTGGACCTGATCCCGGATTTCATCCCCGGAGCCGGCTACCTGGACGACGTCACGGTCATCCACTCGTGCCTGTCCTGGATCCGCGACGATCTGGATGTCTACCTGCGCTGGCGGCAAGGGCGCGGCGGCGCCCCTGACTTCGACCTCCCCGCCTGATGGGACGCGCATGCCGTTCGTCATCGCCAAGCCGGACCTCGACACCTGCCTGTCGGCCCTCATCCTGGGCGCGGACAGCACCACCGTGCCGCTGGCCGTCCCTGGCCGGGCCGCCCCCTGGATGCTGGCCGATCCGGCATACGTCTGCCTGGAGTGCGGCGGCAGCGGGCAGATGCACCTGGCCGACTTCGACCATCACGACCCGGCCCGGGACCTGCCGCCGGCCTGCCGCCAGGCCCTGGCGGCAGCGGGCGGCGGCTCGCCGGAACTGGTCCGGCTGGTGGATTATGTCGCCGAGGTGGACATACCGGCCTGGCCGCGGCGCAGTTCACGGCCGAAGCCGTCGCTGTCCGCGCTGTTCTCCGGCATGCTGCTGCGCGTGGGGACGCCGGTGGGCCGGTTCCAGGCCGGGCTGGGCCTGCTCGAAACCGTGCGAGACCTTGGGCTCGACCCTTTCGAGGCCATGCCCGTGCGGCCCGAGTGGTCGGACTTCCTGGCCGCCAGGCAAGCCGAATCAGAGGCGCTGCAGCGTGACGCTGGCGGTATCGTGATCCGGGAGCTGCCCGGCGGGCTGCGTCTGGGGGGCCTGGCCACCCGTCGCTACGGAGCCGTCGGGGCCATCTTCAGCCGCGGCTGCCGCCTGGCCGTGGCCCTGCAGCCGGGCCGGGGGGAGGGCGAGCCCGCCAAGGCCACCATAGCCGGCGCCGGCCTGCGCGTGGACTGGCTCCTCGCCCCCCTCTCGGACATGGAGCCCGGCTGGGGCGGCCGACAGGACATCATCGGCTCGCCGGTCGTGGGCACCCGCCTGCCCCTCGGCCGACTCCTCGATCTCGTGGCATCGCAAGCAGGGTTTACCGCGCTCATGCACGCGGCGACACCGCGAATCTGAAGTCCGCAGGGGCGGCAGATAGACAACCGGGCATTGCGTTTGAAAAACAGATTCCGTGCCGGGATTGTTGACCATGGGGCGCGGTTGCCCTATGCATGGGGTATCGATTCGCGAATTGCGAAACCGGCCCCGGCGGCGGCTTTCGAGCGGCATGACGGCATGCCGGCCGGAGCGGACGAGGGTTTTTGCCGGGATTCGCGAATTCGCGCCCGGGAAGGGGCTGGGATAGAGACTTTGCAGAGAGACAGTTCGAATGACCTCCAGGGCCTTGGAGGGGTTGCGACGTTGTTGGCCGTGGCGGCTTCCTTGGCCGTGCCGGTTCGAATGACCTCCAGGGCCTTGGAGGGGTTGCGACCGCCGATGGCGTTGTACACTGCCTCGCCCACCAGTTCGAATGACCTCCAGGGCCTTGGAGGGGTTGCGACAAGGTGGTTGGCGTAGCTGCGCTCGAGCTTGTTGTTCGAATGACCTCCAGGGCCTTGGAGGGGTTGCGACCCTCACGGGCCGAATCAATCCCGCCCGCCAGGCCAGGTTCGAATGACCTCCAGGGCCTTGGAGGGGTTGCGACACTGCAACAGCTCCTGGTCGCTCAGCAGATCGAGCAGGTTCGAATGACCTCCAGGGCCTTGGAGGGGTTGCGACATCTCGGCCAGGAGGACGTTTTGGGTATTGATCTGGTTCGAATGACCTCCAGGGCCTTGGAGGGGTTGCGACATCACAGCCCAGGCAGCCATTCGGATCGTAGTCCGTTCGAATGACCTCCAGGGCCTTGGAGGGGTTGCGACAGGATGGACGCGCCGAAGTCCACGGTGAATGTCGTTCGAATGACCTCCAGGGCCTTGGAGGGGTTGCGACGCCTGCTCTTCGGTGTGCATCTACTTCCCCTCCGGTTCGAATGACCTCCAGGGCCTAGGAGGGGTTGCGACAAGTCCGGGCTTTGGTTCAGCGTGGCGTCTCCGGTTCGAATGACCTCCAGGGCCTTGGAGGGGTTGCGACCCGTAAGCTGATTCGATGGCCGCGCCCACGTCGGGTTCGAATGACCTCCAGGGCCTTGGAGGGGTTGCGACAGGTTCTCGACGCCACGTGTAAGATCGGGTCTGGGCATATGTTCGAATGACCACCAGGGCCTTGGAGGGGTTGCGACCCTACACGCGCGTTTTCAAACGTCGTCTCGGTCATGTTCGAATGACCTCCAGGGCCTTGGAGGGGTTGTGACGCCAAGGAGCTTGATTTCGACTTCGGTGTCCGGTTCGAATGACCTCCAGGGCCTTGGAGGGGTTGCGACGAATTTGCAATGCGGGCAAGGATTTTCCGCGCTTGTTCGAATGACCTCCAGGGCCTTGGAGGGGTTGCGCGAGTGCTTGGAGAATTCGCCTGTCTATCTTGCCGCAGGACAGGCGTGCCAGGATCACTCTTGAAATCATGGGCCGTTGGCTTACAACGGGCCGACGGCCCATGACGAAGCAAGCACCGAAAAAACAGGTCGCCAAGACCCTCTACCTCGACGCCGGGACCCTGGAGGCGCTTGCCTATCTCAAGTCCCGGCGGCCCGAGCCGGGCCTGCGCTTCTCCGTCCCGCTTTTCTTCAGCGATTTCCTGGCCCGGCTGCTGGCCCATCCGGAAGACGCCTTCCGGCTCTCGGGCTGGACGCGGCGGGGCGAAGGCCGGGGCAAGGCCGTGTTCATCCCGCTTTCCGAAGCCGATCAGGAAAAGTTGGCCAGGCTGATGGACCACTATGACCGGCATGCCGCGGACGAGCAGCGCGTCCGGGACGGCAAGCCGAAGATCAAACGCCTGCCCCTGTCCCAGCTTTTCGCCCGGCACATCCGCGACCAGGCCGCCCAGCTCGGCTGGCAACCCGCCGAAAGCAGATAAGATCACAGTCATTCTCGCCGGTTCTGCGGACTTGTTGGCTTCGAGCCGGCAACGATCATTTTTCTTGACAATATACATTAATAATGTAAGTATTCAATCGAAGCCAGGAGGAACCCATGCAGAACGTCTTTTTCGCTCAGATCGTGACCGCCCGCATCCGGCGGGACGGGGATGTGGTCCAGGTTGTGTTGGGGGTGGAAGTGGGCAAGGCGCGGGACACGAAGGTCTTCGAAAGCGCGGTCCTGCCGTCCGAATGTCTTGATCCGCTCATGGCCCAGCTCGGGGCCAGGGATTTCGAGGATTTGCGCGAAGCCGTGGTCCGGGTCCGGCTGGATGTGGACGACGAGATCCTGGACCTGGCCGGCCCCGGGGACGGCCAGTGGCTGCTCGAAACGTGTAACGCCGGGGGCGCGGATGCCGCCCTGACGGCCTGATCCGAAGGAGGCGAACGATGGCGATGCGGACCCAAGCGCGTATTACTTCTGCGGACATCCAGGTGCAGGGGGGCGAGGCCTTCGTGGTCGTGTGCATCGAGCTGCCGGCCAGGGACGCGGTCCAGCCCGTGCTCCACTACATGCTGCCCAGCGTGGACCTGCCCATGTTCTTCGAGTTCATGCGGGTCGAGACGTTCGAACAGCTCAGGAACCGCCTCGTGGTGGTCGAAACGGAGGACGACGGCAGCCCCAGGCGGCTCGTCGGGCCGGTGATCAAGTTCGTGCCGCTGGTCCAGAAGGACGACGAGATCAACTGGCAATAGCCGGGGGGAAAATGAAACATCGCAGCCTGAAAAAGACGATCTCCCGCATCCGTCCGCCGCGCCCGAACGGGCAGGGACCGGGGCGCATCCGGCGGGCGGAGCAGGAGGCCCTGGCGGCCATGTCCTGTCTTCCCAAGCCCAAGGCCCGGGAGCTGGACAACCTGCTGGCGCTGGCCGGCGAGGGCAGGATCAAGAAGAAGGCCTTCGACGGCCTCTTGCTGCCGCCGGGCGCGAAGGTCGATTTCAGCGACACGCGTTCGATCCGCCGCCATCTTCGCCAGATCATCTTCATCGAGGTGAAGACGACCTCCAGGCCGAACGTGGGCAAGGATTTCCGGAACTACTATTTCAGCATCTCGGAAAACGAGCTCGACGCGGCCGAGCAGCTCGGCCGCAACTACCGTTTCGCGCTGTATAACCGCCGCACCGGGCACTACCTGATCCTGACCCTCAAGCAGCTGAAGGCCAGGATCAGGCGCAGTCACGTCAGCCACTCGGTGCAGCTCTGAAGGCCGTCCGCCGGACGCCGACACCCCGCCCGCGCGGGGTCTCGGTGCTCAGCTCAGACCCCACCGGATTGTCTTCCCCCCAGCCCTCGGAGCCCGAGCAAAAAATCTTCGCGCCCCCGTCGCCTTCGCCGGCATGGCCCACGGCATAAGCAAGGGCCGGCGGTCAAGGCCGGCGAAGCGCAGCGCAGCCGCCGCAGGGCAGCCTTGACCGGCGGACCGCTTATGCCATGCTGGCCGTGGCAGGCGGCGGGGGCCGGGATGGAAAGATTGAAAGGGATAACGGCCCTCGTTGCTCTCCCGCGGCGATGGAAAAAACGGGGCGTGACACCCCGGCCGCCCCGGGGTACCGGCCAGGCCAGGGCGAGGTGACGGGCCGGGCTGTTCAGTCCGGTTTCTTGGGCTCCCGCGAAACGTCCAACTCCTCCAGCATCGCCTCCAGCGCCCGTTCCTCCCGCTTCTGGTTGCGACCCGGGCGGGGAGCGAATTTCTTGCGCAGGTGGGCGACAAGGCGCTGGTTTTTCTCGGTCGCGCGTTGCAACTGGCGCTGACAGTCGGCCAGGGTGGATTGCAGCGCTTCCAGTTCGGCTTTGCTGGCCTTGGCGTTAGCAACGACCTTCTGATCAGTGATGGCCAAAGACCAATTAAGATCCTGAATTTTGTTCAGCAGCTCGACATTTTCCGCCGCCAGCCGGTCCCTTTCCGCGGCGAGTGCGGCGAACTCTTCCCTGGTCGGGGCGGGGGGCTTCTTTTTGAAAAGGCTCATGGCCGGGCTTCCTCGCGCGCCGCGAATTTCACGTGCAGCGTCTTCAGGTGCTCGTGGCTGATCACGAAGCGATGGTATTTGGCCAGGTAGGCGCTGCAGGCCCGCCAGCCCAGCCCCTCCTTGCGCAGGTCGCAGACCAGTCGGTGGTAGCGCAGCCGGTAGATTTTCGACTTCTGGCCCTCGGCGCGGCCCTTGGCCAGGGAGTCCACGCGCATCCGGAAGAGCCGCGAGGCGTTGTTCTCCGTTTCACCCCCCTCGTCCGGCTTGCGCTCCAGTATTTCAGTCGTGGCCCGGCGCTTGGCCAGGGCCAGAACCAGGGCCCCCAGCACCGTCGGCGGAGCCGCCTTCTGCCCCTCGTTGCGCCAGCGGCGCAGGAGGTCGCGCTGGAGCTCAAGCACGTCCAGCCGCTCTGCGTCCGTCATCCGGGCAAACCAGCGCAGCAGCTCGTTCCGCTCCGAAGCCCCGGTGCCGCTCAGCTCGTCGATTTCCGTCACTTGATTCCCTCCGCATCCGTCAATAGTATCGTCAGGTACTGATGTCATGTAAACATGTCAATCAAATCGCCGAACATGGCAGGCCACATGGATTTGCTCGCTTTAGGCGCGCCCGCCTAAAGCGAGGCTTGTCGACTTGACTTCACGCGATCCGGCCGGTACCGGGCCCGGTAGAGACACCCTCATCCAGCGGGCCCCCTGCGCGTCAGGGGGACGGAAGGCACGTGAGACGCGCGACTCAGGCCCGGCCTCAACGGGGACTGGTAAAAAGGCGCACGCGGGCAGGTCCACCGCCCTGAACAGAAGCGTGGACCCGGATACACGGACGCGCACCGGCCCCCCGGCACTGGGGCAAAAGCGCACGCGGGCACCGTGGCCTGAAACAAGCACGGACCAGGGTAGCGTTCCCTGGCGATCAAAACGCGGTGGTTTCAAGACGGGTCGGCGGGCCGGATGCCAGGAATTCCGGCAAGGGCGGGAAGAATGCGGGGATCGATTTTTCATCAGGTGAACGAGGTCTTCCACAAGTCCGGCCTGGTCGCCTTCGGGCAGTCCAAGCACAAGGACAAGGACGAGGCCCGGGAAGCCGGGGCCAGGACCTGGGCCGACCTGGGCCGGGAGCTGAAGGTCTATTCCTACGCCACGGCCGACGCCTACCGCGACGTCTGGGGCCAGTGCCTGGCCCACGCCAAGGCCGAGCACGGGGTCAAGGACATCGAGAAACTCGGCGCCAGCCACGTCGGCAGCTTCCTGAAGGCCAAGGCCGAAGGCGGGGAATCCGTCTCCAAGGCGACCTTCCGGCAATACGCCGCGGCCCTGGGCAAGCTGGAAGCCGCCCTGAACGGCTATGCCGCTCGTTTCGAGACCGGGCGAAGCTATGATTTCCGCCAGGCCATCAAGGACGCCCGGCCGCTGGCCGCTTCCTTGCGTGACGGGCCGCAGACCCGGGCCTATGCTGAACCGCAAAGACTGGTCGCGGCCATCAAGCGCTCGGACCATCGGCTGGCCGCCCGGATGCAATACGAAGGCGGCCCCCGGGTCCATGAAATCAGCCTGATCACGCCGCCGCAGCTTCTCGGCGAACGCCCCGATCCGGTCAGCGGAAAAACGTGCGGCTGGATCGCGGACAAAGGCAAGGGCGGCAAGAACCTGGAGCACAAGTTCTCCCTGGAAACCTACCGGCAGCTGGCGGCCGAAGTCGAACGCCGCGGCGCATTCAGCGTGGACAAGGCCGCCTACCGGGAGTCCCTGAAGTCGGCGGCCGAGGACACCGGCCAGGACTACCGGGGCAGCCACGGCCTGCGCTGGAATTTCGCCCAGGAACGCTTCGCCGTCTGCCAGGCCGCCGACATGGGCTACGAACTGGCCCTGGTCAACGTCTCCAGGGAACTGGGCCACGAACGACCGGACATCACGGAGCACTACCTGCGATGAATGAAGACTTGCCGAAAGATTTCATCACCCTGTTCGAAGACTGTGGGCTGCTGTATGGCTATTGGTGGCAGGACTTGGACGGGGACTTGAAGCAACTCAGGCGCGTCTGCCGCTTTCATGGAATTGATTGTTATCAGCTCTATATGCTGGCATTCGTCAAATCCTGCCTCCAAAGCTACTTGCGCGGAAAGATGGGGTCCCTGGAATCCGAGAAGAAATTGCATGACTATCTAGGACGGGGCTATCTTGAATTTTCCTTGTCGCAGAAAGGCGGGGGGAAGTTCCTTCGCGTGCAGAGGAAAAATGGCGAAGTATTGATGGCCGACATCCATCTTGATTTCCAGCAGGCGTCCATGTTGGATATCATCATTGGCAAGGCCATAGGCTCGCTCTCTCCACCAAAGCAGCCGTTGAACAAAGTGAAACATTAGTCAGACCTGGGCGGAAGCCAATCAAACAAAGCCTCCGGCTGGGATGACCCTGACGATGATGGAGGCTACAACACCCAATGGCTGGTGACCGGGGGATAAGGCCGAAGTCGACGTCGGGGGCCTGCTGGGGAATGATTTTTCCCATCTTCGGGCGGAAACGACCCGCAGACGTGTATTCCGATGATTGATGCCGGCTTCAGGACGGCCATGGCTCGGCTCAAGAATCGATGAGCGGAACGAACTTCGCCGGCCCCTGCTGTGAGGGCGACGCGCCATGGACATCCAGCCAGACCCTTTTTCCCCGGAATTCGGTGTAGATATAGGAATGGGTGTCGTCGATGTGGATTGTGATCCTGCCATTCGCGCTGCAGGTGATTTGAGTGAAGACCCGTTTCAGGGCCTGGGCGATGGCGGCCCGCAACCGGTAGGCTTCTTCTTCCACCGCTTCGGTCAGGGCCTCGGTCAGATAGCGAATCTTCTCCTGCCGCTCGGCCACATTCTCGCGGCTATACTGGGTGGTGGCCAGTTTGTTCTCAACCGCTGACCGTTCCGTTTGCATCGCCTTGATGGCCTTGTCCAACTCCTCGAGCTTGCGCTTGACCAAGTCGACATCGGTGCTCTCGCCGAATGCGCCCAGCAGCGCCTCGGCCTGCTGCTCCTTCTTGGATAACGTGGCGGTAAGCTCGGCCAGACTGGCCCGCAGTTGCCCTTCCTTGTCGTCCTGGGGCTCGATGACCGAGGCCAGATCCACTTCGCGGAAGAAACCGCTCAGGACAGCGTTTTCGAGCAAAGCGACAGGAATCCTGGCAGCGTTGGCGCAGCCGCTGGCGTTGAAGCTGCCCGTACACTGGTAGAAGCTGCGAAGTTTGCCCGAGCCGGTCCTCCGTCCTTTGATGCACAGTCGCATGGGGGCCCCGCAACTCGCGCAGACCATCAGGTGCTGAAAGAGATTTGCGAATCGCCGTCCCTTGCGTCCCGAACCGAGAGTCCGCTCGCTCTTGGCCTGGGCGGCCTTGTAGAACAGCTCTCGGTCGATGATCGCCGGGAAGTAGTCGTCAATGGGCTCGCCGACGGGCACTCGTTTGCCGCCCGTAGTCTTGTGCGGCTGGAACATGCCGATGACCGCTTCCGACTGCAGCAGCTTCTGGATATATTCGGACTGCCAGAATGGCTTGCGACCGAATGTGGGGACGCCCTCGGCATTCAACCGCCGGGTGATGACATAGCGGCCCAGGCCCGAGGCGGACTCTTCGAAGACGCGCCTGACGATCGCGGCACGCTCCTGGATGACGTCAAACCTGTTGGTCGACTTGTCATATTTCAGCCATGCAGGGCACTTTCCGGTGATGGGCTTTTCATGAATTCGTCTGCGCTTGGCCTCCCAGGCATCGGCAATGCGCCGGGCCTTGGTTTGCGACTCCTCATGGGCACGCGACATGAGGATCAGGCTGTACATCAGGTCCTGCAGCTCGAACTTGTTCTCGGCGTAGACCTTCTTGTCGACAAGGGTGACGATGATGATCCCGGCTTTGACAAGGGACAGGAACCGGGGCAGCGATTCAAGTATGTGCTCGCGGCTTAACCGGTCGAAGTGCTCGATGATGAGCGTCGTCCCCCTGGCGATCCGCCCTTCTTCGACCTGCCGCAGGAACCAGCCCAGGGCGCCTTCCGTCCTGTTTCTTCCCCTGAACGCCGAGATGCCGATGTCCTGCATGGACTCGTCCAGCTCGAGCCCGTTGGCCGCAGCATATTCCCGCGAGGCCTCCAACTGCCGGCGCAAGCTATCCCCCCGAAGCTGCCCTTCGGTGGACATGCGGATGTAGGAATACGCCTTGTTGCCCATGACCGATCCTCCCAGTCTGGCTAGACTGGTGACAGAAGTCAGGGCTGATGTCAACTAATGCGATAAAATATGTTTCAAAAAGTTCCTCCGCCTCCCCCCGCCTTTGCCCGGAAAACGCCGTGCGATCAGGGGGATGGCCGTGGACGCGTGAATTCATCGCGCGCTTGTTTCCATTTCAAAATAATTACGCTAAGAGAACTGATCGAATGTCCGTATGGCGTGGTCCACAGACCGCGTCATGCAGCGCCGCATTCGGCCAGGAGGGTTTTCATGTCCCAGGATGCGCAGCTTGCTTGGAATCGGGATGAGATGTCTATTCTCTTCGGTTTCGGCGAGATACGGCTTTTCTCCGTGAAGTGCGGCCCTGGCGTGCACGCCGCCCCCGATGTCCTGCGCACCCAGCCGCTGGCCGATCCCGCCAGCCTGGCCGGCGTCCTCGACGAGTACGGCGTGGACGCGGCCTACGTGCAATCCCTGCCGCTCTCCGAGATGCCGCGGAAATTCTCGTCCAACGGGAAGTTCATGACCTACGTGGCCTACAGCCACTACCGCCTGTCCATCGATGTGAGCCTGGGGCTGGAACGCTACTTGGCGGGCCTGGGCAAGACGCGTTTCGCCAAGATTCGCCAGTTGGGGCGCAAGGCGGCCAAGACCTGCAAGGAGACGGCGCCCATGCGGGTCTTCACCGAGCCGGGCGAGATGCTCGAGTTCCACCGCCAGGCCAGGCCCATCGCCGAGCGGAGCTTCCAGTCGGCCATGTTCGGCTACGGCCTGCCGAACACCCCGGAGTTCATCGCCTCCATGCTGGCCGACGCCGAGCGCAAGGCGGCCTTCGGCTACATCCTGTACATCGACGACAAACCCGCGGCTTACTTCTATTCCGTCTGGGAGGAGGGCGGCGTGATGCACTTCCTCCAGACCGGACACGACAAGGACTACAGCAATTACTCGCCGGGCATGGTCCTGTTCCTGGAGAGCATCAAGTATGCGTTCGCCCGCCCGGGCTTGACCATCATCGACCTCGACATCGGCGATTTCGACTACAAGAAATTCTACGCCACGAACCGCACCCTCTGCGCCGACGTCTACTTCTTCCGCAAGACCCTGCGCAACTACGCCATCGTCTTCGGCAAGTACGGGTTGCAGAAAGCCACCAGGCTGACCTCGAGGCTTTTGGAAAAATTGAACCTGCGCCTGAAGATGCGCAACGCCGTGCGCAACGTCGTCCTGGCCGTCAAGGGCAAGCGCCAGCCGTCAGGGACGCAGGGAGTGCCGGACTCAGCGGGAGAGAAGTGAGGGGGAGGGGCCCGGTGTCTCCAGCCAACGGCCCATAGCCGCCCCGCCCGCCCTTCGCCGATCCCAATTTCCGCCACCGCCGTGTCCTCCCGGTCCCTTTCTCCAGAAAACAAAAAGGCGGGAGCGGCCGGGATTCACCCCGGCCGCCCCCGCCCGTGGGGATCGGTCTTTCTTCGCTCGCCGGCCTACATGCCGTAAAGCTCCTTGCCCGAGACGATGCGGATGTCGTTCTTCTGCAGGATCTCGATGGCCTGGTCGGTGCGGTCGAAGCGGAAGATGATGATGGCGTTCTTGCCGCTCTGCTGCACGAAGGCGTACATGTACTCGACGTTGACGTTCTCCTTGCCGAGCATCTCGAGCAGCGAGTGCAGCCCGCCGGGCTTGTCCGAGACCTCGACCGCGACCACGTTGGTCTTGCCTACGGTGAAGCCTTTGTCTTTCAAGACCTGCATGGCCTTCTCGAAGTCCGAGACGATGAGCCGCAGGATGCCGAAGTCCGAGGTGTCGGCCAGCGACAGGGCGCGGATGTTGATCTGGTTCTCGGACAGGATCTTGGTGACCTCGGCCAGTCGGCCGGCCCGGTTCTCGAGGAAGATGGAGAGCTGGTTGACCTTCATGGCGTCCCTCGCTTGGTTGGCGGTGTGCATCAGTGTCCCGGGTGCACCGGGTGCCGTCGGACTACTTGCCCCGCTTGTCGATGATCCGTTTGGCCTTGCCCTCGGAGCGCTGGATGCCCTTGGGCTCGATGAGCTTGACGTTGGCCGTGACGCCCAGGAATTCCTTGATGGTCTTCTGGATCTTGCCGCCGAGCTTCTGCAGGTTCTTGATCTCGTCGGAGAACAGGCGCTCGTTGACCTCGACCTGGACTTCCAGGGTGTCCAGCGAGCCCTCGCGGTCCACGATGAGCTGGTAATGGGGCGTGAGGCCCTCGGTCTCGAGGAGGATGGCCTCGATCTGGGAGGGGAAGACGTTCACGCCGCGGATGATGAGCATGTCGTCGGTCCGGCCGGCGATGCGGCGCATGCGGGCAAACGTCCGGCCGCAGACGCAGGGCGTCGGGTCGAGCGCGGTGATGTCCCGGGTGCGGTAGCGGATGACGGGTATGGCTTCCTTGGTCAGGGTGGTGATGACCAGCTCGCCCATCTCGCCCGGGGCCACGTGCTCGAGCGTCGCGGGATCGATGACCTCGACCAGGAAGTGGTCCTCCTGGATGTGCAGGCCGCTCTGGGCCTCGATGCATTCGATGGCCACGCCCGGTCCCATGACCTCGGACAGGCCGTAGATGTCGATGGCCTTGATGTTCAGCTTCTTCTCGATGTCGCGGCGCATCTCCTCGGTCCAGGGCTCGGCGCCGAAGATGCCGATGCGCAACGGCAGCTCGGCGATGTCGATGCCCATCTCCAGGGCAGTCTCGTAAAGGAACAGGGAGTAGGACGGCGTACAGCAGATGACGTCCGCGCCGAAATCGCGCAGGAGAACGGCCTGGCGCTTGGTGGCGCCGCCGGACACGGGAACGGTGGTCGCGCCCATCTTCTCCGCGCCGTAGTGGGCGCCCAGGCCTCCGGTGAACAGTCCGTAGCCGTAGGCGTTGTGCACGATGTCCCCGGGCTTGGCGCCGGCGGCCATGAACGAGCGGGCCATGCATTCGGCCCAGTTGTCGATGTCGCGCCTGGTGTAGCCGACCACCGTGGCCTTGCCGGTGGTGCCCGAGGAGGCGTGCAGCCGGACCACGTTCTCCCGGGGCACGGCAAAAAGCCCCATGGGATAGTGGTTGCGCAGGTCCTGCTTCTCGGTGAAGGGCAGGCGCGTCAGATCGGACAGGCTGTTCACGTCCGAGGGCTTGATGCCGAGCTCGTCGAACTTCTTGCGGTAGAAGTGGACGTTGGCGTAGACGCGCTCGCACTGGGTGCGCAGGCGCCGCAGCTGGAGGGCTTCCAGGTCCTCCCTGGGGAGGGTTTCCTTGTCCTGATCGTACATCATCTCTCGCGCTCCTCGCGTGCCGGGTGGTCGGGACGGCCGGAAACCTTTGCCGGCGGCCGCCCGTGACGGACGAGCATACCGCCGGCAGCGGAAATGTAAAGCCCGCCCGCCGCGGGGCTGGCTTACGGCCGTGCCGGATTTGTGCATGATGCGCGTTGCGCAGTCAATGCCCGCAGGCTGAAGGCGCCCTGTTTTTCTCCTCGCTGCCGGCCGCGCAAGAGACCGAAATGGTGGCGTCCGCGACCCGTTTCGTGCTAGGGTCCGCGGCTGTAGGTTCTGCGCAATTCGATGCACAGCCCAGACCTGGGCGACGACTGTTCCCTGAACGGCCGCGGGGGCCAAAGGAACGATCCATGAGCCAGGAAACCGACAAGACGACCATGACCAGCGAGGAAACCGCGGAGCTTCTGGACGAAGGCGCGGCCTGCCGTTTCGACGGCGTCTCCGAGCCCTGCATCATCCTCATCTTCGGGGCCACCGGGGACCTGACCTCGCGCAAGCTCTTTCCGGCCCTCTTCACGCTCTTCGTCAACGGCCGCCTGCCCGAGCCCTGCCTCATCGTCGGCGCCAGCCGGACCAAATTGAGCACTGCGGCCTTCCGCGACCATCTGCGCCAAAGCCTGGAAGGGGAACGGCGCGACCTGGCGCGTTTCAAGGAGCTCGCCGCACGCATCTTCTATCAGAGCGTGGATTTCGAGGACACGGAGACGTTCAAGGAGCTGGCCAAGGTCCTGAAAACGCTCGACGCCGAGCACAAGACCGGCGGCAACCTGCTGATCTACCTGGCCGTGCCGCCCACGGCCTACGAGGCCATCGCCGCGCGCCTGGGCGCCGCCGGCCTGTCGCGCGAGGGCCGGGGCTGGCTCGGCTGGGTGCGCATGGTGGTGGAGAAGCCCTTCGGCCACGACCTTCCCTCGGCCCGGAGCCTGGATGCGACCCTGCACAACAGCTTCGAGGAGCATCAGATTTTCCGCATCGATCACTACCTGGCCAAGGAGACGGTCCAGAACGTGATCATGCTGCGCTTCGCCAACTCGATCTTCGAGCCGGTCTGGAACAGGCAGTACATCCGTTCGGTCTTCATCAGCGCGGCGGAATCGGTCGGCGTCGGCCACCGCGCCGGCTACTACGACCAGGCAGGGGTGCTCAGGGACATGTTCCAGAACCACATGATGCAGCTTCTGTCTCTTAGCGCCATGGAGCCGCCCTCGCTCTTCGAGGGCGACCGGGTGCGCGACGAGAAGACCAAGGTCTACCGGGCACTCAAACCCTTTCCCCGGGACAAGGCGGACTTCAACCGCAACCTCGTGCTCGGCCAGTACGCCGCCGGCACCGTGGACGGCGAGAAGGTCGCGGACTACATCGACGAGCCCGGCGTGGCCCCGGACTCGCTGACCCCGACCTACGCCTCGATGAAGGTCTACATCGACAACTGGCGCTGGCAGGGCGTGCCCTTTGTCCTGACCTCGGGCAAGCGCCTGGCCGAGAAGCGCACCGAGATCGCGGTCCAGTTCAAGGAGGTGCCCCATTCCATGTTCCGCCACGTGCTCGGCGGGCCCATCGCGGCCAACCGGCTGGTGCTCAGCATCCAGCCGAGCGAGGAGGTGAACCTGGCCATCCAGGCCAAGGTCCCGGGCCCCAAGGCCTGCCTGCGCACGGTGACCATGCGCTTCGACTACGGCCAGGGCGCAGGCGCCCCGCCGCTCGATGCCTACGAGAAGGTCCTGCTCGATTGCATGCTCGGCGACCATACGCTCTTCTGGCGCGAGGACAGCGTGGAGCTGTGCTGGGGCTTCTTGACGCCGATCCTCGAAGAATGCGATTGCCCCGACCGGGCCGATCAGCTCTATCTCTACAAGGCCGGCACGCACGGCCCGCAGCAGGCCAAGAAACTCCTGGAGAACACCTAAGCCCCATGACCCAGCTGGAATGTTTCGAGGACAAGCACGAATTCGCCTTCACCGCCATCCAGGTCATCCTGCAGGCCGCGCGCACGGCCGTGCGCGAGCGCGGGCGCTTGACCCTGGCGCTCTCGGGCGGGAAAACGCCCTGGCCGGTGTACGAATCCCTGGCCCATCCCGAGTACCCCATGCCCTGGGAGCGGGTGCACCTCTTCTTCGGCGACGAGCGGGCCGTGCCGGCCGACGACCCGCGCAGCAACTACCGCATGGTCGCGACCACGCTTCTCTCGCGCATCGACATCCCGGCCGCGAACATCCACCGCATCCCGCTGGACGACCGGGACCCGGAGGCCGCCGCGGCCTGCTACGAGGCGGACATCCGTGCGGCCTTCGGCGCGGTTGAAGGCGAGCTGCCGGCCTTCGACCTGATCCTGCTCGGCCTGGGCGGGGAGGGGCACACGGCCTCGCTCTTTCCCGGCAGTCCGCTGCTTGAGGAGACGGTCCGCCTGGTGGCGGCCGCGCCCGTGCCGCGGGCAGAGCCGGCCGTGGCCCGGGTGACCATGACCCTGCCGCTCATCAATGCCGCACGCGAGGTCCTGTTCCTCACCGCCGGACCGGCCAAGCGCGAACTGGCTGAGCGCATCCTGGCCAATGATCCGTCCGTGGCCGACCTGCCCGCGGCCCGCGTCCAGCCGGCCGGCCAGAGGCTGTGGCTGCACCGCTGCTAGGGGTCGCGTCCCGCGGTCAGTGTATGGACTCGCTCGAGAAGGAAGAGGCCGAAAGGCGGCCCTGAGTGGGACCGAAAACCGTAGCGGCTTGCGGTCCATCCTCGAACTGCTTCCTTGTGGCATCTTCATTTCGAGGACATCGCACCAGGAGGATTTCCGTGGATACCGAATGCGTGACGGCCGAGGCCCTGGCCCTGGGTGCCTCCAAGGTCCGGGTGGCCGACCTTGCGCTGCTTTCCGGCATCGAGACCAGCCCGCCGGACCTGCTCGCGCCCTATACCCGTGCGGTCAGCCTGGCCATTGCCCTGGACGCGGGCCCGCTCGCGGACATCGTGGACGGGCCGACGCGATCTTACGCCGACCACTACCGGGCGGTGAACGTGCGCCTGACGCGGCTGGTCGAGGGCCTGGCCGCGCTCTTCACGGGCCACGGATACACCGCCCTGGCGCTCCGGCCGACCACCGAGCACTTCGACCGCGTGCGCTGCCTGGACCAGCTCTCGCACAAGGCCGTGGCCGTGGCCGCGGGCATCGGCTGGCAAGGGAAAAGCCTGGTCACGGTCAGCCCGGAGTACGGCCCGCGCATCCGCCTGGGCACGGTCCTGACCGACGCGCCGCTCGCCCCCCACGGCCCGATAAAAAATCGTTGCGCCGGCTGCACGGCCTGCGTCGAGGCCTGTCCGGCGGGCGCGATCAAGGGCGCGAGCACCGACGGGCACTACGCCTCGCGCGACGAGGCCCTGCACTTCGAGCGCTGCCGGCGCCTGCTCATGGAGGAGTTCGCCGCCCGCCCGGGCATCAATGCCAGCATCTGCGGGGTGTGCGTCGCGGTCTGCCCCTGGGGGCGGCGGCATTCGCGACTTTCAGGGCGATGAATATTTCTCTTGCATCCCTTCTCGCGAAAGGAGTATAAAGAAATCACCTTCGGGGAAGGTCCCTGAAGAGTCGGTGGAAACCGACAACGGAGGGTAGAGCTCGTTAATTTCCACTCCCATAACAGGCGAGTGAGCGCCGCTCCAAGATTCGCCAGTGCGCGCGAACGTTCCCGGCTCAAAGGGCTTACATAGAGCGGAAACGGCTGTACATCCAGCAACAAGCGCGCCTACGGCGAATCTTTTTTGGTCCACCCCTCCGGCTTCCGGCCCGAACCCCGATCTCCACCCACCGCAGCGAGCGGCTCCCCGTCGGGCGCAGCATCTTTTTTCTGGCTGCACATATCGGCCCGGCGTCTCTTGACGACTATGGCCGGCTGATGCAGATAGTAATGGACATGCCCCCCACCCGCATCATTTCCCTGCTCCGGGCGTTTGCGACCGTCGCGCTCCTGGCCGCCTTCTCCGTGGTCCCGGCCCTGGCCGACAGCACGATCTACATCTACGTGGACGCAAACGGCGTGCAGCACTTCAGCAATCACCCTCCGGCCGGGGACGCCCGCTGGAAGGCCTTCATCGTCCACCGCGAGCGCCGTCCGGCCCCCGGGTCCGCGGCGCAGGCCGGGGCCGGCGCGCAACGCCCCAGGGCCGCGGTCGCGGACATTGCCACGGCCCCGCTGCCCGACTCCGCGCCCTACCGCGAGATCATCGCCAAATACAGCCGCATCTACGGCTTCGACCAGCTCTTCGTCGAGGCGGTCATCGAGATCGAGTCGGCCTTCGACCCGGCCGCGGTCTCGGCCAAGGGCGCCCAGGGGCTGATGCAGATCATGCCCGAGACCCAGCGCGAGCTCGGCCTGTCCGACCCCTTCGACCCGGAGGCGAACATCGCGGCCGGGCTGCGCTACCTGCGCAGCTTGTATGAGCGCTTCGGCCGGGTCCGCCTGGCCCTGGCCGCCTACAACGCCGGACCCGGGGCCGTGGCCCAGTACTCCGGCATCCCGCCTTTCGCCGAGACCGCCGCCTACGTGGATGCGGTCCTGGCCCGCTACCGGCAGAAGAAGGGCGCCTAGGCCAATGCCCCCCAGGAATCCCACGCCCAGGGACGAGAGGCCGCCGGAGAGGCAGTCGCAACAGCCCGTACGGCCCCTCCAGGCCACCCGGCTGGGAGATCTCCTCGCCTCCGGCAACCCCGTGACCTTCCTTCAGATCGGCGAGTGTATCATGGTCCGCCGGCCGAGCCTCATCTCCACCGTGCTCGGCTCCTGCGTCTCGGCCACCTTCCACCATCGCTCCGGATTCGGGGCAATTTTTCACGCCATCCTGCCGGAGCTGACCATGGGTCTGGACAGGCGCGAAAGTTGCCGCTTCGTGGACGCCTCCGTGGCCCTGGTGGCCCGGCGGCTGGGCAGCCAGGGGATCGCCGCGCGCGAGGTGGTGGTCAAGCTCTTCGGCGGCGCCCTGACCATCGAGCCCGAGCGCAAGGCCGGCCTGCGCGAGATCGTGGACGTGGGCGCGCGCAACGTGGCCGTGGCCCGGCGGGAGCTTTACCGGCACGGCTTCAGGGTCAGCGTCGAGCACGTGCTCGGCGAGCGCGGCCGCAAGCTCTTCTTCTGGACCGGCACGGGCGAGGTCTGGATGAAGCGGCTGATGAGCCCCTCCCGGGCGGGCGGCCCAGGGGCCGGGAGGAACGGCTCTGGTGGATAGCCGGCGCATCCTGCACCTCGACATGGACGCCTTTTTCGCCTCGGTGGAGATCCGCGACGATCCGAGCCTGGCCGGCAAGCCGGTGATCATCGGCAACAACCCGCGGGGCGTGGTCTCGGCTGCGTCCTACGAGGCCCGCAAGTACGGCGTGCGCTCGGCCATGCCGGTGATGCGGGCCAAAAAGCTCTGTCCCCACGGCGTCTTTCTTTCGGGCCACGGCCGTCGCTACGGCGAGGTCTCGCGCGAGATCATGGCCGTGGTCCACGATTTCTCCCCCCTGGTGGAGCAGACCTCGGTGGACGAGGCCTACGTGGACCTGACCGGACTTGCCCGGCTGCACGGCACGCCGCTGGCCATCGCCAGGGCCATGAAGGCCCGCATCCGCCAGGAGACCGGGCTGACCGCCTCGGTCGGCATCGCCCCCAACAAGTACCTGGCCAAGGTCGCCTCGGACCTGGACAAGCCCGACGGCATCTACATCGTCGATCCGGAGATGGTCGAGGCCTTCCTCTCCACCCTGGCCATCGACAAGGTCCCGGGCATCGGCCCCAAGACACAGGCCATGCTCGCCCGCTACCAGGTGCGTTTCGCCGGCGACATCCGGCGCTTTCCGCTCGAGTTCTGGAAGGAGCGCTTCGGCGAGAAAGGCGGGGAGTTTCTCTGGCGCCGGGGCTGCGGGGTGAGCGACTCGCCGGTCTGCCCGGACTTCGAGCCCAAGTCGAGCGGGGCCGAGAACACCTTCGAGGCCGACGTCTCCGACCCCGAGGTCCTCAAGGCCTGGCTTCTGCACCAGGCCGAGCGCGTGGGCCGGGACCTGCGCAAGGACGGGTATTTCGGCCGGACCGTGACCTTGAAGGTCAAGTCCGCGGACTTCACGGTCAAGACCAGGAGCCTCTCCCTGCCCGAGCCGGTCTGCGACACGCAGTCGCTCTTCGAGGCCGCGGCGCGCCTGCTTGCGGCCATGGCCCTGCCGGCCAAGGTCCGGCTGATCGGCCTGTCGGTCTCCAACTTCAGCCGCGGCTCGCGCCAGCTCTCCCTGTTCGAGGAGCCGGGCGGCGGCCGGCGCCAGCGCCTGGACTCAACCCTCGACGCCATCCTCGACCGCTTCGGCAAGAGCGCCGTGATCCGCGGCCGGCTGTTCGATTTCGCCTCCAAACGCGGCCAAGGCCGCTAACCACAAGGTTGCCCCATGTTCAGCAGCGACGAGCTCGACAATTACGCCGACATCCTCATCTGGGGCCTCAAAACCTCGCGCCGCACCCCGTTCTCCTCGGGCGACGTGGTCCTTCTGCGCTTCGACGCCCAGGCCCTGCCCCTGGCCGAGGCCGTCTACGCCCGGCTGCTCGACCTGCGCGTCCATCCGGTCCTGCGGCTGAACCCCACGGCCGGCATGGAGCGCAGCTTCTTCGACCTCTCCTCCTACAACCAGCTCGTGTTCCAGGCCCCGGGCGAGCAGGAGCTCATGGAGCGCCTGAACGGCGTCATTTCGCTCCTGGCCCCGGAGGAGCTGACCCACCTCTCCGGAGCCAACCCCGAGGACATAGCCCTGACCCAGGTGGCCAGAAAGCCGCTACGCGACATCATGCAGCGCCGGGAGGAGGAGGGCAGCCTGGGCTGGACGCTCTGCCTCTATCCGACCCCGGCCCTGGCCGCGGCCGCGGGGTTGAGCCTGGAAGACTACGCGGCCCAGATCAGGGCCGCCTGCCTGCTCGACCATAGCCAGCCGGTCCACGACTGGACGCTCATGTGGCGCGAGATGCAGGAGATCAAGGCCTGGCTCTCGAGCCTCGACATCCTGAGCCTGCACGTGGAGTCGGCCTGCGTGGACGTGCGCCTGACGTTGGGCCAGTCGCGGCGCTTCATCGGCCTGACCGGGCACAACATCCCGAGCTTCGAGGTCTACGTCTCGCCCGACTGGCGGGGCACGGACGGGGTCTACTTCGCCGACCTGCCGACTTTCCGCAGCGGCAACCTGATCCGCGGCGTGCGCCTGACCTTCGAGAACGGCCGCCTGACCGCGGCCGGGGCCGAGGAGGGCCAGGACTTCGTCCAGCGCCAGCTGGCCATGGACCCCGGAGCCTCGCGGGTCGGCGAGTTCTCTCTGACCGACCGGCGCTTCTCGCGCATCGACCATTTCATGGCCCACACCTTGTTCGACGAGAACTTCGGCGGCGCCCACGGCAACTGCCACCTGGCCCTCGGCGGCTCCTACGCCGACACCTACACCGGCGACCTGGCCACGCTGACCACGGAGCGCAAGGAGACCCTGGGCTTCAACGCCTCGGCCCTGCACTGGGACCTTGTGAACACCGAGGACAAGCGGGTCCGGGCCAAGCTGGCCGGCGGCTCCACGCTGACAATCTACGAGAACGGCCAGTTCGTCCGCTGATTCGCCCTTGACGGCGGCGATCTTTTTTTTTCTAACCGGGGCACACGCCCTTGGCAGAGGATTGCCTTTGTGATATTCGGCACATTCTCTCACCCGGAAAGACCGTTCTTCGGAGCGCCATCAACCCTTAGGAGGATTTGACATGGCTGTGTACGTCGTTGGACACAAGAGCCCCGACACCGACTCCGTGGCCGCCGCCTTCGCCGTTGCCGACCTGGCCAAGAAGGCCTGGGGCGGGGACTGCATCCCGGCTTCGCAGGGCGCCATCAACCCCGAGACCAAGTTCGTGCTCGACAAGTTCGGCATGAAGGCCCCCGAGGTCGTGACCGATGCCGAGGGCAAGAAGGTCATCCTGGTCGACCACTCCGACCTGGCCCAGAGCCTGGCCAACCTGGCCAAGGGCGAGATCATCGGCGTCATCGACCACCACAAGCTGGGCGACGTGACCACCCCGAACCCGCTGTGGATGTGGGTCTGGCCCGTGGGCTGCACCTGCACTGTCATCAAGAGCATGTACGACTTCTACGGCGTCGAGATTCCGAAGAACATCGCCGGCATCATGGCCTGCGCCATCCTGTCCGACACCGTCATGTACAAGTCCCCGACCTGCACGGACTACGACAAGAAGGCCGTCGAGGCCCTGTGCAAGATCGCCGGCATCACCGATCCCATGGCTGTGGGCGTGGAGATGTTCAAGGTCAAGTCGGCCGTGGCCGGCACCCCGATCCGCGAGCTGCTCTTCCGCGACTTCAAGGACTTCGACATGTCCGGCAAGAAGGTCGGCATCGGCCAGCTCGAAGTCGTTGACCTGTCCATCCTGACCCCGGTCAAGGACAAGCTTTTCGAGGAGATGAAGAAGGTCAAGGCCGAGGGCGGCCACCACTCCATCTTCCTGCTGCTCACCGACATCATGAAGGAAGGTTCGGAGATGCTCATCCTCTCCGACGATCCGAGCGTGGTGGAGAAGGCCTTCAAGGCCAAGCCCACCGGCAACTCGATCTGGCTCGAAGGCTGCCTGTCGCGCAAGAAGCAGGTCGTCCCGCCCTTCGAGAAGGCCTTCGCCTAAGCCTTCGCGGCAATCGTGATCATGAAGCCCGGTCCGGCAACGGACCGGGCTTTTTTTGTTGGTGGAGAAGAGAAAAGAGCCATGAAGGGCGCGATGGAGGAACGGTCGGGGGTATGGTGCGGTCCTCGCGGGCGAGGGCGGCCGTGGCGGCCGCTTGGTGATCGATCAAGCGCGCAAAGGCAGCCTCCGCCGCCGGTCGCCAAGAGCGTGGTGGCTTGTGAGCCCCCACACGCTCGGGCCACGAGGGTAGGGGATGGACGGATGGACCCGGTCGAGCGCCGGCGGATGGAGTCGTCTCCGCCTCTTCCTTTGATGGCGTCTTTATCTTCCCGCCAAGCCGTTCAGGATGGCCATGAGCGTGGCCGGTGCGCCGACGCAGACGGCCTCGGGGCACAACGACCGGACCACCTCAGCCAGGGTTTCGCTGCGGGTCACGAACAGGGCCTGGACATCGGGAGTCCGGTCCAGGGCGGCGCGGAGCATGGACAGGTCCGCGGCCGTGTCGCCGCAGACGAGAATCGGGCCGCGGGCGAGGTCGAGGGAAAGGGCCGCATCCAGGATGTCCAGGGCCTGGCCCTTGTCGAAGGCCCGGCCGGAGGCGGCCAGGCTGATCTCGATGTCCAGGCCGGTGTCCTCGATGGAGAGGTGTTTTTCCGTGGGATCGATCTCGCCGACGAGCTTGCGCACTGCATCGAGGAACCGCGCGGATTCGCCGGCGTCCACACTGCCGAAGGCGTCCTGGCGGGCGATGGTCAGTTCGCCGTGCTTGCGCTGGAAGCCCGAGCCGATGCGGCTGAATACGGCGTAGTCGGGCCGGGCGAGGAGGGCGGCCAGGCGCTCGGCCAGCTCGTCGAGCCGGGCCGCGGCTGCGGGAGGCAGGGGCACGGCGCCGCGCGTGCCGTCACGGGTCAGCCACTCGCGTCCCTTGGAGGCGGCCAGGTCCATGGTGCCGGGGGGCAGGGTGGTCACGGACGGCAGGCCCCCGTTTTCCAGCGGCCCGGAGGTCAGCATGATCGCCCGCTCGGTTTTTTCGCGGCAGAAACGGGCCAGGAACACGGCGTTCCAGGCCGGCTGGACCGAGGAGGCGTAGCGGCCGCAGTAGTCGAGGAGGGTGCCGTCGCGGTCGGCCAGCAGGCAGCGCCAGCGCCGGCCGCCGAGGGCCTCGATACCCGCGGCCGTCTCGGCGGCGAAGCCCGGTTCCCGTGCCGCGAGCAGGTCGATGAGCGCGGCCTCGCCCCGGGTGCAGAAGACCAGGTCCTGCTCCAGGCTGCGGGTCTCGAAGGTCAGGTCGAAATCGATCGATCGTCCCTGGCCGGTTTCCAGCTGCGCCCGGCCGCCCCTCCGGGGGGCGTCCAGGATGGCCTTCAAGACCGTATTGAGGATGGCCACGTCTCCGGGGGCGATCGCCCGGCCCGAGAGGATGGCCTCGGCCAGGCGCACTCTCGCCTCGCGGCTCTTTGCCATGGCCGCGTCCAGGCCGGTCAGGCTGGTGATGGCGTGAACGGACCTCTCCATGCGGGCAGGATGCCCGCCGGCGAGGCTCTTGGCAAGCCTGGGGCTTAGACCAGGGGGGTGCGGTCGTCGTCGAGGAGGAGGAGGGCCAGCTCGCGGCTGTCCAGGCGGTAGGTTCCGGCGCGCACCTGATCCTTCAATCGGCGGACCTTCTCGGCCCGGGCCGCGGCTTCTTCCGCCGCCTGCTCGGACGAGGTCTGCGCCGACTTCAAGATGTCGGTTATGGGTATCCGCTCGGACACTATCCACCTTCCATGGTGAATGGACCTCCGTTCCCTGGAGGTCACACTCCGGCTTTGACGTCGTATCGGACGTTTGCCGCACGTACTTTAGGGCCGGCCGTAAATAATAAGCATCTCAATACGAACGCCGGGCAGGGGAGCCCCCTGCCCGGCGTCTTGCCGCTCCGATTCGTCCGCAGCCCGGCTATATCCGGGACATGACCGCTGCCTGGCCCCAGGCGAAGATGGCGCCGTTGGGCACGCCGGGCAGCTCGCGCGTGCCGTAGACCAGGGCCTGGCGCCGGATGGTCATCTCCGGCCAGTCTCCGAACTGCGCGCCGAAACCCTTCAGGAGCGCGATGGCCGTGGGGGTCACGGTTTCCCCCTGGCTGGGGATGCCGCGCACCGGCACGTCGGCGAGCAGTTCGAGCACGGCCGGGGCCGGGGTCGGCAGCAGGCCGTGGCTGCAGTGGATGGTGCCGTCGCACAGGGGCAGGGGCCCGCAGACCAGGGCCGCGGGGTTCAAGCGCGTAAAGAGCATGGCGGCCAGGCAGATGTCCAGGATGCTGTCCAGGGCGCCGACCTCGTGGAAGGTCACGGATTCGGCCGGGCGGCCGTGGACCCGGCCCTCGGCCGCGGCCAGCAGGCTGAAGGTCGCCTCGGCCAGGCCGGCGGCCCGCTCCGGGAGGCCGCTGCCCGCGATGATCGCCCGGATGTCGGACAGGCTGCGGTGGGCGTGCTCGTGAGGCAGATTCACCCGGCAGGTCCAGCCGTTGACCTCGGCCACGGCGCGCTGCTCGAGGCTCACGCTGCCCTCGATGGCAGGTAGCCCGATGCCCTGGGCCAGCCGGGTCAGCTCCGCCTGGTCCACCTCGGCCATGCGCGAGAGCCCGGCCAGGAACATGTCGCCGGACAGGCCGCCGACCGGCCGGATGACCAGAATATCACCGGGCGCCTGGGGTTTGCGCAGGTGCGGATGACGGCCGCGGGCGCGGGGCGCCGGGCCGTGGTGGTCGTGATCGTGCCCGTGATCGTCATGCTCGTGGTCGCCGTGCAGCACCAGGGCCGGGCCAAGCTCCAGGGGCCTTTCAACATTCAGCCACATATTCTTCTCGCTACTCTATGCTCGGGATGTTGCCGGATTTCCGTTTCATGGAATCATCCAAGTCGAGGGGTCAAGGGGGAAATCATTTCCCCCTTGCAGGGGATGCAAAGGGACGGCGTTCCCTTGCCCGCCGGAGGCCTTGCTACGACATGTCGCGTTCGCGGATGCCGACCAGATACAAGATTGAGTCCAGGCCCAGGGTGGAGATGGCCTGGCGGGCGCCCTCCTTGACCACGGGTTTGGCGTGGTAGGCGATGCCGAGCCCTGCGAGGTTCAGCATGGGCAGGTCGTTGGCGCCGTCGCCCACGGCGATGACCTGTTGCAGGCTCAAATTCTCGCGCGCCGCCAGCTCGGTCAAAAGCTCGGCCTTGCGCGCGGCGTCCACGATCTCGCCCACGGGCCGGCCGGTGAGGGCGCCGCCCTCGATCTCGAGCTCGTTGGCGAAGACGTAGTCGATGCCGAGCATCTCCTGGAGCTTGCGGCCGAAGTAGGTGAAGCCGCCGGAGATGATGGCCGTCTTGTAGCCGAAGCGCTTCAAGTTGGTGATGAGCTTCTCGGCGCCGTCGTTCAGGGGGATGTGGGCGGCCAGGGATTCCAGGGCCGAGACCGGCAGGCCTTTCAGCAGGCCCAGGCGGCGCCTGAGGCTCTGCTTGAAGTCGAGCTCGCCGCGCATGGCCGCCTCGGTGATGGCCGAGACCTGGTCGCCCACGCCGGCGATCTTGGCCAGCTCGTCTATGATCTCGGCCCGGATGAGGGTCGAGTCCATGTCGAAGGCCACCAGCCGGCGGTTGCGGCGAAAGGCGGTGTCCTCCTGGATGGCGATGTCCACGACCTGCTCGGCCGAGATCTGCAGGAAGCGCTTGCGCAGGGCGGTGCTGTCCCGGGGCGTGCCGCGCACCGAGAACTCCACGCAGGCCGGGCGGCTGTGGCCGTCCGAGTTCAGGGGCACGCGGCCGGAGAGACGGTGGATGGCGTCGATGTTCAGATTCTGGTCGGCCAGGGCGGCGGAGACCGCAGCCACCTGGCGGGCGGTGAGGGTCCGGCCGAGCAGGGTGACGATGTGGCGCTTTTTGCCCTCGGACTCGACCCAGGCGCGGTAGTTGTCCAGGCCGACCGGGGTGCATTTGAGGGTGATGCCCAGGTCGTGGGCCAGGAAGAGCAGATCCTTGACCACGGGCGCGGACTGGGAGGACTCGGGTATGCTGATCAGGATGCCGAGCGTCAGGGTGTCGTGGATGACCGCCTGGCCCATGTCCAGGATGTGGACGTCGTATTCGGCCAGCTTGGCGGTGAAGGCCGCGGTCAGGCCGGGGCGGTCGGGGCCGGAGATGTGAACGAGCAGTATTTCACGCATGGTCTGGGGCATGTCCTTGGCATGGTCTTGGCGCGAGCGCGGCTCGCGCGTGCCGCCTATTTTTCATAAAAGCGCGCCTGAGTAAATGCGAAAGCCGGGCGCGGGCGCATTGCCTCCCGGAAACGATTCGCGTACCATCCGGCGGTTTCAAGCGCCCGGGCTGCTCCGGGTCACAGCACGAACGGACAGGGGAGCATGAAAGGCAAGAAGAAAAGTACGTACGCCCAGATGGCGTCGAACGACAAGGCCCGGCTCGTGGCCGGCTGGCTCATCGAGAAGAAGGCCAAGGACGTGGAGGCGCTCGACGTCTCCGGCATCTGCCCGATCACCGAATCCCTGGTCATCGCCACGGCCACCAGCGCCCGGCATGCCAGAGGCCTGGCCGACGCCGTGCTGGAAAGGGTGGCCGAGGCCAAGCTCGAGTTTCTCGGCCAGGAGGGCATGAGCGACGGCAACTGGGTGCTCATCGACCTGAACGACGTGCTCGTGCACATCTTCCGCAAGGAATTCCGCGAGCTCTACAACCTCGAGGGGCTGTGGTCCGAAGGCCCCCGCCTGGCGCTGGACGGAGCCGATGCCGAAGACTAGGCCGGTGGTCCTGCTCATCCTGGACGGCTGGGGCTGCGCGCCTGACGGTCCGGGCAACGCTCTGTCCCTGGCGCGCACCCCGAACCTCGACCGGCTGCAGAAAAGCTACCCGTCCACCTGCCTGGACTGCTCGGGCCTGGCCGTGGGCCTGCCGCGGGGCTTCATGGGCAACTCCGAGGTCGGGCACATGAACATCGGCGCCGGCCGGGTGCTCTACCAGGACATGACCCGCATCGACCTGGCCATCGAGGACGGCAGCTTCCTTGCCAACCCGGCCCTGACGAACGCCGTGGAGGCGGCCAAGACCTCGGGCGGCGCTTTGCACCTCATGGGCCTGGTCTCCGACGGGGGGGTGCACAGCCACCAGAACCATATTTTCGCCCTGCTCAAGCTGGCCAGGGAGCGGGGCCTCTCCCGGGTCTTTCTCCACGCCTTTCTCGACGGCCGCGACACGCCGCCGAGCTCCGGGCTCTACTACCTGGAAACGCTCAACGCCGAGATGAAGCGGATCGGCGTCGGGGAGATCGCCACGGTCATGGGCCGGTTCTACGCCATGGACCGGGACAGGCGCTGGGAGCGTAACGAGAAGGCGTACAAGGCCATGGTCCGGGGCGAGGGCATACCCGTGCCCGACGCTCTCTCGGCCGTGCGCGAGGCTTATACCGCCGGCCAGACCGACGAGTTCGTCGAACCGCGGGTGGTCACCACTGCGGATCAGCCTGTGGGCCGGATTGCCGACAATGATGCGGTCATCTTTTTCAACTTCCGGGCCGACCGTGCACGCCAGATCTGCCGCAGCCTGTTCGACCCCGACTTCGCCGAGTTCCCCCGCGGCCCTCTGCCGCGGCTTTCGACCTTCGCCACCATGACCGAATACGACAAGACCTTTCCGCTGTCCGTGGCCTTCCCGGCGCAGGGCATCGAAGAGACCCTGGGCCAGGTGGTCTCGGCCGCCGGCCTCACCCAACTGCGCATCGCCGAGACCGAGAAGTACGCCCACGTGACCTATTTCCTCAACTGCGGCCGGGAGGAGCCCTGGCCCGGAGAGGAGCGCCTGCTCGTGCCCTCGCCCCGCGAGGTGCCGACCTACGACCTCAAACCCGAGATGAGCTGCCCGGAGGTCACGGCCAAGCTGCTGGGTCGCCTTCCGGACTTCGACCTGGTGGTCTGCAACCTGGCCAACCTGGACATGGTCGGCCATACCGGCATCATCCCCGCGGCCATGGACGCCATAGAGATCGTGGACGGCTGCGTGGGGCGGATCGTGGACAGGACCCTCGATCTCGGCGGCAGCGTGCTGTTGACCGCGGACCACGGCAATTCCGAGGAGATGCTCGATGCCTGCGGCAACCCGCAGACGGCCCACAGCCTGAACCCCGTGCCCCTGATCCACATCTCCCGCGAGGCCGCCGGCACGCGGCTGGCCCCGGGCGGCAGGCTGGCTGACATCGCTCCCACGGTCCTTGCGCTTCTGGAGCTCCCGCAGCCCGAGGCCATGACCGGCAGGAACCTGATTTCCCCCACGGAGGCGGCGTCATGAGCGGTGAGCGCAACAAGCCCCTCATCCCCATCCGGCCCTCGGGCATGGATCTCTTGTTCTTCTATCCCTGCCCCTTCTGCCGGCGCGAGGTGCCGACCATCTCCCCGACCAAGGCCACGGTCATCCGCTGCGACGCCTGCCGCAAGGAGTTCCCGATCATGCCCGTGGACGAGCGCAGCGTGCGCTTCGTGAAGATCATGCTGGCCGGCGGCCGGGCGGCCATCGATCCCGACTTCGCCTGATCCGCACGGCGCGAGGCCATGTGCCCCGACTTCTTTACCTGACCCAGTCCGGCCCGACCCTGCCGAGCGTGCGCTTCCGGGTCCTGCCCATGGTGGCCAAGGCGGCCGAAGCCGGCATCTCGGCCGACTGGCGCAAGATACCGGGCGGCGTACTGGCCCGGCTGCCCTTCTATCTGCGCCTGCCCCGGTCCGAGGTCATCGTCCTACAGAAGAAGCTGGTCGAGTCCTGGGAGCTTCTGTGCATCCGCTCGCGCTGCGAGCATCTGGCCTTCGACTTCGACGACGCGCTCTGGACCAGCCACCCGAACACCCCGCCGAGCCCGGCCCGCGAGGCCCGGGAAAAGAAGGCCTGGCGCCGGCTCAAGCTCGTCTGCGGCCGCGTGGACCTGGTCATCGCCGGCAACGCCTACCTGGCCGAGCACGTACGCGAGTTCTCCCGGCAGCTGACCGTGCTGCCCACGCCGCTCGACACCGGAACCTACGTGCCAGGATCGCCCAGGACGGTTGACGGCCCGTTGACCGTGGGCTGGATGGGCACCTCCTGCAACCTCTTCTTCCTGCCCGAGGTCCTGGCGGGCTTGTCCCCGCTGGCCGAGAGGATCAAGCTCCGGCTGGTGTCCGACGAAATTTACGCCGGCCCGGCTCCCCTGCCCGTGGACTCGGTCCTCTGGAGCCCGGAGACCGAGGTCGCCGAGCTCCAGGGCTTCGACATCGGGCTCATGCCCCTGACCGACGATGCCTACACCCGGGGCAAGTGCGGCTTCAAGCTGTTGCAGTACATGGCGACCGGCGCTGTGCCCGTGGCCTCGGACGTGGGCTTCAACCGCGAGATCGTGCGCCACGGCGAGAACGGCCTGCTCGTGCGCGAGCCCGGCGACTGGGCCCGCCACGTCGTGGCCCTGGCCGAGGACCCGGCCATGCGCGCCCGCTTGTCCGCGGCCGCCCGCAAGACCGTGGTCGATCGTTTCTCCCTGGACAAGACTGCGAAGAAGCTCTGGACCGCCCTCGGCCTCGACGTCTGAAAGCGAACAGCCGAAAGGCGGCCATCGAGGGGAAGAGGGGACTGACGGGCCGCCGGATCAAGGCCATGCCTGTTGTCCCGATCTGTTGGACCATCCCGGCGTCCTGTGCCTGGCGTTGTTCCGACCCGGACTCGCGGTCATGCCAAGAGAACAGCCGAAAGGCGGCCATGATAGGGAAGAGAGGGCGGATTCCGGTGGGTGGCGGGGCACGGCTGGCTTGCGCTTTCACTCAATCCGCGCCCATCCGCATCGGCTTCGTGATCCGCGATCGGACCTGGCGCAAACGGCGGCGGCCTTGAAGGCGGCGGCAGGAGCCGGCATCACGGCATGATCTGCCGAACCGCTTTTTGCCCCTCGAGGGCGTCTTTTTTCTGCGTGATCCTGAGTTGCCCTGAATCCCGGACGCCCCGCCTCTTCCTTCGCGGCCTCTTCGCTCTTTCTACAGTAGCGGCAGCAGGTGCTGGTCGAGGACGTCGGTGACCCGGCCGGGGTTGAAGATGCGCTCGTAGTCGGCATGCAGGTCGGCCTTGGCCGGAACCGGCATGGCGTCCAGGTCGTCGAGCGAAACGTGGCGGGCGTAGCCGGAGTCCACCAGGTCGTCGAGCAGCCGGTAGTCGGTCTCGAAGACCCAGGTCTCCTTGCCGTAGGGCAGGAGGTCGAAAAGGAGCGTGGTCATGGAGCCGGCCACGATGTTGATCTCGGCCATGAACTCGTCCGTGATCGCGGGCGCGAGGATGAGCTTCGCCCGGTCCTCGGGCTTCAAATGATAGCAGGCCAACTGGCGCTCGGTGGGCCAGTCGGGTTTCAGCTTGAAGTAGACCCGGTAGCCCTTGGCCAGGAGCTTTTCGACATAGCGGCCGACCAGCCAGGTGTTGGCCAGGTATTCGAAGGGCACGAGCACGTTCTTTGCGTCGAAACGCTCGGAGGCGTGTCGCCGGTAGGTATAGGTGTGCTTGTTCGCGCCGATGACGAAGAAATCCTCGGGGAAGGCCTGGCTGTTCTTGCGGCAGACCTCCTCCCAGTAGCGGCCCCAGACGATGAGCCGGTCGAAATAGCGGTACTCGCCGGGCTGCCAGCGGGACAGCACATTGGCCGCCTGGCGGCTGGAATAGGTCCCGGTCTGGTAGCCCAGCGTCGGGATGGACAGCTCCTCGCAGGCATAGAGCAGCGGATGCAGGCGGATCAGGTCCTCCAGGGCGAAGAAGGCCTTGGGCTTCATGCGCGCGAGGTTTTCCCGGTGCCGGGCGCAGTCGGCCAGGTCCGCGGTCATGCGCTCCTCGGTCCGGGCGATGGCCGCGGCCAGGAAGCGCCGCTCGAGCGGATCGAAGCCGGTGAGGTCGTAGTCGCGGGTAAACGCGTTGGCTGTTGGCGGCTTGTCGTAGAGCAGGTAGACCGGGTGCTCATGGGTGCTACGCTCGCGGATCAGCCGGCGCGAGGGCGAATAGACGAAGGCCAGGTCGATGCCTTTGGCCTCCAGGTGGGCGAGCATTTCCCTGGTGCGAAAATCGCTCGGGCCGTAGCGGTAGAAGAGGAGCTGCGGGCGGATGGTCCTGGACAGCTTCTCGTTGTGGGCCGGCAGCACCCGGCCGTAGGCCCAGCGGTCCAGGAGCGAAAAGCGGCGGCGGGGATGAAAGAATTCCCAGAGCTTGTGGAAGCCACCCTTGTTCTCGAAGTCCGGGGTCTCGCCCCGCTCGATCATGCGCGCGGCCAGCTCGCGGTACTGGACGAAGCGGTAGATGGCGCGGGCGAAGAGGAAATTGAGCTGCCCGCAGAGCCAGTTGTGGCCCTCGGTTCGGTAGCTCTCCTTGAAGCTCCGGCCGTCCGGCCCTTTCAGCTCGTAGACCCGGTAGAGCAGCTCGCAGGCCGCGTCCAGGTCGTAGGACGGGACGAACAGCTCGGGTTCCCCCTGCGGGCGGCGGATGGTCAGGATGCCGGAGGCGCCTTCGTGGATGCGGATGCGGGGCACGGCTGTCTCGCGGTTGGGGCTTTTCGTCCGGGCGTACCTACCACCCCCGGATGGGAGCGTCAACGAAGCGCCCGCGTTGACTTTCCCGGCCCCGCCCGCTACCTGTTGGCCGGTTTGCAACCAAAGCCCTGCGAGGGATGTGATGACTGTGAAGGAAAAGCTCGCCCGCGGCACGCCGAGCATCGGCTCCTGGCTCCAGATCGGCAACACGGCCACGGCCGAGATCATGGCCCGCTCCGGTTTCGACTGGCTGTGCATCGACCTGGAGCACAGCGCCATGGACCTGGCCGAGGCCGAAAGCCTCATCCGGGTCATCGACCTCTGCGGGGTTGCGCCCCTGGTCCGGCTCTCGGTCAACGACCCGGTGCAGATCAAGCGCGTCATGGACTCGGGCGCCCACGGCGTCATCGTGCCCATGGTCAACTCCGCGGCCGAGGCCCAAGCCGCGGTGGACGGCATCTACTATCCGCCCCGAGGCCGGCGCGGCGTGGGCCTGTACCGCGCCCAGGGCTACGGCGTCACCTTCGAGGCCTACAAAGCTTGGCTGGCCGCGAGCTGCCTGTGCATCGTCCAGGTGGAGCACATCGACGCGGTCAACGATCTCGAGGCCATCCTGGCCGTGGACGGCGTGGACGGCTTCATCATCGGCCCCTACGACCTGTCGGCCTCCCTGGGCCGCCCCGGCGACTTCGAGAACCCCGAGTTCACCGCGGCCCTGGCCCGCATCGAGACCGTGGGCCAGGCCTCGGGCAAGGTCCGGGGCATCCATGTGGTCGAGCCCGACCATGCGGCCCTGCGCGCCCGGCTGGCCCAGGGCTACACCTTCGTCGCCTATTCCATCGACACCCGCATGCTCGACGTCGCCTGCCGCGCCGGACTGGCCGCGGCCCGCGCGTAAGCCCCCAAGGAGGCCGCCATGGAGATCGTCGCCATTATCCCCGCCCGCATGGGCTCCTCGCGCTTCCCCGGCAAGCCGCTGGCCGACATCCACGGCGTGCCCATGGTCGGCCACGTCATGGCCCGCACGGCCATGTGCCAGCTGCTGACCGCGACCTACGTGGCCACCTGCGACCAGGTGATCGTGGACTACGTTACCCGCGCCGGCGGCAAGGCGGTGATGACCAAAGACAGCCACGAGCGCTGCACCGACCGCACGGCCGAGTGCATGCTGAAAATCGAGGCCGAGCTCGGCCGCAAGGTGGACATCGTGGTCATGGTCCAGGGCGACGAGCCCATGGTCACCCCGGGCATGATCGAGGAGTCGGTCAAGCCCATGCTCGACGATTCGTCCATTCAGGTGGTCAACCTCATGGCCGCCATGGACACGGTGGCGGAATTCGAGGACCCCAACGAGGTCAAGGTGGTCACCGATCTCGCCGGCAACGCCCTCTACTTCTCGCGCGAGCCCATCCCCTCGCGCCGCAAGGGCATCACCGACGTTGCGATGATGAAGCAGGTCTGCATCATCCCCTTCCGCCGCGACTATCTGCTCGAGTTCAACCGCATGCCCGAGACGCCGCTGGAGCGCATCGAGTCCGTGGACATGATGCGCATCCTGGAGCACGGCGGGCGGGTGAAGATGGTCCCGACCGCGGCCAGGACCTTAAGCGTGGACACGCCCTCGGACCTGGCCCGGGTGGTGGAGATGATGCGGGGCGATGCGCTGCTGCCCGGCTACGCGGCTCAAGCCGGGCGCTAGCGCCGGCGAAGCGCGCCGAGCAGGCGCTTCTTCTTCTGCCTGGCGAATTTGCCAAGTGCCCGGAGCCTCCAGCGCCAGGGTAGCTCCGGCTTTTCTGAGGCAAAGGCGGAGGCGTAGCCCAGGCGGCGCATGAGCGGCCCGGCTATGAATTCCACCAGGCGGACCTCCTCCGGGCGTAGCCGCTCGCGCCATTCCTGGGTCGTGTCCTCGATGCGGCCCAGGCGGTTTCTCTCCTTGTGCGGCTCGGCCCCGGCCACGGCGCAGGAGGCGAACCCCGCCCCGAAGCTCGCAAACCAGCCCGGGTCGAAGGCCAGCCCCAGGTCGCGGCAGAGCCGCTCCAGGGTGCGCTCCGTGGCCAGCACCACATCCTCGAAGAAGACCGTGAGCATGTCCTCCTTGGGTCCGGCCAGGCCGGCCGCGACACAGGTGCGCCATTCCACGGCCCGGCTGGCCACGTATTCCAGGCGGGCCTCGGCCTCGGTGCCGGCGCGCTTCTCGATGAGCGAGGCGGCCACCCCGCGGGGGTCGCGGATGAGATGGACGAGCCGGGCCTTGGGGAAGAGGCGGCGGATGTCGCGCAGATAGAGGACATGGCGCGGCGTCTTCTCGATGAACGGCCCTTCGGCCGGGCCGGTGCGCCGGCCCAGGGTGCGGATGACGGCCTCGGACAGGGCCGCGGGCGTGCCGCCCCGGCCGCGAAAGAGGCGCAGGGCCTCGTCCTTTTCGGCGATGGTCAGCGGCAGGCCGGGCTTGCCGCCCAGGCGGTCGAGGATGGCCCCGGCCGCGGACGGTTCGAGGGCCTCGGAAAGGTTTTTCACACCCTCGAAGAGCACGGTGAAGAGGTGCGTCTCGGGTACGGTGAAGTAGTCCGGATGACAGGACAAAAGCTGCTGCAGGAGCGTCGTGCCCGAGCGCGGGCAGCCGACGAGAAAGATGTTCGGGTGCACAGGGCCTCCGTCGGTGTCGGGCGCATGAGCCCGAAGCCGGGAGTAGCCCAAACGCGGCGGATTGAAAAGCCCGGGCAGGACGTTGCCAGCAGCGGCGATTGGCGGTAGGAGCCGGGTCGAGACACCTCGAAGGACGCATGCATGTCATCACGCTTCTTTGACCGCCTGGCCACAACCACCTTCGGCCGCATCCTGGCCGATCTCGTCAACCCCTCGTACCGTACCGTGCGGCTGCAGAACGTGCGCCGCGTGAGCCAGCCGCTGGTCCTGGTCAGCGAGATCCAGCGCTCGGGTGGCACGCTCTTCTCCCAGCTCTTCGACGGCCACCCGCAGCTCTTCGCCCATCCCCACGAGCTCATGTGGGGCCGGCCGGACAAGGAGCACTGGCCGGACCTCAGGCGCGGCGGCGAGGGCTTCAAGCCCGGGCTCTTCAGGCTCCTGGACCAGGAATGGCTGGTCAAGCACCCGCGCGGCGTCTACCGCAAGGGCTCTCGGAGCGAGAGCTATCCGTTCATCTTCGACTTCCACCTGCAGCGCGCCCTGTTCAAGGCCGTGATCGAGGAGACGCCGCCCCGGCGGCAGCGCGAGGTGCTCGAGGCCTACCTGACCTCGTTCTTCGGCGCCTGGGTCGATCTCCAGGGGGCCTACGCCCAGGAGAAACGGGCGGTCACGGCCTTCACCCCGCGGGTGAACATGGTCCAGGAAAGCTTGAAGCGGTATTTTGATGACTACCCCGACGGCCACCTCATCACCTGCGTGCGCGACCCGGCCGGCTGGTACGCCTCGGTCGTGCGCCACCACTACCTGGAACGCTACGGCAGCCTGGACGGGGTCATGGAGCAGTGGGCGGCCTCGACCCGGGCCAGCCTGGAGGCCCTCACGACCTACGGCGAGCGGGTCATCTTGGTGGTGTTCGACGACCTTGTCCTGCGCACCGCGGCGGTCATGGAAACCATCTGCGGCCGCATCGGCCTGGACTTCGACCCCATCCTGCTGAAACCCACCTTCAACACCATGCCGATCATGTCCAACTCCAACTTCCGCAGCGTGGACTTCATCGACCCCGAGGTCGTGGGCCGCTGGTCGCAGGTCCTGGACCCGGCCGACGTGACCGCCATCCGCGCCTTGACCGACGCCCTGTACATGGAAGCCCTGGACCGGAGCATTCTGGCTTAGAAGGCAGGCCGCGAAGGTGGTGAACTCGAAAAGTCACGAAAAGCATTTCGTGATTGATGTGCGGCCGTTCCCGATCCGCGTTGTCCAATCGAACCGGGAATCAAAACGGGAACAGCCGCCACGAAGGGATGAAGGCGGGCGGCTCAGCCCAGCCTCGGTCCCCCTGCCGCGTGATGACCTCGGCATGGCCTGCTCCGGCTGTGGATCAACCCCCGGAGTCTGATCGACGCCTCGCCGACAAATCGAACTACCGCCATGAGAAGGAAAACGCGTTGCCTGCCGGCCGCCTGGTCCATAAACCGCGCGCCGGGCGGGATCGGCTTCCGTTCCTTTCGTAGCGGTCTTCCCCCGCGACCGCCCCATGGATCGGGCCGGCACTGCAAAGAGGAATCCAGAGGCTGCCGCGAGATATGGGATGATCCGGGTCGTGCCCGGCGGATGGCCGATGCTCGCACCGCGGCGCCCGGACCAAGCCCTTTTCACTTCATGGCAGTCTTGCGGTTTTCGATCGCCAGCAAGGGACGATCCGGCGTGTGTGAAGGCGACCCGTTCCCGCTCGCTTCACCCTCACCGGCGGATTTACGATTTTCTCTTCCCCCGGCGCGCTACAACCGCGACAGTACGTGCTCTTCGACCACTTTTTCCAGCGGCGCGTCGTTGAAGATGTAGGTGTAGTCCAGGCGATGGTCGGCCTTGGGCGGCGGGACGAGGGTCGGGACGTCGGCCAGGCGCACGCGTTTGGCCAGGCCGTCGGCGACCATGTCGTCCAGCAGCCGGAACTCGGTGTCCAGCACCCAGGTCTCCTTGCCGTAGGGCAGCAGGTCGTAGAGCAGCGTGGTCATGGCCCCGGCGACCACGTTGACCTCGGCCATGAGTTCGGGGGTGATTCTGGTCACCGGCACGAGCTGCCTGCGGTAGTCCTCGGGCAGGCAGTAGCTCTCCAACTGGCGCTCGGGGCGCTCGTCGGGTTTGAGCTTGAAGTAGACCCGCCAGCCGGCGTCGATGAAGGCCCGGATGTAGCGGCCGATCTCGTGGGTGTTGGCGAAGAACTCGTAGGGTATGAGGATGTTCTTCGCCGCGAAGCGCTCGGAGTCGAGCCGGCGGTAGTCATAGCTGTTCTTGTTCGCGCCGAGCAGGAAGTAGTCCTGGGGGTAGGCCCGGCTGTGGCTGCGGATCACGTCCTCCCAGTAGCGGCCCCAGACGATGACCCGGTCGTACCACTGGTACTCGCCCGGCTCCCAGCCTTCCAGGGTGTAGGCGGCCTGGAGGCGGGCGTACATGCCGAGCTGGTAGCCGATGCTCGGGATGCCCAGCGTCTTGCAGGCGTAGAGGATGGAATAGACCTCGTTGTGGTCGTCCAGGCCGAAGAAGAGTTTGGGTCTGGCCTTTTCCAGGTTGGCCAGGTGGCGCTTGTAGTCGGCCAGGGCATTGGCCATGCGGTGCTCGGCCGTGGCCGTCACGGACCGGAAAAAGGCCTGGGTCAGGCGCGACAGGCCGGAGAGGTCGTAGCTGTGGCCGAAGGGGTTCTGCATGCTCTGCGGCCGGTAGAGGAAGTAGACCGGATGGCCCTGCTCCTGCCGGCGGCGGTAGAGCTTGATGGACGGCGAGTAGACGAGGCTCAGACCCACGCCCCGGGCTTCCAGGATGGCCAGGATGTCTCTGGTGCGGAAATCCTTGGGGCCGTAGCGGTAGAAGAGGAGCGGCGCGGCGGCCGTCTCGGCCCAGCGCCGGTTGTGGGCCGGCAGGAGCAGGCGGTAGTAGAGGGCATTGCGCAGGCTCACCCGGGTCTTGGGCTTGAACAGCCGGTAGAGGCGCTCGAAGTTGAGGCTGTTGACGAAGATCGGCCGGGTCTGGCCGAACAGGCAGTCCTCCAGGAACGGAGCGTACTGGACGAAGCGGTAGCAGGCCCGCCAGAAGAGCCAGCCGACCTGGGAGGAGAGCCAGTTGAAGCCCGAATGCCGGTAGTTCTCCCGGAAGGTCTTGCCGTTTTCCGCTTTCAGCTCGTAGAGCTGGAAAAGAAGCGCCAGGGCCTTGTCCAGGTCGCAGTCCGGGACGAAGCGCGGGCTGCCGGCGCCGGTCAGGCCGAGGATGCCCGACGAGCCCTCGCGGATCAGGACCCGGGGCATGGCAGTCCGTCGATGAAGTCCATGAGTCCGGTCAGGTCCGCGGCCGAGGGCTGATCCGGGAACTCGCCCCGGCCGTAGAACATGCTGCCGGCGGCGCGGGCCGCGGCCAGATCCGTGACGCTGTCGCCGACCATGAGCGTGCGCGAGGGCGCGTAGTCGTGCTCGGCGATGATTCCGGCCAGCAGATCGGCCTTGGTCCTGGGCGAGCCGTAGACGCCCTGGAAGAGCCCGGTCAACCCGCGGGTGTCGAAGATCTGCCGGAGCTCGTCCTCGGGCGTGCCCGAGGCCACGTAGAGCGGCCAGCGCTCCCGGGCGGCCAGGATGAAGGCTTCGGCTCCCGGCACGAAGGGCGCGCGCATGACGCCCTCGAAGCAGGCGGCGGCAAAGGCCTCGCCCAGCCTGGCGAGCGTCTGCTCGTCGATCTCCCGGCCGTAGAGCTCGCGCCAGAGGTGGCGGTACTTCTCGAAGCGCGAGACGCCGCCATGGCTGCGGTGGTAATCGAGCAGGATCTCCACGGCCTGGGGGCCGAGCCTTTTCACCGTGCTGGCAAAGGCCCGGGTTTTGACGTCCACGGACTCGAGGATGACCCCGTCGCAGTCGAGCACGATGGCCTCAAGGCAACCGCTCACGCGCGCACCCCCAGGCTGGCCAGCAGGTTCTCGGCCGCGTCCAGCTCCATGCGCGTGCGGCCCTCGCGGGCGTACGAGCCCACGTGGGGCAGCAGGATGACGTTGGGCAACCCGGTCAGGGGGCCGGCGTAGGGCTCCTTCACGTAGCAGTCCAGGGCCGCGCCGGCCAGATGGCCGGAGGCCAGCAGCTCGTAGAGCGCCTCCTCGTCCACCAGCCCGCCGCGGCAGGCGTTGACCAGCCAGGCGCCGGGCTTCATGTGCCGCAGGCGTTCGGCGTCGAGGAGCGGGCAGCTTTTGGCGCTCATGGCGCAGTGCAGGGAGACGATGTCGGCCCAGGCCAGCAGCTCGTCCAGCTCCACGCGTAGATACGCCTCGTCGCGGGTGTTCGGGTCGGCGTAGGCGATCTGCACGCCGAAGGGTTTGAGCAGCTCGGCCACGGCCCGGCCGATGCGGCCGAAGCCCACCAGGCCCACGCGCTTTCCTTCCAGCAGAAAGCCCATGCGCTTCTTCCAGGTCCCGCCGCGCAGCTCGCGGTCCATGCGTGTGACCTCGCGCATGAGGTCGAGCATCAGGCCCACGGTCAGCTCGGCCACGGCCCGCGTGGGGCCGTAGGGGGTGCTGGTCACGCTGATGCCCCGGGCCTCGGCCGCAGCCAGGTCCACGTTGTCCATCCCTACACCGCAGCGGGCGATGGCCCGGAGATTGGGCAGCCGGGCCAGGACTTCGGCGGAGAGCGGCTCGGTGCCGGCGAGCAGGCCGTCGCAGTCCTCGGCCAGGTTCACGATCTCCTCGGCGCTGAGCGCCCGGCCCTTGGGGTTCACTATGATCTCGCAGCCGGCCCGTTCGAGCAGCTCAAAGGGCTCGCGGCTGTAGGTGGCAAAACTCGAGGTGCTGACGCAAACGCGCATGAATGCTCCTGATCGGATGGGTCCGACGTTCGCGGTGGTACACCAAAACCGGCCGGGAGGAAACACCCGGCGGGGGGCCTTATTGGCGCCTCAAGCGCCCCATGCGCTGGATGACGAGCCCGGCGATGATGCAGGCGAGGCCCACAAAGGTCGAGGGCAGGATGACCTCGCCCAGGAGGTAGTGGATGAAGACCAGGGAGAGAAAGGGCGAGATGAAGATCAGGTTGCCGACCTTGGCCGTGTTGGTCGAGAGTTTCAGCGCCGTGAGCCAGCAGACGAAGGTCAGGCCCATCTCGAAGGTGCCGACGTAGGCCGCGCCCAGGAGCCCGGGCAGATCCACGTCCAGGGGGTCGGAGAAGAGGCAGGTGTAGGCCAGGGTCAGGGGCAGGGAGAGGAGGAAGTTGAGGAACAGTCCGGCCACGGGCTCGCGGGTGTCCTTGGTGTTCAGTATCCAGTAGAGCGCCCAGATGACCGTGGAGACAAGCGCCAGGGCCACGCCGAGCGGGCTCTCGAAGCGCATGGAGAGCGGCGCGCCGCGGGTGGCGATGATGACCACGCCGCAGTAGCTGATGAACGTGGCCGCGAGGTCCGCGACGCTCAGCTTCTGCTTGAGGAGCGGAATGGACAGGAGCGCCAGCGCGATGGCCCAGGTGTAGTTGAGCGGCTGGGCCTCCTGGGCCGGCAGGAGATCGTAGGCCTGGAGCAGGACGAGATAGTAGAGAAAGGGGTTCAGCGCCCCGAAGCCGAGCGAAAGCAGCATCTCGCGCCGCGTGGGCCGGAGCGCCGCCTTGAGCTTGCCCCGCGCCGCCAGGATGCCCCCGAGCACGAGCACGGACACGGCCGAGGAGTAGAGCAGCAGCTGGGCATAGTCCAGATGCTGCAAGGACAACTTGAACGCCGTGGCCACCGTGGACCACAGGCCCACGGAGATAAGGCCGTAGACGTAGGCTTTGGACTGGTTGGTCATTTAGACGATCACGTGCTTCTTGATGTAGGCCGCGACCTCCTCGGGGGTGTCGAGAACGGTGAACAGCTCCAGGTTCTCGGCGCTCACGTAGCCGTCGGCCAGGAGGCGGGCGGTGAACCAGTCGGTGAGGCCGGACCAGAAGTCGCGGCCCAGGAGCACGATGGGGAAGGGCTTGATGCGGCGGGTCTGGATGAGGACTAGTGCCTCGAAGAGCTCGTCCAGGGTGCCGAAGCCGCCGGGCAGGGCGACGTAGGCCAGGGCGTATTTGACGAACATGACCTTGCGCACGAAGAAGTAGCGGAAGCTCGTCTTCACGTGCAGGTAGTCGTTCATCTTCTGCTCGAAGGGCAGCTCGATGTGCAGGCCGATGGACCGGCCGCCGGCCTCGAAGGCGCCCTTGTTGGCCGCCTCCATGAGCCCCGGCCCGCCGCCGGTGATGACGTCGTAGCCGGCCTTGGCCAGCAGGCCCGTCAGCCGGACCGTGGTTTCGTAGAGCGGGCTGCCCGGCGCCACCCGGGCCGAGCCGAAGACCGAGACGGCCGGGCCGATGTCGGAGAGATCCTCGAAGCCGTCCACGATCTCGGCCATGATGCGAAACAGGCGCCAGGATTCCTTGATGGACATGTCGTCAATAAGGTACTGCTGGGTCCGGGACATGCGTTCTCCTTGTCTCACGTCATTCGCCGGGCGAGCAGCAGGCGGCTGGCGGCGGCCAAGAGGGTTTACCCTCGGCCGCGGAAGGTGTAAACATCGACCCCTTGCCCGAGACCGGAGCTCACCCCCACCACGACACCAAGGACACAGCCATGAAAATTCATTTCCTCGGCGCCGCGCGCACGGTCACCGGCTCCTGCTACGTCATCGAGACCGGCTCGGCCCGTTTCGCCGTGGACTGCGGCATGCACCAGGGCAACGACGAGATCGAGAAGCGCAACTGGGACATGAGCCCGTATAAACCGGACGAGCTCGATTTCATCCTCCTGACCCACGCCCACATCGACCACACGGGCCTGCTCCCACGGGCGGTCAAGTTCGGCTTCAAGGGGCCGGTCTACGTCACGCCGCCCACGGCCGACCTGTTGCAGATCATGCTCCTCGACTCGGCCCACATCCAGGAGATGGAGGCCGAGTGGGAGAACCGCAAGCGCACCCGCCACGGCACGGGCAAGGTCGAGCCGCTCTACACCCAGGCCGACGCCCTTGCCGCGCAGAAGCTCTTCAAGACCGTGACCTACAACCGGCCCCTGACCCCGGCCAGGGGCGTCACCGCCACCTTCCACGACGCCGGCCACATCCTCGGCTCCGCGTTCATCGAGCTGAACGTGTCAGAGAACGGCGATTCCACCCGGCTGGTCTTCTCCGGCGACCTCGGCCGGCCCGACCAGCTCCTGGTGCGCGAGCCGAGCGTGGTCGAGAGCGCCGACTACCTGCTGCTGGAGTCGACCTACGGCGACCGCGACCACAAGGACCCGGGCAACAGCCGGGCCGAGCTGGCCGAGGCCATCGCCTACAGCTACGGACGGGGCGAGAAGGTGGTCATCCCGGCCTTTGCCGTGGAGCGCAGCCAGGAGATCATCTACACCCTGTTCAGCCTGGCCAAGGACGGCAAGCTGCCCAAGGACATGCCCGTGTACCTGGACAGCCCGCTGGCCATCCAGGCCACCCGAATCTTCCGCGGGCACCCGGAATACATGGACGAGGATGCCCGGACGCTGATCAAGAACGGCGAGGACCCGCTCTCCTTGCCGAACCTCGTCTTCACTCCCTCGGCGGAGGAATCCAAGGCCATCAACGAGTCCCGCCGCCCGGCCGTGATCATCTCGGCCAGCGGCATGTGCAACGCCGGGCGGGTGAAGCACCACCTGAAGCACAACCTCTGGCGGCCCGGGGCGAGCGTGGTCTTCGTCGGCTACCAGGCCGTGGGCACGCCCGGCCGCAAGATCGTGGACGGGGCCAAACGCATCGAGATCCTGGGCGAGAGCGTGGCGGTCAAGGCCAAGGTCTTCACCATCGGCGGCTTCTCGGCCCACGCCGGCCAAAGCCAGATCCTCCAGTGGCTGGGCAACTTCCAGAACGCGGCGATGAAGATCTTTCTGGTCCACGGCGAGGCCAAGGCCCAGGACATCCTGGCCGGGCTGATCAAGGACCGCTTCGGCTACACGGTGCACATCCCGGACTATCTGGAGGAATGCGAGCTGAAACCCGGCCTGGCCCCGGCCATCGCCGAGCATCCCGAAAAGGCCCGGCCGCGCATCGACTGGGGGTACCTGCTGGCCGAGACCGAGAGGCTGCTGGCCGATCTGAAGCGCCGCCAGGGCGAGGTCGCGGCCAAGCCCTGGGTGGACCAGACCGAGCTGAGAGACCGGCTGCTGAAGATCAACGGCGAGATCGTGGAGCTGAGCTCCGAGCTCTAGGCGCGAGAGAATATGGGTGTCATCCGCATCATCGGCGGCGAGCTGTCGGGGCGCAGGCTGACCACCGGCGAGGGCCCGGGCTATCGGCCGGCCACCGGCAGGGTGCGCGAGGCCGTGTTCAACATGCTCGCGGCCAGGGGTCTCGACCAGCGCGGCGCCCGGGTCGTGGACGTCTTCGCCGGCTCGGGCAGCCTGGGAATCGAGGCCTTGTCCCGCGGTGCGGACCACGTCCTGTTCATCGAGCGCGAGCGCAAGGAAGCCGCGCGCATCGCCGAGAACCTGAAGCGCCTGGGCGTTCAGCCTTCGCGCTGGCGGGTGGAGGCCAAGGACTTTCTCACGGTCCTCGACCGGCCCGCGGCCCGGCCGGCCGGGCTTATTTTCGTCGATCCGCCCTACGGCCAGGAGCTCCTGGCCCCGGCGGTGCACAAGCTCCTGGTGCGCGGCTGGCTCGCCTCCGGGGCTTTCCTCGTGGCCGAGGTCGAGAGCGGCCTTAATTTCGATCCCGAAACCTACCAACCGGCGCTTTGCGTCAGCGCCGACAAGACATACGGACAGACAAGGATCATCATATGGCAGAGAACGGATGCGCGCTGGCCATCTTCCCCGGCACCTTCGACCCCCTGCACAACGGCCATGTGAGCCTGGTGCGCCGGGGGCTGACCGTCTTCGAGCACATCATCGTGGCCGTGGCCCGCGACACCACCAAGAGCCCGCTCTTTTCCTTGAGCGAACGCGTGGAGATGGCCCACGAGGTTTTCGCCGACAACCCGGCGGTGAGCGTCGAGGGTTTCAGCGGGCTGCTCGTCAACTACGTGCGCTCGCGCGGGGCCAGGGTCGTCCTGCGGGGCCTGCGTGCCGTCTCGGACTTCGAATACGAGTTCCAGATGGCGCTCATGAACAGAAAGCTCGAGCGCCAGGTCCAGACCATGTTCCTCATGACCGACTACCGCTGGATGTATTTGTCCTCGACCATCATCAAGGAGGCGGGCAAGCACGGCGGCAACATCCGGCACCTGGTGCCCGACCTGGTGCTGCACCGCATAAACGCCCGCTTCGACGAGCTCTCGCGGGAGGCGCCGCGCAAGCCGTGAGCGGTGGGGCGGTGGTCTGCCTCCTGGGCCCGACCGGCACGGGCAAGACCGCGGCCGCCCTGGCCCTGGCCGCACGCTTCAAGGGCGCGGTGGTCAACTTCGACTCGCGCCAGGTCTACGCCGGCCTGGCCGTGGTCACGGCCCAGCCCACGCCCGGGGAGCAGGCGGCCTGCCCCCACCGCCTCTATGGTTTCCTTCCGCCCTGCGAGGCCGTGACCGCCGGGGCCTTCATCGAGCTGGCCGCCGCGGCCGTGGAGCAGGTGCAGGCCGCGGGCGGCCTGCCCATCCTGGTCGGTGGCACCGGGCTTTACCTGGACTCCCTGCTTGGCGGCCTTGCACCCATTCCCGAGGTGCCGCAAACCGTGCGCATGGCCGTCCAGGCCGCGTGCCAGAGCCTCGGTCCGGAGGCCCTGCACGCGCGGCTCGCGGAGGTGGACCCGGCCTACGCGGCCAGAATCCATCCCCGCGACCGGCAGCGTGTCACCCGGGCGCTCGAAGTTTACAGAGCCACCGGCCGGCCGCTCTCGGCCTGGCATGCGGAGCAGGCTCCCGGCCGGCCGCGCTTCGCCGCGCTGAAGATCGGCCTGCGCCTGCCGCAAGAAGCCTTGAAAGCCCGGCTGGCAGAGCGCATCGAGGCCATGCTCGCGGCCGGGGCGCTCGACGAGATGCGCGCGGCGCTTGAGCGCTGCCCGGACGAGGACGCGCCGGGCTATTCGGGCATCGGCTGCCGCGAGCTGATCGACGTCATCCGCGGCCGAATGGACCTCGACACGGCCAAGGCCCAGTGGCTGAAGCGCACCAGGGCCTACGCAAAACGCCAGCTGACCTGGTTCGCCCGCGACCCGGACATCGCCTGGTTCGCCCCGGGCGAGCACGCGGCCATGATCCGGCTGGTGGCGGAGCGGCTGGGTGAAGAGGGAAGAGGCCATGAAGGGTGAAGAGGCCGGTCAGGCCAGGCCCGGTCGCAGGATCGGAATCACGGGCAGAGCGAAGACGGTGCTGTCCAACCTGACCGGCCGATCCAGGAGCGCTCTTTCTTCCTCTCGTGGCGGCTCTTCGGCTTTCGATCCGCGGTCCGGCCATGCCCTGTTCGTTCGTTCGACACGCGCACATGGCGGAGAGCTGCGCCGGAGCCGAGGCTCGCCTAAGGCATGAAAATCCGCACTCCGCGGCTGATCCTCGTGGCCGGCACTCCAGAGCTGACCGAGTCCGAGCTTGCCGACAGAGCGGCCTTTTTCGCCCTGCTCGGCGTGCCTGCCCCGGACCTGTGGCCGCCGGAGGAGAACGACGAGACCACCATGCGCTATTTCCTGGACGGCGTGTCCCGGGGGCCGGAGCAGGCCGGCTGGTGGTGCTGGTACGTTCTTTTCTCGGCTCCGGACGGGCCACGGCTGGCGGGCAGCGCCGGGTTCAAGGGGCCGCCGTCCGCTTCCGGCGAGGTCGAGATCGGCTATTCCATCCTGCCTTCCTGGCGCAACCGCGGCATTGCCAAGGAGGCCGTGGCCGGACTGTGCCGCTGGGCCGAATCCGACCCGCGGATCAGCCGGATCGTGGCCGAAACCCTGCCTCATCTGGACTGGTCGATCAGAGTTCTGCGGGCGTGCGGATTTGAAGGACCGTTTCCCGGGTCGGAAGACGGCGTCATCCGCTTCCTCCGTCCGCGGCCAAGCCGGACAGGCACTGACCTCGCACACTCGGGGCGCGGCTGATTCTCCAGCCCGGATGTTCCGCGAGAACCGGGCCGGCTGCGCAGGCTCGGCCTTCGAGCCGCCCCCCCAGCCTTCCCTTCACGGCCCTCTTCCTCTCTCTCAGCGCCGGTGCAGCACCTCGGGATTGAGGCAGGTCGGCGGGGTATCGCCGATGAGCATGGCCAGCAGGTTCTTGGCCGCGAGGGTGGCCATGCCGGTGCGCGCGGTGGTCGTGGCAGAGCCGATGTGCGGGGTGAGCACGGCGTTTGCGAGCCCGGCCAGGCCGGCGGCCATCCGCGGCTCGTGCTCGTAGACGTCGAGACCGGCGCCGGCGATTTTCCCGGCCGTGAGCGCCGCCACCAGGTCGTCCTCCTTGATGATCGGCCCGCGGGCGGTGTTGACCAGGATGGCCGTGGGCTTCATGCGGGAAAACGCCGCGGCGTCGAAGCGGTGGCGGGTGGCGGGGGTGAGCGGGGCGTGGATGGAGATGACGTCGCTGGACGCAAGAAGCTCCTCGAAGGTCACCCGTTTCGCGTCGAGTTCGCGCTCGAGCGTCTCGTTCGGCCGGTTGGCCGCGGTGTAGACCACCTTCATGCCGAAGCCGAGCGACATCAGGGCCATGGCCGTGCCGATGCGGCCCGAGCCGAAGATGCCGAGGGTCGCACCGCCGATCTCCGTGCCCAGGAACTGCAGCGGCCCCCAGCCCGGCCAGGCGCCAGAGCGTATGACCGCGTCAGACTCCACCACCCGCCGGGCCACGGCGAAGACCAGAGCCCAGGCGCATTCGGCCGTGGCCCGGGTGAGCACGTCGGGCGTGTTGGAGACCGGGATGCGCCGGCGCGTGGCTTCGGCCAGGTCGATGTTGTCGAAGCCCACGGCGTAGTTGGCGTAACCCTTCAGGTGCGGGGCGTGGTCGAAGAAGGCGGCGTCGATGCGGTCGGTCAAGAGCCCGATGACGCCGTCGGCCTCGGCCGCGGCGGCGTGGAGCTCGTCCCGGGTCAGCGCCCGGTCCTCGGGGTTGACCCGGACCAGGCAGTGGTCGGCGAGCGCGGCCAGGCCGGCCTCGGGGATTTTGCGGGTGACGTAGACGCGGTAGGGTCTGGTCATAATATGCTCCTAGCGGATGAGGGCCAGCTGCCAGGCGGAAAGCGACCACTCGAGGCTGCCCCGGCTGGGGGCGAAGTCCTCCAGGTGCAGGCAGGCGAGCCCGGCGTTCTCGATGTGTACGGCGCTCTCGCCGCGCAGGCCGAGGCTCGCGCAGATGAGCCGCGGGATGTGCGGCAGGTGGCCGGCGATGAACACCCGCCTGGCCTCGCGCCGGCGCCGCAGGAGCTCGTACGTGGTCTCCGGCCGGGCCAGGGCCTTGACCTCCTCGGTCACCAGGACGGCCGAGAGAGGATAGCCTACGGCCTCGGCCACGATGGCCGCGGTTTCGCGCGCCCGGGTCTTGGGGCTGGCGATCATGAGCTCGAAGGCAAGTCCCATGGCCTTGGCCGCCCGGGCGCTGCGGGCCACGGCCTCGCGGCCCACCGGCGAGAGCGGCTGGTCCGGGTTCACGTCCTCGGACAGGCAGGCGCCGTGCTGCATGAGGTAGAGGTCCACTTGCTCGCTCCTGTGCTCCGGTTCTTGCAGAGAGGAGGCGTGACGACATCCGCCCGGCCCTGTCCGTTGGTACCAGACGGGCATTTTCGCGGCAAGAGCGGTTGGAGCAGGCTGAGAGGTTTTTCGGGATGTCGGTAATTTACCGTGATATCGGCAATCGTCTTTCGGCCAAGCCGTTGGGTTCTTTAGCGAATGCGGCATGTGCTGCATATCCGGCTTGAGGCAATGCGTGCGGCCGCACTTGCCTTCGGCCAGTACGGCAGGTAAGGATGTTGCACAAGGCGGGATGTCACAGGCACGGCGTGTGATGGCCGCACCTGATGCATCCGGGGAGAGGGGCTGTGGGTCGCTTCGCGACGCACAGGCAGCCGGGATGTGTCCCGGACAAGAAAAGGAGGGAGCTTCAATGGTTACGCGCTGGTCCATCGTCAGTCTCATGCTTGCCGCCTGCCTTTTCGGGGCGGCCCTGGCTGAGGCGCAAGGCCAGGCCCAGGATGTGGGCGGGGCCTTCATCCAGGCCTACCAGAACGGCCAGATCAACTGGCAGACGGGCCTAATCACCGCGATTGGCATCGGCGCGCCGCCGGCCAACCCCGTGAACATGGCCCAGGCCCGGGCCATGGCCCAGCGCGCCGCGACCGTGGTTGCCCGGCGCAACCTGCTCGAGGTCGTCAAGGGCGTGCAGATCGACTCCGCCACCACGGTGGAGAATTACATCGTGACCAACGATGTCATCCTCTCCCAGGTCAACGGCTTTCTCCAGAACTCCCAGGTGCTGAACACCGCCTACATGTCCGACGGCTCGGTCGAGGTCACCGTGGGCATCAACCTGCGCGGCGGATTCGCCGACGTGCTCATCCCCAAGACCGTGGTCTTCAAGCAGGAGACCCCGCCGCCGCCGGCTCCCGAGGTCAAGGCCCCGGTGACCACCCCGGCCGCGCCCGAGACCAAGGCTCCGGAAGTCAAGGCTCCCGAGACTCCGCCCGCCCCGGCCACCCCGGCCGCACCTGCGGCGCCGGCCGTGCCGGCGGTGGACACGGCCAAGGTCTACACCGGCCTGCTGGTCGACGCCCGGGGGCTGGGCGCCCGTCCGGCCATGAGCCCGAAGATCACGGACGAGAACGGCCAGGAGGTCTACGGCACGACCATGGTCAGCCGCGAATGGGCCATCCAGCAGGGCATGGCCGGCTACTCCAAGGATCCGGCGGCAGCCGCCTCGAACCCGCGCGTCACCGACTCCCCCTTGAACATCAAGGCGGTCAAGGCCGAGGGCAAGGGCAAGACCAACCTGGTCATCGGCAACGACGAGGCCAACGCCATCCGCAAGGTGGTCATGAATCAGAACTTCCTCGAGAAGTGCCGGGTGATGATCCTTTTGGACTAACCGAACAGACGCGGAGGGACGCACATGTTGACCGATCGCCTGAATGCCTGCCTGCGCCTGGCCCTGGTCGTCATCCTGGCCGCCGGGCTGGCCGCCTGCGCCAAGGAAGTCCGCAAGCCCGTGGGCCAGATGGACACTCCCGAGCACCACCTGCTCATGGGCCTCGACCTTGTGGACCAGGACAACCTGGCCGCGGCCGACAAGGAATTCGACCTGGCCCTGCAGCTGAACCCCAAATACGGCCCGGCCAAGGCGGCCAAGGGCCTGGTCACGGCCCTGAAGCCCGACGGCGACCTGGACAAGGCCCTGGACCAGGTGGATGACGGCCTTTCCGACGCCGCCAACGACACGGAGGAACTGACCTGCCTCGTGCTGCAGATCAGGACCTATACCGCCCTGGCCAGGCGCGGGCTTGTCCCCGCCGACGACCTGGTGGACGAGAGCGAGGACGCCTTCGAGGACGGCCTGAAGCTCGACGCGCGCAGCCAGGCTCTGCACTTCTTCCAGGGCGAGGCCTATCTCCAGGCCCTGGACTTCGCCAAGGCCGAGCCGATGTACGCCAAGGCCAAGGAGCTCGGCGGCAGGTACACCGAGCGCGCCGACGCCCGCTGGGAGCTGATGCAGAAGGCCACCCGGGCCGCGCCCGGTTCGCTCATCGGCAAGAAGATCGTGCTCGTGGACAGGATCACCCGGGCCGACATAGCCGGCCTGCTGGTCGAGGAATTGAACGTTCGTCGCTTCTACGACAAGACCCAGACGCCGGTGGCCTCGACCTTCGCCCCGCCGCCCGCCCCCAGCCAGATGGTGGAGAAGGACGAGGTGCGCAAGGCGGTCGATATCAAGGGCCATCCGCTCAGAAACGACATCGAGCTGGTCATCGACCTGGGCGTCGCCGGCCTGGAGGTCAACCCCGACCGGACCTTCACCCCGGACAAGCCGTTGACCAAGGCCGAGGTGGCCTTTATCTTCCAGGACGTGATCATCAGGGCCAAGGGCGACGAGGCCCTGACGACCAAGTTCATCGGCTCGGAGAGCCCCTTCCCGGACGTGCGCTCGGACCATCCGTACTTCAATGCGGTCATGGTCTGCTCCACGCGCGGGCTGGTCAAGGCCGACCCGGCCACCGGGCTCTACCATCCGGCCGATCCGGTTTCGGGCGTGGATGCGCTGTTGTACATTAAGGAACTGAAGACCGTTCTGAACCCGTTCTAGCCGGCCGCCCGGCGCCCCGGGCGAGCGTGTGGCGCAAAGCCGGGGGGCGGAGTGACCGCCCCCCTTTTCACGAGAGAAGGAAAGAGATCGCATGCCGCAACATGTTTTTTTTCGGGCCGTGATTCTGGCCCTGGCCTGTTTCCTCGCTTGGCCGGCCCTGGCCGGAGCCGCCGCGGTCACCGTCAGCGTGCCGGTGGAGGAGGGCGTCGGTGCCAAGGAGCGCGAGGCCAAGGCCCAGGCCGAGGCCTTTGCCCAGGGCATCGCCGCCGAGGCCCAGAGCCTCCTGCCGAGCCCCCTCGATCCAGAGAGGGCCGCGGCCCTGGCCGAGGTCTTGCGCCCCCGGGCGGCCGATTTCGTCATGGGCTACTCCGAGATCTCGCGCCAGGAGACGCCGGAGATGCTGACCCTGTCCATGGAGGTCAAGGCCAACCGGCCCGAGCTGAAACGCCATCTGGAGCGCCTGGGTCTCTACGCCGGTCTGGCCGGCCGGCGCCCGGTCCGGCTGGCCGTGGGCGGTGCGGCCAGGCCCGAGGACCTCGCCCGGCTGCAGGCCTTGGGCAGTGTGGCCGGGCTGGCCAACGTGCCCGGGTCTTCGATTTCGCTTCGATTCCTGGCCGGCGCCGACCATGTCTGGAGCGGTGTCCTGGATGACGGCAGCGAACGCGTCGAGGAGCACAACCCGAACCTGGACGTGGTCTTCATGCGGCTCCTGGGCAGGATGCTGGCCCGCGAGCCGGCCCCGGCCGCGACCGGGGAGAAGCTCGTGCTCTCCGTCTGGGGCTGGTCCGCGCCCGACGGCGCGCGTGACTTCGACCGTACCTTGCACTCCTGGAACAAGGCCGCGGCCGATACGGTCCTCAGCACGCTGACCGTCCGCTCCGAAGGGGTGGCCGCCAGCTGGGAGCTTTCCGGCGCGCACAGGGAGGCCTTGGAGGGCCTGTTGCCGGACTATCTCGGCCCGCGGGGGCTCAGCTACAACCTGACGCCCGCCGGGAGCTAGGCCGGCCGGGCAGGCCGGAAGGAGGGGGACGCACATGATCCGTGTCCGCGCAAGCCTTGGCTTTGTTCTGGCCGGTCTTCTGGCCGTGAGCCTTGCCGTGGCCGCCACCGGCTACGAGCTGCCGGTTTCGGGCCAGGCCCGGGTGACGTTCGTCGCCGGCCCGGCCCGCCTGGCCGGGGAGGCGGCGGAGCTGCGTGCCGGCCAGACCCTGGCTGCGCCGGCCGAGATCGAGATCGGCGAGGCCGGCCGGCTGGAGCTGACCCTGCCCGAGGGCAGTGTGGTCCGCTTCAACGCCGGCACGCGCTTCAAGCTGGTCAAGGCGCTCGCCGACCTGCGCAACCGCCAGGTGGAGGTGGACGTGGCCCTGGGCGACTGCTGGGCCTCGGTCAAGGACTTCCTCGGCGACACGGCCTTCGAGCTCGACTCGCCCACGGCCGTGGCCGGCGTGGCCGGCACCCGCTACCGTCTGAACGTGGCCGAAACGAGAGACAGCGCCTACTATGTCTACAAGGGCTCGGTGCGCGTAAGGCCCCGCTGGACGCCGGCCGGGCAGCCCGGCCCGCTGAGCGAGGTCCAGGGACCCGAGCGCGTGCCCGGGCCGAGCCGGGTCAGCCGCGAGGAGTGGACTGAGATCGTCTCTGCCGGCTACCAGTTCGTCATCCGCGCCGACGGCCGTTACGACCGGCCGCAACGCTTCGACGAGGCGGCCCAGCTGGCCGACCCCTGGGTCAAGTGGAACATGGAGCGCGACGCGCTCCTGGGCTGGTAGGGGGCGCCATGGCCGGCGGGACGAGACCGGAGCGCGGCAACCTGACCGTCCCGAACATCCTGACCATCGGCCGCATTCTTCTTACCCCGGCCTTTGTGTTGGCCTTCCTGGACGAGCGCTACGGCCTGGCCTGGCTCATCTTCGCCATCGCCGGGGTGAGCGACGGACTGGACGGCTTCCTGGCCAAGAAGCTCGACCAGCGCACGCGCCTGGGCGCAATGCTCGACCCCCTGGCCGACAAGGCGCTGCTGGTCACGGCCTTCGTCTGTCTCGCCTGGCGGGGCCTCGCCCCGACCTGGCTCGCGGTCCTGGTGGTCAGCCGCGACACGATCATCGTCGGCGGGCTGGCCGTGCTGCGCTTCGCGGGCGTGGCCGTGGAGGAACACATCCGGCCGGTTCCGGCCAGCAAGCTGAACACGCTGTGCCAGATATTCCTGGTCTTCCTGCTCCTGACCGACCGCACCCTGGGCCTGGGGCTTTCCGTGCTGCCCGGCCTGCTGACGGTGCTGGTGGCCACGCTGACCGCGGTCAGCTGCATCCAGTACGTGGTCATCGGCGTACGCCTGTTGCCCCCGGAGCGGGGCGAGTAGCCCCGCGACGGTCATGTAAAACCCGGCCTGTCGGCCGGGTTCGGATGGTTGCGGGAGGAGGCTGCCGGCTGTCCGCCGGCTGTGGGGTCAGTCGTCCTTGTCGGTCGACTTTTCTTCCGGCTTTTTCTTGGCGGAAACGTCGATCTCCTCGGGCTCGCTGGTGGCCTTCCGGAAGTTGCGGATGGCCCGGCCCATGCCGCCGCCGATCTCCGGGAGCTTGTTCGCTCCGAAGATGACCAGCACGATGACCAGGATGATGAGCAGTTCCCACATGCCGAGTCCACCGATCATGACGCCGCCTCCAGTTGCCTTCGCCGAGAGCTGTTGAACTTCATCTCATGATAGGTCATTAACCGGGCCGGGGCAAGGCGCAAAACCCCGGCAGCCGTTCGCGTGTTGCCATCCCTCCGGCGAATGTGTACAAACCGGACGCCCATGCCCTCGGGCCGGAAAGGAACGTCATGTCCAATGTCAGGCCCATGCCCGGCGACGCCTGCCGGTTTTTCAGGCAGGGGCGTTGCCTCTACGAGGAGCGCCTGAACCCGGGCTACCATCTGTCCTGGCGCTGCCTGGTGCTGACCCGCTGGGAGGGCGAATACGACGACTTCCTGCAACGGGCCGAGGCTTTCCGGCTCGACGACGCCCCGGCCGCCCGGCTGTGGGAGAAGCGCTTCGAGGGGCTCTTGCGGGAAGGCATCAATTGCCCCCGCTTCGTCTCCGGCGGGGTGGGCGAGGTGCTCGGCTGCAGCCTCCTGTTTGGCGACGTCTGCCTGGCGGCGCTGCCCGCCTGCGAGGGCGTCTGCCGGCGCTTCCTGCCGCGCGGGCGCAAACACGGCACCGACAACGACCCCTGACCTGCGAGGCCAGATTATGCTTATCGCCTTTCCCGCCATGCACCAGGCCCTGGCCGCCGGCCTGCCGCCGGCCGTGCGCCTGGTCGATCCCGGCCTGGACGCCACGGGCGCCGCGCGCTGCCTGCGCCCGGAAAGCCTGCCGCTCGACGGCCGACAGGCCCGCCGGGCCATGGCCGAGATGATGCAGCTGGGCGAGCAGTTCGCCCATATCCGCGACCTCTCCCTGCTGCGGACCCAGAACGACTTCTACGCCGGCACCAGCCTGGACATCCGCTCCGAGCTCGAGGACCGCCTGCGCGGCGGGAACGACGAGGCGCTCAAAAAGGCCCGCGTCAACGCCCAGACCGAGCTGCTGCTGGCCTACACCTTCGAGGAGCGCCAGCTGGAGCTGGCCGAGATCGAGAGCGGCGTCGCGGCCGCAGGCGCGCGCTTCCAGGCGGCCCTGGGCCTGGACGAGGACGACTCCGAGCTGGCCGGGTTGGGCCTGGCCGGTACCGCCGGCTCCGCTCCGGCCGAGGTCGAGCAGGCTCCCTGGCGGCCGGTGCTGGCGGCCATGCTGGCCTTCCTGCCCGAGGACGCGCTTCCGGTCACGGACCAGGCCCGCGTGGCCGATGACCTGGCCGAGGCGGGCCTTACCCTGGTGCCGGCCGAACCGGCCGATCTGGAGGCCTGGGGCCTCTCCCCGGTACGCGGCCCGGCCTTCACCGCCGAAGCTCCGGGCTTCGCCCTCTGCGGCCTTGGCCGCGCGGACCCGGGCCGGCCCTGGCTCACGGCCCCGCGCCGGATCGTCTATCTGCCCGGGGAGGGCGCGTGAACGTGATCGCCTCGGATTTCACCCCGGAAGAGGAGATCGCCGGCCTGACCGGCGTCATCTTCGACTGCGACGGGGTCATCCTCGACTCCTTCGGCTCCAACCGGCATTTCTACAACCTGATCCGGGCGCGCTTCGGCCTTCCGCCCATGACTCCCTCGCAGGAGGCGTTCGTCCACGCCCATCCGGTAGACCGGTCCCTGGCCCACGTCGTGCCGCCCGAGCGGCTGCCCGAGGCCCTGGCCGTGAGCAAAGCCCTCGACTACCGCGAGGTCCTGCCCCACGTACGGCTCTACGAGGGCGTGATCGAGCTCCTCGGCAGCCTGCGCGAGCTGGGCCTCAAACTGGCCATGAACACCAACCGGACCTCGACCATCGACCTGGTCTTCGAGCATTTCGGCCTGCGCGGCTACTTCCAGCCGGTGATCACGGCCAACCTGGTGGCCAATCCCAAGCCCCACCCCGAGAGCGTCCAGCGCATCCTCGCGGACTGGGGCAGCGCACCCCACGAGGTGGCCTACATCGGCGATTCCGAGCTGGACTTGCAGGCGGCAGCGGGCGCGAGCGTCCGTTTCTGGGCCTATCGCAACGAAGCCCTCGCGGCCCGGCTGCACATCGCCGACTTCCACGCCCTCAAGCGCCGGATCATGGCCAGCTACGGCGCCGTCCGGGGGATCACGGACACGGACACGGACCGGACAAGTCTTTAAAAGCGCTTGATTTGTCCTTTACGGTGTGCAACCTTCAACCCATGGGCGGAACTGCCGCCGGCATTCCAAGCATGGCCCCGGAGGTCCATAAAAGGTGATTGGCAGCGTCTTGGGCGCCCTGGTGTACGTCATCGACCTGGCGCTCGGTATCTATGTCCTCATCGTCATCGTCTCAGCCCTCATTTCCTGGGTCAATCCCGACCCGTACAACCCCATCGTGCGCTTCCTGCGGTCCGTGACCGAGCCGGTCTTCTACCGCGTGCGCAAGACCTTGCCCTTTGTCATGCTCGGCGGCTTCGACCTGTCCCCCATCGTGGTCATCCTCGGCATCTATTTCATCCGTGAGCTCCTGCGCCAGTTGACCTTCCGGGTCATCGCGCCCATGCCTTTCTAGGAGGATGTCATGCCCCTGGCCAAGATCGATGTGGAGAACAAGCATTTCGGCAGACGCTTGCGCGGCTACGACCGCGAGGAGGTCGAGGCCTTCATGCAGGAGGTGGCCGAGTCGATGGGCGAGCTGGCCGACGTGCGCGTCCGCCAGGAGGAGTGCATAGCCCGCCAGGAGGAGGCACTGAACGAGCACCGCCAGCGCGAGGCCGTGCTGCGCGACACGCTCCTGTCCACCCAGAAGATGGTCGAGGAGATCAAGACCACGGCGCGCAAGGAGGCCGAGCTGATCGTCGAGGAGGCCCGCATGCGGGCTCGCGAGATCGTCCAGCAGGCCCACATGCGCCTGGCCCAGATCCACGACGACATCACCGAGCTCAAGCGCCAGCGTACCCAGTTCGAGGTGAAGCTCCGCAGCCTGCTCGAGGCCCATCTGCAGATGCTCGAGATCGAGCGCCAGGAACAGGGGCAGTTCGAGGCCCTGGAATCCAAGCTGACCTTTTTCAAGAAGGCCACGTGAAGAGCACCGGCTGCCAGCCAGGCGAGGCCGTCTCGCCGTCATATTTACGCCGGGTCGAGCCCGGGCTTTGGCGGCTGGAGGTCTGGGTCCAGCCCGGCGCCGGTCGCACCGAGCTGGCCGGCGAATACCAGGGCCGCCTCAAGATCAGGGTGGCGGCCCCGGCCAACGACAACAAGGCCAATGAGGCGCTCATCGAGTATCTGGCCGGCCTGTGCGGGCTGAAGCGCCGCAGCGTGGAGCTCTGCGCGGGCCATGCCAGCCGCAAGAAGACCCTGCACCTCGCGCTTCCGGCCGGAAATCCGCCTGAGGCCCTGTACCGCGGGTGCTGACGCCTGTTTGTACACTATTGAAAGGAGCGAGCGTATGGAAATGCAGGAACTGGAAATCATCAAGAAGAACTGCGAGCACGACGCCGAGCTGAAGGCCCTCTGGGATCTGCACATCGGCTACGAGAAGCTCCTGGACAAGTACGCCAGCAAGCCCTTCCTGACCCCGGTCGAGGAGGCCGAAGTCAAGGAGCTCAAACGCAAGAAGCTGGCCGGGAAGACGAAACTGCAGACGATCCTGGACAAGTATCGTCCCTAGGAGGGAGTATGGAGCTCAACGGAGCCCAAGTGCTCCTGGAATGCCTCAAGCGGGAAGGCGTGGAGGTCGTGTTCGGCTACCCCGGCGGGGCGGTCATCGACATCTACGACCGGATTCCCGAGTCGGGCCTGACCCATATCCTTGTCCGCCACGAGCAGGGCGCGATCCATGCCGCCGACGGCTACGCCCGGGCCTCGGGCAAGGTCGGCTGCTGTCTGGTGACCTCCGGCCCCGGGGCGACCAACACCGTCACCGGCATTGCCACGGCCTACATGGATTCCATCCCGGTGGTCATCGTCACCGGCCAGGTGCCGACCCCGCTCATCGGCAACGACGCCTTCCAGGAAGTGGACATCGTCGGCATCACCCGGCCCTGCACCAAGCACAACTACCTGGTGAAGGACGTGAAGGATCTGGCGCTCACCATCCGCCGGGCCTTCTACCTGGCCCGCTCGGGCCGGCCCGGTCCGGTGCTGGTGGACGTGCCCAAGGACGTGCAGCAGGCCAAGGTCAAGTTCCGCTACCCCGACGACTCCGAAATCAGGATGCGCAGCTACAACCCGACGGTGAAGCCCAACGTGAAGCAGCTCAGGCGCCTGGCCGAGCTGATCCTCAAGGCCAGGCGGCCGCTGATCTACGCCGGCGGCGGGGTCATCTCCTCGGGCTCGTCCGCGGAGCTGACCTGGCTTTCGCAGACGCTGTCCATCCCGGTCACGGCCACGCTCATGGGCCTGGGCTGTTTCCCGGCCGACGACCCGCTCTGGCTCGGCATGCTCGGCATGCACGGCACCTACGTGGCCAACAAGGCGGTGCAGAACGCCGACCTGGTCCTGGCCGTGGGCGCGCGCTTCGACGACCGGGTCACGGGCAAGGTCTCGACCTTCGCCCCCAAGGCCAAGCTGGTGCACATCGACGTGGACCCGACCTCGATCCAGAAGAACGTCCAGGTCCACCTGCCCATGGTCGCCGACTGCTTCTCGGCCCTGACCGACCTGAAGGAGGAGATGCACAAGCACCTGGGAACCGTGGACTTCGCCGCGGACCACGCCGACTGGGTGGCCCAGGTCGGCGCCTGGCGCGAGGAGCACCCCCTGCGCTACGTGAGCGAGCCCGGGGTCATCAAGCCCCAGTTCGTCATCGAGACCATCCGCAAGCTGACCAAGGGTGAGGCCGTCATCTGCACCGAGGTCGGCCAGAACCAGATGTGGACGGCCCAGTTCTACGGCTTCACCACGCCGCGCAGCTTCCTGTCCTCAGGCGGCCTGGGCACCATGGGCTACGGCTTCCCCGCGGCCATCGGCGCCCAGATGGCCTTCCCCGACCGCCTGGTCATCGACATCGCCGGCGACGGCTCGATCCAGATGAACATCCAGGAGCTGGCCACGGCCGTGTGCCACAACCTGCCGGTCAAGATCGTCATCCTGAACAACGGCTATTTGGGCATGGTCCGCCAGTGGCAGGAGCTCTTCTACGAGAAGAACTACTGTTCCACCTGCATGGCCGCCCAGCCGGACTTCGTGAAGCTGGCCGAGGCCTACGGCGCGGCCGGTTTCCGGGTGGAAAAGCCCGAGGAGGTGGAGGCGACGCTGAAAAAGGCCTTCGCCCTGAAGAAGACGGTCATCGTGGACGTGCGCATCCCGGCCGAGGAGAACGTCTATCCCATGGTCCCGGCGGGCAAGTCGCTCACCGACATGCTCTTGGTCTAGGAGGCCGCGATGGACAGCCGACGCCATATCCTGTCCGTGACCGTGGAGAACGAGCCGGGCGTGCTGTCGCGCGTGGCCGGCCTCTTCTCCGGTCGCGGCTTCAACATCGAGTCCCTGAACGTGGCGCCGACCCTGGAGGAAGGCGTGTCCCTCATGACCATCACCACCGTGGGCGACGAGGCCATCATCGAGCAGATCGTGAAGCAGCTCCGAAAGCTCGTGGTGGTCATCAAGGTCGTGGACCTGACCGAGGTCAAGTCCGTGGAACGGGAGATGGTCTTCATCAAGGTCCACGCCGAGGACGGCAAGCGCGCCGAGGTCCTGCGCATCGTCGACGTCTTTCGCTGCAAGGTGGTGGACGTGGGCCTGGACGAGCTGACCGTCGAGGCCACCGGCACCAAGGACAAGCTCACGGCTCTCATCACGCTCTTGCAGCGCTTCGGCATAAAGGAAATCGCCCGCACGGGCACCATGGCCATGAAACGCTCCATGCAGGATCTGCCCGCATAGCGACAAACCGACGTAATGTGCGATTGAAAGGAAACGCTCGCGATGAAAGTCTACTACGAACAGGATGCTGATCTCGGACTCTTGAAGGACAAGACCGTGGCCGTCATCGGCTACGGCAGCCAGGGCCACGCCCATGCCCAGAACCTGCGCGACTCCGGGGTCAAGGTCGTGGTCGGCCAGCGCCCCGGCGGCCCCAACTACGATCTGGCCATCGAGAACGGTTTTGCGCCCATGAGCGCGGCCGAGGCCGCCAAGGCCGCGGACATCATCATGATGCTCGTGCCCGACCAGCACCAGCGCGCGGTCTACGAGAACGAGGTCAAGCCCGGGCTCACCGCCGGCAAGACCCTGGCCTTCGGCCACGGCTTCAACATCCACTTCGGCCAGATCCAGCCGCCCAAAGACGTGGACGTGATCATGATCGCGCCCAAGGGCCCCGGGCATCTCGTGCGCCGGACCTACACCGAGGGCTCGGGCGTGCCCTGCCTCGTGGCCGTGCACCAGGACGCCTCGGGCACGGCCCTGGCCAAGTCCCTGGCCTATGCCAAGGGCATCGGCGGCGCCCGCTCCGGAGTCATCGAGACCAACTTCAAGGAAGAGACCGAGACCGACCTGTTCGGCGAGCAGGTGGTGCTCTGCGGCGGCGTCTCGGAGCTCATCAAGGCCGGCTTCGAGACCCTGACCGAGGCCGGCTACCAGCCCGAGATGGCCTACTTCGAGTGCATGCACGAGCTTAAACTCATCGTCGACCTGCTCTACGAGGGCGGGCTGTCGCACATGCGCTGGTCCATCTCCGACACCGCCGAGTACGGCGACTACACCCGCGGCCCCCGGATCATCACCGACGAGACCCGGGCGGAGATGAAGAAGATATTGAAGGAGATCCAGAACGGCTCGTTCGCCCGCGAGTTCATCCTCGACAACCAGGCCGGCCGGCCGCACTTCCTGGCCATGCGCCGCCTGAACGCCGAGCACCCGGTGGAGAAGGTCGGCGGCAAGCTGCGCAGCATGATGTCCTGGCTGAAGAAAAAGAAGTAATCAGCTAAGAAGCCATGAAATGAAAGGCCCTGCCGGTGACGGCGGGGCCTTTTTTGCGGCCCGGGCCAGTTCGGGTCGGCGCAGAAAAAAGGCAGCCGTAAGGTGAGAGGACGCGGATCGGGCACCTGACGTCCATCCTGGGCCTTCCCCTCCTCACCTCATGGCGTTTTTTTTACGAGGACTGATCGGCCCGATTCGGCGGTCGAAAACCGGCACGCAGCCCGATCCGGTCAAATCTTCACCTCGTGGCGGCTGTTCGAGTTTTCGATCGGCAGCTCGGGTCAGGCCGGTGTCTTGCCAGTTCACCCCTTCCTTGCCTTCGTTGGCGGCGTTCAGTCCTGCGGCAGGTCGCTCGCTTCCAGGCGCAGGGGCAGGACGAGGCTGACCCTAGTACCCGTGCCGGGAAAGGAATCCACGCTCAGCCCGCCGCGGTGCTCGGCCAGAGCACGACGGGCCTTGGTCAGGCCCATGCCCACGCTGGCCGGCCTAGTGGTGAAGAAGGGGTCGAAAACGAACGGCAGGAGGCCGGCTTCGATGCCCGGGCCGTCATCCTCCACCATGAGCCGGTAGGCCTCGGCCTCGGCCACGCCTTCGACCCGGATGTGGCCGTCGTTGCCGGCAACAGCTTCCAGGCAGTTTCGCAGCACCTCGGCCAGGGCCATGGACATAAGGCCCGCGTCCAGAGAGAGCCGCGCCGGGTCCAGGCGCACGCTCCAGCCCGCCGCGGCGCCCTGTCCGGGCAGCGCCTCGCGGGCGCGCGCCAGGAGCTCCCCGGGAGAGAGCACGGTCAGCGGCCCGAGGCTGATGACGGTATACTCGGAAACCGAGCGCACGATGGTCTCGAGCCGCCCGGCGGCCTCGATGATGCCCTCGAGGCTGGGTTGCAGCTTGCCGTCGGCGCCGACCTTGCGGGCCAGGATGCGGCTCAGTCCGGCGATGGTCATGGCCGGATTTCTGAGCTGGTGGGCCACGGCCTGGGAGAGGTGACGCAGGCCCTCGAAGCGCTCGCGCTGCATGGCGTTGCGCTCCAGGAGCATGGCCCGCTCGCGTTCGTGCAGGTGATGGAGAGCGGTGACATCGGTGATGAGGATGAGGATGCCGAAGACTTTTTCGTACTCGATGAGCGGCGAGGAGGTCAGGGTCAGGTGGAGAATGCCCCCGTCGCGGCGGATGAAGCGGACGGCGAAGGGGGTGTTGCATCTGTCGGTGGCAAAGGCCAGCTCCATGAAGGCCTTGAAGCCCTCCTTGTCCTCGATGCCGGCGAAGGCCGCCTGCCAGGTCGCGCCGAACCAGTCCTCGCCGGACAGCCCGAGCAGGTGGATGGCAGCCTGGTTGGCCACATAGACCTCGCCGGCGGTGTTGACGATGACCACGCCGGTGGAGAAACTCTCGACCATGTCCTTGAAATACGCGGAGGTAACCACGGTCAACATGGGCAGAAGATGCAGAGCGCAGGTTACAGAATGATTGCGGTCTCACTCCGAGAGATTTCGCCGCGGAACGCAAGCCCCGGACCATCACGGCCCGGGGCTTTGCGTTTCAAGGGTTTTCTTCACCTTATGGCACTCTTCCGGCTTTCTTCCGTTTTCGCCCCAGAAAGACGGCGATGCCGGCCAGCAGTGCCCATTCCAGGCCGAAGCCGGCCGCGGGGTTGGCGGCGCAGGAGCCGCCGGAGGAGCGCGCGGAGGTGGTGAAGGTCCAGGTCACGGGCCCGGCGAGCGGCGTGCCCGAGGCGTCGGTGACGGCCGTGCCGAGGGTGGCCACGTAGCCGGTCAAACTCTGGAGGTGAGTCTTGGGCTTGAGCTTCGCCCGGAAGGCGGCGGCGTCATAGGTCACCTCGGCCTCGACCGGCGCGCCCTCGGCGGTCTTCAGGTTGAAGGTGTCGGAGGTCAGGCTGGCGGGGTCCAGGGCCTTGTTGAACACGGCCGTCACGGCCCGGTCCACGTCCACGCCGGCGACGCCGTCCGCAGGCTTGACCAGCAGCACCTGGGGCGGGTCGTCGGAGGCGGCCGGCCCGATGAAGGTGCCGAAGGCGAAGGGCTGGCCGCCCACGGGGATGACGCCGGACAGGCTGTCGTCGGCGGTGTCGATGATGGCCACGGCATTGCCGCTGACGTTGGCCACGTAGGCCAGGGCCCCCGAGGGCGTCAGGTCGATGCCGGCCACGTTGCCGCCGGGATTCACGTCGATGGTGGTAACGACCGTGTTCGTCGCGGTGTCGATGACCGAGACCGTGCCGTCGAAGAAGTTGGAGACGTAGACCTTGGCGCCGTCCGGGGAGGCTGCCAGGTCGTGGGCGCCGATGCCCACGGTGACGGTGGCGATGAGGCCGAGGCTCGACGGATCGACCGCGGCCACGGTGGTCGGGTCGGCGCCCGTGATCGGGCCGAGGCTAGAGACGTAGACCGTGCCGGACGGCAGCACGGCCACGCCCAGAGGGCCGTCGGGCAGGGCCAGGCTGCCGAGGGTTCCCAGGCTGTCGGCGTCCAGCGCGGTCAGGCTGTCGCCGCTGTTCCGGGCCACGTAGAGCGTGGCGCCGTCGGGGCTGACGGCCACGCCCGCCGGGCCGCCGGCCACGCCCGCCCGGCCGAGCACGGCGCCCGTGGCGCTGTCGATGACCGCGACGGAATCGTCGCCCATGTTGGTGACGTAGACCCGGCTGCCGTCGGGGCTGACGGCCGCGCCGAAAGGCCGGCCGCCCAGGGCGATGGTTCGGGTCAGGGCTCCGGTCCGGCCGTCGAGGACCGAGACCGTGCCGTCGTCCTGGTTGGTCACGTAGGCCGTGCCCGTGGTCCGGTCTACGGCCACGCCGTAGGGCAGGGCGCCCACGCCGGTGGTGGCCGCGACCGTCTGGCTCGCGGTGTCGAGGACCGAGACGGTGTTGTCCGCGGAATTGCTGACGTACGCGAGCGGCGCGGCCAGGGCCGGGGCAGCGGCCAGGGCGAGCAGCAGCAGGGCGAGAACCACCGGGGCCAGAACCGGGCAGAGCAGGGCGGCGGGAAGGGACCGGGACGGAGCGTTCATGTGCGATACCTTGGTTAACGGTGTTGTCGATTCTGCGCTGGTGGCCGGGCGGCCGACCCTGACCTTTTGGTTCCGGAATAGTTTCTCTATATGTTCAAATCCCGTCCCGGGACAAGTCTTTTTCCGGGCTGGGCAATCGTTCCTAATCATTCGGTTTTCGTCGAAAAACTGCTTGCGGGCACAGGGGAAGTCTGTATTGCTTGGAACATGAAAACGAGCGTCATGTCCTCTTTCCGGGACTGCATCACCGGCGGCCGGGCCGAGGCCAAGGCCCGCCTGGCCTGGCTCGACACCCTGAAATCCCTGGGCATCATCTTCGTCATTTACGGCCATGCGCCGGGCCTGACCAAGGGGGTGGAGGTCTATCTCTTCTCCTTCCACATGCCGCTCTTTTTTTTCATCTCCGGGATTTTCTTTCCCTCTGCCACGGACCGCTCGCTCGGCAGCTTCGCGGCCGAACGGGCGGTGCGCCGGCTGGTGCCCTACCTGTTCTTCGGCCTGCTGACCTACGCCGTCTGGTTCTTCGTCACCAGGCACTTCGGCCGCAACGTGGCCATGCACGTGAACCCTGCCGTGCCCTTTTTCGGGCTGTTCTACGGCTCCAGTTGGGGAAACCTGCTGATCGCCAACGTGCCGCTCTGGTTCCTGCCCTGCCTGTTCGTCACCGAAGTCCTGTTCGCAGCCATCGTCCGGCGCTGGCCGAACCTTTCCGGCCGGGTTCTGGCCCTGGCAGCGTGCGGTCTTGCCGGCGTGGCCATGCCCCGGCTCCTGCCTTTCCGCCTGCCACTCAGCGCGGACGTGGCCCTGGTGGCCGTGGGCTTCTACGGCGCGGGCTTTCTGCTGCGAGGTCGCCTCCTGGAGACGAGGCGGCTGCCGTTGCCCTGGCTGGCGGCAGCCGGGGCGCTGTCCCTCTGGCTCGGCGTGGCCAACGGCAAGGTGGCCATGGACGGCGCCTGGTACAGCAACAATTTCATCTTCTTCTACCTCGCCGCCGCCCTGGGCATCCTTTTCTGGTCCGGGATCGCCAAGCGCCTGGGCGAGGGCCTGCCCTGGCTGACCCTGGTCGGCAGGCACACCATGGTCCTCTTCTGCCTGCACTTCTTCGCCTTCGCCTGCCTCAGCGGCGTGCTCACGCTGGTCTTCCGGATACCGCTCGACAGCATCAAGGCCGCCGCGGTCGCCGCGCCCATCTACACCGCCTGGACCGTGCTTTTCCTGCTGCCGCTCTCCCGGTTCATCACGGCCAGGGCTCCGCTGCTCGTCGGGCAGCGGCCCAAGCCGCATCCCCGGACCTGATCCACATATCGTGGAAGCGGCATCGGCCGATCCACGTCCGGTGGGCAGCTTTTGCGCTCGCCTGCGCAATTTTTGCCCACTTTGGCCTTGGGAAAAAATTCCCGACTATTTCGGGAGATAATTTCACCCGCAGCTTAAATTTATAATCCAAACAATTACGGCATATAATTGTTCATGGCATGTTCAAAAAATGCCCATGCGGCCGTCTGGCGCGAGCCTGCTGGTACGCCTGTTGCTCCCGGACGAGTAACCATTGCCGGGCCGCGGGATGACCCTGCCGGTCGCGGCGCATCGGGGGTACCTATGCGACGCATGTTTTCCATTTTCTGTCTCTGCCTGCTGGCGGCCGTCACGGTCTCGCAGCCGGCCTGGGCGGCCGATACCGGGACCCTCGAGGTCCAGATATCGATTCCCGGCGGCACGGCCCGGGCCTTCTCGGTTTCCGTGGCCCGGGTCGGCTCCTCGGCCAAGACCTATCAGACCACCAGCGCCGGCCGCCTGCGCCTCAAGGTCAACCAGGGGACCTACAGCGTGAAGCCCGTCACCTCCGGCTTCACCTATTCCCCGGCCAGCGCCAGCGTCTATGTGCGCAAGGATCGGACCGCCAGGGCGGCCTTCAGCGCCACCGCGGCCGGCGGCCAGACGTCCCTCGCCATCGTGGCCGCGCCCGCCTCCCTCTCCGTGCCCGAAGGCGGCAAGGCCAACCTGACCGTGCGCCTGAGCGCCAATCCCGGGAAGAACGTGACCGTGGCCATCGCCCGCAGCGGCGATGCCAATGTCACAGTCTCGCCCGCCCAGGTGGTCCTCGGCACGGCCAACTATGCCCAGGGTGTGGCCGTGGCCGTGGCCGCGGCCGAGGACGCCGACACCCTGAACGGCGTGGCCACCCTGACCCTGTCCGCCAGCGGCGCCTCGCCCCTGACCGTGACCGCCACCGAGGCCGACAACGACCAGGCCGGCGGCGGCACCCTCTCCGGCAGCCACAAGGACCGCCTGGCCGGGCTCGATCCGGCCAACGTCACCGCCACCTGCATCTCCTGCCACCAGGGCCAGGCCCAAGAGGTCGCCCAGTCGGTCCACTACCGCTGGCTTGGCCCCACCCAGGGCACCTCGAACCTGCCCGCCGAGGCCGGCAAGATGGGCGGCATCAACGATTTCTGCATCTACCCGGACATCAACTGGATCGGCAAGCTGACCAACCTCGACGGGAAGCAGGTGGACGGCGGCTGCGCCAAGTGCCACGCCGGCCTCGGCGCCAAGCCCTCGGCCAACGCCTTCGATCAGGCCAACCTGGAGAACATCGACTGCCTGGTCTGCCACTCCGCGGTCTACAAGCGCACCGTGGTCGAAGTCGGCACGGGCGTCTTCCGCTACCGGCCGGACGAGGCCGCCATGGGCGTCTCCGCCACCCAGGCCGCGGCCGACATCACCGCGCCCGACCGCGCCCGCTGCCTCTCCTGCCACCTGTCCTCCGGCGGCGGCCCCAACTTCAAGCGCGGCGACATCGAGGCCGTGCTGGCCAACCCGAGCGTGGACCACGACGTGCACATGTCAGCCTCGGGCGGCAACCTGCAGTGCACCTCCTGCCACAAGGTCAGCCGACACACCTTCGCCGGCCGCGGCAGCGATCTCAGGCCCGTGGACAACCCGGCCAAGCTCGACTGCACCAGCTGCCACGCCGCGAGCCCCCACGACAGCTCGGACCTGAACAAGCATACCGCCAAGGTCAACTGCACCGTCTGCCACATCGACCGCTACGCCAAGGCCTCGCCCACGGACATCCTGCGCGACTACACCAAGCCCGGCGTGGAAACTGCGGCCCGGCTCTTCGAGCCCGACATGCAGTTCGCCCTGAACCAGACCCCGGCGTACCGCTGGTACAACGGCACGAGCTCTTTCTACGTCTTCGGCGAGCGGGCCGTGCCCGGCCCCAACGGCCGCGTGCTCATGTCCGGCCCCAACGGCGGCGTGAGCGACGCCGGCAGCAAGCTGTTCGCCTTCAAGTACCACCAGGCCAAGCAGCCCATCGACCCCAGCGGACGCCTCCTGTCGCTCAAGATCGGCCTGTTCTTCCAGAGCGGCCAGGTGAACGAGGCGATCAAGGCCGGCACCCAGGCCGTGGGCTGGTCCTACACCAGCCACGCCTTCGCCGACACAGAGCGCTACCTCGGCCTGTTCCACGGCGTGAGCCCGACCTCCAAGGCTCTGAAGTGCGCCAGCTGCCACACCGAACAGGGCGGCACCCGCCTGGACTTCGCCGCCCTCGGTTACACCCCCAAGAACACCAACCTCTCCACCTGCTCCTCCGGCTGCCACGGCTCCAAGTCCGGCGATGCCTCGGAGTGGAAGGCCCAGAAGGTCTTGTTCACCAAGCTGCACAAGAAGCACGTCACCGACAAGAAGTACGACTGCGCCAAGTGTCACAGCTTCAGCCGAACCTAGCCTGACTGCGGCCAGGATCGATCCGTAACGAAAAAAGCCCCGGTGCGCTGACGGCGCCGGGGCTTTTTCGTTGGGCCGGGAAGGGAGGAGACGGTGGAGGGGAGGAAGATGCCTGCCGGCGGCCTGGTGGGCCGTGGGCCCCTCAGCCCCCCCCGATCTCGGCCTGTTTGAAGGCCGGGTGCCTCTGAGGGGTCGAAGGGAAATCAGGAAGAAGCCATGAAGTGGGTGGAGGGGCGGGTCCGGGCCGTGCGCGCGGTCCTCGGATCCGCACCTTTGCGCCGCCCCGGGCCGGGTTTGGACAAGCCGCCGGCACGCGACTCCGGGCCTTCTTCACCCTCACCGGCAGTCTTTCTTTCTTCTTGCCCTGGTCCACGACCCCAGCGAGGGACATGATCCGTCCTTGTCACCCAAGCTGAAAATCGAAGCCCCCGGCGTTCTTGGCGCCGGGGGCTTCGATTTTCAGACTGTGGGACCAGGGGGATCATCCCCCTGGCGGGGTGCAAGGGCAGCGCCCCTGCTGGGGTCCAGGGGCAAAGCCCCTGGCCGCCGGAGGCCCTACAGCTCGCGGGCGATGAACGGCCAGGCCTGGCGCAGGCTCGCCAGGGCGGCGCGGTAGTCCAGGGCCAGGCGCAGGAGCTTTGGTACCAGGCTGGGGGTGCGGACCAGGCGCGCGATGACCGTGGCCGGGGCTGGGCGGCCGTCGGGGGTGAGGAAGGTCATGACTTCGGGCGGCAGGTCGCGTGCGGCCGGGTCGCAGACGGCGCGCAGGGCCAGGATGGGCACGCTGGCGGCGTGGGCGGCGCGGGCTGCTGCGGCGCTTTCCATGTCCAGGGCCAGGGCGCCGGTTTCGCGGTGCAGGCGGTGCTTGGCCGCGGCGGCGCAGAGGCTTTGGCCGAGGGAGAGGAGCGGGCCGCGGCGGACGGTCAGGCCGTGGCGGACGAGGGCTTGCTCGATGCGGTCGTGATGCCTGGTGGCGCAGGCCAGGGGCGCGGGGCAGGAAAGTGTCTGGTCGATGATGGTCTCGGCCAGGACCAGGTGGCCGGAGGCGAGGTCGGGGTGGCAGCCGCCGCCGACGCCGACGATGAGCAGGAGCTCGATGCCGCGGCTGAGGAGGGCGGTCGCGGCCGCGGCCGCCCGGGCGGGGCCGGGGCCGCAGACGGCAAGGTGCAGGGCGCGGCCCGAGGACAGGTGCAGGGATTGGTCGGGAGCGGGCAGGCGGCCGAGGAGGGCTTTGGCCTCGGCCGGCATGGCCGCGATGAGCCCGACGGGGCTCATGCCTTCCGGTGCAGCGCCGGCAGGTGGAGTGTGAGGGGGCGGGAGCGGGTGACTTCCTGCTGGCGGGTGGGCTTGCCGGCGATCTTGCGGCGGTAGACGCTGAGCGCCCAGAGGGGGAAGAATTGGGCGTAGCCGTGGTAGCGCAGGTAGAAGACGCGGGGGAAGCCGGTGCCGGTGTAGTGGCGTTCGTCCCAGCCGCCCTGGAAGTTGCGGGTGTGCAGGAGGTAGGCGACGCCGCGGGCGACTTCGGGGCTGTGGGTTTCCCCGGCGGCGAGCAGGCCGAGGAGCGCCCAGGCCGTCTGGGAGGGGGTGGTCGCGCCGCGGCCGGCCAGGCGTTTGTCGTTGTAGCTGTAGCAGGTTTCGCCCCAGCCGCCGTCCTCGTTCTGGCAGGATTTGAGCCAGTCCACGGCCCGGCGGACCATGGGCGAGCGCGGGTCCTCGCCGAGCGTGCCCAGGGCCGAGAGCACGGACCACGTGCCGTAGATGTAGTTCACGCCCCAGCGGCCGAACCAGCCGCCGAACTCCTCCTGCTCCTTGCGCAGGAATTCGAGGCCCTTGGCGATGGGCGCGAAATCGCGGCCAAAGCCGAGCATGGCCAGGACCTCGATGCAGCGGGCGGTCAGGTCCGAGGTGGAGGGGTCGAGGAGCGCGCCGTGGTCGGCGAAGGGGATGTCGTTCAGATACAGATAGTTGTTGTCGATGTCGAAGGCCGCGAAGCCGCCGTCGGAGGATTGCAGTCCGATGAGCCAGTTGACGGCCTTGGCCAGGTCGCCCAGGCGGGATTCGTCGTCCATGCAGCCGGCGCGCATGAGGGCCATGAGGACCATGGCCGTGTCGTCCAGGTCCGGGTAGAGGGCGTTTTCGAACTGGAAGGCCCAGCCGCCGGGCTCGATCTCGGGAGCCTTGCCCGCCCAGTCGCCGCTTACGAAGACCTGCTGCGACCAGAGCCAGTCCGCGCCCTTCTTGATGCGCTCGTGGTCCGGGGCCAGACCGGCCTCGGTCAGGGCCGAGAGCATGAGGCAGGTGTCCCAGATGGGCGAGACGCAGGGCTGGACGAAGGTATTTCCGGAACGGTCAAGGACCAGGTCGTCCAGGGCCTTGACGCCGCGCACGTAGTCCGGGTCGTCCTCGTGGGCGCCGTAGAGCTTCAGGGCCATGACCGCGTTGGCCATGGCCGGGAAGATGGCGCCGATGCCGCCCGTGCCCTGCATGTGCTCGCGGGTCCAGGTCAGCGCCCTGGCGATGGCCTTCTCGTGGGCGCCGTTGGGGATGAAGCGCTGGTATTTCTTCAGCAGCCGGTCGAGGAGGATGAAGGCATTCTTGCGCCAGGCGCCGGGAATGTAGCCGTCGAGGTGGACGATCTTGTCCGGCGGGGTGACGAAGAGCTCGGCGATGTACTCCTCGGGCTTGAGCTTGCAGACCGGTTTCTTGGCATAGAGGAGTAAAAGCGGCACGATGACCGTGCGCGACCAGTAGGAGACCTTGTCCAGGTGGAAGAAGAACCACTTGGGCAGGAGCATGATCTCCACCGGCATGGCCGGCGGCAGGCGCCAGGGGACCTGGCCGAAGAGGGCCAGGGTGATGCGGGTGAAGACGTTGACCTTGGCCGCGCCGCCCATGGACAGGATGAGCTGGCGGGCGCGGACCATGTGCTCCGCGTCCGGGGAGTCGCCGCAGAGTTTGAGCGCGAAGTAGGCCTTGACCGAGGCCGAGAGGTCGGCGATGCCGTCCTCGTCGTAGAGCGACCAGGAGCCGTCGGGCAGCTGCTTGTCCCGCAGGTAGTCGCAGACGCGGGCTGAGAGCCCCGGGGGCAGCTCGCGGCCGAGGAAGCGCTGCAGGAGGATGTACTCCGAAGGAATGGTCGCGTCGGCCTCGAGGTCGAAGACCCAGTAGCCCGTGGCGTTCTGCAGGCCGAGGAAGGCCTCGACGGTCTGCTCGAGCGCGTTGGTGGCGCTGAGGATCGCGGCGGGATCGAGGATTTGCGCCTCGGTCTTGACCGTGGTCAGCCTGAGGGTGCGGGCGGGCAGGGGCCGTTCGGCCACAAGCCGGCTGGCGGCGGGCTCAACCGTGCTCGGTGTCCCTTTGCTCATCTAACCGGCTCCATGTTCGATCCTGCGCAATAAGTGATACTAACAGGTCCAGACGGTGCGGCTATCTATCCGGTCTGCCCCGGCCTTGTCAAATGAGGCCCGGCGCGCCGGGCTGCGGGCGGGTGGGCGATCAGACCTCGAAGAGCATCTCCAGGTCGTCGCGGGTCAGGCTCTTCCAGGCGTCCTGGCCGGGGATGATGGCGTCGGCGATACCTTTCTTCTGCTCCTGGAGCTTCAGGATTTTTTCCTCCACCGTGTTTTGGCAGATCATCTTGTAGGAGAAGACCTGGCGGGTCTGGCCGATGCGGTGGGTGCGGTCGGTGGCCTGGGACTCCACCGCCGGGTTCCACCACGGGTCGTAATGGATGACGTAGTCGGCCGCGGTGAGGTTCAGACCCGTGCCGCCGGCCTTCAGGGAAATGAGGAAGATGGGGATGGACGGATCGTTGTTGAAGCGGTCCACTTGATCGAAGCGGTCCTTGCTCGCGCCGTCCAGGTAGGCGAACGGCGTCTGGTTGATGGTCAACCAGCTGCGTATGATGTGCAGCATCTGCACGAACTGCGAGAAGACGAGCACCTTGTGACCTTCGTCGATGACCTCGGTGACCAGGTCCTTGAAGGCGTCGAACTTGCCCGAGGGCAGGTTGGTGGAGAAGCCGGGCATGTCGAGCTTGAGTAACCGCGGGTGGCAGCAGATCTGGCGGAGCTTCAGGAGCGCGTCGAGGATGGACATCTGGGACTTGGCGATGCCCTTCGTGTCCACGGTCTGGAGGATCTCCTCCTTCAGCTTCTTGGCCAGCCCGGTGTAGAGCTCCATCTGCTCGTCGGCGAGCGCGCAGTAGCGGACGGTCTCGACCTTGGGCGGCAGGTCCTTGGCCACCTCGGACTTGGTCCGGCGCAGGATGAAGGGCTTCACCCGGTTGCGCAGGTAGGACAGCGTCTCCTCGTCGCCGTCCTTGATGGGCTTGACGATGCCGCGCTGGAAGGAGTGTTGCGAGCCGAGGAAGCCGGGCATGAGGAACTCGAACAGGCTCCAGAGCTCGAAGAGGTTGTTCTCGATGGGCGTGCCGGACAGGCAGAGGCGCAGCTTGGCCGAGAGCTTGCGCACCGCCCGGGCGGTTATGGTATTGGGGTTTTTGATGTTCTGGGCCTCGTCCAGGATCACGGCGTTGAACTGGAAGCCCTGGAGTTCCTCCAGGTCGCGGCGCAGCAGGGCATAGGTGGTCAGGACGATATCCGAGTCCTCGATCTGCTTGAACATGTCCTCGCGCCGGGCGCCGTAGATGATCAGCAGCTTCAGGTCAGGAGTGAATTTCAGGCACTCGCGCTCCCAGTTGGGCAGGACCGAGGTGGGCACGACGATGATGCTCGGCCCGTCCTGCTTGTGCTCCTTCATGTGCAGCAGGAAGGCCAGCGTCTGGACGGTCTTGCCCAGGCCCATCTCGTCGGCCAGGATGCCGCCGAAATTGTATTGCTTGAGGAAGTTCAGGTAGGACAGGCCCTGGAGCTGGTAGGGGCGCAGGGTCGCATTCAGGTTCTTCGGCGGGCGCAGCTGCTCGATCTCGCGGAAGCTGTGGATCTTGTCGCGTAGCGTGTTCCAGAAGGAGTCGGTGTGGACCTCGTCCAGGTCCTCGACGAGCTTGTCCAGGACCGGCGCCTCGAACTGCTGGAAGGTCTTCTTCGGGGGCTTCTCCGGGTCGAAGCCCAGGGCGCGCAGCTTGTGCCCGATGCGCTCGAGCCAGGACTCGGGCAGGCTGGTGTAGGAGCCGTCTTTGAGCTGCACGTAGCGCTTGCCGCTGGTCCAGGCCTTCCAGATGCGGTCGATGGGCACGCGCTGGCCGTCGTAGTCCACGGCCAGCTCGAGGTTGAACCACTGGTTCTCCTCCTGGCTCTCGATCTCGGCCACGACCACCGGAGTGGACAGGCGGACCTTGTAGCGGGTCAGGTTCTGCTCGCCGAAGACGCGGTAGGATTCGATGAGCTTCTGGTAGTGGTCGAGGAGGAAGGTGATGGCCTCCTCGGGCTCCAGGAACCAGTTGGCGTTGTTGCGCGCCTGGAAGTGCATCTCCTGGAGCCGGGCGAGAAGCGCCGCCTCGGCCTCGCGCTCGCGGCGGATGAGGAAGGACTTGCCCTCGTAGTGGTAGCTTCCGGTCTGCAGCTCCGGGTTGGGACCGGGCAGCATGACCTCCATGTGTTCGGTCTCGTAGACGTTCTGGACCTGGAGCGTGAGCAGGCTGCCTTCCTCGTCCAGGAAGAGCTTGGGGTTGTACTTGGCCGTGGCGAAGACTGGGGCGATGGTCGTGAGGAACTCGTCCTGGCCGTGGATGTCGGAGGCCGGCAGCTTGGTCCAGACCCGGTCGAGGAATTCCGAGACGTCGCTGTGGGCGATGAGCGGGTGCGTCTGGACCAGGTCCTGGATGAGGGAGGCATCGAGCCCGGTCTGGACCGGGAAGAAGGTGTTCTTGCGCAGGACCCAGAGCGGCAGCTGGCCGTAGAAGAAGATCTCCTCGCCGAGGATGGACAGGGGCGGCTTGCCGTCCGAGCCGAGGAGCAGCTCGAAGCTCAAGCCCTGCTCGGTCATGGTCGGGGTGAGCTGGAGCCGAACGGGCTTCTTCTCGATGCGTACCGGCTGCTCGGTGTCCTTGTAGAACAGGTAGTACTCGGTGCGGATGGCCCAGAAGAACCAGGTGAGCAGGCCCGGCGGCAACTCAACGCGGTGTCCGCGGTAGTCGAGGTAGTCGCCGATCTGGCGGGCCACGCCGGGCAGGAGCGAGGAGGCCTCGCACCAGTCCGGGTTGTCCATGATCTGCTCCAGGGTCACCTCGGAATGGATCTGCGACAGCCCGGACTTGTTCTGCCGGGCGCGAAAAAAAGCCACCTGGAGCCGGCCGGGCTCGGGGTGGAAGCGGAAGACGAGATAGTGCTTGCCCGGCTCGGGCTCGGGCTCGGTGGCGAAGAAGGCCCGGAAGGTCTGGCGCCAGTCGCCCCGGGGCTTGGCCGGGGCCTCGTCGTCCTCGTGCACGTCCAGGGTCTGGGCGAAGCTTAGGGCCGCGGCGGCCACGTGGCGGCAGACGCCGGCGTAGTAGTCGGAACAGTTGCATTGGTAGCTGATCCCGCCGTCGGCCAGGTTCAGGCTGAGTTCCGGGGCGTAGACCTGCAGGTCCTCCCCCTGGATCTGGGCCTCCACGTCCCATAACTGATCGCGCTTGCGCAGGTTGAGCTTGCGCACGCCGTCGTTGGCAATGATGGACCTGGAGCTGTCCAGGATGTAATCGGGAACGGTCTCGCCGATGAATCCGGCCAGAAGCTCCTTGATGCGGGCTTCTTCCTTGGTCATGCTGGGTTAGGGCTCCTCGCGGGGTCAGCTTGGCGGCCGTCCGGCAATGTTCACCGACCGTCGCTGCAAGTATCAAGGGAATCTAGGGAAAAACAACGATTGAATCAAGTAGCTCTTGGCTTTTTTTGCGCTCTGATTCATACTTGAATACAGAGTTGTCGCCGCCGCCCCGGGCGGCGCATCATTTCTCGACGCCATGAGGTGGCCATGCAGCTGCGGCTCGTCCTTTGTCTGTCCTTCGTCCTGGCCCTGGCGGCCTGCGGCTCCGACGAGCAGAAGCCCGCCGGGGAATCCTCCGAAAAGCCGTCCGCGGCGGCCGTTCCCGCCACGCCCGAATACGGCGGCCGCATCGTCGAGCCGCTCCTGGGCGAGCCCTCCAACCTGATCGACGTCCTGGCCACGGATTCCAGCTCCCACGAGGTGGCCGACAAGATCTACGTCTCGCCCTTGCGCTACGACAAGAACATCGTCTTCGAGCCCTATGCCGCGGAGTCCTACGAGATCCTGGACGAGGGCAAGCGCATCCGCATCACGCTGAAAAAGAACATCCGCTGGTTCGACGGCACGCCGCTCACGGCCAGGGACGTGGAATTCACCTACAAGCTGATGATCGACCCCAAGACGCCCACGGCCTACTCCGACGACTACAAGGCCATCTCGAGCTTCACCGTCGTCGACGACTACACCTTCGAGGTGCGCTACGACACGGTCTTCGCCCGGGCGCTGACCACCTGGGCCCACCACATCCTGCCCCGGCACGTGCTCGAGGGCCAGGACCTCCTGAAGACCAAGTACAGCCGCGAGCCCATGGGCGCCGGACCCTACAAGCTGGCCGAATGGACCCCGGGCAGCCGGCTTACGCTCAAGGCCAACGAGGACTATTTCGAGGGCCGGCCCTACCTGGACGAGGTCATCTACACCATCATCCCGGACATGAGCACCCAGTTCCTGGAGCTCAAAGCCGGCAACGTGGACATGATGGGCCTCACGCCCAAGCAGTACCTCTTCCAGACATCCGGCCCGGACTGGGATAAGAACTACCAGAAATTCAAGTACCTGGCCTTTGCCTACAGTTATCTCGGCTACAACCTGAAGAATCCGCTGTTCAGCGACAAGCGCGTGCGCCGGGCCATCACTCTGGCCATCGACAAGGAGGAGATCGTCAAGGGCGTGCTCTTCGGCCTGGGCGTTCCGGCCATCGGTCCCTACAAGCCCGGCACCTGGGTCTACAACGACCAAATCGTGGACTACGGCTACCACCCGGACCAGGCCAAGGCCATGCTGGCCGAGGCCGGCTGGAAGGATTCCGACGGCGACGGCGTGCTGGACAAGGACGGACGCCCGTTCGCCTTCACCATCCTGACCAACCAGGGCAACGAGGAGCGCATCAAGACCGCGACCATCATCCAGCAGCGCCTGAAGGAGGTCGGCATCAAGATCGAGGTGCGCAGTGTGGAGTGGGCCGCGTTCATCAACGAATTCATCAACAAGGGCAACTTCGAGGCCACCATCCTCGGCTGGAACATCCTCCAGGATCCGGACATCTTTCCGGTCTGGCACTCCTCGCAGTTCCCGCCGCAGGGCCTGAACAACGGCTTCTACGCCAACCCCGAGGCCGACAGGCTCATCGAGGAGGCCCGCCGGACCCTGGACCAGGACACGCGCAAGAAGCTCTACGACCGCTTCCAGGAGATCCTGCACGAGGACCAGCCCTACTGCTTCCTCTACGTGCCCTACAGCCTGCCCATCGTGGCCTCGCGCATCCAGGGCGTGGAGGTGGCCCCGGCGGGCATCGGTTGGAACTTCACCAAGTGGTGGGTGCCCAAGTCCCTGCAGCGGACCGAATGAACAGACGCCTATGATCCGGATCAACGAGATCATCGACAAGGTCCAGTCCTACATCCCGGACGCGGACACCGCCCTCATCCAGAAGGCCTACGTCTTCTCGGCCGCGGCCCACGAGGGCCAGACGCGCCTGTCCGGAGAGCCCTATCTCTCGCATCCCCTGTCCGTGGCCGACATCCTGTCCGACATGCGCATGGACGAGGCCTCCATCGCCGCCGGGCTCTTGCACGACACGGTGGAGGATACCAAGGCCACGGTTGCGCAGGTCGAGGGCATCTTCGGCACCGAGGTGGCCCACATCGTCGACGGCGTGACCAAGATCAGCAAGATGGTCTTCGACTCGCGCATGGACGCCCAGGCCGAGAACATCCGCAAGATGGTCGTGGCCATGAGCGAGGACATCCGCGTGCTCATGGTCAAGCTGGCCGACCGGCTGCACAACATGCGCACCCTTGATTTCATGAAGCCGGTCAAGCAGCGCATGATCGCCCAGGAGACGCTCGACATCTACGCCCCCCTGGCCAACCGCCTGGGCCTGCACCGGATCAAGGTCGAACTCGAGGACCTGGGTTTCAAGTACACCAAGCCCGAGATCTACCAGCAGCTGGAGAAGGGCATCAGCACCCACCAGACCCTGGACCCGGGCTACATGGACAAGGTCGTCGAGATCCTGCGCAAGATGCTCGACGACAACGACATCAAGGGCCGCATCCAGGGCCGGACCAAGCATCTCTATTCCATCTACAACAAGATGGTCACCCAGGGGCTGACCCACGACCAGGTCTACGACCTGGTCGCCTTCCGGGTCATCGTCGAATCCTTGCGCGACTGCTACGCCCTGCTCGGGCTGGTCCATGCCGCCTGGCGGCCCGTGCCCGGCCGGTTCAAGGACTATGTGTCCATGCCCAAGGCCAACATGTACCAGAGCCTGCATACCACGGTCATCGGGCCGGACGGGGAGCGCATCGAGATCCAGATCCGCACCGAGGAGATGCACCGCTACGCCGAGTATGGCGTGGCCGCGCACTGGTCCTACAAGGAGAAGCAGAAGGGCGCCCGGCCCAAGGACCTGGAGCGTTTCGCCTGGCTCAGGGAGATCATGGACTGGCAGAAGGAGACCGAGGACCCGCGCGAGTTCATGGCCTCGCTGCGCTTCGACCTCTTTGCCGACGAGGTCTACGTCTTCACCCCTCACGGTGAGGTCAAGGAGCTGCCCGACGGCGCCACGCCCGTGGATTTCGCCTATCTCATCCACAGTCAGCTCGGCGACCGCTGCGTCGGGGCCAAGCTCAACGGCAAGCTCGTGCCGCTCTCCACCAAGCTGAAGAACGGCGACACGGTGGAAATCTTCACTGACCCGAACCGCCGCCCGAGCCGCGACTGGCTGAAATTCGTCAAGACCGGCAAAGCCCGGAGCCGTATCAAGCACTTCATCCACACCGAGGAGCGGGAACGGTCCATCGCCCTGGGCAAGGAGATCCTGGAGAAGGAGGGGCGCAAGCTCGGGGTCAACTTCCAGAAGGTGCTGCAGAAGGGCGAGCTCGAGACCCTGGCCAAGGAGTTTTCCTTCGTCAGCGTGGAGGAGCTTCTCTCGTCCGTGGGCTATGCCCGGGTGACCCCGCGCAAGGTCCTGAACCGGCTCCTGCCCAAGCCCGAGGAGGGCGGCGAGGCCGAGCGCAAGGAGGCCGAGGAGGTCCCGGCGGCGCCCAAGCCCAAGTCCGACAAGGTCAGCATCAAGGGCGTGGACAACGTGCTCGTGCACTACGCCCAGTGCTGCGATCCCCTGCCGGGCGACCCCATCGTCGGCTACATCAGCCGCGGCCGGGGCCTGACCGTGCACACCGCCGACTGCCCCAACGTGGCCAAGCTCGAGCCCGAGCGGCTGCTCGACATCACCTGGGAGGGCCAGGAGAACAAGCCCTATCCGGCCAAGATCTCGATCAAGACCAAGAACGTCAAGGGCGCCCTGGCCCACATCGCCGGTATCCTGGCCGAGCAGAACGTGAACATCGACTCCGGCACCTTTCTCTCCAGCGAGGACAACACCTCGGAGATCGTGTTCAAGGTCGAGGTCAAGGACTCGGCCCACCTCTATCGGACCATCGAGAAGATCTCGGAGCTGGACATGGTCCTGGATGTTACGCGCATGATCCTGGCCTGAGCCCGCCCGCCTGCGGCAGTATGACCTGTTTTGTCGGGGGATGAGCTGATTTTCGGATGACAGGCCGTGAAAACATGCTATGAAGAGCCAAATTGGCCTTCTTCATCAACCTCGTCATGGAGAGTCGTCATGAAAAAGCACCTAGCCCTTCTCGTCGTCCTCGCCTCCCTGCTCGTCGGCCTCTCCGGCTGCGCCTTTCTGCTCCTTGGCGGGGCCGCCGCCGGCGGGACCTATGTCTATGTGAACGGCGAAGCCAAGCAGGACTTCAACGCCAGCCTGGACAGGTCCTACAACGCCACCCTGGCCGCCTGCCAGGAGCTGAAGATGGCCGTGACCAAGAAGGAAAAGAAGCTCGACGGCGCGAGCGTGACCGCCAAGGACGGCAGCACCGACGTCTGGATCAGCCTGACGCCCAAGACCGAAAAGGTCACCGGCATCACCGTGCGCTACGGCCTGACCGGCGACGAGGCGGCCTCCAAACGCATCCACGACGCCATTACCCGTAATTTGTAGCGCCGCTCAGCTTCTGAAACGACGACGGCCCGCCGCTCACAGAGCGGCGGGCCGTTTTTTTTCAGGAAAATGCCCGGGAGGCCGCGTGTCGATCGAAGGGAACAGGTTCAAACTGCTGGACTCTTCGCCCTGCGCCTTCGCGGCCTGGAGGAGTTCAACCCGAGGGGGCCGATCAACATCTCCGGGTGGCCGTCATGCGGCGCCATTATTGGGTGTTGGTTCTCTTCATCTATCGACTGTCCGCCTGCCTCCCAGGCACCATAAATGTAAGCATCCTAAGGCTGCTGGCAAGGGGTCCGGCACGAGGGATGGCAGGCCCGGAAGGCGGCAATCGCAGGCGCCCTCCGTGCTTCTTGCCGTGGTTTCCCCTGATTTCCTGTGGCCGGCCAGGGTCGTCCCAATGCCATCCGCACCGTGCCGTAACAGTGCACGAGGCTGCTTTGAGTACTGGGGCCACGTTGATGACGCTGAATATGTAAAAACAATTTGACAAAATATGTCGAATGTGTGCTAGGCTTGAAACGAAAAGTATGCATCTTTAGCAGTATTACGCCAGCGTGTATGCGAATTATGCATTTTGTGTATTACATGTCTGGGCGATTTTCATAAGACGACTGTTGATGTACAGCACTAGAAGACAAAAAATGACCGCATTTCAAACTGTTTCGGAGGTTAATCCAGCGCAATGTCGACGTAAATGACGTACATCATCAGTGCTTTAAAGCATAAGTTTGGGAATATTGCGCCAACAACAAAACGATAGAGGAGGAACACGATGCTTGGAACAATTCTGTTGATCGTTCTGGTTCTCCTGCTGCTTGGGGCGTTTCCGGCCTGGCCGTACAGCAGGGGATGGGGCTATGGCCCCAGCGGCATTCTCGGCTTGGTCTTGCTGGTCCTGGTCATTCTCCTGCTGATGGGCAGGATATGAGGCGTTGCGGATGTCGCCGCCAATGAACATCTTCCGGTGGATCATGGCGGATGGCGGTTGACCACGCACGAAGCGCGTGCCGGAAGATCGTCCGCAGCTTCGTCATACTGTATGAGGTTCAGCCATGACACGACGCAATTATTTTTCGGCCTTGTTCCTGGTCGTCCTGCTCGCCTTGTCCATCGGTTGCGCGTCCACGGCGAAAAAGGAGGGCACCGGGGAATACTTCGATGACTCGGTCATCACCACCAAGGTCAAGGCGGCGATCCTCCAGGAGGACACCCTGAAATCCGCGGAGATCAATGTCGAGACCTTCAAGGGCGTGGTGCAGCTGAGCGGCTTCGTCAATTCCCAGGCCGACATCGACAGGGCGGTCGAGGTCGCCCGGGGCGTGCCCGGCGTGAAGTCGGTCAAGAACGACATGCAGCTCAAATGACGGTCGGTACCGTGCGCGAATAAGGCGAGGGCCTTGGGATTATCTCCCAAGGCCCTCGTTTCATTGGCTCTTGTGGTCGGGATGAGAGGATTTGAACCTCCGGTCTCCTGGTCCCGAACCAGGCGCTCTACCAGACTGAGCCACATCCCGACGCATGAAGGAAGGCCTCTATAATCGGTTTGCCAGGGTTTGGCAACAGGCGGGGAAGGGGAAAGGGCGATTTTCCGTCTCTTGCCTGCGCCGCGGCGGCCGGGTAAGGAGCGCCAGCCCAGGCGGGGGGCGAATTACCATTTGTTTTTTCGGCCCAGATGGGCCAAATTGGGGGCTGCCGGCTTTGGCCGGCCGTGCGCGGCGGCCCGCCGTGCGGGATGCACTACAAGGAGAGATGCGTGATCACAGTCGTCGTCGTCGATGACTCGGCCTTCATGCGCAAGGCCATCAGCACCATGCTCGAAAAGGACCCGGAGATCCGGGTCGTGGCCACGGCCAGGAATGGCCAGGAGGGCCTGGAGCTCATCCGCAAGCACCAGCCGGACGTGGTCACCATGGATATCGAGATGCCCATCATGGACGGGCTCACGGCGCTCCGGCACGTGATGATGGAGATGCCCCGGCCCGTGCTCATGATCAGCTCCCTGACCAACGAGGGCGCCGAGGCCACCCTGAAGGCCCTGGAGCTCGGGGCCGTGGACTTCATCCCCAAGCAGCTGTCCAAGGTGTCGCTGGACATCGTCAAGATCGAGGACAGCCTGCGGGCCAAGGTCAAATACATCGCCAAGCGCAAGCTGCGCGCCCCGCGGCCCGCCCTGCACCGGCCCGCTGCGCCCGTTGTCGAGGGCCGGCCGGCCAAGCCGGCCGAGCTCGTCCGGCCGAGCGGGACGCTCAAGCGCGACGTGGTGGCCATCGGCGTCTCCACCGGCGGCCCGCCGGCGGTGCAGAAGGTCTTGTCCGCCCTGCCTGCGGACTTCCCGGCGTCCATCGTCATCGCCCAGCACATGCCGCCGGCCTTCACCGGGCCGTTCGCCAAGCGCCTGGACGGGCTGTGCAAGATACGGGTCAAGGAGGCCGAGCCGGGCGACAGGCTCGCCCCGGGCCAGGCCTTCGTGGCCCCGGGCGGCAAGCACCTGATGATCGACCAGAAGATAAGCCGCATCGACCTGGTCATCACCCCCGAGCCCGCCGAGGCCCTCTACAAGCCCTCGGCCAACGTGCTCATCGCCTCGGTCGCCGACGGCGTGGGCCAGCGGGGCCTGGGCGTGGTCCTGACCGGCATGGGCTCCGACGGGCTGGAAGGAGTCAGAGCCCTCAAGGCCAAGGGCGGGCGGGCGCTGGCCCAGAGCGACGCGACCTGCGTGGTCTATGGTATGCCCAAGGCCATTGTCGACGCCGGCCTGGCCGACGAGGTGGTGGACATCGACGACATGGCCGAGGCCATTCTGCGCAATCTCTACAAATAATCATTGCTCCGGCGGTCTGTCTGACGCAGAGGGGCAGCGGCGCGCAGAGAAGGAATGGACGTATGGTATTATGCGACAAGATGCTCAAACAGCTTGAGAGCGACGACCCGGAGCTCGTCCGCGAGGCGGCCTTCAAGGCCGGGGAGGAGGGCTGCGAGAGCGTCGTGCCGCTCCTGGTCGGGCTCATTTCCAGCCGCAACCTGGGGGTCCAGGAGGCCGCCGAGTACGCCCTGCGCAAGATCGGCGGGGCGGTGACCGTGGCCCATCTCGTGCCTTTCCTGCGCTCCGACGACGTGCCCATCCGCAACCTGGCCATGGACGTCCTGCGCGAGGTCGGCAACCAGGACTTCAGGACCTTGAACGAGCTCCTGCACGACGCCGACGACGACATCCGCATCTTCGCCGCGGACATCCTCGGCTCGACCCGGAACGTGCTGGCCGTGGGTCCGCTGTGCGAGGCCCTGCTGCGCGATCCGGAGGTGAACGTCCGCTACCAGGCCGCGGTGAGCCTGGGCAACCTCGGCAAGCGCGAGGCGGCCAAGTGCCTGAACCGGGCCATGTCCGACGAGGAATGGGTCCAATTCGCGGTCATCGAGGCCCTGTCCAAGATCCGCGACGAATCCGGGGTGGACGCCCTGGTCAAGGCGCTGGACACCAGCTCCGACCTGGTGGCCTCGATGATCGTCGAGGCCCTGGGCGAGATGGGCAACGTCAAGGCCGTGAACATGCTGCTGAGGCGCATGGACAACAGCCCGGTGCCCCTGCGCAACAAGATTGCCAAGGCCGTGATCAAGATCCTCGGGGCCAAGTCCCTGGCCCTTTTGACCCCGGCCGAGCGCGAGAAGCTCGGCTGCTACCTGGTGGCCTCCCTCGACGACGAGGACAAGGAGATCCAGGACGCGGCCATCCAGGGCCTGGCCTACATCGGCGACGCCAAGGCCTCGGAGCGGGTCCTCATGCTGGCCGGGGAGATGGACCTCGAGGCCGAGCAGGACCGCCAGGAGCGGGCCATCGAAGCCCTGGCCGCCATGGGCCTGTCCCCGGCCCTGGAGGCGGCCATACGCGAGGGCGAGTCCTGGAAGCTGGCCATGGTCGCGGTCGAGGTCATGGCCCGCCTGACCGGCCCGCGGGTCAGCGGGATCCTCATGGACGTCTTCTGGGGCCGGGAGCGGGACTTGCAGCGCGAGATCGTGCGGGCGCTCCTGGAAGTGGCCGGGCCGGAGGCCAACAGCTTCTTCCTCGACGTGCTCGGCCGCCACGGCGACGGCACGGTGCTCAAGGCCGCGCTCAAGTTCCTGGGCATGAAAACCCACTACGCCCCGGCCGGGGAGAAGATGTTCGAGCTTCTCTCCCATCCCTACAACGACGTGAAGGAAGCCGCCCTGGAAGCCTCGATCAGCCTGGGCGGGCCGGAGATGGCTTCGCGTTTCGAGGCGCTCCTCGGCAGCGCCGTGCCCATGGAGCGCCTGATGGGCGTCTATGCCATGGGCCGCCTGGGGCTGACCGACCGCCTGGAGAGCCTGGGCGCGGCCCTGGACGATCCCGTGCCCGACGTGCGCAAGGTGGCCCTGGAATCCATGGTCGAGCTGGCCGGCACCACGGACGAGATGCTCTCGCTGGTGGTCGGGCGCATGCACGACGCGAGCAACGAGGCCCGGCTGGCGGTGGTCGACCTGCTGGTCAAATGGCCGGTGGAGAAAAGCGCTCCGCATCTCATCGCGGCCCTGGACGACCCTGACGACTGGGTGCGCATCCGGGCCATGGACGCGCTCGGCACGCACCGGGTGAAGGAGGCGCTCGAGAAGCTGGTTGCGCTCCTGTCCAGCGACAACAAGCTCCTGGTGCTGAAGGTCATCGAGAACCTCGGCGAGATCGGCGGCCAGTCGGCTTTTCGCATCCTGCTCGACCTGGCCCACAGCGAGGACCCGGAAATCCAGACCGCGGCCCACGAGGCCGTGCTGAAGATCCAGGAAGAGGGCGGGATCGCCTAGATGCCCAGCTTTTCCAAGTCCATCAGCCTGGGCAAGGAGCTGAAGATCGCCGACGAGGAGTTCAAGCTCCTGCGGGACTTCATCTATGCCAAGAGCGGCATCTGGATCGCGGAGAACCGCAAGTACCTGCTCGAGAACCGCCTGGCCAACCGCATCCGGCTCCTGAACCTGAAAAGCTACGGCGAGTACTTCTATTTCCTGCAGTACGATCCGCGGCGCGAGGTCGAGCTCAACCGGCTCTTCGAGAGCGTGACCACCAACGAGACGAGCTTCTACCGCAATCCGCCGCAACTCAAGGTCTTCCAGGACAAGGTCCTGCCCGAGATCATTGCCGCCCAGCGGGCCGCGGGGCAGAAAACCCTGCGCTTCTGGTCCGCGGGCTGCTCCACGGGCGAGGAGCCCTACACCCTGGCGATCATCCTGAACGAGGTGCTGAAGGGCGAGCTCGCGCAGTGGAACGTGCGCATCACCGCCCACGACCTTTCCGAGGCCGTGCTGGCCTCGGCCCGCGAGGGAGTCTACAACGAGTACACCCTGCGCACCACGCCGAGGGACATCATCGCCCGCTACTTCATTCCAGAGAGCGGCCGCTTCCGCCTGAAGCCGGAACTCAAGCGCCTGGTCCAGTACAGCCAGCTCAACTTGAGCGACCGCGAGCTTTTGAAGCGGGTGGAGCGGTCCCACGTGGTCTTCTGCCGCAACGTCATCATCTACTTCGACGACGTGGTGAAGCGCCAGGTCATCGGCTCCTTCTACGACAATCTCCTGCCCGGCGGCTACCTGCTCATCGGGCATTCCGAGTCGCTGCACAACCTCTCCCGGGCCTTCAAGCCGGTGCACCATCCCGGGGCCATCATCTACCGCAAGGAGGAATAGGCAAAAATGGACACCGCCGAAAACCGCAGACGCTATGCCCGACTGCCCAAATCTTTTCGCGTGGAGGTCAGCGAGTTCGCCTTCCCGCTCTCCGGCCAGCCGCTGCACACGGTCAAAAGCGCCGACATCAGCGCCGGGGGCATCAAGGTCGACAGCCCGCGCCATTTCGCGCCCGGCGACAAGGTCCAGGTCCGGGTCTACATCCCGAGCCTGAACAAGTACCATCCAGGCTTCATGAAGGTCTTCGAGAGCGACGCCGGGCAGCATCTGGTGGCCATCGCCGAGGTGGCCTGGGCCGAGGAGGCGGTGCCCGGGACCAGCTACGTGCTCGGGCTCAAGTTCCTGGACGTGGACCAGGACGACTGGACCGCGCTCTCGAACCTCATCCGCAAGCAGCTCGGCGTCTAAGGGCCGGCCGGAGTGGAGTCCATGTCCGCACAGGTGCTCGCCATCGCCAACCAGAAGGGCGGGGTCGGCAAGACGACCACGGCCCTGTCGCTCGGCGCGGCGCTTCTGCGCCTGGGCAAGCGCGTCCTGATCATGGACTTGGACCCCCACGCCAACGCCTCCATCCACCTGGCCTTCTATCCCGAGAACCTGGCCCACACGGCCTACGACCTCTTTCAGGAACTCGAGCACGACCCGGCCATCTGGCAGCGCATCATCTACCGCCACGAGAGCACGGGGCTCGACATCGTTCCTGGCCATATCCGCCTGTCCGAGCTGGAGGTCGACACCAAGGACCGGCCGAGCAAGGGGCTCATCCTGAAAAAGGCCCTTGCCGACGTCTCCGAGCGCTACGACTACGTCCTGCTCGACTGTCCGCCGCACGTCGGCGTGCTCCTGGTCAACGCCCTGGTCGCCAGCGACCTCTTGATCATCCCGGTCCAGACCGACTTTCTGGCCCTGCACGGCCTGCGTCTCATATTCGACTCCATCCGCATGCTGAACCGCGCCCTCTCCGGACCCTTGCGCTACAAGATCCTGGCCACCATGTACGACCAGCGGGCCGGCGCCTGTCGCCGCGTGCTCGACATCCTGCGCGAGAAGCTCGCCGACCGCCTGTTCGCCACGGTCATCGGCCAGGACACCAAGTTCCGCGAGGCCAGCGCCGGCGGCAAGGTCATCTTCGACGTCGATCCCAACTGCCGGGGCGCCAGAGCCTACCTGCAGCTGGCCGAGGAGATCATCATTCCATGAAGACGCCCGAGGAATATTTCCAGGAGACGGTCACCCCGCCCGAGAAGGCCAAGGTCGACCAGAAGCTCTCGGAGGCCGAGAAGGCCTTTCTGGAGAAGTACGTCGGCCTGGAGCAGTCGGCCATCCTGGCCAAGATGCAGCCGGTGGAGCCGGAGCGCGACGAGACCCTGGCCGGATTTGCCCCGCCGCGGCCCAAGCCCGTGGTGCCGGTGGTCCTGGCCGAGGCGCCGGCCGCGGCCAAGACCGAAGCCCCGGTCGAGGTCCCTGTGCTGGCGCCGGCCCCGGCTCCGGTCAAGGCGGCTCCGGCCGAGCCGGACATGGACGAGCTCCTGCGCCGCGAGCCCGAGCTGCAGCTGGTCAGCTTCTTCATCGGCAAGCAGGAGTACGCACTGCCGATCATCACCATCCAGGAAGTCATCCGCTTCATCGCGCCGACCAAGCTGCCCGAGGCGCCGGCCTTCCTGGCCGGCATCGTCAACCTGCGCGGCCGGGTCACGCCGCTCATCTCGCTCAAGGTGCTCCTGGATCTGCCCGAGACCGGGGAGGACGACCGCTTCATCATCGTCTGCCGGCACAAGGGACTCCAGGTCGGGCTCCTGGTCAGCCGCGTGGCCACCATGTACCGCGCGCCCCAGGAGAAGATGGAATGGGGCCTTGAGACGCGCATCGGCATAAAATCGAGCTTCCTCTCCGGGCTGATGAAGGCCGAGGGGCGCCTGATCAACATTTTGTCCGTGGAACGACTCGTTGCCCGGGTCATGGGCACGTAAGGGAGCGCGAGCATGGCCAAGCACATCCTGATCGTGGACGACTCGAAAACCGTGCGCAACCTCGTGGCCTTCATCATGAAGAAGGAGGGCTTTACCGTGACCGTGGCCGAGGACGGCCTGGACGCCCTGGAGAAGCTCTATTCCCGCGAAACCTTCGACCTCATCATCTCGGATGTGAACATGCCGCGCATGGACGGCTTCACCTTCATCCGCACTGTGCGCGAGCAGGAGGCCTACACGGACATCCCGATCATGGTCCTGTCCACCGAAGGTCAGGAGAGGGATATCCAGAAGGGCCTGAACCTGGGCGCCAACCTGTATATGGTCAAGCCCGCGGACCCTGAACGGATGGTCCGCAACGTGAAGATGCTGCTCGGATAGGTTCCTGACAGCCACAGGTTTCCACCACCGTCGACAATCGCACGTCACCACGCCCGGAGCTGTTATGAGCCAAGAATTCATGGATCCCGAAATTTTCGCCGACTTCATCGTCGAGGCCAAGGAACACCTGGAAACCATCGAGCCGACCCTGCTTGAGCTCGAGAAGACGCCGGGCAACCTGAACCTGCTGAACGACATCTTCCGGCCCATGCACTCGCTGAAAGGGGCCTCGGGCTTCCTCGGTCTGGCCAAGATCAACAGCCTGGCACACAAGGCCGAAAGCGTCCTGGAGGAGCTGCGCAAGGGCAACATGCAGGTGACCTCGGAGGTCATGGACGTCATCCTGGCCGCCACCGACGCCCTCAGGAGTATGATCGACTCCCTGGAGACGAGCGGCGGCGAGGGCGAGACGGAGACGGGCCCGATCATCTCCCGGCTGGAGGCGCTGCTTGCCGGCGAGGCCCCGAGCGAGCCGGCCATGCCGCGCAAATCGGTGCCGGAGCCGCAGGCCGCGCCCGCGGCCCAAGCCGGCGCCGCACCGCCGGAACGGGCGCCGGACAGGCCGGCCTACAGCCCGCAGCCCTACAAGCTGACGGTCCTGGGCGAGGGCCATCTGGTCGACTTCCTGGAGGAGGCCCGGGAAATCATCGGCAACCTGAACAAGTCGCTCCTGGACCTCGAGGCCAATCCCAGCGGCAACCAGGAGCTCATCAACGACATCTTCCGCTATTTCCACAACCTGAAGGGCAACAGCGGGATCATCGGTTTCGCCGAGCTGAACGCCCTGACCCACGAGGCCGAGACGCTCCTCAACCGCGTCCGGCGCGGCGAACTTGCCGCCAGCCAACCGATGATCGATGTGCTCCTGGCCGCCGTGGACCTGATCGACGAGTGCGTGGGCGCCATCGACGGCGCGAGCGCCGAGGTCGCCCCGCCGGACACCGCGCCGATGATCGAGCGCCTGCAGCGCACGGCCAACGGGGAAACGGTCGAGATGCCGTCCGCCCCGGCCGCCGCCCCGGGGGACGAGCTCCAGTCCTGGGAATCGCAATCCGAGCCGGCCCCCGCCGCCGCGCCCGACCCGGCCGCCCTGGTCGCCTCGGGCCTGGACGTCGAGGACGTGACGATCTTCGCCGAGACGGTCGGCCAGCAGTTCGACAACATAGCCCTGGCCCTGGCCACGCTCAAGAAGGAGCCGGACAGCAAGGACTACATCGACGGCCTCTACCGCAGCCTGAACACGCTGGAGAACTCCTCGGGCTACATGGGCTTCGAGGAGCAGAAGGTCTACGCCTCGCGCACCGCAGGCCTGGTGGACCAGGGCCGCAAGAGCGGCATCGGCTTCGAGCTCATGCTCGACATCCTGGACCAGGAATGCTCCATCCTGAAGGATCTTTTCGGCAAGAAGCTGGCCGAGCTGGGTCTCGGCCGTCAGTCCGGCGCTCCGCCGGCGCCGGCCAAGGCCCAGGCCGCCCCGGCCGCGCCGGTCGAGCCGGTCGCGCCGTCCGAGCCGCAACCCGCGGCCGCGCCGGCACCGGTGCGCAAACCCGAGCCCGCGCCGGCGGCAAAGGCCGCGCCCAGGCCGGCGGCAAAGCCCGAGCCCCAGGCCGCGGCCGAGCCTGCGGTCGAGAGCAGGCAGGCCACGGCCCAGAAATCGAAGGCCGCCTCGACCATCCGCGTGGATCACGAGAAGCTCGACCACCTCATGAACCTGATCGGTGAGCTGATCATCAACCGCAACCGCTTCTCCATGCTCGCCCGCTCCCTGGAGGAGGGCCGGCTCGAGGTCCAGCAGGTGGCCCAGAACCTGGTCGAGACGACCTATTCCATGGCCCGCATCTCCGACGACCTGCAGGACACGATCATGAACGTGCGCATGGTCCCGGTGGGCAGCGTCTTCTCCCGCTTCCCCCGCCTGGTGCGCGACCTGTCCCGCAAGAACGGCAAGCAGGTCGAGCTCATCCTGGAAGGCGAGGAGACCGAGCTCGACAAGAGCGTGGTCGAGGTCATCGGCGATCCGCTCGTGCACATGATCCGCAATTCCATGGATCACGGCCTGGAGACCGAGCCCCAGCGCCTGGAGGCGGGCAAGGACCCGTTGGGCAAGGTCTGGCTGCGGGCCTACCACAAGGGCAATTCGGTGGCCATCGAGATCGAGGACGACGGCCGGGGCATCGATCCGGCGCGCATGCGCCAGGTGGCGGTGAAGAAGGGCGTGCTCACCCAGGAGCAGGCCGCGGCCCTGGACGACCGCCAGGCCATGGAGCTCATTTTCGCCCCGGGCTTCTCCTCGGCCGAGCAGGTCACGGACATCTCGGGGCGCGGCGTGGGCATGGACGTGGTCCGCTCCAACATCAAGAACCTGAAGGGCAGCGTGGCCGTCTCCTCCGAGGTCGGCAAGGGTACCAAGATCACCCTCATGCTGCCGCTGACCCTGGCAATCATCGACGCGCTGCTGGTCATTGTCGCCGGCGAGCGCTTCGCCATCCCCCTGGACGCCGTCTCCGAAACGACCAAGATCGAGGCCGGCAGCCTCTCCGACGTGAACAAGCGCAAGGCGCTCGAGCTGCGCGGCGAGGTCCTGGGCGTGGTCCAACTGGCCGAGCTCCTTCAGCTCTCCACGGAAGCGGACGCGCGCCCGGTCCTGCCCATCGTGGTCATCCACGACAACGAGCGGCGCCTGGGCCTGGTCGTCGACCGGCTGCTCGAGCGCCAGGAGATCGTCATCAAGCCGCTGGGCAGCTACCTGGCGGATTTCGACATCCGCGGGGTCTCGGGGGCGACGATCATGGGCGACGGCTCGGTGGTCCTGATCCTCGACCCCCACGAGGTCTACCTCATGGCCACCTCCCACGGCCGACCCGGCCTGACGGCCTAGGCTCGGCGGGACGGAAAACAGGACGCTGGCGACCCCAGGGTCGCCGGCGTTTTTTTGGGGCGAAGACGGGCGCTAGGCCACGAGGGCCAGGCGCAGGGCGGCGTAGGCCAGGCCGGAGAGAAGCGCCCAGACGAGCGGCGCGGCCAGGGCCACCAGGAGCTTCTGGCGCAGGGGGGTCGCGCTCTGCCAGAGGGCGGCGAGCAGGCCGCAGGCGATGAGGCCGGCTCCGGCGCCGAGGCCCAGCGGCAGGCCAAGGGCGCGCAGCTCGTCGGCCAGGAGCGGCAGGAGGGCGGTGTAGCCCAGGCCCGCCAGGCCGGCGATGGCCGCGAGCAGAGCCAGCGCGGTCCATTTGGCGCAGAGCTTCAGGGCGAAGTTGTAGTAGTCGCGGCCCCAGTCGTCGCGGTTGCGGCGATAGAGGATGTAGACCAGGCCCGCGGTCCCGGCCAGGGCCAGGGCCAGGACGACGGCCAGGGCGGCGCTGGGGGCGAGCAGGGGCGCAAGATCCAGGACCGGGGGCGTGTCGGCTTTGGCCGGCGGCAGGGACAAAGGCAGAAGCGCGAGCACCAGGCGGACGATGCTCGTCAGACCGCCGGCGCCGGCGGCCAGGCCGAGCACGGCGTGCAGCCCCCTGGCCTCGTTCAGGCTTTTCCAGGTGAAGACGTAGGCCAGGCTGGCCGCGAGCCAGAGGACCAGGGCGGCGAGCCCGGACAGGCCGAGCAGAGCCCGGATGTCGGGCAACGGGGTGTCGGGCGCGCGGCTGAGGACGAGCACCCAGGTGCCGCCGAGGACCACCAGCATGTAGACGCCGGCGGACAGGCCCATGACCGAGAGCTGCTGGGCGGTCTTGCGGTAGAAGACCTGCTTTTTGGCCAGTCCGGCCAGCTCGACGAGGCAGGCCAGGAGCGGCGCGGCCAGGCCGGCCAGGCCGAGGAAGAGATTGAAGGCCAGGATGACGGCGCTGACTGCGAGCAGGGCGTCGGCCGTGGTGAATGCCATGCCGGGGGACCTCCGCTGAGGGTCTGGGACGCGGCCGAGGCCGTGAAAGCGTCGGCCGCGCCGGCTCCTTTTGCCCCAATTCCGGCTACCTGGCAAGCCGGCCGCGAGGAGAGGGAGCCTTTGGGCTTGATCAGCAGGCCGGATTTCGCCTATGCCGGGGTGACCAATCGGTTGCGTGACGATTGACCGACGACCGTGGAGGTGCGCGGAGGTGTCCATGAGCATACGGCTCTTGTGGTGCGTGGTGCTGGTTGTCCTGGCCTCCGCGTTCGCCTGCGCCCCGGCCAAGTCCGGCAGCGGCAGCGCCGAATGGCGGATGACCAGCCTGGAGGAGAACTTCCTCGAGTTCAAGGAGGCGGCCAAGGCCGACAGCGAGCGCACCGCCGCTGACGCAAGCCGGCTCGCCGCCCGGATCGAGGCTCTGGAGGCACGGCTGGCGGAGCTGGACAAACGCCAGACGAGCCTCGAGGTGGCGGCCAAGGAAAAGCCGGCGCCCTCGGGCCTTGCGGACATGCCCGTTGCGCCGCCGCCCCCCGCGGCCGCGCTGGCCCCGGTCATCGTGCCGGCCCCGGCGGCGAAAACCCCGAGCCCGGCGGCCAAGGTACAGATCCCGCCGCCGGCCGTGGCCCCGCGCACGCCCTTGGCGCAAAAGCCCGAGGCGCTCTACGCCGAGGGACAGAAGCTGGCCGCGGAGGAGAAGTTCGAGCCCGCGCGCCAGAAGCTGAACGCGTTCCTGAACGACTACCCGCAGAGCCCGCTGGTGCCCAACGCCCTCTACTGGCTCGGCGAGACCCTGTACGGCGAGAAGAGCTACGCCCAGGCCATCCTGACCTTCAAGGACGTGACCGGCCGCTTCCCCAGGCACGACAAGGCCCCGGACGCGCTGCTCAAGATCGGCTACTGCTACGAGCGGCTCGGCGACAAGACCAACGCCGCCTTCTACCTGCGTACGCTCCTCGACACCTATCCCGCATCGCCGGCGGCGCCGATGGCCCGGGCCAAGCTGAAGGAACTCGGCGCCGACGCAGCGCCGGGCCGCTAGCCCGGGCGAACGGGCGACCATGCCGGCGGAGGTCCACGACGAGTACCGGGCGGCCTTGGCCCTGCGGCACACTCCGGGGCTCGGCCCCAGGACCTGGAAGCGGCTCCTGGCCCATTTTCCGAGCCTGACCGAGGCCGCGGCCCGGGCCGGCGAGTGGCAGGCCCTGGATTTGGCCTCCGAGCGCCAGGTGTGCGCCTTCCGGAGCCGCGCCTGGAAAGAGCCGGCCGAGGCCGAATACCGCCGGGCGCGTGAGGCCGCGGTGCGCGTGCTGGTGGCCACGGACGCGCGCTATCCGCCCCGGCTGCACGAGATTCCCGACCCGCCGCTCTTCCTCTACTGCCTCGGCCGGGTCTCGCTCCTGTCCGCGCCCGCAGTGGCCATCGTCGGCGCCCGGCGCTCCTCGGCCTACGGGCTCGCGGTGGCCAAGTCCATCGGCGAGGACTTGTCCCGGGCCGGTCTGGCCATCGTCTCCGGCCTGGCCCAGGGCATCGACCGCGAGGCCCACCTGGCCGGGCTGTCGGGCCTTGGCGGCTCGGTGGCCGTGCTCGGCACCGGCCCGGACCTGGTCTACCCCGAGGCCAACCGCGACGTCTGGCAGGCGCTGGCGGCCAACGGAGCCATCGTCACCGAATACCCGCCGGGCACCCGGCCCGAGCACCATCATTTTCCCATCCGCAACCGGATCATCAGCGGCCTGTCGCTGGGCGTGCTGGTGGCCGAGGCCGCGGAGAAGAGCGGCAGCCTGATCACCGCCCGGTTGGCCATGGAGCAGGGCCGGGAAGTCTTCGCCGCGCCCGGACCGGTGAACACGGCCAGCCACAATGGCTGCCACGAGCTCATCCGCGACGGCGCGACGCTGGTCGGCAGCGCCGCCGACATCCTGCGCGAGCTGTCTTCGCTCCTGGCCGGCTTTGCCCTGCCCGAGACCGGGGGGCGTCAGGCCGCGGACCGGCCGGCGCCCGCCGCGCCCGTCGCATCCAGCGCGCCCGAGCCGGCGGACCTCTCGTCCGAGGAAGCGGCCCTGCTCGCGGCCCTGCCCCCCGGGGACAAGGTCCACATGGACGACATCGGCCGGACCCTGGGGCTCTCTCCCGGCGCGGTCAGCGGCCGGCTGCTGGGGCTCGAGCTGAAGGGCCTTGTCCGCCAGTGGCCGGGCATGTACTATAGCCGCTCGTGAGGCCACGCATCCGCTTTTCCTGCCGGAGTCCCGTATGCAGAAAATCCCTTTGAGCCTGGCCGAGCCGGGCATGATCCTGGCCAAGCCCGTGCTGCGCGAGGGCGGGCTCGTCCTGGTGGCCGAGGGTACCGAGCTCTCCGAAGCCCTTCTCGGCCGGCTCAAGAGCATGGAAATCGAGGCCGTCACCGTCGAGGGTGTGCCCGTGAACCTGGACGGCCCTGGGGGCGACGCCTCGGCTGTGGCCCGGTTGGCGCGTCTGGACCACCTCTTTCGCCGCCTCGCCGCCGACCCCTTCATGGCCCGGGTGAAAGAGGCTCTGCACCAGTATTTCCAGCTGAAGGCCGCCTCCGGGCGCGGAGCGCCTAAGGATTGCAGATGAGCGAGGACCTGAAGACCGAGATCAAGGATCGGGCCCTCGAGATCAGGAACCTGCCGACACTGCCGCTGGCCCTGACCGAGGTCAGCACGCTCCTGGACGACCCCGAGGTGTCCACCGACGAGGTGGCCCGGGTCATCGGCCGCGACCAGGTCCTGTCGGCCAAGGTCCTGAAGATGGTCAACTCGCCGGTCTACGGCTTCCCCGGCCGCATCGGCTCGGTCCAGCATTCGCTCGTGCTCCTGGGCCTGAACGTCATCCGGGGGGTGATCATCTCGACCTCGGTCTTCGACATCATGGTCGAGAGCATGGCCGGGCTGTGGGAGCATAGCCTGGGCTGCGCCACGGCCTGCCAGCGCCTGGCCCGGCGGGCCGGCTTCAAGGACCCGGAGGAGTATTCGGTGGCCGGCCTGCTGCACGATCTCGGCAAGGTGGTCACGGCCTGCCAGATGCCCGACGTGAAGGCCCGGATCGACGAGGTGGTGGCAGCCGACGACCTGACCTACTTCGAGGCCGAGCGCAAACTCCTGGGCTTCGGTCACGACCGCATCAACGCCTGGATCGCCGAGCACTGGAAGCTGCCCCTGCGCCTCAAGGAAGGCATGGCCATGCACCACAAGCCCCAGCTCGCCCAGTACTACCCGGACGTGGCCGCGGTGGTGCACATCGGCGACTTCCTGACCCGGGTCTACGAGTTCGGCTCGGGCGGCGACGACCAAGCCGTGCCCCTCAAGCCGGAGGCCCTGAAGCTCCTCAAGCTGACCATGTGCGACCTCGAGGTGGTCCTCGACGAGCTGGAAGGCGACCTCTCCGAGATCGCCGGCCTGCGCTTCGCCTGACCATGAGCGCCATTGACCTGCCCCGCCGCGTCTTCCTCCTCAGCGAGGATAGGGAGCTGGCCCGGACGCTGGACGGGCTCTGGCCGGTCGAGGGGCAGATCGCGGGGCCAGTCGTGAGCGTCTTTGCCCGCGGCCGCTCGGCCCTGGAGGAGATCTTCGAGCAGCCGCCCGATCTGCTCCTGGTCGACGGCCGGCTGGCCGACCTGCCCTTCACCGAAGTGGTCGCGCTGGTCAAGGGCGAGAACGTCTACCGCCAGCTGCCGGTGGTCGCCTGCCTGACGCCCGCGGCCGCGGCCGCCCTCGATCCGGCTGCGGTCGAGATCGACGATTTCCTGCTCCTGCCCATCGAGCCCGCGGTGGCCCGGGCGCGGCTCGAGCTGACCATGAGCCGGGCCGCGCGCAGCCTGGACGCCAACCCGCTCTCCCGCCTGCCCGGCAACACCTCGATCATCAGCCGCATCCAGAACCTCATCGACCTGCGCCAGGACTTCGCCCTGGCCTACGTGGACCTCGACCACTTCAAGTCCTTCAACGACGCCTACGGCTTCGCCCGGGGCGACGAGGTCCTGCTCATGACCGCGCGCATCCTGGCCAACACCGTGCGCGACCTGGGCGCGGCCTTGAGCTTCGTCGGCCACGTGGGCGGGGACGACTTCGTCTGCATCGTGCCCGTGGAGCTGGCCGAGAAGGCCTGCCTGCGCATCATCGACAGCTTCGACCGCATCGTGCCCTCGTTCTACGACCCGGCCGATGCGGTGAGGGGCGGCCTGCGCTCCACCGACCGCCAGGGCCAGTTGCGGGAATTCCCGCTCATGGCCGTGTCCATCGCCGTGGTCTTCAACCTGGGCGGCTCGCTCACGCACTTCGGCCAGGTCTCGGCCATTGCAGCAGGCCTGAAGAAGAAGGCCAAGGAAAAGGTGAAAAGCTCCTATGTCCTCGATCGGCGCCGGGAAGGAAACGGTCAGCCTGCCTGATCCGGCCGCGGCCTTCCTCGGCTATCTGGCGGCCCAGAAGGGCTGCAGCGAGGCCACTCTTGCGGCCTACGGCCAGGATCTGGCCCAGTTCGAGGCCCATCTCGCGGCCAAGGGCGCGAGCCTGGCGCGCCCGGCCGAGCTGACCAAGCACCACGTGCGCGGCTATCTCGCCGGCCTGCACCGCCAGGGCCTCAAAAAGACGTCCATGGGCCGCAAGCTCTCCACCCTGCGCAGCCTGTTCAAGTTCCTGCTGCGTCAAAACCTGGTCACGGTCAATCCCATGACTGGGGTGAACAACCCCAAGCCCGAGAGCCGCCAGCCCAAGGCCCTGAACGTGGACCAGGTGCTCGCGCTCATCGAGGCCAAAATCGAGCCCGATCCCGAGGGCCTGCGTGACCTGGCCCTGGCCGAGCTGCTCTACGGCTCGGGCCTGCGCGTGAGCGAAGCCCTCGGGCTCGACGTGAACGATGTGGATCCGCGGGCCGAGGTCATCCGGGTTTTCGGCAAGGGCGGCAAGGAGCGCCTCAGCCCCTTGACCGGGGCGGCGAAAAAACGCCTTGCGGCCTGGATCGCCCAGCGCGAGGCCATGGCCGAGGACCCCAGGGAGCGGGCTCTGTTCGTCGGCATCCGGGGCGCGCGCCTGCAGCGCCGCGAGGCCCAGCGCATCATAAACAAGCTGGCCAAACTGGCGGGACTGGCCCGCGCGGTCAGCCCGCACACCCTGCGCCACAGCTACGCCACGCATCTGCTCGAAGGCGGGGCGGACATGAGAAGCGTCCAGGAGCTCCTCGGCCATTCGCGCCTGGCCACCACCCAGCGCTACACGAGCGTCAGCCTGGCCAAGCTGGTCGAGGCCTACGACAAGGCCCACCCCAGGGCCAAGGAAGACGGCAAGCCGCGCAATAAGGGCGAGACGGAGCCGGGCTAGTCCTTGGACCGGGTCAGGACCGCAAAGCCGAAGCGCGGGTCCACGGCCCGGACCATGCCGGACTCCTCGATCTCCAGGACCACGGCCTCGGCGATGCGCCAGATGTCCACGCCCGGGCGCACGCAGCCGGTCAGGCCTTCGTCGCCACGACCGGCGCTCAAGTGCATGTGCAGTTTGGCCGCGCCGGACTCGTCGGGGAAGAGCGTTCCGAGCGCAGCGATTTCGTGCACGCCGGAGAGCTTCGCGAGCAGGGGCTCGATTTTCGCCGCCTCCCCGTCCTTCGGCCCCACCACCAGCCTGCCGCCGCCGGCGCCGCCGATGAGGGCGACGAGCGCGCTTTTCACCTCGTTTCTCGCGGCGAACTCTTCCAGGCAGTCGGGCAAATGGTCCCCGTCCTCCAGGCGCAAGGTGAAGACGCGGCCGAGGCGGGCGGCTTTGGATTCGATCACGAATGGCCTCCTTTTGATCAGGCCCCGCAGGCCGAGCGGTACGGACACCAGTCGCAGTGCCGGGCCAGCCGGGGGGCGAAGGTTTCGGCCGTTGCCAGCTGGCCGACGACGCAGGCCAGCACGGCCGGGATGTGCGTGGCCAGCACCGTCTCGCGCTGCTCGGGGTCCATCTTCGGGCCGAACAGGAATTCCTCCTGGCCCTTGTCGCGCAAGCTGACGAAGGCCGCGTCCAGAGCCGAGCCGAAGCGCGGCTCGGCGGCGTACATGGCCAGGTAGGCCGGCAGCTGCAGGCTGTTTGCGCCCGAGGCGATGTCGGCCAGGAGTTCGTCGTCAGCGCCGGGTTCCCAATTCAACATGCGCGAGAAGAGCTCTTCGTCGCCGAAGAACCCCTGACGGGGCTTCTTGACCGAGCCGGTCTTGTAGTCCAGGAGCAGGACGCCCTCCGGCCGGCGGTCGATGCGGTCCACCCGGCCGTGCAGCTTCACACTGAGGGCCGGGGCGGCCACGGTCATGGCCACGCTGCGCTCCTGGGCCAGGACGGTCGTCTCGGGGAAATTCTCGAGGTAGTCGGACAGTCGTTTCCTGGCTGCCAGGGCGAGCAGCACCTGGCGGTCGTAGGGCATCTGGCGGAAGAAGTCGGACAGGCGCAGGCGCGCGTCCAGCTCCCGGGCCAGGTCGTCCGGGTCGAGCATGGTCGCGGCCAGGGGCAGGTTCAAAAACGGCGCGAGATAGTCCTGGAGCGCTTTGTGGACAAGCTCGCCGAGCTCGGCCGGGTCGCCCTCCTCGCTGACCCGGGTCACTTCGCCGATGCCGGTCAGGTACTGGTAGAAAAAGCGCTTGGGGCAGGCCAGGTAGACGTCCAGGCCGGAGGGCGAGAGGCCCTTGTCCTTCAGGCGCTTAAGGAGCGCGGCTCGGATCGCCGGGGTCAGCTTGATGGCGCCGGAGTCGCGCGGGATGCCCCGGACCGGGAAGGAGACCAGGGCCAGGGGCTCCTCGCCGGGCTCGACCAGCCGGCCGCGGCGCTTCTCCTCCTCCCAGAGCAGCTCCTCCACATAGCGGCTACGCAGGGTTTTCCCTTGCAGCTCGCCGGGCTGGACGCCAGCCTGGTAGAAGATGGTCGCCTCCTCGGCGCCGCGCACCAGGCGATAGAAGTTGGCCGCGGTGACGTGGTCGCGCTCGCGCATGTCGGGTAACCCCAGGAGCGAGCGCAGGGCGTCGGGCAGGAGCGGATCGTAGCCCGGCGCGCCGGGCAGGTTGTCGTCGGTCACGTCGAGGATGAACAGCCGGCGGAAGGTCAGCAGCCGCGATTCGAGGAAGCCCAGGACCTGCAGCCCCGAGAGCGGATCGGGCTCGAAGGGCACGCGCTCCGCGGCCAAGAGCTCGCGCAGCACGGTGAAGAGCACGTCCTGCGGGTAGGCGGCGTCGCTCTCCAGGCTCGACTCGAGCTCCACGGTCAGCTTGCCGATGAGCCGGACAAGGCATTCGGCGTCGAGCAGGTGGCGGGTCCAGAGGTGACGGCCGCGCGTGGTCAGCAGCTGGCCGAGGCCGCGCAGGGCCCGGGCCAAGTCGCGCAGGCTGGCGAGACCCGTGAAGCCGGTCAGGCAGGCGGCCAAAATCTCGGCCCGAAGGCCTTCGGCCGCAGTGAGCTCAGCGGGTGAAGCCAGGTCCGGATCGACGCGGAACTCCCAGGGATCGACGAAGGTGCCGCCGCCGCGCAGCCAGGTCTCGACACCGTGCAACACCAGGCGCAGGCTCGCGGCCTCGCCCGTGCCGAGCATCTTCACGTAGGGGTGGCGGACGAGGTCGATGAGCTCGCGCCAGTGGTAGCGGCCGTCCGCGCCCCGGCCCTCCTGGAGCCGCAGGATGATCTCGACAAGCTCGGCCAGGGCCGAGCGGGCCAGGGGATAGCCCATGCTGATGTTCGTCTCCCGGCCGCGCAGATGGTGCAGCACGGGCAGCAAGAGCCCTGTCTTGGGCAGTACCAGGGCCGCGCCGTCGAGGTCCGGTGCGGCCGCAAGCTCGCCGTCCAGACGGGCGAGCTGGGAATGGAGGTCGAAGCCCTCGACGAAGCGGAAGCGGGTCGGCGCGCGCTCGGGCTCGGCTGTCTCCAGCCGGACGTCCGCGCCCCAGCGCTTGAGCCAGGCCGCGTGCTCGGCCGCGGACCAGTGGGCCGGCCGGCCCGTGCCCAGGGCCGCATCGCCGTGCCAGAAGACGTCCGCCTGCCCGGACTGCCACAGGGCCTTGAAGATTTTTTCCTCGCTGCCGCTGAGCGCATAGAATCCGGCCACCACCATGTGCTTGCCGGCCAGGAGCCCGGTCACGGCCCCGGGCTCGGCGGCCACCGTGGCGCAATCCAGGCCGTGGGTGGTCCAGCCGCGCGCGGTAAGCGCCGTGCGGTAGGCGTCGTAGATGGTTTTCAGCTCCGAGAGGAGCGCCGCGGCAAAGGGCAGGACCTCGAACTCCAGGTAGTCGAGGTTGGCCGGCTCGCGGCCGTGGCGCAGAAGCTCGTCCAGGAGGTCGGCCAGGCGCGCGCCCCAAGAGAAGAAGCGCCGGCGATCCAAGGGCAGGCCGGCGATGAGCCCCCGGCCCTCACGCTGCAGGCTCGAGACGATCTCGTACAGGAGCCCGATGCAATCCAGGCGCGTGGCCCGGCGCAATGGCGTGCCAGTCAGGCGCCTGGCGAGCCCGTCGATCCAGTCGGCATAGGCGGTCATCTCGGGCAGGACGCAGGGCTTGGGCAGCGCCGGATGGGCGGCGAGCAGGCGGGTCAGGAAGCGGGCCGGCCGGTTGTGGGGAAAGACGAGCACCGTGTCGGCCAGCTTCGGCCCGAGGGTGGCGAGAAAGTCGGCCAGGACCGGCAGGAAGGGCGCCTGCCAGGGCACGAGGCGGATCGGCGTCACTGCCGGCCTCCGTGTCCGTCCAGGACCACCTCGCGTATCTCGCGCAGGTCGAGATAGACGAGCAAGCCCGTCACTTCCTGGCCGGGTTTGGCCAAGTCCCGAGCCAGGTGCAGGTAGGTCCGGACCTGGGTTTCGTTCTCCGGATCGGGCCGGCCGGTCTTGTAGTCGACCACCAGGAGCCCGTCGGCCGTCTCGGCCAGGAGATCCAGACGCAGGAGCTTGCCGGCGGCGTCGAGCACCGCGACTTCGCGACGGCCGTGCGCCAGGGCCGCGGCCAGGCGGGGATCAGTCATGAGCCAGCGCGCGCTGGCCGCGAACCAGTCGGTAAAGCCCGAGGCGAGCGGAGCGAAGGCCGGGAAGTCGTCCAGGGCCAGGCGCGCGGCCCGGGCCGCCGTGCCGGTCGGGTCGTCGCCGGGCTTGGCGCCCGGGAGGAAGAGCTCGAGCGCCCGGTGGGCGACTTCGCCGCGCATCTTCTCGCCCGGGTTCAGGTCCGCGAGGGAATGGCGGAAGATGTTCAGGCGCGGCAGCCAGTCCATGAGCGCGGTCGGGGTGAGCTCGCCGGGGGGAAGCTCCAGGTGCCGCCCGGGCGGGGCCGCGGCCGCGGCCCGGGGGGCCATTGGCGGCTCGGGCCTGGTCCCGCGCTCGATGACGCTCTCCCTGTCGAAGGACTCTTCCAACAGCGCGGCCACCGCGCCCAAAACCGGCATCCGGCCCCGGCCCGGGTCGCCGTCCGGCAGGAAGCCGTAGAGTTCCTCGGCGGCCCGGGTCCAGGCCACGTAGAGCATGGTCAACTGCTCGAAGAGCTGCTGGTTCTTCCAGGCGTAGTAGGGCCGGCCCATGTCCTTGCGCCGCGGCACGAGGAGCGTTTTGCCCTCCACGGTCACCGGGGTGGGCGAGGGATCCTCGCGCACGCTCCAGTGGTGGAAGGGCACGACCACTACGGGAAACTCCAGGCCCTTGGCCTTGTGCACGGTCAGGATGCGCACGGCGCCCAGGCCTTCTGGCAGGGGCACCTTCTCCTCGCCGGCCTCGTTTTCCCAGAAGTCGAGGAAGGCCGACAGCGACAGCTTGCCGCGCTCCTCGGCCAGGAAGGCCAGCTCCAGGAGGCGCCGGACATAGAGCTCGTCGCCGGGGTGGCGTTCGAGAATCCGGTAGGTGCGCACGATCTCCCAGACCAGGTCGTAGGGCGTCATGAGCCCGGCCTGGCTGAAGAAGGGCGCCACCAGCCGTTCCCAGGGGCCGGGGAAGGCCGCGGCGAAATCCTTGTAGACTGCGCCCGTGGGCCGGCCGGCGAACCAGTCGAGGACGCGTGCCGCGTCAAGTCCGCTCTCGGCCAGGAAAAGCCCCCGGCCGGTGGCGAAGGTCAGGAGCGAGAGGCTGTCCAGCGGATAGTCGAGGAAGGAGAGCAGGGCGAGCAGCTCGCGCACCAGCGGATGGCGGGCCAGCAGCAGGCTTGCGTCGGTAACCACCGGCACGCCGGCCTCCACCAGCCAGTCGCAGATCAGGCCCGCGTCCTTGTGGCTGCGCACCAGCACGGCGATCTCGCCGGGCGCGCGGCGGGGCAGGAGCCCGTCGTTCATGAGCGCGAGGAAAGCCTCCCTGGTCGTCTCCACCAGGGTGTCCACCGTGCCCCCGGGCAGTTTTTCGAAGCGCACGTAGCCGGATTTGGCGCGGTTCTTCGCGCAGACCTCCTGCCGCGCGGCGGAGAAGCCCTGGCCGATGGTCGCGGCCAGCTCATCCACGGCCCACTGGGGCGGGTCCTTGCCCAGCAGGCGGGAGGCCGTGTCAGCGGCCGTCCCGGGCTCTCCCAGGGGGGCGAAGACGTCGTTGTTGAACTCGACCACGGCCGGGAGGCTGCGCCAGTTGGTGTCCAGCTCACGTCTGACCTCGCCCTCGGCGAAGAGGGAGACCGGCGGCTCGTCCAGGATGGCGTCGAAAAGCTTGGAGTCGCCGCCGCGCCAGGCGTAGATGGCCTGCTTAACGTCGCCGACCCAGTACAGGCTGCCGCCCTTGGCCAGGCATTCCTCGGCCAGCGGCGCCAGGGCCTGCCACTGCTCGCGGCTGGTGTCCTGGAACTCGTCGATGAGCAGGTGCGAAAGCCGCGTGCCCAGCCGGCAGAAGGCCTCGGGCACGGCCATGCCGCGCTCGAGAAGCCCGGCCACGGTCGGGGCCATGGTCAGGCCGAGCAGCAGCCCGGCCTCGGCCCGGTGCTCCGGGGCGCGGCTGATGAGCTCCTGGCAGATGGCCACGGCCGGGGCGAGCTGGACCGCGCCCTTGGCCAGGGCCGCGGCCTCGCGGTAGGCGAGGAGGCGGGCGACGAAGGATCGGAACAGGTCCTCGTGGCTGCCGTCCACCAGGGGCTTGCAGCGCGCGAGCACGCAGTCGGCTAGCGACGGCTTGGCGGCATAGGCCGAGGCGGGCGGCGGCTCGGGCAGGGCGCAGGCCAGGCAGTTTTCGAGGAAGGTGGCGAAACGCTTGTCCATGGCCAAGCCGGTGGCCGCCATGGCCGCCACTAGCTGCTCGGTGGCCCGGCGGAAGCCGGCGTGGGCCGCCGCGGCCTTGGCCTCGAGCGGGCGCGGGTCGCAGGAAATTTCGTCGGGCTGGGTGAGCAGGGTGCCGAAGACCGCCATCAGGCGCTCCTCCACGCCCTCGGCCAGCCAGAAGCCCTTGGTCTCGCCCTGGGCCAGGAGCCCGTGCACGGCGTCGAGGAAAAGCCTGCGGGCCGGGCCGCCGGCCGCGGCCTCGGCGACGAAACGCTCGTAGAGCGGCCGGAAGAGCTCGGCGAGGTCGAAGCTCAGCTCGAAGTCCGGATTGATGCCCAGCTCCAGGGCGAAGATGGTGGTCAGCTGGTGGAGCAGGCTGTCGATGGTCCTGATGTTCAGGCGGTGGTAGCGGCGCAGGATGCGCTCGAGCACCATGGCCGCGGTGCGCGGCTGCCAGGCATCGGCCGGGGTCGAGGCCGGCAGCTCCAGCGCCCGGCTTTTCAGCGCGCCGATGACCCGGGCCTTCATCTCCGCCGCGGCCTTGTTGGTGAAGGTGATGGCCAGGATTTCCGGCCAGGCGTGGATGCCGCCCGTGCCGGCGCGGCAGGCCAGGCCCCGGCTCTCGGCGCTGGCCGTGCGCAAAAGCTCGAGGAAGCGGCTGGTCAGGTGGTAGGTCTTGCCCGACCCGGCCGAGGCCTTGATCTGGGCCAGCCGGCTCATGACCGGGTCTCCCGGGCTGCTTTCTTGCGGCCGAGGAGGCCGCTTGCTGCCCTGCTCAAGCGCTCGCCTTCGAACATGGCCAGGAGCACGCCGGCCAGGATGAGCGCGCTGCCGCAGTAACCCAGGGGGCCGAAGGTCTCGTCCCACATGACATAGGCCAGGACCGCGGCGACCACCGGCTCCAGGGTGGCGACCACCGCCGCCCGGGTGGCCTCGAGGTGTTTCAACCCTGCGTAGTAGGCGAGATACGCGCCGAAGGTGCAGACCAGCGCCATGACGCCCACGGCCAGCCAGGCCTGCCAGGGATAGGATTGGTAGGCGACGAAGGGCGCGAGCACCAGGGCGCCGGCGGGCATGGCGTAGAGGAAGATGGTCGTGGTCGTGTAGCGGGTCAGGAAGTGTTTGCCGAAGATGTAGTAGAGCGCATAGGTCAGGCCGGATAACAGTCCGTAGAGAATGGCCGGGGCGCCGATGGCCGCCGCGCCGGTCCCTCCCTGGCCGAAGCTGACCCCGGCCACGCCGAGCATGGTCAGAGCCACGGCCGTGAGCTTGCCCGGTCCCATGGGCTCGCGGAAGAAGAGACGGGCCAAGAGCGCCACCCAGGCCGGCGCGGTGTAGAGGAGCACCGCGGCCAGGGCCGCGCCTCCGGCGTCCACGGCCAGGGCCAGGCTGCCGAAGAGCCCGGCGATGCCGGAGACGCCGAAGGCCAGCAGCATGGGCAGGTCGGCCGGGCGCACCGTGGCCTCCCGGCGCCTGACGGCCAGGCAGGCAAAGAGCAGCCAGCCGAGGCAGACGCGCCAGAAGGCCAGGGTCAGGGGCGGCATGCCGGCGGCGAAGGCCACCTTGGCCACGGGGCCGATGAGCCCCCATTGGGCCGCGGCGGCCAGCACCAGCAGATAGCCGCGAAGGCGCATCAGAGCTCCACGGTCCGGCCGACGCCCTTTTCCCGCGCCCGGCGGTAGACGAGCTCCGCGGTCATGATGTCGTCCAGCGCGATACCCATCAGCACCGCGCCGCGCCGCCCCGCGCGCACCGCGGGCTTCACCCCCGCGACCACCTCGCCGAGGCCGGCATAGACCTGCCCGGGTCCGGGATAGCCGTTCTGGAAGTAGACGCCGAGCGCCTGGGTCTCCAGGTACTGGCGGCTGTCGTCGGCCACGAACGGACCGGCGGCGAAGACGTCGGCATTGAAGGCCGCGTCGTAGTCCACGGCGATGGCCAGGGTCTCATCCTTGAGCCAGGCGGCCGGGATGAAGCGCTCGGGCTTCTCGACGATTGGCGTGCAGGTGATGACCACGTCGGCCCCGGTCACGGCCTCGCGCGCGGTCGTGCAGGTCGTGAACGCAGCCTTGGGCAGCTGCGGGCCGAGATCGGCCGCGAAGCGCTCCACCTGGGCCGGGAAGGGATCATACGCCCGGACCTCGCGCAGGTTAGGCAGGACTTCCTTCATGGCCAGGAGGTTCACCCGTCCCTGGACGCCGCAGCCGACGATGGCCACGCTGGCCGCTTCGGGGCCGGCGAAATATTTGGCGTACACGCCCGAGGCCGCGCCCGTGCGCCAAGCCGTGATCCAGGCGCAGTCCATGACCGCGAGCACCCGGCCGGTGGACGCCTCGAACATGCAGTGGACGCCGTTGATGTAGGGCAGTCCCTTGGCCGGGTTGGAGGGGTAGCCGGAGACGCACTTGATGCCGGTGCGATCCACGGCGCCGCCGACATGGCAGGGCATGGCGTGCAGGAAGCAGTCGTGCCGCGGGTGGACGCCGATCTTGGCCGGCAGCTCGACCTCGCCCCGGCCATGGGCGGCGAAGCCCTGCTCCACGGCTTCGATGATTTCGGCCATGGTCAGGCCCAGGCCGGCGACATCCTTCTGCGAAAGCCACAACACGTCCATGGAAGCTCCTTGGGTTTGTGAGTTTGACGGGGAGGTGGCGATGACCACGGACTTCCAGGGCTTGGTACAGGCTTTGCCCCGGTCCTGGCAACGCCTTTCCGGGCACGCCGGGAGGCCCGGCCGCGTGGCGCTTTCCGGCTTGATTTTTCGGCCTCATTCGGTTCAATGGGAGCTTGACGGTCCAAGCTGCCGGGAAGACCTGTTTCCGATGCCCGGGAGGCACCATGCACGACACGGCCCGCACCGAGGACGCCGAGCACCTGACCATCGTCTGCCTGGCCGGCCAGGACGCAGACCTTTCGGGCCTGACTTCGGCCCTGGCGGCCTCCGGCCTGGCCGGCAGCCGGTTCGTCCCGGTCTCGACCCGGGCCGCGGCCCTGGAGGCTCTCGGCCAGGACGCTCAGGTATTGATCGTCGACCTCGGCGCGGAGGTCAACCGCGACGGTCATTGGCGCAACCTCCCGGGCCTCTACCCCGAGGTGCCCCTCCTGGTCCTCGGCGGAGAAGAGGACCGCGCGGCCTGCCTGGCCGCCCTGGCCGCGGGCGCGCAGGACTGCCTGAGCCGGGACGGGCTTTCGCCGCTGGGCCTGGAGCGCTGCCTGCGCTTTTCCCTGGCGCGCTGCCGGACCCAGGCCCGGGAGCGTAAACGCCTGGCCGAGCTGGAAACACGTGCCGAGCGCCTGGCCAGCCTGGTGAACGAGAATCCCGATGGCATCCTGGTGGTCGACGACGAGGGCCTGGTGGTCTTCGTCAACCTGGCCGCCAGGCTCCTTCTTGGCCGCCCGGAGCGCGAGCTCCTGGGCCGGCCTTTCGGCTTTCCCGTCCTTCAGGACGGGGTCGGCGAGCTGGACATCCAGCGCAAGGGCAGCGACCGGGCCGTGGCCGAGATGCGCGTGGCCGAGATCGACTGGGGCGAGCGCAACGCCTACCTGGTCAGCCTGCGCGACGTCTCCGACCACCGGCGCCGGGCGCGCGACCAGAGCCTGCGCATCCAGGCCGAGAAGCTGGTCACGGCCATCTCCACCGAGTTCGTCACCCTGGACGCCTCCGATACCGACTGCGGCATCCGCGACGCATTAAAGCTTCTGGGCGAGTTCTGCCGCGTGGACCGGGCCGTGGTCTATCTTTACGGCGCCGACGGCCGGCTCCTGACCAACGCCTACGAATGGGCCGCGAGCGGGGTCTCGGCCCAGGCCGAGCGGAGCTTCGAGCTTTTACCCGAGGATCTCGGCTGGCTCATGGACCGCCTGACCATCTTCGAGACGGTGCTCGTGGCCGGCGCCTCCGAGCTGCCCGAGGAGGCCGAGGGCGAGCGCGAGCTGCTGGCCGCGCGCGGGGTGGCCTCGCTGGTGGCCGTGGCCATGAACCAGGGCGGCACGCGCCACGGCCTGCTCGGCTTCGAGTCCGTGCGCCGGGAGCGCATGTGGTCCGAGGAGGAGATCGGGTTACTTAAGATCGTCGGCGACATCTTCTGCGCGGCTTTGACCCGGCGCAGGACCGAGGCGGCCATGCGCGCCGAGGCCCGGCTCATGCGGCAGCTGGTCGGCAACGTCCGGGTCGGCATCCTGGCCGAGGACGAGCGCGGCCGGGTGGCCCTGGCCAACCCGGCCCTGTGCGAGCTCTTCGAGGCCGCGGCCCCGCCCGACGCACTGCGCGGTCAGGACGGCGAGGACCTCATGCGCACGCTGGCCAACATCACCGTCGACCCCAAGCACTTCCTGCGCCGCACGCGCGAGATCCTCACTCTGCAGCAGACGGTTTCGGGCGAAAAGGTCCAACTGAGGGACGGCCGCATCCTGGAGTACGGCTTTGCCCCCTTGCGCGAGGGCGACGCGCCCCGCGGCCAGCTCTGGTTCTTCAGCGACGCAACCGATGCGGTCAAGACCGAGCGGCGCCTGGAAGCCCTGGTGCGCCGCGACCTGCTCACCGGCCTGGCCAGCCGGCACCGCTTTCTCGAGGACCTCGCAGTCGTCCTGTCCAAGACCGGGACCGGGCAGGAGCGCGTGGCCCTGATCGTCCTCGACGTGGACGATCTGCGGCGCATCAACGCCGAGCTGGGTTTCGTGGCCGGGGACAAGGTCCTGAAGCAGGCCGCGGCCCGCCTGGCGGAGCAGGCCGGCGAGACGGTGCTGCTCGGCCGTATCAGCGGGGACGAATTCGCCGCGGTCGTACCCGGCGTTGGCGGGTTCGAGGAGGCCGAGGCCGTGGCCCGCAACCTGGCCGCGGCCTTGAGTGCGCCCTACGTGCTCGCCGGCCGGGCGGTCGCGCTGACCGTCAGCGCCGGCGTGAGCCTCTTCCCCGACCAGGCGGACGGCACCCAGAGCATTCTGCAGAAGGCCGACCGGGCCCTGCAGGCCGCCAAGGCCGGGGGTAAGAATGCCGTCCGGGTCTACGGCCGGGAGTAGGACGGCAATTCCCTCTGGCACGTTTCTGGCTTTTCCCGGGCCAGGACACGCCAAGGGGGAAAATATGGCCGCTTCGATCCCGAACGTATGCCCCGCGCCCGGCCCGAACGGCCCCGGCGCCGACCAGGGCCTGGAGGCCCTGGGTTTCCACGAGATCGACTTCGACGACGTCTTCCTTTCCCGGGAGATGGTGGTCAAGGTCGGCGAGGTGGCCTGGAGCCTCATCCGCCGCCGGGTCCCCGGCCCCTGGCTCACGGCCGAGTTCATGGCCGACGTGGTCGAGGGCTTTCCCCAGCGGGCCTTCTGGCAGGACGAAAGCGGCGCGCTGGTCCTCGAGGCCGAGATCATCGGCCAGTACCACGCCTTCGTCATCCCCTCCGGCCAGTGGGGCGTGCGCGAGGTCCCGGTCCTGCACTAGCCGCCCATCCCGACCGTTTGCTGCGGGCGATTGCGCTTCCCGGCGCGCGCGGCTACAACCCTTCCGTCGAGCCGCGCCACGGCTCGCCGGAAGGTTTCATGACCGAACGTCCCGACCCGGACAGTGTTTCCGCTTCCCCGGCGGCCCACCTCGTCACCCCCGACGAGGCCGGCCGGCGGCTGGACGTCCTGCTGGCCGCTCTCGCCCCGGACCTCGGCCTGCGCGGCCGGCGCCGGCTCATCGAGACCGGCCGGGTGACCGTGGACGGGCAAATCCGCAAGCCCGGATACCGCCCCCTTCCCGGCCAGGCCATCGCCTTTGAGGCGTTGCCGGCCCCGACCTGCCCGCCGGCCTTGCGCCTCGTGGCCAGAACCTCGCGCTACGCCGCCCTGGCCAAGCCGGCCGGCCTTTCCAGCGTGCACCTGGCCGGCGGCGACCTCCCGAGTATCGAGGATTTCCTGCCCGGCCTCCTGCCCGGCGCCGTCCTGGTCAACCGCCTGGACGCGGCCACCTCCGGACTGCTCTTGGCCGCGCTCGACTCCGAAGCCGCCGCCGACTACCGCCGCCTCGAGGATTCCGGCCAGGTGCGCAAAACCTACCTGGCCGTGGTCCACGGCCGCCTCCCCGCGCCCCTGGCAATCGCCCGCAGCCTTGACACGGCCAGGCGCAGGAAAACCGCCGTCCTGTCCGCCGATTCCTCCGACTCCCTGCGCGCCACCGCGGTCAGGCCCCTTTCCTACGACCCGGAGCGCGACCTGACCTTGGTCGAGGCCGTTATCCGCAAGGGCGCCCGCCACCAGATCCGCGCTCACCTGGCCGCCAGCGGCCACCCCATCCTGGGCGATGCGCTCTACGGCCCGCCGGACGCTTCGGCCGGACGTTTGCACCTGCACCATGCCCGTATCGAGTTGCCCGGGTTCACGGCCGAGGCGCCGGTCGAGGGTGACGGCTGGGACAGCCTCCGGCAGGCAGGGGGCGTTACCCCCTGACCCCCAGCAGGGGCGCCGCCCCTGCACCCCGGCAGGGAGCTTCGCCCCCTGCACCCCATGTTCTGCGCTCCGGGGACGGAGCGCAGAAGAGGGGTCTACTCCTCCAGCACGTCCTCGGCCCAGCTCATGGCCGCGGCCACCGTGGGGAAACCGATGGTCGGCGTGAGCAGCATGATCGTGTGGCGGATCTCCTCGGCCCCGGCCCCGGCCTTGACCGCCCGCTTGGCATGGCTGTGGACCGCACCCTCCGAGCGCAAGGCGGCGGCCGCGGCCAACTGGATGAGATGCGCGGTCTTGCCGTCGATGGGCCCGGCCTCGCGTAGCATGGCCCCGGCCTCCTCGAGCTTCTCCAGGATCGGACCGTAGCGCTCCTTCAGTTTGCGGAAATTCTTGGGCAGCTTCTCCATGACGCACCTCCAGCGGTCGGCGGTTGGGATACCCGGATGTGCTCACCCATACCACGCCCGTTCCGGCCTGCCAACGCGGCCAGTGCCGCCGCGATATGCCTCCGGCGGGCAAGGGGACGCCGTCCCCTTGCATCCCCTGCCAGGGGGAAATGATTTCCCCCTGGCAGGCCGGGCGTCGATCGGAAATCACAAAAACAGCCATGATGGTAAAGAATGTGTCGGCTCGGACCGGATGTGCGGCCCTTCGGCCTGACGTCTGCGCCGATCCGAGCAGTCTTTACCCTCACCGGCGGCCTTTCGATTTTCTTCAACTTCTTCAGATCCACGGCCCCGTGGGAGGGACATGACCCTCACCTGATTACTCAAGCTGAAAGTCGAAGCCCCTCGGCGTTTTTTACGCCGAGGGGCTTCGACTTTCAGACTGCGGGGTCAAGGGGGGGCACCCCCTTTGCGGGGTGCAGGGACAGCGTCCCTGCCCGCCGGAGGCCTACTCCTTTCCGCTCGATGCCGCAGGTATATCCCGGACGTGGACGTCCTGCTGGGGGAAGGGGATTTCGATGCCGTGTGCGCGGAAGGCGGCGACGATGGCGGCGCGCAGGTCAGAGGCGGTGCCCAGGCCCTGGCTGATGTCGGCGAAGAAGAAGAGGGTGAAGTCGAGGCTGGAGGCGCCGAAGTCCCGGAATTGGACGAAGGGCTCGGGGGTGCTGAGGACGTTCTTGTGGGCCGCGGCGGTGTCGAGCAGGAGCTGTTTGACCAGGGCCACGTCCGAGCCGTAGGCCACGCCCACGTTGATCTGGCGGCGCATGATCTGGTTGTTGCGGGTCCAGTTGATCAGGCGGTTGGAGACCAGCTCGGAGTTGGGTACGATGATCACGGCGCCTTCATAGGTTTCGACCATGGTCGAGCGGATGTTGATCTTGCGCACCTCGCCCCAGGTCTCGCCGAGCTGGACGACGTCGCCTTCCTGCAGGGAGCGGCCGAAGATGAGGATGAGGCCGGAGAAGAAGTTGTTGAAGATGGTCTGCAGGCCGAAGCCGAGGCCCACGGACAGGCCGCCGAGGATGACCGTGACCGAGGTCAGGCTGACGCCCAGGGCGGCGAGCAGGATGAGGCCGAAGATGGCCCACAGGGCATAGGTCAGGCCGGCCTGGAGCGAGGGGACGACGCCGCGGTCCAGGTGCGGCCAGCGGCCCGGCAGGCCGGAGAGGAAGGTCCGGCCCAGGGTTACGGCCGAGCGGGTCAGGTAGAACAGGGCCACCAGCCAGACCAGGCGCAGGAGGTTCAGGGAGGCCGAGCCCACGGCGACGTTCAGCTCCATGGCGTGCTGCATGAGGTAGGCACCGCCGGGGTAGGCCGCCACCCAGAGAATCGTGGTCACGGCCACGATGAGCCAGAGGAGCGGGGTGCCGAAGCCCATGGCCAGGCCGGCGACGAGCGGACGGCCGCCGGTGGCGGGCAGGCGCTCCACGGTCCGGGCGAGGATGGAGGTGAGCGCCAGGCCGAGCTGGGCGGAGAGGACCAGGGTGAACCAGACCATGACCAGGGACAGGGCGATGCGCGACCAGCCGAAGACGGTGAGGATGAGGGCCAGGCGGGCCAGCCAGGGGGTGAAGCCCACGCCCGCGCGCTCCAGGAAGGGCAGGGGGCCGGGCGACTTCCTGACCCGGCGGTCGACGAGGTAGGCGATGAGCACCAGCGCCCAGAAGGGCGTGAGCAGGATTGCCGGCGGGTTCAGGAAGAGGCTCGTGATGCCGGCCAGGACCAGCCCGAAGAGGTGGGTGAAGGGCGTGGCCGCGGGCAGCTCGGGCTTGCCCATGCGCCTGAGCTGCCAGGCCAGCGTCAGCTCGCCCCAGACCATGCACAGGTTGGCCGGCACGACCACGGCCAGGAACACGCCGCCGGTCAGGCCGTAGGAGGCGAACAGCAGGGCCAGGCCCACGGAGAGCCAGAGCCAGCTGCGGGACAGCGCCTTGGGCTCGGTGCAGGCCGAAGTCTCGGCCAGGCGGCAGAGGCGGGAGATGGCCAGCCGGCCGGCGAGCAGGAGCAGAGTGAGGAGCAGGCCGAAGCGCAGGGCCAGGTTGCCCCAGTCCGAGGGGTTCTGGGGCAGCTCGGTGACCAGGCGCACGGGGATGCTCTCGATCCAGGTTTGCAGGCCCTGGGGCATGGCCTGGAAGGCGCCGAGGTCGAAGAGGCTGGGGCCGGGGGTGAGGTAGTAGGCGCGCCACAGCCCGGGCAGTCGGCCGGAGATGTCGGCGCGCAGCTTGGCCAGCTTCTCGGCGAGCTGCGTGCCGGGCTTGAGGACCTTGTCCAGTCCGGTCAGGTTCCTGGCCAGGGCGCTGCGGGCGCGGTCGATGGCCGAGAGGTAGTCGCGGAAGGTGCGCTCGATGGCGGCGTCGGTTTCCGAGGCCACCTCGCCGGGCAGCTCCTTGGCCAGGGCGTCGAGCTCGGCCTGGCGCTGGCGGGCGGTGTCGGCCTGGGCTTTCAGCGCCGCCAGTCGCCGGGTCAGGCTTTTTTCCAGGGCCGCGGCCCGGCGCTCCAGGGCCGACTGCTCGAAGGGCTGGCTGCGGCTGACCTGGGTCAGGGCGAAAAGCTGCTGGTAGGCCGCGGCGGCCTCGGACACGGCCTTGGTGGGCTCGGCGGCCGCTTCGCGCAGGCGCTTGAGCTGGGCCTGGGCCTCGTCGGCCAGGGTCTGCATCTCGGCCAGGCGGCCCTGCCAGATGAGCTCCTGGCTCAAGTCCGGGACGGCGCCGTTGTCCTCGGCCGCGCGGGCCGGGAGGGTCAGGGCCAGGCAGAGGAGGAGGGCCAGAACGGCCGCTCGGCTAGATGCCCGCGCCATGCTCGAAGCTGCCGTTGCCGGCCTTGGACTGCATCACCCGGGCGCCGGCCGGCACGCTGCGGGTCAGCCAGACGTTGCCGCCGATGGTCGCGCCGCGGCCGATGGTCACCCGGCCGAGGATGGTCGCGCCGGAGTAGATGACCACGTCGTCCTCCACGATGGGGTGTCGCGGGATGCCCTTGATGAGCTTGCCCGAGTCGTCCTTGGGGAAGGATTTGGCGCCGAGCGTCACGCCCTGGTAGAGGCGGACGTTTCTCCCGATGACGGTCGTCTCGCCGATGACCACGCCGGTGCCGTGGTCGATGAAGAAGTGCTCGCCGATGGTCGCGCCGGGGTGGATGTCGATGCCGGTCTTCGAGTGGGCCATCTCGGTGATGATGCGCGGGATCATGGTCACGCCCAGGTCGTTCAGCTCGTGGGCGATGCGGTAGTTGGTCAGCGCATGGATGGAGGGGTAGCAGAAGATGGTCTCGCCCGGGGTCTTGGCCGCCGGGTCGCCGACGAACGCAGCCTGCACGTCGGTGGCCAGGAGCCGCCTGATCCTGGGCAGGCGCGAGAGGAAGAGCATGGCCAGCTCGCGCGAGCGGGACTCGCAGTCCTGGCAGTTCTCGGCCTCGCGGGAGCACAAGAAGCAGAAGCCGCGTTTGACCTGCTGGGTGAGCAGCCGGGCGACCACGTCCAGCTCCGCGCCGGCGTGGAAGCGCATGGACTCGGGCGTGACCTCGGAGTGGCCGAAATAGCCGGGGAAGAGCACGGCCCGCAGCCGCTCCACGATCTCGGAGAGGATCTCCACCGAGGGCATGGGCTGGTTGTGCATGGGCCGGTGGTAGACGCCGGCATAGGATTCCGCGGCGCACAGGGCCCGGGTCAGGGCCTCGAGGTCCAGCGGCGTCTCGTCGTTCAAAGGCATCTTGTCCATCTATACGTCCTCGGGCTCGGTGAAGAGCGGGGTGGAGAGGTAGCGCTCGCCGGTGTCGCAGACCACGAAGACCACCAGCTTGCCGGCCATCTCCGGGCGCTTGGCCAGCTCCACGGCGGCGTGGGCGTTGGCGCCCGACGAGATGCCGCAGCAGATGCCCTCCTCGCGCAGCAGCCGCCGGGCCATGGTGTAGGCCTGCTCGTTCTCCACCAGGAAGATTTCGTCAATTATCTCGCGGTCCAGGACCTTGGGCACGAAACCGGCGCCGATGCCCTGGATGGCGTGGCGTCCGGGCGCGCCGCCGGACAGGACCGGCGAGGCCGCGGGCTCCACGGCCACGATGCGCACCCCGGGCTTGCGGGATTTGAGCACTTCGCCCACGCCCGTCAAGGTGCCGCCGGTGCCCACGCCGGCCACGAACATGTCCACCGTGCCGTCGGTGTCGGCCCATACTTCCTCGGCCGTGGTCCGGCGGTGCACGGCCGGGTTGGCCGGGTTCTCGAACTGCTGGGGCATGAAGGCGCCGGGCGTGGCCGCGGTCAGCTCGGCGGCGCGCTTCACGGCCCCGCCCATGCCCTCGGCGGCCGGGGTCAGCACCAGCTCGGCGCCGAAGCCTTTCAGCAGCTGGCGGCGCTCCATGCTCATGGATTCGGGCATGGTCAGGATGCACTTGTAGCCCTTGACCGAGGCGGCGAAGACCAGGCCGATGCCGGTGTTGCCGCTGGTCGGCTCGATGATGACCGAGCCGGGTTTCAGGCGTCCGTCGGCCTCGGCGGCCTCGATCATGGCCAGGCCGATGCGGTCTTTCACCGAGGCGCAGGGGTTGTAGAACTCGAGCTTGCCGGCCACCGTGGCCCGGCAGCCCTCGGAGACGCGGTTCAGCTTGACCAGCGGCGTGTTGCCGATGAGCGACGTCATGTTCTCGTAGATGCGCATGGAGTTCCTCGCAGGCTGAAATGCCCCCCACCGCGCGGCGGGGCGGAAGAGGGGAGTATAGGCGAGATCGGGGGGGATTTCCAGAGGAAGAGAAGAGGAAGACAAAAAGCCACAAAATAAAGAAAATTGTAAATTACTTTCCTCTGGGTAGAGCCTGTCTGACGAACATCCCTGTAGCTCTTGAGTCGGAGCTGTCTTTCTGGTAATTTGTTCTTTGAAAACAGCGTGTTGAGGGACAGGAGGGGGAGATGGGCTACAACTTCCGAGACTACAACCAGCAGCAGCTTCTGTTGCTGGCCCCCAACCTGGACGACTGGCTCCCCCAGCATCATCTGGCCCGGTTCATTGCGGACGTGGTCGGCGCTCTCGACCTGAAGCCGCTGCTGCGCCGGTTTCGCGACAACGGCCAGGGCGG
>DIXN01000040.1 GCA_002428705.1 Desulfovibrio sp. UBA6079
TTGCCGTCAGTCGGCCGGAGGGGCGTGCCCTCCCGGGCCGCCCCTCCGGCCGACTGACGGCAACGCGGACTGCCTGACCGGCCCGCCCTCCGGCCCCCGCCAGCCGAACCCGCGAAGCGCCTCGGGGGGTCCGGGGGGCCCCCGGCCCCCCGGCCGCCGGAGGCATCTTCCTCTTCCTCTTTCCCTTCCCTTCCCTCTCCCCTCTCTCTTCCCCTCCCGCGGAGTCCGCCCATGACCATCACCGCACGTTTTCTTCTGGCCTGCCGCCTGGCCCGGCGCGAGCTGCGGGGCGGGCTGCCGCGGTTCGGGGTGTTCCTGGCCTGTTTGGCCTTGGGGGTGGGGGTGATTGCCTTGGTGGGGTCGTTCTCGGCGGCGGTGAAGGAGGGGGTGCGGCGCGACGCGCGGGCGATGCTGGGCGGGGACGTGGAGGTGGGGCAGACGTTTCGGCCGGTGGAGGCGGACGTAGTGGGCGAGTTGCGGGCTGCCGGCCGGGTGTCGGAGATCGCGACCATGCGGGCCATGGCCGAGCCGGTCGGGGGCGGCGAGCGGATGCTGGTTGAGTTGAAGGCGGTGGACGGGGCCTACCCGCTGGTGGGGGAGTTGGAATTGAAACCGGGGAAACCGGTGGCCGAGGTTCTGGCGGGGGGCGGCGGGGTGTATGGGGCGGCGGCGGGGCAGGTGCTGTTCGAGCGGTTGGGGCTGAAGCTCGGCGACCGGGTGACGGTCGGGTCGGCGGTGCTCGAGCTGCGGGCGGTGCTGGAGCGCGAGCCGGACAGGTCGTTCAATATCTTCACGCTCGGTCCGCGGATGTTGTGCAGCCTGGAGGCGCTTGGCGCCACGGGGCTGGCCGGTCCGGGCAGCCTGGTGCGCTACGAGGCGCGGGTGGCCATGGCCGGCGGGGCCGGTCCGGCGGAGCTGGGGGCGAGGCTGCGGGAGAAGTACGAGGGCCGGGGGTACCGCATCCGGGATTTCAGCCAGAGCTCGCCGCGCATCAGCGAGTTCTTCGACCGGCTGGAGACGTACCTGACTTTTGCGGGACTGGCGGCCATCCTGGTCGGGGGCCTGGGCATGTCCGGGGCGGTGGGGGCCTATCTGGAGGGCAAACGGCGCTCGATCGCGGTCATGAAGTGCGTGGGGGCCACGGGCGGCATGCTCGGGGCGGTGTACGGGCTGCAGATAATTTTCCTGGCGGCCCTGGGCGTGGGGCTGGGGCTGGCGGCCGGGGCGGCCGGGCCGTATTTTCTGCTGGGGGTGCTGGCGGACATCCTGCCGGTGCGGGCGGTGCCCGGGGTTTACTTCCGGCCGCTGGTCGAGGCCGCGGGCTTCGGCTTTCTGGCGGCCATGGCCTTTTCGCTGCGGCCGCTGCTGCTGGCCCGGCTGACGCCCGCGGCCGGGCTGTTCCGGGGCTACCTGGACAGCGGCGGACGGCTCGGCCGGCGGGGGCGCGCGGCCCTGGTCCTGGCGGCCGGGGCGCTGGCGGTTTACGCCCTGGCGGTCACGCCGCAGCGGCGTCTGGCCCTGTGGTTCGTGCTCGGCGCGCTGGGAGCGCTGGTGGTCTTCGCGCTCGCGGGCTGGTGCGTGCGGCGGCTGGCGGCGCGGATTCCGGCCAGGGGCCGGCCGAGGCTGGCCTACGCCCTGCGCAGTCTGCACCGACCGGGGAACGCCACGGGCGTGGTGCTTTTCGCCCTGGGCCTGGGGCTCACCGTGCTGGTGGCCGTGGCGCTCATGGACGGCAACATGTCCAGGCGCATCCAGGTAGTCCTGCCCGAGGTGGCGCCGGCCTTCTTCTTCATCGACATCCGGCCGGGCGAAGTGGAAGAGTTCGTGCGCATCGTGCAGGGCCAGCCGGGGGTCGGCCGGGTGGAGCACCGGCCGATGCTGCGCGGGCGCATCGTGCGCGTGGCCGGGGCGGAGCCCGACGAGTCGAAGCTGCCGCCGGACATGCGCTGGGTGCTGCGCTCGGACCGGGGCATCACCTGGGCGGTGGCGCCCCTGTCCGGGGCCGAGGTGGTGGCCGGGACGTGGTGGCCGGAGGGTTATGACGGGCCGCCGCTCGTTTCGGTGGCCGAGGACGTGGCCGCGGCCCTGGGGCTTACCCTGGGCACGGAGCTGACGGTCAACGTGCTCGGCCGGGAGGTGACGGCCACCGTTACTTCGCTCAGGCGCATCGACTGGGAGAGCCTGGCCATGAACTTCGCCTTCGTCTTCTCGCCCGGGACGGTCTCGGGCGCGCCCTACACCGAGATCGCCACGGTCTATGCGCCGCCGGGCAGCGAGCGGGGCATCCTGGCCGCTGTGGGCGAAAAGCTGCCGCGGGTCACGGGCATTGCGGTGCGCGACGCCCTGGACAGCGCCGCGAACATCCTCTCGGCCATGGCCGCGGGCATCCGGGCTGTGGCCGGGGTCGCGTTGCTGTCCGGCATACTGGTCCTGGCCAGCGCGCTTCGGGCCGGGGTCAGGCGCCGGACGCACGAGGCCGTGGTGCTCAAAGTCGTGGGCGCCACCCGGGGCGACGTGCTCGCCGCCCTGGCCATCGAGCATCTGTTCCTGGGGCTTTCCGCCGGGGTTCTGGCCGTGGGGCTCGGCGGGCTTCTGTCCTATTTCGTGGTCACCCGGGCCATGCACATGGACTGGGTCTTCCTGCCCGGTCCGGCGATCTGGACCGTGGCCGGCGGCGTGGCCGCGACCCTGGTCCTGGGCCTGTCCGGCGTGCGCCGCGTGCTCGGCGAGAAGCCGGCGGCCGTGCTGCGCAACGAGTAGGGGAGGAAGGCGGCCGCGAAGGGAGGGGAGGGGCGAGCCGATGGGCGATTTGCCGGGCGGATGGTCGGGGAAACCATCCGCCCGGGCGGGAGAGCGGCGTGAATGCCGCTTTTTTTGTTTTATGGTTCCGGTCTGGGCTAGATCTTCAGCACATAGTACCGGAGCCAGATGTAGAGCGTGGACAGGATGATGGTCAGGAACATGACCGGGACGCCGTAGGCCAGGAAGCGCACGAAGGTGATCTTGTGGCCGGCCTTCTCGCTCATGCCCACGACGATGACGTTGGCCGAGGCGCCGATGGCCGTGCCGTTGCCGCCGAGGCAGGCGCCGAGCGCCAGCGCCCACCAGACCGGGAGCATGGTCGCGTTCTGCAGCGTGGCCACGTCGGTGGCGCCGAAGACCTTGCCGCACATGCCGATTATCAGCGGGTTCATGGTCGCCACGAAGGGGATGTTGTCCACGATGGCCGAGGCGATGCCCGAGAACCAGACCATGACCATGGACAGGGTGAACATGGACTCGCGCGTGGGCGCGGTCAGGTCGATCATCTTCTGGCTCATGAGCTCGATCAGCCCGACCTTCACCGTGCCGCCGATGATGATGAACAGGCCGATGAAGAAGAAGATGGTCGGCCACTCGACCTCGGCCAGGGCGTGGTGCGGCTCCTCGCCGGAGATGAAGAGCAGGGTGGCCGCGCCCATCAGGGCCACGGTGGCCGGCTCGTAGTGGAAGAAGCCGTGCAGGATGAAGCCGGCGACGGTCAGGCCGAGCACGACCAGGCACTTCTTCAGCAGCACCGGGTCCTTGATCAGCTCGTTCTCGTTCATGGCCATGATCCGGGCCTTCAGGTGCTCCTTCACGTGCAGGCGACGGCCGAAGACCACCTTCCAGACCAGCATCCAGACGACCATGATGACGATGATGGCCGGGGTCAGGTGGACGATGAAGTCCATGAAGTCGAAGCCGGCCTTGGAGGCGATCATGATGTTCGGCGGGTCGCCGATGAGCGTGGCCGTTCCGCCGATGTTCGAGGCCAGCGCCTCGGTGATGAGGTAGGGCACGGGGTCGATCTCGAGCTGCTCGGCGATCAAGAGCGTCACCGGAGCGAGCAGCAGTACGGTGGTCACGTTGTCCAGGAAGGCCGAGGAAACGGCCGTGACCACGGCGAAGATGGCCATGATGGTGAAGGGGTTGCCCTTTCCGAGCTTGGCCGACTTGACCGCGACGTACTGGAAGACGCCGGTCTTGGTCATGATGTTCACGATGAGCATCATGGAGATGAGCAGGAAGATGACGTTCCAGTCCACGCCGAGGTCGATGTCGTGCAGGGCCTCGTGCTGGGTGAGCACCTTGGTGATGAGGGTCAGGGCTGCGCCGAGCAGGGCGACCTTGGTCTTGTGGATCTTCTCCGAGACGATGACCGCGTAGGCGGTGACGAAGATGAGCGTGGCGGTCCAGAACATGGTGCGTGGTCTCCCTATTTCGAGGTGTGCGAGGAGCAGAGGTGGGAGATGAACTTGAGGACTTCCTTGCGGGTGATTTCGCCCACGGGCCGGCCGGCGGCATCGACCACGGGCAGGGCGTTCACGCCCTTCTCGCGGATGATGGCCTGGGCCTTGAGCATGGAGTGCTCGGGCTTGAGGGCCGCGAACTCGGTGATCTGGATGTCGCGGGCGGTCATGGCTTTCAGCTTGGCGAACTCGTGGGCGGTGATGACCTGGTCCTCGGCCACGGCTCCGGCCAGGTTGGAGTCCAGATAGGACGGCAGCATGGCCTTGATCAGGTCGAAGCTGGTGATGACTCCGGTCAGCCGGCCGGAGGTGTCGACCACGTACAGCAGGCGGGAGTTGCCGTTGTCGAAGGTGCAGAGGAGGTCGGGCAGGGGGGTGTCGGGGGAGACGGTCGTCAGGTCGGTGTGCATCAGTTCGCGTGTGATCATGGGGCAACCTCAGGTTGGATGTTACCCGCCGGCGCGTATCGCCAGGGTGATCGCCGGGGCGATCGCCAGGGATTGGGCGGCGGGAGGTTTGGCATGCGGTCTTTCGGGAATGCGCTTGGGTTCAGGGCGGGCTTTTCCAGTCGATGGCCTTGATGGCGTGGTCCAGGCCGTAGAGGATGAGGACGTCGCCGGCGTCGAGGCTCGTCGGCCCGCCGGGGGCGCCGAGGTATTCTCCGCTTGCGCGGCTGACGCCCAGGACCTGCAGGCCCCGGGCGGGAAGGTTCAGGTCTTTCAGCTGCCTGCCGGCGAGCCAGCTGCCCTCGGCCACCTGGACCTTGGTCACGCGGTAGCCGCCGGAGAGGTGCAGAAGGTCGGTGTAATCGAGAAGATCGAGTCTGGTGTAGCGCCTGAGGAACCAGAGGACGGCCCTGGACAGGAGCTCGTTCACCGTGCGGTTGGAGGCGACGACAAGCAGCAGGCTCAGGCCGGAGACGAGCAGCCCCAGGCGCTGGAAGAGGTCGCCGGCGTCGGAGACGTCCACGAAGCCGAGCACCAGGGCGGTTATGGCCGTGGCGATGCCGGCGTTGCCGATGAGCATGAGCTTGTAGATGATCTCGCGGCGCACGGGGTGGCGGACGATGGCCTCGCTCTCGGAGCTGGTGAAGCCCACGCCCATGAAGGCCGAGCGGGCCTGGAAGCGGGCCACGTCGGGGGACAGGCCGGTGTGGGTCAGGGCCACCGCGGCGATGCGGGTGAGGACCAGCGAGACGCTGACCACCAGGAAGAGGCTGATGAGTGCGACCACGTCACGGCTCCGAGCCGGGGCTGCGGGCGGCGGGGTTGGGGGCCTTCGGGGCCGGGGGCGGCGGGTCGGGTATCCGGGTCACGGGCTTCAGCTCCGCTCGGTTTCCCCCGGGCGCGCGGCGAGATCCTTGACGTAGATGACCTTGTCCTCGCCGTCGCGGTAGAACTCCGGCAGGACCGCGGCCACCTTGTATCCGGCGCGCTCGTAGAAGGCCCGGGTCGGGGCGTACTGCTCCCGGCCGGAGGTTTCGGCGTAGACCAGGCGGGCGCCCAGGGACCGGATGCGGGCCTCGGTCTCGGCCAGCAGGCGCCGGCCCAGGCCTTGGCCGCGCAGCTCGCTTTTCACCGCGATCCAGTAGATGTCGAAACGGCCGTCGGTGCCGGGGATGGGGCCGTAGCAGGTGTAGGCCGCGGGCCGGCCGCCCTGCAGGGCGAAGAGGAACAGGTAGCCGCTGGCCTCGCCCTTGGCCAGGTGCTCGCTCGCCAGCTCCTGGCCCACGGCCACCTCGTCGGGAAAGAAGAAGCCGGTGGATTCGAGGATGTCCTTGATGGCGTCGACGTCCGCAGGCTCGACGCGGTCGCGCAAGACGAGGTCCATGGCGTGGCTCCGGGCGCAAGGCTTCCCGCCTGGGGCGCGGGGGCGCACACTTGTACTCCCGGCCGGCCGGAAGGTAAAGACCCGCCCGCGGGCGGGCCTCGGTCCCGGCGGCTCTAGACGCCCATGATGTTGTAGCCCGAGTCGACGAAGATGGTCGCGCCGGTCACGGCCGAGGACAGGTTCGAGGCCAGGTACAGGGCGCAGCCGCCGACGTCGTCCGGGGTGATGTTGCGCTTGAGCGGAGCGCGCTGCTCGATGGTCTCGAGGATGGAGCTGAAGCCCGAGATGGCCGAGGCGGCCAGGGTCTTGACCGGGCCGGGGCTGATGCAGTTGACGCGCACGCCGCGCGCGCCGAGGTCCACGGCCAGGTAGCGCACGCAGGCCTCGAGTGCGGCCTTGGCCACGCCCATGGCGTTGTAGTTGGCCACGACCTTGCCCGAGCCGTAGTAGCTCATGGCCATGACCGAGGCGCCCGGCGAGAACAGCCCCTCGAAGGCCCGGCAGAGGGCCACCAGGGAGAAGGCCGAGACGTCCAGCGCCAGGCCGAAGCCCTCGCGGCTGGTGTCGATGAAGCGGCCGCGCAGGTCCTCTCGGTTGGCGTAGGCGATGGAGTGCACGAGCACGTCCACCAGGCCCCATTCCCGCCGCACCCGTTCGGCGGCCGAGGCGATCTCGGCGTCGTCGGAGACGTTGCACTGCAGGATGAAGTCGGCGCCCAGCTCCTCGGCGATGGGTTCGATGCGCTTTTTTATCGGCTCGGCGGCGTAGGACAGGGCGAGGTGGGCACCGTGGGCTTTCAGGGCCTTGGCGATGCCGTAGGCGATGGAGCGCTCGTTGACCACGCCGAAGACGAGGGCTTTCTTTCCTTCAAGCAGCATGTCTTCCTCCAGGCCGGGTGCGGTCCGGCTCGTGACGGTTTGCGCGCACAGGCGCCTGGCGCGCTCGGGCCGGTCAGTCGGCCTTGGCCAGCCAGACGCGAAAGGCCGCGACCTCCTCCTGCCAGGCCCGGGAGGAAAGCCGCAAGACCAGGAACTCGGCGTAGACCGTATCGAGGAACTCGAGGAGCTTGTCAACCAGGAAGGCCTTCTCCAGGAAGGCGCCGTCCGGGTCTTCGCCCTCCTCGCGGCGGGTTTCGACCTTGGGCGTGCGCAGGCCCGACAGGCTGAAGTCCTCGCAGCGCAGCTGCACGGACCAGTTCTGGCCGTCCAGGTCGAAGGCCAGCATGGCCCGGTCGACCTTCTTGCCGCGCTTCAAACCCAGGCGGGCCTCGCTCATCTCGGTGTGGGCGCCGGAGACGCTGGCCGTCTCGCGGGACTCGCCCTCGCCGCCGGCCACGGTCACCTTCTGGGCCATGAACAGGGTGAAGGCCTCGCCGTGCGCGGTCTTGAACTGGCCCGCGCGGGACTCGCTCTTGTACCACAGCCAGGTGAGGAATTCCTGGCCGAGCAGCGCGCTCTCGGCCGCGGCCAGGGTGTAGTCGGGCATATGAGCTCCTTGCCGGGCCGGTTTCAGGCCCCGGCGGCGAAGTTTGTCGGCTCCAGGTTCTCGAGCCGGGACACGGCCTCCTCGCCCAAGAGCCGGCTGGCCAGGAAGAAGGGCGTCTGGGGCTCCAGGTTCAGCTCGAAGGTGGCCAGAAAATGGTCCTCGAACAGGCTTCTGATCTTGGCGTTGGTCGTGGCCAGCAGGATGACGCCGCTGGCCGTGTTCCAGACCACGTCGAAGACCGCGGGCACGGGCAGGGAGCGGGCGCGCAGGCGCAAGGCCACCTGCTCCTTCAGCTCCTGCTTGCGGCCCTTGGAGACGAACCTCTTGGCCGGGTCGTCGATGCCGGACAGGTATTCGTTCACGGCGATCTGCAGGTGCTTCTTGAACACCGCGGGCGAGACCCGGCGGGTGTCCAGGCGCAGGGTGAAGGCCAGGTACTGGCCCTTTTCGGGCGGGGCCGCGGCGAACTCGGGGTCGAGCCAGTCGTCTAAGCTGACCCAGCCGAAGGAGCGCTCGTCGGCCGTGGCGTCGATGTCCCTGAAGGCGTTGTCCTTCAGCCGTTTGGGAATCTCGGCCCAGAGGCCGTCGGGCACGGGGTCGGTCAATCGGTAGCGGGTGAAGCCCCCGCTGGCGGCGAGAAAGGGCACCGTTGTCTCTCCTTGGTTGACACTGACTGGCAGGCTAGATAGCCCAAAGGGGAGCGGAATGCCAGCCGGAGGGACGGGCGATTTTTTTTCTTGCATGTAGACGGATCGGTACATAGTTTGCTTTCGGTGATTGTGTCAGCCTGTTGATATTTTCAACCATCGAGCCATGGCCAAGTATAACATCCCCGAATACCGCGTCACGGTCGACCAGCTGGTCCCCGGCGTCTTCGTGCGCCTGGACTCGCACTGGTTCAACCACCCGTTTCTGTTCAACAAATTCAAGATTAAAAACGCGGAGCAGATCCAGAGCCTGCGCGAGGTGGGCATCACCGAGGTGATCTGCGTCCCGGAGAAGAGCGACCAGCTGCCCAAGTCCGCGGACGAGGTCAAGCCCAGGGTCGCGGCCGAGCCCGAGGCGAAAACGGGCAAGCCCGACCCCTACACCGAGGAGCTCTGGCGCATCAAGCGCGAGCAGATCAAGCGCCTGAAGGAGAAGAAGGAGTCCATCGCCCGTTGCGAGGCCAGCTACAAGCTGGCCATGGACGCCGTACCCGGCCTGATGAGCGGGCTCTTGTCCGGCAAGGCCGAGGCGGTCAAGCAGGCCGACGCCCTGGCCACCGAGCTGGTCGAGGCCTTCCGGCCTGACGTGGCCGCGGTCATGCACCTCATGGACATCAAGGCCACGGACGATGGCATCTACTACCATTCGCTGAACGTCTCGGTGCTCTCGCTCATGCTCGGCAAGCAGCTCGGGCTCACGCCCGAGGAGATGAAGTCCCTGGCCCTGGGCAGCCTGCTCCACGACATCGGCAAGAGCCGCATCGAGAAGAAGATCCTGCGCAAGCCCCCGCCCCTGACCAAGGCCGAGCAGACGCTCCTCCAGCTCCACCCCAAGTACGGCGTGGACATCCTGCTCAAGGCCGGCGGCTTCGACGAGGACGTCTTGCGCCTGGTCTTCGAGCACCACGAGCGCCTGCACGGCAAGGGCTACCCGCGAGGGCTGGCCGGCGACAAGATCTTCAAGCTGGCGCGCATCGCCATCATCCCCGACGTCTACGACAACCTGGTCAACGATCCGGACCAGAGCCGGGCCATGACCCCCTACCAGGCGCTCGCGGTCATGTACGGCAAGTTGAAACCCTGGCTGGACGAGAACTACTTCTCGGCCTTCATCCGCTCGCTCGGCATCTACCCGCCGGGCACGGTCATCCAGCTCTCCAACAACGTCATCGCCCTGGTCATCTCGGTCAACCCCAAGAACCCGCTCAGGCCCTCGGTCCTGCTCTACGACCCGGAGATACCCCGCGACGACTCGGTCATTTTCGACCTCGAGGACGCCCCGGAGCTCGCCGTGGTCAAATCCCTGCATCCCCGCCAGCTGCCGCGCGAGATCTTCAACTACCTGAATCCCCGGACCCGGGTGGCCTACTTCATGGACAGCCCGGAGGCCGCCGGCAGCTAGCATGTCCGGCCAGGACGCAACGCCTGCCGCGATCACGGCCGGTGAGCTGGCCGAGCTCCGCCTGCGCCTGAAGGCCCTGGAGCGCCTGGAGTCCGAGCGGTCCCGGGTGGAGGCCCTGCTGCGGGCCAGCGAGGAGCGCCTGCGCATCCTGGCCGAGTCGGCCACGGACTGGGTCCTGTGGCTCTCGCCCGAGGGCCGGGTGCGCTACTCCTCGCCCTCCTGCGAGGCCCTGACCGGCTGGCCGGCCGAGGCCTTCGAGCGCGACCCGGAACTGCTCTCCCGCTGCATCCATCCCGAGGACCTGGCCGCCTGGCAGGCGGTCCTGGCCGCCGAGCCAGGCGAGCACGCGGCCGACGAGGACCTGCGCCTGACCGACCGGCAGGGCCGGGCGCGCTGGCTGTCGGTGCGCTTCGCCGCGGTGCGCGGAGCCGGCGGGGAGAACCTGGGCCTGCGCCTGGCGCTGCGCGACGTGACCAAGCGCAAGGAGGCCGAGCGGGCCAGGAACGAGGCCGAGGCCCAGTACCGCTCGATCTTCGACAACGCGCCGGTGGGCATCTTCCGGGCCACGCCGGAAGGGCGCTACCTCTCGGTCAACCCGGCCATGGCCGCGCTCTACGGCTACCCCTCGCCCGCGGCCATGGTCGAGCGGGTCAAGGATTTCCGGCGCGAGGTCTTCCGCGATCCGGCCCGCTGCCAGGCCCTGCTGGCCCAGGTCGCGGCCGAGGGCATGGTCGGCGACTTCGAGGCCGAGGTGGTCCGGGCCGACGGCAGCCCGTTCTGGACCGCGCGGAGCATCCGCGGCGTCTTCGACGCCTCCGGCCGGCTGACGGCCCTGGACGGCTTTGTCCTGGACGTGAGCCGCAAGAAGGAGCTCGAAGCCCTGCGCGAGGACGTGGAGCGCATGGTCCGCCACGACATGAAGAACCCCATCCTGGGCATCATGAGCGGCGCGGAGCTTCTGCTCAAGCGCTCCCTGGAGCCGGAGGCGCGGCGCTTTTTAAGCCTCATGCAGGGCCACGCCATGAAGGCCCTGCGCCTGGCCGGGGCCTCGCTCGACTACTACCGCATGGAGCGCGGCGAATACCGGCCCGCGCCCGCGCCCTTCGACCTGCTGGACTCGCTGGCGCTGGTCCTCGCGGAGCAGGGCCACCTGGCCGAGGCGCGCGGGGTCGCCGTGCGCCTCACCCTTGACGGGCGGGAGCCGGAGGAGCTGGAGGTCTGCCCGGCCTGCGGCGAGGTCCACCACCTGGAGACCATGTTCGCGAACCTGGTCCAGAACGCCCTGGAAGCCGCGCCGCGGGGCTCGGCGGTGACCGTCGCGGTCACCCAAGGCGAGCCCTTGACCGTGACCGTCCACAACCGGGGCGCGGTGCCGGCGGACGTGCGCGAGCGCTTCTTCGAGCGCTACGCCACCAGCGGCAAGGCCTTCGGCACGGGCCTGGGCACGACCATCGCCCGGCTCATCGCCCGGGCCCACGGCGGCGAGGTGAAGCTCGCCACCTCCGAGAGCGCGGGCACGACCCTGACCGTGACCCTGCCCGCCGGGAGCTGCGGCCAGGCATGCGCCTGACCTGGAACTCGCCGGTCATCCTCGGCTACGTACTCCTCTGCGCCGTGGTCCTGGCGGCCGCGAGCTTCGTTTCGCCGCTCGCCCTGTGGTACGTGAGCCTGCCGCCCTCGCCGGATTTCGCCGAGCCGGTGACCTGGCTCCGGCTGGTCACCCACGTGGCCGGGCACGCCGACTTCGAGCACTTCGCGGCCAACGCCGTCTACCTCCTGCTGCTCGGGCCGCTGGTCGAGGCGCGCTACGGCTCGCTCAAGCTGCTGGCCTGCCTCGTGGCCACGGCCGCGGCCACGGGGCTGGCCTCGGCGCTTTTCACCTCGGGCGGCATCCTGGGGGCGAGCGGGGTGGTCTTCATGCTCATCGCCATGTCCAGCGTGACCAGCATACGCCGCGGCGATATTCCCTTGACCTTTCTCCTGGTCACGGCCATTTTCCTCTGGCGCGAGCTGGCCAGCGCCAGCCCCGGGGACGGTGTTTCGCACCTGGGGCACCTGGTGGGCGGGGGCTGCGGCGCCGTCCTGGCCTTCCTCCTGGCCCCGGGCGGGGAGGCTGGCAGGAAGGTTGCATCCTGAGGCCAGAGAGGATATGACCGCCCCTGAGTTGCATTTGCCGAGGCCGTGATACATCCATGCACAACGTCCGCGAATTCCTCCAGCACGTCCTGAATCCCCTGCACGTCTTCTGCCGGCTGCGCTCGGCGGGCCTCGCCCGGCCCATGGCCATGCGCATGAGCTGGGCCTACGAGAAGTGGATTTTCCGCCGCCTGCCGCTCTAGGCACGGTGGATCGAGCCCGCCCCACGCGCCGACCCGGCGTCGATTCTTCCGCACAAGGTGCCCGATGAGAAAGGGACTTCCCTTCGTGTCGGTCCTTGCGCTAATACCCATAGCGGGTATTATGTATCACCTGCGGCGCGAAGCCGCCAAAACCGCGCAGGAGACGAGCCATGAAAAAGATCGTGTTCGTCATCAGCAAGGGCTTCGAGAAGGCCGGCGGGGCCACCCGGGCCATGCAGTTCGCCGGCCTGGCCGCGGAGAAGGGAGCCCCGGTCGAGGTCGTGCTCGTGGACGACGCCGTGCACAGGGCTCAGGTCGGCATGGCCCAGGGTATCCGCTCGACCACCGGCGAGAAGATGGAGGACATGCTGCAAAAGGTCCTGGACGCCGGCTGCCCGGTCCACGTCTGCAAGGCCTGCGCGGACAAGCGCCTGCTCTCCGAGGATGAGCTCGTCACCGGCTCGGTCATCACCGGCGGCCCGGCCATCGTCGAGCTGATGATCGACCCGCAGAGCAAGGTCCTGACCTTCTAGGCCTACTTTTCGAGGCGCTTTGCGGCCTCCTCGACCAAGCCGCAGCCGTCGAGGAGCAGCGTGCCCGGCGGGAGCGTCGCGGCCGGCCCGGACAGTATCCCCACAGGCACCCCCTCGCGGCCTTCAAGCCTTAGGGCGAAGCGCACGAACGGGCCGGCGGACCAGGCGTGGACCGTGTTGCGCGTGCCGAACTCGTCGTAGCGCGCGAGCGGCAGGGGGTTTTGCGCGTCCGGCGGGCAGAGGACCAGGGCCACGGCCGCCGGCGCGGGCGTCGTGCGCAACGCCGTACGCAGAGCCGCAAGCTGGGCGGCCTGGGGCTCAATGATACCCCTTCGGACGTTTTCGGATTGCGTGATCCCGCCCCAGACCAGGAGGCAGGCGGACAGGGTCAGGGCCGCGCCCCGGGTGCGGGTGAGGCGCATCCTCCCGGCCAGGCTTTGCATCGCCAGCAACAGCAGCCAGAAGAGGGCCGCGGCCAGGGGCAGGGTGGTGCGGTAGGAGGCCCAGCTCTCGGCCGTGGCCAGCCCCGGAAGCATGGTCAGGGGCAGGCCGGCAAGGGCCAGGAGAAGGCCCCGGCGCTGCGCCGGGAGGCTGCGCAGCCCGGCTGCGGCCAGGCCGGCGGCGATGACCCCGGCCACGAGCCCGGTCCGCCAGGTTTCGGGCCGGATGGCGGCCAGGTTCAGGGCGTTGGGCAGGACCTCGCGCCAGGCCCAGGCGAGCTTGCCGGGCAAGTTCGCGCCCAGGCCGGCGCGCGGGAAAGGGTCCGGCGCCAGGGCCAGGGCCAGGCGGTAGAGCCCGAAATAGACGGCCACGACTCCCAGGCCGAGGATCATGGGCGCGGCCCAGCGCCGGGGCTCGCTGTCGCCCCGGAGCGCCTGGCCGGCCAGGGCGGCGGTCAGCAGGCTGAAGTAGAGCATGGCCCCGGCCTGGTTGAAGGCCAGGGCCGCGAGCAGGCAGAGGCCGGCGGAGAGAAGCCGGCCGGGAGTGGGGGGGTGCTTGCCGGGCAGGGCCAGATACGCGGCCGCGACGGCCAGGATGAGCGCCGGCAGGTAGTGCCCGGCGGACAGCCAGGCCACGTAGAGCCCCATGCCCGGCAGGGTGAGCAGCGCAAGGCCCATGAGCCAGGACCAGCCCTCATCGAGGCCGCTGTGCTCCAGCACCCGGGCCGCGCCGTAGGCCGCGAATCCGGCCAGCAGGATGTTGGCCGCCCGGAGCCAGGGCGCGGCCGCGAGCTGCCCGCCGGCGGCCCAGGCGGTGAGGACCTGCTGCAATGCGGCCAGGGGCCGGCCGGCATAGAGCGGCACGTGCGGGTCGAAGGCCAGGAGCAGGGCGTAGTCGTCGGTCATCAGGAACGGTGCGGCCAGGGCGGCGCCGAAGAGCACGGCCGCGGCCGCCGGGCAGAGGGCCGGGAGGAGGAGCGCCGGAAGCTGACGCATGGCCCCCTCAGGCGTCCGGATCGGGCCGTGGGCCGGGCGGGGGCGAGTGGCGGTGCAGGCCCTTGACGAAATAGAGCGGCCGGCGCTTGGTCTCGCCGAAGATGCGGCCCAGGTACTCGCCGATGATGCCCAGAAAGAGGATCTGCATCCCGCCGAGAAAGAGGATGGCGGCCATCATCGAGGCGTAGCCCGCCACCGGCTCGCCGAAGACCAGCTTCTTGAAGACCACGCCCAGGCCGAAGACCAGGCTGGCCACGGCCACGCCGAAGCCGATGTAGGTCGCCCAGCGGAGCGGCAGGGTGGAGAAGGAGGTGATGCCCTCCAGGGCGAAGTTCCAGAGCTTCCAGTAGCTCCACTTGGTCCGGCCGTCGGCCCGGGCCTGGCGCTCGTAGCGCAGCTCGGCCTGTGGGTAGCCGATCCAGGCAAAGAGCCCCTTCATGAAGCGGTGGCGCTCGCGCAGGGTGTTCAACGCGTCCACCGCCCGGCGGCTCAGGATGCGGAAATCGCCCACGTCGCGGGGCACGGGCAGCTCCGAGAGCCGGGAGAAGACGCGGTAGAAGGCCCGGGCTGAGGCCCGCTTCACCAGGCTTTCGCCCTGGCGCGCGGCCCGGCGGGCGTAGACCACGTCGAAGCCCTGGCCGAGCTTGGCCAGGAGCTCGGGGATGACCTCCGGCGGGTCCTGGAGGTCGGCGTCGATGAGCACCGTGGCCTGGCCCCGGACATGGTCCAGGCCCGCGGTCAGGGCCACCTCCTTGCCGAAGTTGCGCGAGAGGTCGATGACCGTCAGCCGCGGGTCCGTGGTCATGAGGCCGCGCAGGACATCCAGGGAGCGGTCCTTGCTGCCGTCGTTGACGTAGACCACCTCGCAGGCGAGCCCGCCCTCCTCGAGCTCCCCGAGCACGGCGACAAGCCGGGCGTGGAAGGCCGGCAGGACCGCTTCCTCGTTGTACACGGGCACCACCACGGACAGCTCCGGGGCCTGGTCGGGGATGCCGGGCCGGGCGCGATCGGTCATGGCCAAGGCAGTAGCAGAAGGGGTGCGCGATCACAACCGCGGGTCCGAACGAGATTGACGAGCGCGGTCGAAATGTCCATTCTGGGAAAAGTTGCCAGACAAAAATTTCGCCGGCCCTTAAGCGCCCAGGTGGTGTCATGCTTCGTTCGGCCAGCCTCGTCCTGCTGCTCTTTTTCGCCGCGACTCCGGCCCTGGCCGACGAGTCCATCCGTTGCGGCTCCTATCTGGTCGACGTCAGCAGCCCCCGGGCCGAGGTCAAGGCCAAGTGCGGCGACCCCTCCGACATCTACGAGCGCACCGAATACCGCATCACCGACGGCGCCCTGCGCCAGCGCACCCTCGACGACCGGGTGGTGACCGATGAGCTCATCCGGAGCGGCCGGGTGGTTCCGGTGCACATCGAGGAGTGGACCTACAATTTCGGCCCGAGCCGCTTCGTGCGCTACCTGACCTTCGAGAACGGCCGGCTCGCGCGCATCGAGACCGGCGGCTACGGCTACTAGGGGCTCCCGCGTGGCCCGCCGGCTCCTTTTCGCCTTTCTCCTCCTGGCCCTCTTCACCCTCGGCTGCGACGGCTCGGGCACGGACGAGCCGGCCTTCGACCCGGCCCTGGCCGCGAGCCTCGACGCCCTGCTGGCCGAGGGCACGCACGCCTGGAGCATCCCCGGCGCGGTCCAGCTGGCGCGAAGCCCGCAGGGCGCGCGGCATCTGAGCGCGGCCGGGGTGGAGGAGGTTTCGGACCAGGCCCTGGCCCCGGGCGAGCCCTCGGCCCGGGACCTGCCCGGCAGCGGGCTCGGCTTCCTCGCCGGCCCCGGGGGGCACGGCCCCCTGCGGGCGTTTGATGCCCTGCCCGGGCCGTATCCGGGCCGGGCCATGACCACCGAGCGCATCTTTCGCCTGTGCAGCCTGACCAAGACCTTCACCGCCACGCTGGTCTTCATGCTCGTGGACGAGGGCCGGCTCGCGCTTTCCGATACGGTCTTCACGCACCTGGGCGACGTGGTCCCGGGCGGCGATGCAATCACCGTGGACATGCTCCTGACCCACTATTCCGGGCTCTACGACTACGGCCGGGACATGACCTTCCTGGCCCAGGTGCTCGCGGAGCCGGCCAGGGTCTGGACGCCCCGCGAGCTGGTGGACTTCGCCGCGGCCCGCGAGCCGCCGTACGCCCCGGGCGAGGCCTATCATTACGCCAGCACCAACTACATCCTGCTGGGCATGATCCTCGAGGCCGCGAGCGGGCAGCGCTGGCAGGACCTGGTGGCCGAACGCATCACAGCGCCCCTGGGGCTTCACATCTTCTATCCCGACGGCCCGGGCCTGCCCGAGGGCGCGAGCCGGGGCTACATGCACCTCTTTGGCCTGCGCGACGTGACCGGCATCGATCCCTCGGCCGGCTGGGCCGCCGGCGGCCTGGCCGGGAGTGTCCGCGACACCGAACGCTGGCTCGACGCGCTCCTTTCCGGCCGGCTCCTCTCGCCGGCCTCGCGCGCGGCCATGTTCGAGCTCCTGCCCACCGCCGATCCCGAGCTCTTCGCCGGCCGCGGCGTGTTCCTGGAGCGCGGCGCCTGGGGCCATTCGGGCATGGTGCTGGGCTTCCAGGCCAGCATGCAGGACTTTGGCGGCTGGCGGATCGTGGTCCTGACCAACGCCAACCCGCCGGGCGAGCGCATCTGGCAGAACGCGGCCCAGGCCATGAACTTCGCCGCCGCGGAGCTGATCGGCACGGCGGAGGCCGCGAGCCCGCTTGCCGCCGCGCCGCCGCGCTGATAGCCTGCGGAGCTTCGGGAGGGGGCATGCTGGCGGTCAAGAATCTCGTCCGACACAGGCTGCGAAGCGCGCTGACGCTTCTCGGCGTGGCCGTGAGCGTGGCCCTGTCCTTCAGCCTGACGACCTTTGCCGATGGCCTGCGCGGCCAGGTGGACGACCTCCTGGCCGCCAACCGCATCGACCTCGTGATCCAGATGCAGAACGCCTCCACGCCCATGAGCTCGCGTCTCTCCCCCGCGGACTACGCGGCGCTCAACGCCATGCCCGAGGTGGCCGAGGTCTCGGGCGTGCTGCTCGGCTCCATGCGCGTGGGCCTGGTGCAGTACACCTTCATCGTCGGCGTGGACGCGGTGGAGCCCCTGGCCGCGCGCCTGGCCTTCCTGAAGGGCGGCATGTTCACTCCCGGAAAGAAGGAGCTGATCCTGGGCGCCAACCGCGCCGCCAAGTACCGCTACGAGCTGGGCAAGACCATGACCCTGGCCCAGGGCGAGACCTTCACCATCGCCGGCATCTACCAGACCGGCACCGCGCTCTTCGACGACGCCGTGGCCGTGAGCCTCAGCGACGCCCGGCGTCTTCTCAAGCGCCAGGACGACTACAACCTGGCCCTGGTGCGGCTCAAAAAAGGCCTGGACCAGGAGGCCGGGGCCGCTGCCGTTCAGTCCCTCCTGCCGGACCTCTCGGCCACGCCGAGCGGAGAGATGGGCACCAGCGTGGTGCTCTTCCGCACCGTTCAGGCCGTGACCTGGATCATGTCGCTCATCGCGCTGGCCGTGTCCTGCCTCATCGTGGCCAACACGCTGATCATGAGCGTGGCCGAGCGCACCCGCGAGCTGGGCGTGCTCATGGCCATCGGCTGGTCGCGCGCCCGGGTGGTGGGCATGGTCCTGACCGAAGCGCTCGTCCTTTGCCTGGCCGGCGGCGCACTCGGCGTGGCCCTGGGCTACGGCCTGATGCAGGCCCTGACCCACAGCAGCGTGACCGGGCTCGACTGGGTGCCGCCGAGCTTCAATCTGCCGCTTCTCGCCCGCTCCATGGGCTTGAGCCTCGCCGTGGGGCTCGTCGCCAGCCTGGTGCCGGCCTGGCTGGTCACCCGGCTCTCGCCCTGCGAGGCCCTCAGGTGGGAGTAGTCACGTGATCCGCGCCGAGAACCTGACCAAGGACTACGACCATGGCCTGGTCCAGGCCCTGAAGGGCGTGAGCCTCGCCCTCGCCCCGGGCGAGGCCGTGGCGGTCATGGGACCGTCGGGCTGCGGCAAGACCACGCTCCTGTCCATCCTGAGCTCGCTCGAGCCCCCGAGCGGGGGAGAGGTCTTCATCGACGGCCGGCCGCTGGCCGGCTACCGCCCGTACGCCGCCTTCCGCGCCGAGTGGGTGGGCTTCATCTTCCAGTTCCACCACCTGCTGCCGCACCTGACGCTCCTGGAGAACGTCATGCTGCCCATGGACCCGCGCGCGCCGAGAAACGCGCGCCGGGACAAGGCCGCGCTGCTCCTTTCCCGGGTGGGCCTTGCGGACAAGCTTCACTCGCGGCCGACCCGCGTCTCGGGCGGCGAGCGCCAGCGCGCGGCCATCGCCCGGGCGCTGGCCCGCGACCCGAAGCTCATCTTCGCCGACGAGCCCACCGGCAGCGTGGACACCGACACCGGCCGGGCGATCATGGAGTTCGTCATCACCGAGGCCAAGGCCGCGGGGGTGACCCTGCTGGTCGCCACCCACAACCCGGAAGTGGCCGCGCTCGCCGACCGCATCGTGCGCATGCGAAACGGGCTGATCGAGGATTAAGGACGGGAAAGCGGGATGATCGCCGACAAGTACGAGCTGACCGAGCTGCCGGTGACCGAGGCTTTCGCCAGGCGCAAGCGCGTCCTCGGGCCTGCGGGCGAGGCCGTCTACCTCTCGGACGGTCCGGTCATCCGCCACCTGGCCTATTTCGAACTCAAAGCCGGGTCGGGGCTCTTCCGCGGCGGCCACGTCCACCGCACGCGCATCGAGAATTTCTACTGCATCTCGGGCCGGGTGCGGGTGGCGGCCGTGGACGTGCAGAGCGGCGAGAAAACGGTCGTCGACTTCCCCGCCGGCCACGTCCTGACCATCCGGCCGGGCCTCGCCCACCGCTTCGAGGCTCTGGCCGACGCGAGGCTGATCGAGTTCTACGAGACGGCCTACGACCCGGCCGACGTCGTCCCCTTCGCTGATTTTTAGCCCCGCCGCCTTTACATCGCCGCGGTTTTGGCGCAATCAGGCGAGTACGTAAAACCGCGAGGACCGCCCGACCCCATGAACGACCTCTACGAACGCGCCACCTGGCTTTTCGACTGGCTCCACTCCATCTGGGAGCACGAGCGCATCGAGCGCCTGCTGGCCACCTTCCTGGTGCTCTTCTTCATCGGGGGGCTGGCCATGATCGAGGCCAACATCCGGGGCCTCCTGCCCGAGCCCCTGGCCCACCTGACCCCGACCAACCACTTCTACGCCATCAAGCTGGCCTTCACCCTGGTCCTGGTCATCGAGGTCATCGGCCTGGTCTTCGTCCTGCCGGCCTCGGTGTCCAAGGCCGTGGGCAAGCAGTTCGAGATCCTCTGCCTGATTCTGCTGCGCAACTCCTTCAAGGAGCTGGTCAACTTCACCGAGCCCATCGAGCTGTCCGGCGGCCTGCCCGCGCCCCTGTTCCCCATGCTGGCCGAGGCCGCCGGGGCGCTGGCCGTGTTCAGCGGGCTCATGGTCTACTACCGGCTCTACCGCCACCGCCGCGGGCTCAAGGAGAAGATCGACCTCTACTCCTTCGTGGCCGAGAAGAAGATCGTGGCCCTCTTCCTGCTGGCCGCGTTCGCCGGCATCGGCGTCTTCGGCCTCTACGAGACGGCCATGGACCGGCCGCACTTCGACCCCTTTGCCGTGTTCTACACCGTGCTCATCTTCTCCGACATCCTCATCGTGCTGCTGGCCCAGCGCCATCTGCCCTCGTTCGCGGCCATCTTCCGCAACTCGGGCTTCGCCGTGGCCACGCTGCTCATCCGCCTGGCCCTGGCGGCCAAGCCCTACGCCGACGTGCTGCTGGGCGTCTTCTCCGTGGCCTTCGCCATCGGCCTGACGCTGGCCTACAACGCCTTCCTGCCCCAGCGCGGCGAGGCCCCGGGCCTGCCCGCCCATCTGGCCGAGCCGCCGAGGAAGGAGGGCTGAGGGTGGACATCCGCCCCGCTCGCGGCTAGCCTGCCCGAAACGCACCCGAGGAGGCCTCCATGCCGGCCCACGAACTGGCCATCGCCTTCATCACCAACGCCCTCGCCGAGGCCGACAAGAGCGGCCTGGTCCTGGCCGAGATCGGCATCGACTATGGCGCCACCTCCAGCGCCCTGGCCGCCTTCCTGGGCAACGAGGGCGAGCTGCACCTCTACGACTACGAGAGTAAGACCGGGAAGATCGTGGCCGACCTGGCCGTGGCCGGCTACACCAACGTGCGCGGCTTCGGCTGCTCGGAGAAGACGCTCGACTCCTACAACTGGCAGCTGATGCAAGTCCTGAAGGACAATCCCCGGCCGATCTACGACTACGTCTTCCTGGACGGCGCCCACACCTGGGCCCACGACGCCCTGGCCTTCTGCCTCATCGATAAGCTGCTGAAACCCGGCGGCTTCATCCACTTCGACGACTACGCCTGGACCATCGCCGCCTCGCCCACGGTGAACCCCACGGTCAAGCCGCACATGGCCGGGCTCTACACCGCCGAGCAGATGTCCACCCCCCAGGTGGCCCTGGTCGTGGAGCTGCTCGTGCGCCGCGACCCGCGCTACGAGGAGGTCGTGCGGGACGCGATCTTCGTGAAGAGACGGGTATAATTATTACGCATATTTTACCTGTATAACGCAAATAATTGTTGACAAATATATACCAATATTATAACTTTGGACAAGTTTTAAGCTATGATGGTGTGCTTTTTGTAATGACGGTATGGTGTTTTTTAAATATTTGCTGCAGTCATCTCTAAAAGATAAAGGAGCTGAATATGAGTGACTTGCTCAATCTTTTTCTTAAAGATAGAATCAAAGAATACCATAACCGAGACCGCTGCACAATCCATCGGTTCAAGCTTCTTTGCTGATCTGATCGGCTTTTTTTCGCGCGTCAGGCCGTCTCTAACTGCCTCTTCGGCCCCTTTGGGCTCTGTTTGAGGCCATTTTCCCGGTCAAAGGGCGCACCACTCCCATTACGAGGCCCACAGACGTAAGCCTTTCTTCAGATTGAAGGCCATGGCGTTCAAGTAGAATTCCATTTCGACCTTTGCCAGGCCCACGT
>DIXN01000062.1 GCA_002428705.1 Desulfovibrio sp. UBA6079
TGCTACAACAGATTCTCTTGGATGTCCAACTCGTTTTATTCTCTCTCCTGGAAATGCTTCCGATTATTCGTACGCACTGCCGTTGCTTAAAGAGCAAAAAGCTGATTGTGTAATCGCCGACAAGGGCTATGACTCGAACGAGATTGTTGATGAAGTCGAAAAAATGGGGGCAGAGCCAGTCATCCCTCCACGATCACATCGCACTGTGGCCAGAGACTACGACCGCTATCTTTACAAAGAAAGAAATTTGATCGAACGCATGTTTTGCAGATTAAAACAGTTCAGAAGAATTGCAAGTCGCTACGACAAACTGGCGTCGTCGTATCTTTCGTTTCTCTATGTCGCCTCGATTTCAATCTGGCTGGCTTAAATGTCGACAGGCCCTAATCGCTAATAAAAATGGCTTTGGAGGTGTGCTAGCGTTCGTCCACGGCTCAGATAGTATTTTTTTCAGTGTATCTGCAACCCAATACCTTCGCGTTGTACCGTCGTGCACATAATCAGTTTCACAATACTCAAAAAATTCGGTCAAAAAACTGCCACTTCTATATCGGAATAATTTCTCGCCATTGGCGGAAAAATCACCACATATCATCTCAGCAATCTGCGCAAGATTTCGCTTCTTGAAAGTCATCATATAACAACCCTCCCTCCTGCAAACATGAAAGATTTTAACAACCTACATATCTTTAACTATTTCCAGCCTCCACCGCGAAGCGGGCGGCGATGATCGAGGCGGCGGAGGCGGCCACGAACTCGATCATCTCCGGCAGGGAGATCTGCTGGTTGAAGCCGCCCAGGTGCGGGCCGGTGGTCAGGGGGATGTCGGCGGCGTCCTTTTGCATGGCCCGGGCGGCCTCGGGTCTGATGCCGCGCTCGGTGAGGAAGGCCTCGAAGGCCTCGCGACTCATGGCCGTCTGGTCGTGGACCCGGAGGACCTCGCGCATGTGGCGGTCCACGCCCATCTCCTCGATCATGCGGCCGGCGAGAGCCTGGGCGTCCAGGGGCAGGCCGGCCGGATCGGCGCCGACGAAGCCCCGGTGGTAGGCGCGGAACACGTTCTCGACGAGCGCGGTCAGGAAGGGAGCGTCGAAGAGGTCGCGGGCATCTATCGGAGTGCCGTCGGGGGCGAGCCCCACGCGGCCGGGCGCAGCGGCCCGGAACCAGCTGCCGGCGACGAGCAGGAGCGAGAGGAGGTGGGCGCCGACGGCCTGGTAGAGGGCGCGCCCCGAGCGGCGGCGGCTTTCGAGGTGCTCGAAGTCGCGCAGACCCGTGGCCCCGAAGTTGGGGTGGCGGCAGGAGTCGAGCCAGCGGTCTAGGCGGCCAAGGCGGTGCCATTCATAGAGGCCGTGGTCGTCGCGGCGGTGGGCCTGGGTGCGGTTGTGGAAGAGCGGGATGGGCGCGGTGTGGACGATCCCGCGCCCGGCGAGGCGGCCGAGGAGGAAGGCGGCGCGGGACAGCATCTCGGCGAAGGCCTCGGGCTCGGGGCGGCGGCCCGGGCGGTCGTCGTTGGGGTAGGCGAAGTAGTCGGCCGGGGCCAGGTAGGCCAGCGCGTAACCTTCGGGCGAGAGGCTTTTGCGGCGCAGGCCCGGGGGCGGAGCGGACAGGCGGACCACGGCCCGGCCGGCGGGGCGCAGGGGAACGGGCAGGTCGAAGCGCGCGCCGAGGTCGCCGGCCGCGGCCAGGTGCGAAAGCCAGGCCGCCTCCAGGGCCAGCCCGGCGGGGTCCTCGCCGGAGCGGGCGAGCTTGACCACGAGGAGCTCGGCGCGGCCACGCAGGCGCACGAGGAGGCTGCGGCCGGCGGTGGTGAAGGATCGGGGCTCGCCGCCGGCGAGGCGGAAGATGTCGGAGAGGGAGACCTCGGGGGCCAGCGCCGGGTCCTCGGGGCGGATGTCGGGGCCGGGCAGGGTCACGGGCAGGCCGCCCAGGACCTCGGCCACGGCCAGGCGGGCCTTGCCCCGGCGCTCGAGCAGCACGCGCCGCAGAGCCCGGCAGGAGAGGCCGGCATGGGGCGAGCCGGGATCGGCCTCGAAGACCCGGGCCAGGCAGGCGGCGGCCTCGCGGAAGAGGATGCGGGCGTGGGGCTGGGCGTCGTGGGAGTCGTCCATGAGCACGGCGGCCAGGGGGGTAAGCGTGGCCGGGCCGAGGAGGCCGGGCTCGTCCTTCAGGCGGTAGGACAGGTTCTTGACCGCCATCCAGGTGGCCACGAAGTCCGGGCCGATCTCGGACAAGGTGCGGGCCAGGGAGGCGTCGGGAAAGACGGGGGCGAGGGTCATGGGTGAGGTGGGCGGGCGCGGGGTCAGCCCTGCTCGTCCCACCAGCTCACGGGCTCGAAGGCGATCGCCAGGGCCTTTTCCAGGGCCGGCAGGACGAGGCGGCGGACGATGACCTTCTCCAGGCCGTCCAGGGTCTTGAAGAAGAGGGTCAGCTCGCCCATGTAGAGGGCGCCGCCGTCATCCAGGATGGGCGCGAAGGGCTCGGCGTAGTCGAAGCCCGGGCCGAGGGAAAGCGGCGCCTGCGGCCTGCCCAGGCGGCCGAGCATGCGCTCGACATCGGCGCAGGCCGCGGCATCGCTGCAGGTGTCGACGATGATGGTCAGGGTCAGGTAGCCGCCGCCGCCCTCGCGGGACTCGCTCGCGATCTTGAGCACGCCGTCGAGGCTCCGGTCCGGGGCGATGGCCAGGGAGAAGCCGGCGAAGCCGAGCATGTGCTCGTCGGCCTTGAACCGCTTGAGATCCTTCTTCAGGTCGATTACCAGCTGCGACATCCGTTTTTTCTCCAGGGCTGCCCGTGCATAGCCGCTTTCGATCCGGAGAACAAGGCGGGCGCAGGGTGACGACCGGCGATCCGGCTGTCCGGACAGGCCGGTGCGCCTTCCCCTGAAAGCGGTCATTCGTCCGCTTTTTCCGGACAAGCATCCATACATATCGGATAACCTGACGACGCCCGTCGCCATGCACGAAAATATCCAGCAATTCAAGGATGTTGCAAATGAATTCCGGGGCGTCCGGCTGGCACGCGGCTTGCTATTACAGCTGCATCAGAGCAGCGTGCGGTTTCGAGCGCCGTCACGCCATGCACGTGCCACTGTGGAGAAAAACTACGGCATGCGTGAACCGAGTGGTGCGCTGTCAGAATGCAACAGAGGGTGCCGCGTGGAAAAGAGCCGATTCATTGCGCTGGTGAAGGCGGCTGGCGTCGTGGGTGAAGGCGGGGCCGGCTTTCCCGCCCACGTGAAGTACGACGCTTGCGTGGACACGGTCATCGCCAACGGCTGCGAATGCGAGCCGCTGCTCCATACCGATCAACATCATATGATGCACCACGCGCCCGACATCGTCCGGGCGCTCTCGGCCCTGGTCGAGGTCACCGGAGCCTCGCGCGGAGTCATCGCGCTCAAACGCAAGCACGCCGAAATCGTTGACCATCTCTCCCGGGCGACCGCCGGCACGGGCCTGTCGCTTGCCCTCATCGACAACTTCTACCCCGCCGGCGACGAGCAGGTCCTGGTCAAGGAGGTCACCGGCCGCACCGTGCCTCCCTTGGGCCTGCCCCTTGCCGTCGGGGTAGCAGTTGCCAACACCGGCACGCTGGTCTCGGTCTCCCGGGCCATGGACGAGACGCCCGTGACCCGCAAGGTGGTCACCGTAACCGGCGAGGTGAAAACGCCCTGCCTGGTCGAGGCGCCGCTGGGCACGCCGGTGTCCGCGCTGGTCGCGGCCTGCGGCGGCGAGATCGTGCCCGACCCGGTCTACGTGCTCGGCGGGCCGATGATGGGCCCGGTGGTGGACACGCCCGAGGCTTACGCCGCGGCCGTGGTCACCAAGACCACGGGCGGGGTCATCGTCCTGCCCCGCGGCCATTTCCTGCAGGTGAACGCCCGGACCACGCCCGAGGCCATGCGCCGGCGCGCGGCCGCGGCCTGCATCCAGTGCCGCTACTGCTCCGAGCTCTGCCCGCGCTACCTCATCGGCCAGCCCTTCGAAACCCACCGGGTCATGCGCGCCTTCGCCGCCGGGGTGGAAGGATCGAGCCAGCCCGCGCGCCAGGCCCTGCTCTGTTGCGAGTGCGGGGTCTGCGAGCTCTACGCCTGCCCCATGGGGCTCTCCCCCCGGCGCATCAACATCGAGGTCAAGCGCGCCATGCGTGCGGCCGGACAGAAATACGAGGGCAGCCGCGAGGTGACGGGGACGCGCGACGACTGGCGCAGCTATCGCCGCATCCCGGTGCCGCGCCTGGCCGCGCGGGTGGGCATCGAGCGCTACATGGGCATCCATCCGGCCGGCTGCCTGGAGGTCCGCCCGAAAGCGGTGCGCATCCCGCTCCGGCAGCACATCGGAGCGCCGGCCGCGGCCGTGGTCGCGCCAGGCGAGACGGTGGTCGCCGGCCAGGTCATCGGCGAGATACCCGAGGGCGCCCTCGGGGCCAGGGTGCACGCCAGCATCGACGGCGTGGTCACCGGCGTGGACGGCGCCGTGAGCATCAGCAGCAAGGGGGCCTTACGGTGAGCGACATTCTTCCCGCGGTGGGCATGGTCGAGTTCAGCAGCATCGGCGCCGGCATCGAAGCCTCGGACGCCATGGTCAAGGCGGCCTCGGTCGCCCCGCTCTTCTTCAAGACCATCTGCCCCGGCAAGTTCGTGGCCGCGGTGGGCGGCGACGTGGCCGCCGTCTCCGCCTCGGTGGCGGCCGGCCGGGAGCGGGCCGCGGACGTGATCGTGGACTGGCTGGTCATCCCCAACATCCACCCGGCCGTGCTGACCGCCCTGACCGGGGCGGACCTCACCGACCGGCGCGGCGCGCTCGGCATCATCGAGACCTTTTCCGTGGCCGCGATCATCCGCGCCGCCGACGCCGCGGTCAAAGCCGCCCAGGTGCGCCTGACCGACGTGCGCATCGCCATGGGCCTGGGCGGCAAGGGCTATGCGCTCATGGTCGGCGACGTCGGGGCGGTGCGCGCGGCAGTGTCCGCGGGCGCGGCGGGGGCGGCCGAGTCGGGCTTGCTCGTACGCCAAGTGGTCATCCCCAAGCCGCACGCCGACGTCTACGCCCACGTTCTTTGAGCCAGATGGGACCCGGGTGGCGGAAGGACGCAGCGCGCGAATCGCGTCCTTCCGCCTGAATAGCGATTGAGGGTTTTCGTTCGTTGGCAGGAACCTCTAGTCAATGGGGAGTGAGCACATGTCCAATGCACTCAACACGCACCATAACGGCGTCTCGGAAGACTACTTCAAGAAACGCGAGCTGAAGAAGGGCGCCGCGGGCTGGGTCCTCCTGGCCTTCCTCGGCGTGGCCTACGTCATCTCCGGCGACTTCGCCGGCTGGAACTTCGGCATCAAGAACGGCGGCTGGGGCGGCCTCATGGTGGCCACTGTGCTCATGGCCGTGATGTACTTCGCCATGGTCCTGGCCGAGGCCGAGCTCTCGACCATGATCCCCACGGCCGGCGGCGGCTACGGCTTCGCCCGGCGCGCCTTCGGCCCCCTGGGCGGCTACGTCACCGGCACGGCCATCCTCATGGAGTACGCCATCGCCCCGGCGGCCATCGCCGTGTTCATCGGCGGCTACTGCGGCTCGCTCTTCGGCGCGGAGGGCTCGCTCATCGGCTACGTACCCGAGGGCCTGCGCGGCCTGGTCATGTTCCTGCTCGGCAACACCTGGGCGACAAAATTCATCTTCTACGCCATCTTCGTCGGCGTGCACCTCTGGGGCGTGGGCGAGGCCCTCAAGCTGTGCATGGTCATCACGGTCATCGCCTCCATCGCGCTGCTCATCTTCGTCCTGGCCATGGTGCCCTACTTCGACGCCAAGAACCTCTTCGACATCCCGCCCCAGGAGGGCGTGGCCGGCGCGAGCGCCTTCCTGCCCTTCGGCTGGCTCGGCATCTGGGCGGCCATTCCGTATGGCATCTGGTTCTTCCTCGGCGTCGAGGGCGTGCCCCTGGCCGCCGAAGAAGCCAACGACCCCAAGACCGACCTGCCCCGCGGCATCATCTGGGCCATGCTCATCCTCTTGGTCTTCGCCGCCGTCATCCTGGTCTTCGGCCCCGGCGGCTCCTCGGCCCTGCGCATCTCGAACTTGAACGACCCGCTGGTCGGCGCGCTCCAGGACCCCAACGCCTACACCCAGCCGACCATGGTCAGCCGCCTGGTCAACGTGGTCGGCCTGACCGGCCTCATCGCCAGCTTCTTCTCGCTCATCTTCGGCGCCTCGCGCCAGTTCTTCGCCCTGTCGCGGGCCGGCTACCTGCCGCGTATCCTGTCGCTCACCGGCTCGCGCAAGACCCCCTGGCTCGCGCTCATGATCATCGGCGGCGGCGGGTTCCTGCTGTCCCTCACCGGCGAGGGCGATCTGCTCATCCTGGTGGCCGTGTTCGGCGCGACCATCTCCTACGTGATGATGACCGCCTCGCACCTCATGCTGCGCATCAAGGAGCCGAACCTCGAGCGCCACTACCGCACCCCGGGCGGCATGCTGACCTCGGGCATCGGCCTGGCGCTCGGCATCGTGGCCTTCATCGCCGGCTTCCTGGTGAACCTCACGGTCGTGTTCTACGCCGCGGGCATCTACGCGGTCATGCTCCTCTACTTCCTGCTCTACAGCCGCCATCACCTGGTGGCCCAAGCCCCGGAGGAGGAGTTCGAGGCCATCGCCCACGCCCAGGAAGAGCTCAGCTGAGCTCGTAGCGCATCATCGGCGCGGCCGGGGACGGCTGAACCCGTCCCCGGCCGAGACAACTTCCTTCCCTGGAGGACACGGTGAAACTCAAAACGACGCTCTTCGGACAGACCTTCCAGTTCCGCGACGTCAAAGACGTGATGAACAAGGCCGGCGAGCTGCGCTCGGGCGACGTGCTGGCCGGGGTCGCGGCCGCCTCCGCCACCGAGCGCGTCGCCGCCAAGCACGTGCTCAGCGAGCTGACCCTTAACGACCTGCGCGAACACCCCGCGGTGCCCTACGAAGAGGACGCGATCACCCGCGTCATCCAGGACGCGGTCAACGAGCGCCACTTCGCCTGGCTGAAAAACTGGAGCGTGGCCGAGTTCCGCGAATTCCTGCTGGCCCCGACCACGACCTTCGAGGACATGGAGCGCGTGCGCAAGGCGCTCACCTCGGAGATGGCCTCGGCCGTTTCCAAGATCATGTCCAACGCCGACCTCATGTACGGCGCCAAGCGCATGCCCGTGGTGGTCAAGGGCAACTGCACCGTGGGCAAGCCCGGGCACTTCTCGGCCCGCCTGCAGCCCAACGACACGCGCGACGACCTCTCCTCCATCACCGCCCAGATCTACGAGGGCCTTTCTTACGGCGTGGGCGACGCGGTCATCGGCATCAACCCGGTCATCGACTCGCCGGAGAACGTCCGGGTCATGCTCGAGGCCACGGCCGAGATCATCGACCGCCTGGGCGTGCCGACCCAGAACTGCGTGCTGGCCCACGTCTCGACCCAGATGGAGGCCATCCGCCGCGGCGCGAGCTGCGGGCTCATCTTCCAGAGCATCTCCGGCAGCGAGAAGGGCATCAAGGAATTCGGCGTGACCGTGGAGCTCCTGGACGAGGCCTACGCCCTGGGCAAGAAGCACTGCAAGACCGCCGGCCCCAACGTCATGTACTTCGAGACCGGCCAGGGCTCGGCGCTGTCGGCCGGGGCCAACTACGGCGCCGACCAGACCACCCTCGAGGCCCGCTGCTACGGGCTCGCCCGGCGCTACTCGCCCATGCTGGTCAACACCGTGGTCGGCTTCATCGGCCCGGAATACCTCTACAACCACCAGCAGATCATCCGCGCCGGCCTGGAAGACCACTTCATGGGCAAGCTGCACGGCATCTCCATGGGCTGCGACTGCTGCTACACCAACCACGCCGACACCGACCAGAACTCCAACGAGAACCTGATGGTGCTGCTGGCCGCGGCCGGCGTGAACTACATCATGGGCCTGCCCATGGGCGACGACATCATGCTCAACTACCAGACCAACTCCTACCACGACACGGCCACCGTGCGCGAGCTCCTGAACCTGCGGCCCGCGCCGGAGTTCGAGGCCTGGCTGGAGAAGATGGGCATCATGACAAACGGGCGTCTGACGGCCTCGGCCGGTGACCCCTCTCTCTTCTTCTAAAGGAGCGTCTAGCGATGGAAAACCTCGACATCCAAGCGATCGTGAACGCCGTCCTGAAGGAGATCGGGGGCGGCGCCAAGGACCCGGCGGCCTGCCCCGCGGCGGCAGCCGGCGCCCCGGCGGCGCCCAAACCGGCCGGAGACGACGGCGGGCTCGAGGACCTCGGCCTGCCCAAGTTCAAACGCTACTCCGGGGTCAAGGACCCGAAGAAGCCCGACGTGCTGAAGGAGTTCATCAAGGCCACGGGCGCGCGCCTGGGCGTGGGCCGGGTCGGCCCCCGTCCGCCGACCACCCCGTATTTGCGCTTCCTGGCCGACCACTCGCGCTCCAAGGGTACGGTCTTCAAGGAGGTGCCCGACGAGTGGCTGGCCAAGAACAAGCTGAAGGTGGTCCATTCCCAGGCCGGGGACAAGGACACCTACCTGACCCGGCCCGATCTCGGCCGCAAGCTGACCGAGGAGAGCGTGGCCGAGCTCAAGAAGATGTACCAGACCCCGCCCAAGGTCCAGGTGGTGCTCTCCGACGGCCTGTCAACCGACGCCCTTCTGGTCAACTACGAGGAGATCCTGCCGCCGCTCATGAACGGCCTGAAGAACGCCGGCATCAATGCCGGCGAGCCGGTCTTCCTGCGCCACGGCCGGGTCAAGGCCGAGGACGTGATCGGCGAGGCCGTGGGCTGCGAGGTGCTGGTCCTGCTCATCGGCGAGAGGCCGGGCCTGGGCCAGTCCGAGAGCATGAGCTGCTACGCGATCTACAAGCCGAGCGTGGCCAAGACCGTGGAATCCGACCGCACGGTGGTCTCCAACATCCATTCCGGCGGCACGCCGCCGGTGGAGGCCGCGGCCGTCATCGTCGACCTGGTGAAGCAGATGCTGGCCAAGAAGGCGAGCGGCATCGCCCTCACCCAAGCCCAAGCATAGGAGTGCGTATGGCGATTCTCGATCCCATTCCGGTCAAGGTCCTCGCGGCCCGGGTCATCTCCTCCGTGGATGCCGGTCTGGCCGCGGCGCTCAAACTCAAATCCGGCCAGCGCGCGGTGTCCATGTTCACCACGACCTGCGACGACGTGGGCTACGTGGCCATCGACGAGGCCACCAAGAAGGCCGAGGTCGAGGTGGTCTACGCCAGCTCGTTCTACTGCGGCGCGGACCGCGCCTCCGGCCCGCTGTCCGGCGAGTTCATCGGCATCCTGGCCGGCCCGACCCCGGCCGACGTCATCGCCGGCCTCAATGTGGCCATCGAGTTCTCCGAGCACGACGCGGCCTTCCAGGCGGCCAACGAGGCCGGCGACCTGGCCTTCTTCGCCCACCTGGTCTCGCGCTGCGGCACCTACTTCGCGGCCGAGGCGGGCATCGAGGTGGGCACCTCCATGGCCTACCTCATCGCCCCGCCGCTGGAGGCGACCTACGCCCTGGACGCGGCGCTGAAAGCCGCGGACGTGCAGATGGTCAAGCACTTCCCGCCACCCTCGCCGACGAACTACGCCGGCGGCTGGCTGGTGGGCTCGCAGGCCGCCTGCCAGGCCGCCTGCCAGGCCTTCCGCGAGGCCGTGCTGGGCATCGCCGCCAGACCCATGTCCTATCTCTAGGACTACAAACGAGGAGAGTGAGCCATGGCCCGCGAAGAATCGCTCGGCTTCATCGAGACCAGGGGGTTCATCGGCGCCGTGGAGGCCGCCGACGCCATGGCCAAGGCCGCGATGGTCGAAATCATCCGCGTGCACAAGGTCGGCAGCGCGCGCATCGCGGTCATTTGCGAGGGCAGCGTGGCCTCCTGCCAGGCTGCCGTGGAGGCCGGCGTGGCAGCGGCCGAGCGGGCCGGCTGCACGGTGCTGGTGTCCAACGTCATCCCCAGGCCCGACGAGGGCACGAGCGACCTCGTGGACCTGATGCTGGACGAGATGCGCGCCCGCAAGTCCGCGCGCCGATCCGCCCGGCGGCGCAAGGGGGGCGGCGGAGAAGAAGGCGGCGGCGGGTCCGAGCCGACCGAACCGACCGCGCCGACCGCGCCCGCGGCTCCGGCCCCGGCCCCGGCAAAGGCCGAGAAGAAAGCCAAGAAACCCGGCAGGAAGGCAGGGAAGTAAGGTGCGGCCGTGAGCGAGCACGACAACCGCGGCACCCGGGCCTACGTACCGGGCAAGCAGGTCACCCTGGCGCACCTCATCGCGCGCCCCACGCCGGAGCTGTGCGAGAAGGTCGGCCTGCCCACCGTGGACGCCATCGGCATCCTGACGCTGACCCCCGGCGAGACCTCGATCATCGCCGGGGACGTGGCGGTCAAGGCCGCGGGCGTGTCGGTCGCCTTCCTCGACCGCTTCTCGGGCACGCTCATCATCTACGGCTCGGTGGGCGACGTGGAGCAGGCCCTCGAGTCGGTCAACGCCATGCTCACCACCCAGCTCGGCTACAACGGCTGCGTGGTCACGCGGCACTAGGACGGATATGGGCAAGCGCTGGCGGTTTCTGGTCACGGGCGTCTCGGGCGCGGGCAAGACGAGCCTGTGCTCGGCGCTGCTGGGGACGAACGGACGGGTGCTGAAAACCCAGAGCCCGGTCTTCCACGGCGACCTGATCATGGACCTGCCCGGCGAGTACCTGACCCATCCGCACCTGCGCACGGCGCTGCTCTCCTGCATCGAGGACGTCGCGGCCGTGGTCTTCGTCCATCCGGCCGACGGCGGCGTCTACCACGTGCCGCCGGGGCTTCTCTCCACCGTGCCCAACGTGCGCCTGGTCGGGGTGGTCAGCAAGACCGACCTGGCCGACCCGGCCGCCGCCCGCGCCGAGCTCGCCCGCCTGGGCCTGCCCGGCCCGGTTTTCGAATGTTCCATCCACCGTCCGCAAAGCATCCAGCGCTTGCGCGACTGGCTCCGGGAGCAGGGCATGCTCCCGGCCGAAGGGGAATAGCTCATGGCTAGAAAGCTCATCACCGCCGTCGACATCCGCGAGGCCAAGCGGACCGGGACCTTGATCCTCCCCCTGGCCGAAGGCTGCCTGGTCACCCCGCAGGCCGCCGACGAGGCCCGCCGGCTGGGCGTGCGCCTGCAGCGCGGGGGGGACGCCCCCGCACCCGAGCCCGCTCCCGAGCGCATGCAGGCCGCGCCCACGCCGGCTCCACCGGCTCCGCCAAGCCCGCCGAGCGCCACCGGCGACGCCCTGTTCGCCGAGGTCCGCCGGCTGGTGGCCGAGAAGCTCCCGGCCGAGGCCCGCAACTCGCCGCTGGTGGACCAGCTGGTGCGCAAGGCCCTGGACGAGGCGCAATGTGCCTGCGGCAGCTGCGGCCTCGCCTGCCCGGCCCTGAAGGACAGCGCTGCCGCCCCGGCCAAGGACCAGGCCAAGGATCAGGCCAAGGATCAGGTAGGAGGGGTGATCCGGGTGAACAGCCGCGCCCTGCCCTGGGAGAACTTCAACCAGGCGCCGTGCAAGGAGCTGGTGAACATCGTCGACGTGATCACTGACAAGGACGCATCGCCGCTCGGCGTCGGCTACCTCGAGTGGGAGAAGGCCTCCTTCCCCTGGACGCTCAACTACTACGAGGTCGACATCGTCCTCGAGGGCAGCCTGCACATCACCGTGGGCGGGCAGACGCTGGTCGGCAAGCCGGGCGATGTGTTCTACGTGCCCAAGGGCACCAACCTGGTCTTCGGCTCGCCCGGCTACGTCAAGTTCGCCTACGTCACCTGGCCCGCGGACTGGGCCAGCCAGGGGTAGACCATGACCTTCCTCACCGAGGCCGACCTCAGGCAGCGCTTCGGCCTGGGCACGGGCTGCGAGATTCGGCTGGGGCCGAACGAACGCCTGACGCCCGCGGCCGCGGAGCTGGCCCGGCAGCGGCACATCCGCGTGCTCTCGGTGGCCACGGACGGCGCCGTGGCGGTCCTCGACGCCAAGGGCGAGGCCAGGAAGGCAGGAAGTCCCCTGCGCGTGGAGACAGGCCAAAAACCCGGACGTCGGTGCATGCTCTGCCACCAGCAGGTGGACAAGAAGCCGGAAGGCCTGACCCACCTGGACGCCGAGACCCTGGTGCCCAAGACCCACCCGCGCATAGCGCTGCGGGGCAAGCTCGACACCATGATCGCGGCCGTGGTCCTGGTCCAGACCGAGTTCGACGCGGGCGGCAGCCTGCCGGCCAGGCTCAAGGCCTGGCTCGGGGACCTGCGATCCTGGCTCGGCTCCATCCTGCGCGCCGAGGTGACCGGCGAGCCGCTTCCCGAGCTGTCCATGGGCGAGCTGACCCTGGAAGCCATCCACGCCATCTCCCACAACCCGAAGAAGTACGTGGGCCACGAGCATCTGGTGCCTGACGCCGGCAGCGGGCCGGACGTGGCCCGGCTCAACTGGCTGCGGGCCATGTCGCGCGAGGTGGAGCTCGCGGCCGTGCAGGTCTTCGCCCGACCGGACCTGAGCGTTGAGCGCGAGGACCTCATCCTGGCGCTCAACCGCCTGAGCAGCGCCTTCTACGTGCTCATGCTGCTGACCCTGTCCGCGCAGCAGGGCCGGGACATCGAAAAGGTGGGGGTGTAGCCGTGTGCGTCTTCGAGCGCTGCGTCGAGCTCTGCCGGGGGAACCCGGGCACCGTGGTATTGTCCGACGGCGAGGACGTGCGCGCCGTAACCGCGGCCTGCCGCCTGGTCCGGGGCGGCCTGGCCAGGCCCATCCTGGTCGGCCGGCCCCTGGCCATCCGCCAGCTCGTGCGCGAGGCCGGCGAGGCCGCGCCGGGGCTCAAGGTCCTAGACCCCGAGAACCCATCCGTGCTGGAAGCCAACGCGGCCGAGTATATGGAGATCCTCAAGGCCAAGGGCCGGCCGATCAGCGAGGAGTCGGCCCGGGAGTACGCCCGCTGCCGCCTGGCGGCCGGGGCCATGATGGTCCGGCGCGGCCAGGCCGACATCGGGGTCGGCGGCAACCTCTCCTCCACCGCGGACGTCCTGCGCGCGGGCCTGCGCATCGTGGGCACGGCCCCGGGCATCAAGACCGTGTCCAGCTTCTTCTTCATGATCGCGCCCGGCGGTGAAAAGCTGCTCGTCTTCGCCGACGCCGCGGTCATCCCCGAGCCCACGGCCGAGCAGCTGGCGGACATCGCCGTCGCCTCGGCCAAGAACTTGAAGCAGCTCATGCAGGAGGTGCCGCGCGTGGCCATGCTCTCCTTCTCCACCAAAGGCAGCGCCGAGCACCCGCGGGTGGACGTGGTCCGCCGGGCCGTTCAGCTGGTGCAAGCCCGCGAGCCGGACCTGCTGGTGGACGGGGAGCTGCAGTTCGACGCCGCCGTGGTGCCCGAGGTGGCCGAGCGCAAGGCACCGAACAGCCCGCTGGGGGGCCGGGCCAACGTGCTGGTCTTTCCCTCGCTGGAGGCCGGCAACATCTCCTACAAGGTGGCGCAACGCTTGAGCGGGTACACAGCCCTGGGGCCGTTCCTGCAGGGCTTCGCCCGGGGCTGGCACGACCTGTCCCGGGGCTGCAGCGCCGACGACATCTACAAGATCGCCGTGGTCGGCATGGGGCTCGAACGGGGAGCCGTGCCGCAACATTCAACAACCGCTAGATGAAGGAGTCTCTCATGGAAGCTCTCGGCATGATCGAAACCAAGGGCCTGGTCGGTTTGATCGAAGCGGCCGACGCCATGGTCAAGGCCGCCCGCGTGCAGCTCGTGTCCTACGAGCAGATCGGCGGCGGCTACGTGACCGCCCTGGTGCGCGGCGACGTGGCCGCGTGCAAGGCCGCCACCGACGCCGGCGCCGCCGCGGTGCAGCGGGTGGGCGGCGAACTCGTGGCCGTGCACGTCATCCCGCGCCCCCATGACGACCTGGAAAGCGTCTTCCCGCTCAATCGGAAGTAGCGGACCGCGCCGAGAGGCGCACCCGGAACCGTTTCCGATCACGGCGGCCGGCGGGTGAAAAGCCCCCGGCGCCGTGACGAAACGACAGGAGGCAAACGTGGAACTGGGCAAAGTCCTCGGCCAGGTGGTGGCCACGGCGCGCGATCCGAAGCTTCCCAACATGTCGCTTCTGCTGGTCGCGCTTCTGGACGGCCAGGGCGAGCCGACCGGGACCTGCCACGTGGCGGCCGACCCGATCGGCGCGGGCGAGGGCGAATGGGTGCTGCTCGTGCGCGGCAGCTCCGCGCGCCGCGCGCTCGAAGCCGACGCGCCACTCGACCTGACCGTGGTCGGCATCATCGACCATGTCACCGCGGGCAAGGAAACCATCTACCGCAAGCATTGAGCCGCGGGGCGGCGGGACGACCGCCCCGGATCGACCGAAGGAGAGCCGTATGTCCGTGTGCCGGCAAGACGTGGAACGCATCGTGACCGAAGTGCTGCAGAGGCTTGCCCCCGCCGGCGCCCCCGCCACAGGAAACGCCGGGGACCTGGGCATTTTCGAGACCCTGGACGCGGCCGTGGCCGCGGCCACGGTGGCCTACAAACAAATCCCCAGCGTGGCCTTGCGCGACCGGGCCATCCGGGCCATGCGCCGGGCCGGGGTGGAGAACGCGCGAAAGCTCGCGGAGATGGCCGTTACCGAGACGGGCATGGGCCGGGTCGAGGACAAGGTGAAGAAGAACCTGCTCGAGGCCGAGCGCACGCCTGGCACCGAGGTCCTCTTTCCCCAGGCCATGACCGGCGACGCGGGCCTGACCCTGATCGAGAACGCGCCCTGGGGCGTCATCGCCTCGGTCACGCCCTCGACCAACCCGGCGGCCACGGTCATCAACAACGCCATCAGCATGATCGCCGGCGGCAACGCCGTGATCTTCGCCCCCCACCCCGGGGCCAAGCGCGTTTCGCAGAAAGCCATCCAGCTATTGAACGAGGCGATCATAAAGGAGATCGGCGTGGCGAACCTGCTCGTTGCCGTGCGCGAGCCGACCATCGAGGTCGCCCGGCAATTGTTCGCCTACCCGGGCATCGGCCTGCTGGTGGTCACCGGCGGCGAGGCCGTGGTCGAGGCCGCGCGAAAAAGCGCCACCATGCGCCTGATCGCGGCCGGCGCCGGCAATCCGCCGGTGGTCGTGGACGAGACCGCGGACGTGAAGCGCGCGGCGCGCAGCATCTACGACGGCGCCTCCTTCGACAACAACATCATCTGCGCCGACGAGAAGGAGATCATCGCCGTCGAGGCCGTCGCCGAGGCCCTCAAGCGCGAGATGATGGCCCTCGGCGCGGTGGAGATCACGCTGACCCAGGCCGAGGCCATCGCGGCGATCGTGCTGCGCAATCACCCCGGCCCCAAGGCCGCGGCCAATCCCAAGTGGGTCGGGCGCGACGCCGCGGTCATCGCCAAGGCCGCCGGCATCGACGTGCCAGAAAACTGCCGGCTGCTGCTGGTTGACGTGGGCCGGGACGTGGACCACGTCTTTGCCCGGGTGGAGCAGATGATGCCGGTCATTCCCCTGCTGCGCGCGGCGAACGTCTCCGAGGCCATCGACTGGGCGGTGATGCTGGAGCGAAACCTCAAGCACACCGCCGGCATGCATTCGAAGAACATCGACAACATGCACACCATGGCCCTGCGCGTGAACACCAGCCTGTTCGTCAAGAACGGGCCGCACATCGCGGGGCTGGGCGCCGGCGGTGAGGGCTGGACCTCCATGACCATCTCCACCCCGACCGGCGAGGGCGTGACCAGCGCCCGGACCTTCGTGCGCCTGCGGCGCTGCACGCTGGTCGACAGCTTCAGGATCGTCTGATGCCTGGCGGCTGGGATTCGGTCATGGCCCGGCTGGACGCGGCCGCGGCCCTGCTTGATGACGAACGGCCGATCCGGCCGCCCCAGGGGGGGGCTGGACCGTACCGCCTGGGCGTGGACCTGGGCACGGCCGACGTGGTGGTCATGGCCGTGGACGCGGAAGGTAACCCCGCGGCGGCCTTCCTCGAATGGGCTTCGGTGGTCCGCGACGGCGTGGTCGTGGACTACTTCGGGGCCATCGAGCTGACCCGAAAGCTGGTGGCCAAGGCCGAGAAGCGACTCGGCGTGCACTTCACCGAGGCCGCGACATCCTTCCCGCCCGGCACGGACCCCAGGCTTTCCACCAACATCCTCGACGCCGCGGGGCTGACGGTCTCGGGCTTCGCCGACGAGCCGACCTGCGTGGCCCTGCTCGCGGGGCTTAACAACGCCGCGGTGGTGGACATCGGCGGCGGCACCACGGGCACGGCGGTGATCAAGGGCGGACGCGTGGTCTTTTCGGCCGACGAGCCGACCGGCGGCCACCACCTGACCCTGGTCCTGTCCGGGGCGCTGCGCCTGCCCTACGCCGAGGCGGAGCTGAAGAAACGCGGACCGGGCAACGAGGCGTACGCCGCCACGCTCGCGCCCGTGTTCGAGCGCATCGCCGATATCGTGAGGAAGCACATCCGGGGGCACAAGGTGCGCTCCGTCCACCTGACCGGCGGCACCTGCTGCTTTCCGGGCATCGACAAAATATTCGAGCGCGAGCTGGGGCTGCCGGTGGTCCTGCCCTCCCAGCCGCTTCTATTGACGCCGCTGGCCATCGCCTCACTTCGCCTGCCGGCGACCGGGAGAGGAACGTGAGAAGCACAAGCATGAACCAGGCCCCGAGCGCCGCCGACATCGTGGCCGGGGCCGTCGAGCAGGCCCGCATGGGCCAGTGGTACGAGTTCCGAACCGCGCCGCAGTTCATCGTCGGCGACGGCGTCAGCGCCCGGCTGGGCGAGATTCTGGCCGGCCGCGGCGTAGGCCACGCCTTTTTCGCCGCCGACCCGGCGGTGGTCTCCCTCGGGCTCATGGATACGGCGCTGCGCTCCCTGCGCCTCTCCGGCGTCGCGGCCACGATCTTCGAGTGCCTGCCCGGCGAGCCGACCATCCAGATGGTCGAGGAGGCCTCGGCCTCGTTCAAGGCTGCCGGGGCCGGGTTCATCGTCGGCTTCGGCGGCGGCTCGGCCCTGGACACGGCCAAGGCCATGGCCGCGCTCGCCTCCGGCGTGCGCCTGGAGGAGATCGGGGCCCTGGCCGGCAGGCACCTGCCCCGGCCCGGGCTCGCGGCCGTGCCGACCACCGCCGGCACCGGCTCCGAGGTCACGGCCTTCACCGTGATCACCGACGCCTCGGGCCGGCACAAGATCGCCGCGCGCCACCCCTGCATCATGCCCGACCTGGCCCTGGTGGACCCGCGCCTGACCCACGGCCTGCCGCCGCGCATGACCGCGATCACCGGGCTCGACGCCCTGACCCACGCCATCGAGGCCTACGTCTCCAAGGAGGCCTGCACCATCACCCAGGCGCTCGCCCACCGTGCGGTCATGCTCGCCTTCCGCAACCTGCCCATAGCCGCCGGCTCGGGCGACGACGGCCAGGCCCGCTACGCCATGGCCATCGCCTCGTGCATGGCCGGCATGGCCTTCTCCACCGCGGGCCTCGGGTTGTGCCACGCCATGGCCCACCAGCTCGGCGCACGCTACCACCTGCCCCACGGCGCGGCCAATGCGCTGATGCTGCCCCACGTCATGGAGTTCAACCTCATGGTCAAGCCCGCGGAGTTCGGCGAGATCGCCCGGGCCATGGGCGTGTCGCTCTCCGGGCTCTCCGAGCGCGAGGCGGCCGAGGCCTCGGTGGCCGCCTGCCGCCGGCTCATCCGCGACGTCGGGCTGGAGACCGACCTGCCCGGCAAGCGCGAGACCGAAGCCGGGCTCCTGGCCATGGCCGACGAGGCGCTCACCGACATCTGTGCCGCCACCAACCCGCGCGCGGCCTCACGCGAGGACGTCATCCGGCTCTACCGGGCCGTGCTCCCGGAGAGCCGCTAGGCGGCCGCGCATGGAAACCAGGGACATCCTGAGCGTCGGCATCGACGTCGGCACGACCACGACGCAGCTGATATTTTCCAGGCTGCGCCTGGTCAACCGCGCCGGGCCGACCCAGGTGCCGCGCTTCGAGTTCGCCGAGCGCCGCATCCTCTTCTCGAGCCCGGTGGTCTTCACCCCCAAGGACGAGCGCGGGGCCATCCGCCGGCCGGAGCTGGAGGCATTGGTCAAAAGCTGGTTCGAGCTTGCCGGCATGAAGTTCTCGGACATCGAGACCGGGGCGATCATCATCACCGGCGAGAGCCTGAAAGCCACCAACGCCCGGGACACGGTCATGGGCCTGGCCGAGGGGCTGGGCGATTTCGTGGTGGCCACGGCCGGGCCGCACCTGGAGTCGATCATCGCCGGCCGGGGCTCGGGCGCGGCCAGCTGGTCCGAGGCCCACGGCGCCACCGTCCTGAACATCGACGTCGGCGGCGGCACGGCCAACTACGCGGTCTTCTCCCTGGGGCGGGTGGCAGACACCGCCTGCCTGAACGTCGGCGGCCGGCTGATCGAGACCGATCCGCGCGGCCGCGCGACCCGCATCCACACCCCGGCCGAGCCCGTGGTCGCCGAGCTGTTCGGCCCGGGCACGACCGGCCTCGGCCCCCGGGAGCTGGCCCGCGTGGCCGAGCGCATGGCCGACATGATTTACGCCGTGGCCGTGGGCACGCCCGACCCGCTGGCGGAAAAACTCCTGCAGACCCCGCCGCTGGCCCCCGGGCAAAAATACGACGCGGTCTTCGTCTCCGGCGGGGTCGGCGCCTGCCTCTACGGCCAAACCCCGGGCGACAACCCGGGCGACCCCTTCCGCTTCGGCGACCTTGGGCCGCTCCTGGCCGCAGCCATCCGCCGCCACCCGGGCATGAACGCCCTGCCCCTGCGCGAGCCCGCGTGCACCATCCAGGCCACGGTCATCGGCGCCGGGGCCTGGTCCCTGTCCTTGTCCGGCAGCACCATCTGGGCCGACGCGGCCAAGCTGCCGCTGAAAAACATCCCGGTGGCCGTGCTGCCCCTCGACTGGCGCGAGGAGCGCCCGGACATCGCCGAGGCGATCTCCCGGGCGCTCTCCCGCCTGGACCTCGACCCGGGCCGCGACCTCTTCGCCGCGGCCCTGCCCCCGGGCATGCCCGTGACCTACCGGGTGGTGCGCCACCTGGCCGCCGGGCTGGCCCGATTCTTCTCCGAGCACGCCGCCTCGCCGCACCCGGTGCTGGTCGTCCTGCGCGAGGACGCGGGCAAGGTGCTCGGCATGGAGCTGGCCCCGCTCCTGCCCGGCCGGGAGCTGGCGGTCATCGACGAGGTCGAGGTCCGCGACGGCGACTACATCGACCTCGGCCGGCCGCTCTATACCGGCGGGCTAGTCCCGCTGACCATCAAGTCCCTGGCCTTCTCGGCCTGAGCCTGCCGTAAAGCCCGCTCCCGCGGCCGCTTCCCGCGATGCTTGACGCCGACGGCAAAGTCATGGCGCAATACAGCCCGCCTGATCCCATCTCCAACCAGGAGGAGCCGATGCTCGGGTGGCTGCGGGGCCTAAGCGTGATGCAGAAGATCATGCTGCCCGTGAGCGGGCTCATGAGCCTAGCCATCTGCGTGCTGGCCTTCTACCTGCACCACAGCAGCATCACCCTCCTGCAGCACATGGGCGACAGCGAGCTGAACGCGCTCGCCGGCAGGTACGGCAACCAGGTCAAGGCCTTCATCGAGGTCGGCCTGGACGAGGTCAACGCCCTGGCCGAGGCCTTCAGCGGCCTGAAGGAGCTCGGCGGCGGCATGGAGCGCGACGAGGTCGTGGCCATGCTCGACAAGGTCATCTTGAGCGGCGAGATGTTCATCGGCGGCAGCACCGGCTGGGAGGCAGACGCCTTCGACGGCCGTGACCGGGAGTTCGTGGGCACCCCCCTGCACGACCACACCGGGCGCTTCCTGCCCTACATCTACAAGGAGGCCGGGCGCCTCAAGCACGACATCCTCGAGGGCTACGACGTGCCCGGGGCCGGCGACTACTACCTGGAGCCCAAGCGCCGGGGCAAGGCCTACGTGGTGCCGCCCTACCTCTACCGCGTGGGCAGCGAGAACGTGCTCATGACCAGCACCTGCGCCCCGGTCATGGTCCACGGCGCCTTCGAGGGCATGTTCTGCCTGGACATCGCGCTCTCCAAGCTCTCGGAGAAGATAAACGAGATCAAGCCCTACGGCACGGGCTACGCCTATCTCATGACCGACTCCGGGCACATCGTGGCCCACCCCGTGGCCGAGCACGTCGGCCGGACGCTGGCCGACATCCTGCCCGACCCGGCCGAGGCCGAGGCCATCGTCGCCTCCATGGCCCAGGGCGACTCTTTCCGCCGCGAGCTCGACATCGGGGCCGGCCGCACGGGCATCCTGGCCCAGTTCTTCCCCATCGCCTTCGGCGACACCGGCCAGCTGTGGTACATCGCGGTCTGCGCGCCGCTGGCCGTGTTCGAGGCCGACGCCGACCGCCTGTCCATGGGCATGGTCTACATGACCAGCTTCACCGTGGGGCTTCTGCTCATCGCCCTGTTCTTCGTGGCCCGCTCCATCTCCCTGCCGGTCAGCCGCATGGTGACCATGGCCCGGGAGATCTCCGGCGGCAACTACCGCGTGCGCATGAACCGCGACCTGCTCGGCGGCGAACTCCTGGAGCTGACCCACGCCCTGGAGGACATGGCCGCCAAGGTCGAGACCCGCGAGACGGAGCTGAAGGAGAGCGAGAACAAGTACAAGAGCCTGCTCGAGACCTCGACAGACATCATCTTCCGCACCGACGCCTCGGGCGTGCTGGTCTTCATCAACGCCAACTTCGAGCCGCTGACCGGGCGCAAGGTCCTCGACCTGGTCGGCCGGCACTTCTCGAGCCTCTTTCCGGAGCACGCCGCGGACAAGGCCCGGGCCACCTTCGCCGCTGGCCTCGGCGGGGCCACGGTCAAGCTGCACGAGGTGGAGCTCAAACGCGAGGACGGCTCGACCGTGCCCATGGAGCTGAACCTCTCCATCCAGAACGACGCCAGGGGCGCGCCGGTGGGGGGCATCGGCATCGCCCGCGACATCACCGAGCGCCGGCGCACCGAACGGGAGCTGCGAAAATACGGCCAGATCATCGCCTCCTCCACCGACTACATCTCGCTCATCGATCGCGGCGGCGTCATCCAGGCGGCCAACAACGCCTTCCTGGCCGTGAACGACCTGCCGCGCGCGGCGGTCATCGGCGCCCACGCCCGCGACATCTTCGGCGAGGACGTGTACAGTTCGAGCATCGAGCCCCACGTGCGCGCCTGCCTGGCCGGGATGACCGTGCGCCACAAGGACTGGGTCCACCTGATAGCCCGCGGCCGGCGCTACATGGACCTGTCCTTCTTCCCCTGCATCGAGCCGGACAAGACCATCTCCGGGGTGGTGGTCAACGAGCGCGACATCACCGAGCAGAAGCAGCTCGAGTTGCAGCTGCAGCAGGCCCAGAAGATGGAGGCCATCGGCACCCTGGCCGGCGGCATCGCCCACGACTTCAACAACATCTTAGGCGGCATCATCGGCTACGCCGAGATGATCGAGATGTTCGACACCGACGGCAACGAGCGGTTGAAGCCCCGGGTCGAGCACATCCTCAAAGGCGCCTACCGGGCCAAGGGCCTGGTGGAGCAGATACTCACCTTCAGCCACCGCGCCGAACAGAAGACCATGCCGCTCAAACTCGCGCCGCTGGTGCGCGAGGCCCTCACCTTCCTGCGCGCGACCATCCCGACGACCATCCAGATCAACGTGGAGCTCACCTGCCCCGAGGCCGTGGTCATGGCCTCCACCACCCAGATCCACCAGGTCATGCTGAACCTCTGCACCAACGCGGCCTACGCCATGAAGGAGTCCGGCGGCAGCCTGACCGTGACCCTGGCCAGGCGCCGCCCGGACGCCGAATCCGCCGAGTCCCTGGGCATCGTCCCCGGGGACTACGCCTGCCTCTGCGTCAGCGACACCGGCGAGGGCATCGACCCGGCCATCGCCAGCCGCATCTTCGACCCCTTCTTCACCACCAAGCAGACCGGCGACGGCACGGGCATGGGCCTGGCCGTGGTCCACGGCGTGGTCTCCAGCCTGGGCGGGGCGGTCAGCTTCCAGAGCCGGCGCGGCCAGGGCAGCACCTTCACCATCCACCTGCCGCTGTGCCTGTCCGAGGCCGCGGAGGAGGGCCGGGAGGAGCGCCGGGTGGCTAGGTGCGCGCGCGGGCGCATCCTGTTCGTGGACGACGAGGAGGTCCTCGTGCGACTCAATACCGAGATGCTCTCCCACCTGGGCTACGAGGTCGTGGGCAAGACCTCGAGCCTGGAGGCCCGCGAGCTGCTGCTGGCCGACCCGCAGCGCTTCGACCTGGTCATCGTGGACCAGACCATGCCGGCCATGACCGGCTACGACCTGGCCGTGGAACTCCTGGCCGTGCGCCCGGACATCCCGGTCATCCTGTGCACCGGCTACAGTACCACCAGCCTGGCTGCCCAGGCCTCGGGCGCGGGCATCCGCTACTTCCTGAAAAAACCGGCCGGGGTGCGCGAGATCGCCCGCATCGTCAGCGAGGCCCTGACCGGCTAGCCGCACGGGCCACGACTCGGGGGGCTTGTCCTCGGCCGGCGGACGGCATAGCATGACCGGCCGGACGGAAAGCTCCCGGCGGACCGGATGCATCCATGGCACGCGTGCTGATCATCGACGACGACACCGAGCTCTGCTCCATGCTGACCGAGCTCGTCCACGGCCTGGGCCACGAGGCGGACTGCGCCCTGACCCTGGACGCCGGGCGGGTGAGAGCCCGCTCCGGGGAGATCGACGTGGTCTTCCTCGACGTGCGCCTGCCCGACGGCAGCGGGCTCGACATGCTGGAGGACATCGGCCGGGCCGAGTTCCCGCCCGAGGTCATCGTCATGACCGGCCTGGGCGACGCGGGCGGCGCCGAGACGGCCATCGTCAAGGGCGCCTGGGAGTATGTGCAGAAACCCCTCTCGCCGAAGAAGATCATCCATTCCCTGCGCCGCGTGCTCGAGTACCGCGACGGCATCCGCGCCCACCTGGCGCCCGGGGACGGCCCCCCGGCCGCGGATTTCTCCGTCCTGGGCATCGTCGGCACCAGCCGGGCCATCACCGACTGCCTGTCCACCGTGGCCAAGGCGGCCTCGACCTCGGCCGGCGTGCTCATCACCGGCGAGACCGGCACAGGCAAGGAGCTCTTCGCCCGGGCCATCCACGAGAAGAGCAGCCGGCGGGACAAGCGCTTCGTGGTCGTCGATTGCGCGGCCCTGCCCGAATCCCTGGTGGAGAGCGCACTCTTCGGCCACGAGCGGGGCTCCTTCACCGGCGCGGTCAAGACCACCCCGGGCCTGGTGGAGCTGGCCGACGGCGGCACGCTCTTCCTGGACGAGGTCGGCGAGCTGCCCGTGAACGTCCAGAAGGCCTTCCTGCGCGTGCTCCAGGAACGGGCCTACCGCCGCGTGGGCGGCCAAGGAGAGCTGCGCAGCAATTTCCGCCTGGTCGCGGCCACCAACAGGAACCTGGAGCAGCTGGTGCGCGAGGGCCGCTTCCGCGAGGATCTCCTCTACCGGCTGAACGCCGTCGGCCTGCACCTGCCGCCGCTACGGCAGCGCACCGAGGACCTGGAAGCCCTGGCCGGGCGCCTCCTGGCCGAGATCCAGGAGGCCATGGAGTTCACCCCGAAAAAGCTCTCCCCGGACTTCCTGGCCGCGCTCAATCGCTACGACTGGCCCGGCAACGTGCGCGAGCTCAAGAACACGCTGGAGGCCGCGGTCAGCAAGGCCCTCTACGAGCCCGTGCTCTTCTCCAAGCACCTGCCGGAGTACATCCGGGTGGTCATGGCCCGCTCCCAGGTGAACGGCGCGGGCGGAGCGGTCGTCCCGCCCGCGGCGCCCGCGACGGCCCCGGAAGCGCCCCCGTCACCCCTGTCACCCCTGTCACCGGACGCGGAGCTGCCCTCCTTCAAGGCCTACAAGCAGGAGGTCGCGGCCCAGGCCGAGCAGACCTACCTGCGCCGGCTGATGAAGCGCTCGCAGGGCAACATCGCCCGGGCCTGCGCCATCTCGGGCCTGGGCCGCACCCGGCTCTACGACCTGCTCAAAGAGCACGGCATCGACCGCACCGGCTGGGGCGCGGCCCCCGACGCCGAGCCCGCCGGCAACGGCCGCTGACGGCCCCCCGAGCAGCCCCTCTTCCCGCGCCCCGGACCGCGTTACGAAGCGGTGACAAGGGGCTTTTCTTTGCCGTCGATCCGGGGTACGAAGCGCCTGCCCGGCCTTGTCACCGGATCGTAACCTGGCGGGCGCGGCACCGATCCGCCGGTTTCCCGACCCTGGACCGACTGCCGGACGGCCATTACGGACACGGACTCCCGAGGCTCCATGCGCATCGCCACATATCGCTTCAAGCTCCTGATCCTCAGCTGGGCGGCCCTGGTCGGCCTGCTCGGCCTGGTCTACTTCCGCCACGCCAACTCACTCGGCCGGGACATCGTGGCCGAGACCGAGGCCAGAGCCGTGCGCGACCTCGACGCCGTGGCCTGGCTGGTGGCCTCGGCCGCGCCGAAAAGCGACCCGGCGGCTTTCGACGACTGGGTCATCACGCTCGCCCCCAAGCTCGGCTGCCGCATCACCTACATCGTGGACGGCCGGGTGGCCGCGGAATCCGACGTGGACCAGAAGAACCTGCCCGGGATCGAGGACCACGCCGACCGGCCCGAGGTACGCGCGGCCGAGGCCGGCGGGCTCGGCAAGGACATCCGCGTCAGCCGCACCATCGGCCGGCGCCTGGTCTACGTGGCCCGCCAGCTGAGCGGCGTCCCCGGCCTGCCAGACGGCATCCTGCGCGTGGCCGTACCCTGGTCCGAGGTCGAGGAGCGCCTGGCCGGCGCCAAGCGCGAGGCCTTCTACATCCTGGGCTCAGCCCTCGTCTGCGCGCTCCTGCTCATGTGGCTCATGGCCCGGCACATGTCGCGCACGGTCAAGACCTTCAGCGAGGCGGTCCAGGCCATCGGCCGTGGCGATTTCTCCCGGCGCATCCGCCATGTGCCCGGCCGGGAATTCGCGCCCCTGGCCGCGGCTGTCAACACCATGGCCGCGAGCCTGGACGACCACGTGCACGATCTGGCCGAGCGCCGCAGCGAGCGCGAGGCGGTCTTCGACGCCCTGGCCGAGGGCTTGGCGGTCATCGGCCAGGACGGCAAGATCACGGCCCACAACAAGGCCCTGGCCGCGCTCTTCGACAGCGGCCCGGACCTCGTCGGCAAGCATCCCCTGGAGGCCTGCCTGAACCTGGACATCCAGTCTGCCACCCGGGACATGCTGACCCGGACCGAGGCCGGCGGCACCTCGCGCATCCGCACCCGGCTGTCCGACGGCCGGGACGTGGAGGCGGCGCTCGCCCCCTTCCCCGACCGGAGCGGCGGCCGGCGCCTCATCCTCGTGCTCCACGACGTGAGCGACATCCTCCGGGCCGAGGCGGCCATGCGCGAATTTCTCATCAACGCCGCCCACCGCCTGCGCACCCCGCTATCGAGCATCCGCGGCTACGCCGAGACGCTCCTCGACGCCCCGCCGGCCGATCCGGCCAAGGGCCGCGAGCTCCTTTCCGTTGTCCTGAAAAACGCCGAGGACATCGCCACGGTCCTCTCCGGCATGCTGGCCCTGGCCAAGTCCCGCTCGGCCGCCGGCAAGGCCCGGCCGCCCGAGTCCGACCTGGCCGACGCGCTGAAGGCCGCCCTGCGCGGCGCGGCTCCGGCCATCGAGGACCGGGAGCTGACCGTGGCCGGCGCCGAGGAGCTGCCGCCGCTGCCGGTCGTGGCCGAGCCCGATGGCCTGGCCTACGTGGCCGCGAGCATCATGGCCAAGGTGCTCGCCGCCAGCCGGCCGGGCGAGGTGGCCTGGATCGCCTCGCGCACGGCCGGCCCCTGGTGCGAGCTGGCAGTGGTCGCCGGCGGCGCGCAGGCCGGCCCGGCCTGGCCCTGCGGCGAGGACCCGGAGCCCCGCCCGGGCTTCGACCCCGGCGCCAAGGATTTCTTCGCCCTGGCCGTCTGCCGCGACATCGTCGCCGGCTTCGGCGGCCGGCTGTGGCTACGCCAAGAACCCGAGAGCCACGGTTTCTCCCTCTGCCTGCGCCTGAAGCGGGCGGACGGGGACGAGCGCCCCCGGGCATAGGAGATTTTCGCATGGGCTTCAGCTTCTTTCCCAAGACGGCCAAGTTCTATGAGCTCTTCCAGAACCAGAACCGCAAGCTGGTCAAGGCCGCGGGCGTCCTGAACGAGATCGTCCAGGATTTCGCCGACGTGGAGGAGAACTGCAAAAGGATCAACATCATCGAGTCCGAGGGCAACGCCATCTGCCGCGACATCGCGAGCCAGCTCTCGTTGACCTTCATCACCCCGCTGGACCGCGAGGACATCCACGAGATCAACCTGGCCCAGGAAGACAGCCTGAACCTGGTGAAAGCCATCGCCACGCGCATCGGGCTCTACGACCTCTCGCGCATGAAGTATCCGGCGCGCAAGCTGGTGGGCAACCTGGCCCTGATGATCGACGAGACCTCGGCCATGATCTGCTGCCTCAAGCCCAAGAACGGCTTCGAGAAGCACCTGGCGCGGCTCAAGTCCTTAAAATACGAGTGCGAGACCGTGCTCCTGGTGGCCCTCGGCGAGACCTACGACGCCGAGGAGAAAACCTGGGAGACCATCCTCGACATCGTCAAGTGGACCCACGTCTACGACCGCATCGAGCAGGCCATCGTCCGGGTCGAGTCGCTGGCCGACATCCTCGAAGGAGTCATGCTCAAAAATGCCTGATCCGATGCTCGTCTTCCTGGGCGTGATCGTCGTGGTCGCGCTGATCTTCGACTTCACCAACGGCGCCCACGACTCGGCCAACGCCATCGCCACCATCGTCTCGACCAAGGTCCTCTCGCCCAAGGTCGCGGTGACCCTGGCCGCGGCGCTGAACCTGGGCGGGGCCTTCATCGGCACCAAGGTGGCCAAGACCATCGGCAGCGGCATCGTCAACCCGGACATGGTCATGGGACATCAGTCCCTGGTGCTGACCGCGTTGCTCGGCGCCATCTGCTGGAACGTGCTGACCTGGTACTGGGGCCTGCCCTCGTCCTCGTCGCACGCCCTCATCGGCGGTCTCGTCGGCTCGTCCATCATGTACGGCGGCTGGGACTCGCTCAACTACCTGTCCATCTTCGAAAAGGTCATCCTGCCGCTGGTGCTCTCGCCGCTGGCCGGATTCGCCGCCGGCTACGCCATCATGCTCAGCCTGTCCTGGATCTTCTTCCACTCCAAGCCGCACACGGTGAACGTAGCCTTCAGGAAGCTGCAGATCGTGTCCTCGGCCTTCATGGCCACCAGCCACGGCATGAACGACGCCCAGAAGACCATGGGCATCATCACCCTGGCCCTGTTCATCTTCCATGTCATCCCCGAGATCGTGGTGCCCGACTGGGTCAAGCTCTCCTGCGCCCTGGCCATGGCCCTGGGCACGGCCATGGGCGGCTGGAAGATCGTCAAGACCATGGGCCACAAGATCTTCAAGCTCGAGCCGATTCACGGGTTTGCCGCCGAGACCGCGGCCTCCCTGGTCATCACCGGCGCCTCGCTCATGGGCGCGCCGGTCTCCACCACCCACACCATCAGCTCCTCGGTCATCGGCGTGGGCGCCTCCAAGCGGCTGTCGGCCGTGCGCTGGGGCGTGGCCGAGACGATGATCATCGCCTGGGTCCTGACCATCCCGGCCTCGGCCCTGGTGGCCGCGGCCTGCTTCCTGGTGCTCGATCTGTTCGGGCTGGCCATCTGAGGAAGAGGAAGAAGCCACAAAGGGCGGAGGGACCGGCCGGGACATCCGAACCGGTCCTCGGCCGCCGGCTGGGTCAGAGCCAGGGGAAATTGAAGACGAAAGCCGCCGCGAGGGGGGAAGACGGCGAGGGGCAGACTCCGGCCAGGGTCATAGCCCTGCGTCGGATCGATCCCCCAGCCCTGGAGGAAGCGGGGCCGCGCGTCAGGTCCTGACCCGAACTGCCGCCCTTCGACCTCATGGCGGCAGTTCAGTTCTCGACCGGACGACCGGCGCTCGTGTCCCGAGCCGAACGAGGAAAAGCCGCCACCAAGGGGAAAGCTGCGGTCAACTCCGCGGGCCGGGTCAACCGACAGCGCGCATGGAGCACCCAAACACGCGCACGAGTCCCCTCCCCTCATTCATGGTTTCTTCGCTTTCCGGGCAGGCATCGGGGTTGACCCGCAGCACGGGTCGCAGCCCTTACAAGGCGCCGCCTACCCCGTATTCCCCCTTACGGCCTCTTCGTCTATCCGACCACGCGCTACTCGGCCACGATGCGGCCGGTCATGCCGAGCTTGGCGTGGAAGGGCCGGCTGCACTCGAAGGGGTAGTCGCCGGCCACGGGCAGGGGGACCGTCACCTGCACCGGCACGTGCGGCGGCAGGTCCACCTGGACGATGACCTCGCCGGCCGGGTTCTTCACCGTCAGGTCGTGGAGCTGGTCGCTGACGTTGGTCACGGCCAGGGAGAGCGTACCGCCGGCCGGGGCGCGGATGAGGTTCGGCTTGAACAGGAAGTTGTCGGCCTGCAGGACCACGGCCTCGGCCGAAGCGGGCGCCGGAACCGGGGCCGGGGGCTGGTCTTCGATTCCCTGCGTCGAGGCCGACCCGAACAGGCCGCAGCCGACCCCGGTAGCGAAGAGCAGCAGCAGGCAGAGGACGGGCAGCAGGCGGGCCATGGGCGGCTAGTCCTGGCGGGCGATCATGGCCCGCAGGAAGTCGGCGCAGGCCTCGGCGCTGTGGCTTGCGTCGTGGAGGCTGTCGAGGAAGTGCATGATCTGGTAGACGTCGCGGAAATCCGCGTCCAGGGCGTAGATGTCCTGGGCCAGGCGAAAACGCGCCCGGGCCACGGTCCGGTGCTGCTCGCGCACCGCGTGGATGCACTCCTTGGCCTCTCGGCGGTCCTGGGGCTCGCCGCAGACCAGGCGGGTGATGGCCGTAAGCGCCGGCTTCAGGAGCGTGACCGTGCCCACGGCCTGGGCCAGGACGTCGCGCAGGCCCGGCCGGACGGACTCGGGGATCTCCACGGCCCGCATGGCCAGCCAGAGGAGGGCCTCGTGGGAGGCGTCCATGATGTCGTCCTGGCGGCTGGTTGCGGCCAGCAGCAGGCTCTTGTCCACGATGGTGAACAGGGCCGGCGGCAGATGGTTCCTGATCTTCCTCTTGAGCTTGTCGGCCTCGTTCTCCAGGGTGTCCATCTCGGCTAGCAGGACCTTAAAGGCCCGGCTGGGGCCGGCGTGCAGGTAGCCGTTCAGGGCCTCCTCGAGCACGTGCAGGCCCTTGGCAATGGGCTCGTAGTGGGCCAGGAGGCCGTCCAGGGGGGCGCGGGTGGGGAAATCGAGGAAGCGGATGCGAAACGGCATGGCCGGGCGTCTCCTTGGCGCCCCGGATGGGGGGCGGTCGATAAACGTAGCGGCAAATCGGCCGGGGGGCAAGACCGTAGGGGAGCGCGGGCGTCTTGTGGCCGGGCGGGGGACGTGCTAGATGCGCCTTCGCGCCCGAACCGGCGCCCGGAGGTTGTCGAATGCGCCGCCTGCCCGCCAGCCTGGCCCCGATCGTCCTTGTCCCGGCCCTGATCGTCCTTGCCCTCGCCCTGCCCGGCCTGGCCCCGGCCCAGGACGGCGACCTGCGCCCGGGTTTCCGCGGCCTGGCCTGGGGCTCGCCCGTGTCCGCCCTGCCCGGGGCCTCGCTCCTGCGCGGCGGCGGGGTGATGGACTACTACACGCGCGACGGCGACGACCCGACCTTTGCCGGCGTGCCGCTCTACTCCATCCGCTACGGCTTCGTCGCCGGCCGGCTGGGCTACATCGGCCTGGTCTATGCCGATCCGACCAAGACCAAGACCCTGGCCGACCATCTGACTCTGCTCTACGGCCGGCCGACCACCGCGCCCGCGACCGGCCCCAACGCCGGAGTCATGACCTGGGAGGCCGCACCGCTGACCATCGAACTGGTCTTTGACCAGGCCCAGTCCCTGGGCTTCGTCCACATCTTCCACCGCCCGGCCATGGACGCTATCGGCGCCGGGCTCGCCCCGGAAAAATAAGACCGCACGCCGCCCCTTGACAGCTTCCCGTCTGTCCGGGCATATTGTTGCATATGCAACCAAGTGCCCGCCCTTTTGTCCTGACTGAGTCCCTGGGCCGGCTGGTGGGCCGGGCCTCGCGGGTCATGAAGAGCGAGCTGAACCGCTCCTTCGCCGGGGCAGGGCTTGACGTCACCGCGGACCAGTGGCGGGTGCTCGTCCATCTCTGGGATGCCGACGGCCTGACGCTCGCCGCGCTCTGCCTGCGCCTGATCCAGGAGAAGACCGGCGTCTCGCGCCTGGTGGCCGGGCTCGTGCGCCGGGGCTACGTGTTCCACGAGGCCGACCCGGCCGACGGGCGGATCAAACGCATCCGCCTGACCGCGGACGGCCGACGGCTCCAGGAGCGGCTCATCGGCCTGGCCCAGGGGGTCATCGACCGGGCCTCGGCCGGCATCCCCGAGATCGATCTGGCCGTGGCCCGGCGGGTGCTCGCCCGCATCCACGACAACCTGAGCCCGACCCTCAACCCCAAGGAGAAGCCATGATCGCCGCCGACGACATCCGCGCCTTCTGCCAGGCTCTGGGCGGGGCCGAGGAGCCCCTGGGCCTGTTCTACGCCGACACGCCGCCCGAGGACGCGACCATGCCGCCCGAATCGGGCTGGTCCTGCATGGTCGGCCGCCTGGCCGCCACCCGCAGGAAGGGCAAGCCCGCGGCCTTCTCCGCGAGCCGCAACGGCTGCCCGGGCGCGGCCTACTTCCTGGGTTTCCAGATTCCCCAGGCGTCCTTCCTGCCCGAATACATCTCCAAGGGCGAAGGCTACCTCGACTCGCCGGCCGCGGCTGCGGACTTCTACGCCGCGGTCGATTCCCGGCCGGCGCCCAGGCCCTGGTGCGTGGTCAAGCGCCTGGCCGACTGCGGCCCCGAAGACAAGGCCGAGCTCGTGCTCTTCTTCGGCCGCCCCGAGATCGTCTCCGGGCTGCACCAGCTGGCGGCCTACGTCACCTCCGACACCGAGGCCGTGGCCAGCCCCTTCGGCTCGGGCTGCGCCAATCTCGTGGCCTGGCCCTTCAACCACCTGGGCCGGGGGCGCCTCAAACTCGTGCTCGGCGGCTGGGACCCCTCCTGCCGGCCCTTTCTCGGCCTGGAGGAGCTGACCGCGAGCATGCCCTTCGAGCTGTTCCGGCGCATGATCCGCCTCTGGCCCGAGTCCTTTGTGGCCCGCGAGACCTGGGCCAAGGTGGTCAGGCGCAGCGAAAAAAGCCGCACCCTGTTCGCGGCCGGCGACTGAAAGGAGGGGAACATGTACCGTCTCGGATCCACGGGCCAGAAATGGCTCAAATGCGCGCATCTGCTCATCGCTGGCGCCTGGGTCGGCGGCGCGGTCTCGCTCCTGGTGCTCTACCTGGTGAAGCGCGGCCTGAGCGACGGCGACGTGATCTACGGGGTGAACGCGAGCATCCGCTACATCGACATGAAGGTGGTGGTGACCTGCGCCTTCGGCAGCCTGATCACCGGCCTCGTCTATTCGCTCTTCACCGGCTGGGGCTTTTTCAAGCAGCCCTGGCAGGCCGTCAAGTGGCTGGTCACGGTCTCGGCCATCGTCTTCGGCACCTTCTGGCTCGGCCCCTGGGAGGCGGCCATGACCGACCTCTCGGATCGCTTGCGGGACGCGGCCCTGACCGATCCCGAGTATCTGGCCAACCAGGCCCGCCACCTCTGGTTCGGGCTGCTCCAGACAGCCACCCTCGCGGCCACGGTGGTCATCTCGGTGCTCAAGCCCTGGAAACGCTGGAGGCGCGACTCCCGCGGCTGACCGCGGGTGGCCCTTGCCCCGGAGCCGATTCGTGGTAGGATCGCCGAAAACCGTTCACCGCCGGAAAACCGAGGAGAACCGCCATGCCTCCGCCCGTTCCGCCCCGTTACGACACGCCCGAGGCCCTTGCCGCCCTGGGCCAGTCCTTCCAGCAGAGCCGCATCCTCTTGACCGCCTTCGAGCTCGGCCTCTTCACCGCCCTGGCCGAAGGGGCGAAGACCTCCGAGGAGGTGGCCAAGACCGTGAGCGCCGACGTGCGCGCCACGGACCGCCTGTTGAACGCGCTCTGCGCCCTGGGCCTGGTGGCCAAGAACGGCGGAGCCTTCACCAACGGCGAAGCCGCGCAGAAATTCCTGGTGCGCGGCCGGCCGGAGTACCTCTCGCGCCTGGGCCACAGCGCCAACCTCTACGGCCGCTGGGCCGAGCTGACCGCGGCGGTGCGCGCCGGCACGCGCGTCAGCGAACGCAGGCGAGATCCGGAGGAGACTGCGGCCTTCATCGAGGCCATGCACTACCGCGGCCAGCGCGACGCCGAAGAGCTGGTGGCCCGCCTGGACCTCTCCGGCGTCACCCGCGTGCTCGACGTGGGCGGCGGCTCCGGGGCCTACGCCATGGCCTTCTGCCGGGCCCGGCCCGGGATCGCCGCCGTGGTCCTGGACCTGCCCGAGGTCGTGCCCCTGACCCGGCGCTACGTCGAGGCCGCCGGCCTGTCCGGCTGCATAACGGCCACGCCCGGCAACTACCTGGCCGACGGCTTCGGCGAGGGCTTCGACCTGGTCTTCTTCTCGGCCATCGTGCACATCAACCCGCCGGACGAGAACCTGCTGCTCATGCGCAAGGCGGCCGCGGCCCTGAACCCCGGCGGCCGGGTCGTGGTCCAGGACTTCGTCATGAATGATGCGCGCACGCAGCCGCCCTTCGGGGCCTTCTTCGCCTTGAACATGCTGGTCAACACCGAGGGAGGCGACACCTACACCGAGGCCGAGATACGCACCTGGCTGCGCAAGGCCGGCTGCCCGGGCGTGGCGCGCATCGAGACCGGGCCGCACACGGCCATGATCGTCGGGCGCAAGCCGGCCCCGGGCGAGATGCTGCGGGACGAGCCGGATATCGGGGACTAGGCCTGGGGAGCGAGGCTCCAGGCGTCGCCCAGCCGGCCCTGGCGGCCGCTCTCGTCCCAGGCGATGAGATCCAGGATCATGGCCTTGATGGCGGCGCGGATCTCGCGGATTTTGGCGAGCTTCTCCTCGTCGCTGCCGGTGAGGCGGGCCGGGTCGGCGAAGGGCAGGTGCAGGCGGTGGGTCAGCCCCGGGAAGACCGGGCAGGCTTCGGCCGCCTCGTCGCAGACCGTGATGACGTAGTCGAAGACGCGACCGGCCTTGAACAGGTCGAAGACCGACTGCGTGCCCTTGTCCGCGAGGTCGATGCCCTCCTCGGCCATGGCCCGGACGACCAGCGGATTGATCTCGGTGGGGGCGAGCCCCGCGCTCTCGGCCTGGTAACGGCCGGCGCCGAGCGCGTTCAGGTAGGCCTCGGCCATCTGGCTGCGGGCGCTATTTTGACTGCAGATGAACAGGACGGAGACGGGACGGTCCATGGCGGGCCTCCGGAGGTTTTGCCCTCAGCCTATCCGCCCGCGGTGACGAACCGGTGACGGCCTAGTTCGACCCGGCGTCCGCCGCCACCGGGCCGAAGCGCGACAGCACACCGGCCAGCTCCTCGAGGTCCACCGGCTTGACCAGCACCGCGGCCATGCCCGCCTCAAGGAACCGCTGCCGGTCCTCGTCGCCGGCATAGGCCGTGAGCGCGACCACCGGCACCCGGCCTGACGGGCCGGGCAGCTCCCTCAGCCGGGCCAGGGTTTCCAGCCCGTCCATGACCGGCATCTGGATGTCCATGAGCACGAGGTCGAACTCCCGGGCGCGGACCTGGCCGAGCGCGTCGGGTCCATCCACGGCCGTGGCCGGCAGGTGCCCGGCCTTGACCAGGATGCGCTCCATGAACAGGCGGTTCAGGCGGTTGTCCTCGACCACGAGCACACGTCTGGGCGGCCGGACGGCGCCGAGGCCGCCCAGGGGCGAGTACGTCGCCTGGGCCGGCTTCTGGACCTCCTCCGGGTCGGCGACCGGGGCCAGCGGCAGGCAGACGGTGAACACGCTGCCCTGCCCGGGCCGGCTCTCGACCTCGATGTCGCCGCCCAGGAGCTGGGCCAGGTGCCGGGAGATGGCCAGCCCCAGGCCCACACCCTGGTGCTCCTTGGTCAGCACGTTCTCCACCTGGTAGAAGGTCTGGAAGACCGCGCCCAGCTTGTCCTCGGGGATGCCCACGCCGGTGTCGGCCACGGCGAAGGCGACCATTGCCGCCCGGCCCGCCGGCCCGGCCGGCCGCACCCGCAGCCCGACCGAACCGCGGTCGGTGTACTTCACGGCATTGGACAGCAGGTTGCGCAGGATCTGGCCCAGGCGGCCGGCGTCGGCCTCCACCGATTCGGGCAGGTCCGGGTCGGAATCGAGGTGCAGGCCGAGCCCCTTGCGCTCGGCGGACAGCTGGTGCACGGCCAGCAGCTGCTCCAGAAACGGCCGCAGGGCGAAGACCGTGGGCTTGAGCGTCATGGCCCCGGACTCGATGCGCGAGATGTCCAGCAGATCCTCGATGATCTCGCCCAGCGCCCGGGCGGCGTCGAGGACGTGGGCCAGATAGGTCCGGGACTCGGCGTCCCCGGTCCGCGAGAGGATGAGCTGGGTCATGCCGTTGATCCCGGCCAGGGGCGTGCGCAGCTCGTGGCTCATGTTGGCCAGGAACTGGTTCTTGGCCAGGTTGGCGGCCTCGGCCGCAGACTTGGCCGCGCGCAGCTCCTCCTCCATCCGCCGGCGCTCGGTGATGTCCATGAAGGCCGCCACCGCGCCGGCCAACTCGCCCCCGGCGCCGCGCAGGGGCACGGCGTTGGCCACCAGATGGCGGACCTCGCCGTCGGTAAAGACCACGTCCTCCTCGAAGCCGCGGATATCCTCGCCCCTGGCCGCGCGCTTCAGCGGCAGCTCGGTGAGCGAAATCTCGTGGCCGTCCTTGACCATGCGGAAGGCCATGGCCGGCGCGCCCGGAGCCGGCTCGTAAGGGTGGCTGCCGTAGGGCAGGCGCAGAAGCTCGTAGGAGGCCCGGCTGCCGCTGATGCGCGAGCAGTCGGGATCGTGGGCGATCCAGACCGCAGCCGGCACGAACTCCAGGATGGCCGCGAGCTGGCGGGCGCGCTCGCGCTCGGCCGCCGAGCTTTCCGCCAGGGCCAGCTCGGCGGCCCGGCGCTCCTCGATCTCGCAGGACAGCCGGGCGTTCTTCTCGGCCAGCTCGGCCGTGCGCGCGGCCACCCGGCGCTCGAGCTCGGCCTTGTGCTCGGAAAGCGCCCGCATGGCCCGGCTGCGCGCGATCTCCTGGCCCAGGTGGATGGCGATGACCGCCAGCGGCTCGGCCAGGTCCACGTCCAGCGGCGGCGTCTGGTCGTAGGCCACGGTCAGGGTGCCCACGGTCTCGCCGCTGCCCGGGATGGGCGCGCAGACCACGGTGCGCGGCGCAACCCGGCCCAGGTGGGCGTGGTCGAAGGGACAGTCCGGGCCGCCCTTGTCCAGGGCCGGCCGGCTTCTGGTCAGGACCAGTTGGTGGATGGTCCCGGCCAGGGGGATGCGCCAGGGTATCTGCCCGTCCTCGTCCAGCCCCAGGGCTCCGGCCAGGACGAGGTCCCGGCCGGCCTCGTCGAAGAAGCCGATGAAGACCTTGTCGCAGGCGAAGCGCTCCGCCAATATCCCGGTCAGGCGCCGGTAGATCTCCTCCCGGGGCAGGCCCTGCAGGAAGAGGCGCGAGATGTCGGTGACCGCGCCCATGGACATGGCCGAGCGCGCGGCCTCGGTGCGGTCGAAGAACAGGAGCATGGCCCCGAGCGGCTCGCCCGAGCGCTTGAGATACGGGGTCAGGCGCAGGAGGTAGAGCCGGCCGCCCAGGCGGACCTCCTCCTCGTGGGTCAGGGCCAGGCCACCGGCCAGGGCCGCAAGTCGTCCAAGCACCCCGGACAGCCCGGCCAGCCTGGGGACCTCGGTCACGGGCTGAACGCTTGCTCCCGGCTGAAGGCCGAAGAGCTCCTTGGCCTGGGGCGTGGCCCGGGTGATGTTCAGCTTCTCGTCCACGATGATGAGCGGCAGGCCGACCTGGTGCAGGATGTTCTCCACGTCGGCCAGGGCCGAGGCCAGGGCGGCGGACTTCTCGGTCAGCTCGTCGTTGACCGTGGTCAGCTCCTCGTTCGCGCTCTGCAGCTCCTCGTTGGCGCTCTCCAGCTCCTCGTTGGCGCTTTGCAGCTCCTCGTTGGCGCTCTGCAGCTCCTCGTTCAGGCTCATGAGCTCTTCGTTGGCCGTCTCCAGCTCGCCCACCGCGGTCTCCAGCCGGGACTGGGTCTCGGTCAGCTCCCGCTCGAGCTCGACCAGCTGGGGGTCGGGCTCGCCCTCGGCCGGCGCGCGCTGGGTTTGCGCCGCCCCGGGCTCGGGCACGAAGGCCACCAGGCCCAGCGGCTCGCCGCCGGGCTCGAAGCTCACCGGCCGGACCATGACCCGGAAGGCCGGAACCTCGGCCGAGCCGGCCTTGAGCAGCCCGCCGCTGACCGCCGTCCCCTTGCGCAGGGCCTTGCGGATGAGGGTCCGCAGCTCCACGCGCAACCGGCCGTCGGCAAAGGTCAAAATGCCCAGGCCCGGCTCGCCCTGGGCCAGGCGCAGGTAGGGCGAGACGTCGCCGTGCACGGCCAATATCTCCAGCTGCTCGTCCACCAGCACCCCGGCCGGAGCGAAGGCCGCGGCCAGCTCGCTACGCAGGGCCTCCAGGGGCGAGGCCTTGGGCCGGCCGGGCTGAGGCCAGTCCTGGTTCTGGATCATGGCCGCCCGGGCGCGGCGCAGGGCCGGCCGCCGGGGGCGCACGTTCTCCCGGCGGCGGAAGATCTTGGCCCCGCGCTCGGCCAGCTCGAAATATTCGCCGTACTGCCCGAGGGACTCCGAGATGCCCATGAACAGGAGCCCGCCGGGGCTCAGGAGGTTGTGGAACAGGGGCACGAGCTCGTGCTGGGCCTCGCCGCCCAGGTAGATGAGCACGTTGCGGCAGCTGATCAGGTCCAGGTGCTGGAAGGGCGGATCGGACAGCAGGTCGTGGCGGGAGAAGACGATCAAGTCCCGGATGACGTCCTGGACCTGGTAGCCGCCCGCGGTGACGCGGAACCATCGGCGGCGGCGCTCCTCGCCCACCCCGGCCATGGCCGCCGGGGCGTACACGCCGCGGCGGGCCAGGGCCACGGCCTCGGCGTCCAGGTCGGTGGCGAAGATCTGCACCCGGGGGGCCACCCCCGTGCGCCCGCATATCTCGGCCAGCAGAATGGCCAGGGAATAGGCCTCCTCGCCGGTGGCCGCCCCCGGCACCCAGACCCGCAGGACGCCGCCCGGCCCCCGCTCCCGGACCAGGGCCTCGAGGAGCGGGTCCAGGGCCGCGAAGGCCTCGGGGTCGCGGAAAAACTCGGTGACCGAGATGAGGAAGTCGTCGGCCAGGCGCTCGGCCTCGGCCGGGTCGCGCTGCAGATAGTCCAGGTACTCCTCGGGGCTGCGGCACTGGGCCAGGGCCATGCGCCGCTGGACGCGCCGGCAGAGGGTGCTCGGCTTGTAGGGGGCGAAGTCGAGGTTGGTGACCCGGCGCACGGCCTTGAGTATCCGCTCCAGCCCCAGGGCCTCGGCGCTGTGCTCGGCCGAGACCGCGGGTTGGCCGAGCAGGCGGATGATGGCCGCGATCTCCGGGCCGATGGCCTCGGGGGTCAGGACGCGGTCCACATGGCCGTCCTTGATGGCCGCGCCGGGCATGCCGTCGAAGCGCGCCGAGTCCTCGGCCTGGGCCATGGTCACCCCGCCCGCGGACTTGATCGCCCGCAAGCCCTGCACGCCGTCGAATCCGGCCCCGGAGAGGATGACCGCCACGGCGCGCTCGCCGCACGCTCTGGCCAGGGAGGCCAGGAAGACGTCCACCGAAGGCGCGGGACTGGGAGAGGCGGAGTGGGGCAGAAGACGGAAGCGGCCGCCGTCGAGGCTGATGTCGGCTCCGGGCGGGGCGACATAGATCCGCCCGGGTGCCAGGCTCATGCCGTCCTCGGCCAGGAGCACGGGCATGGCGCTGGCGGGCTTCAGCAGATCGGCCAGAAGCGAGGGATGGCGCGGATCGAGGTGCTGGACCACGACGTAGCCCGCCCCGGCGTCCGCCGGCAGCCCGGGCAGAAGGCGCTTCAAGGCCTCGAGGCCGCCGGCCGAGGCGCCGATGCCGACGACGACCGGGACCTGGTCCCGGGAGGTGTCCTTCCTCGCAGCCACGAGTCCCCCCTACTTTACACAATGCATATCGGTCCTACGCGAGGTGTGATGCAAGGTCAACCGGGCATGGCTTGCCAAGGGTCCGGAAGTGGATCATGTATTTACAAGGGAGGGACCGATGTTTCGCATCCGCCGCATCCACGATGCCGTGCTGCCCAAGGACCGCGAGGTCGTGGCCAGCGCCCAGGACATCCTGCGCGAGCAGTTCCACCTTTTGTCCGAGGAGGAGATCGAGCACCTGCCCGAGCTGCTGCGCGATCCCATGGCCCACGGCTTCCGCACCATCCTGTTCAGCGCCGAGAAGAACGGCCGCATGCAGGGCTTCGCCATCCTCTTCCATTTCCCGGACCTGCAGTTCTGCTACCTGGACTTTCTGACCGTGGAGCCCGGGCTCATGGGCCGCGGCGTGGGCGGGCTGCTCTACGAGCGGGTGCGCGAGGAGGCCAAGGCGCTCAAGGCCTGCGGGCTGTTCTACGAATGCCTGCCCGACGACCCGGCCCTCTGCCCGGAACCGAAGACCCTGGCCCAGAACGTCTCGCGCCTGAGGTTCTACGAGCGTTACGGCGCCCGGCCGGTGGTCGGCACGGCCTACGAGACGCCGCTGAACAAGGGCGAGGACTGCCCGCCCTACCTGGTCCTCGACCCCCTGGACAAGGCCGCGCCCATCGGCCCGCGCAAGGCCCGGGGCATCGTCCGGGCCATCTTGGAGCGCAAATACGAGGACGTCTGCCCGCCCGAATACGTCGAGGCCGTGGTCCGCTCCTTCACCGGCCCCATCAGCCTGCGCCCGCCGCGCTACGGGCCCCTGCCGGTGCCGGCCAGGGCCGTGCCCAGGGTGCCGGCGGACAAGCAGTATCTGCTGGTGGTCAACGACCGCCACGACATCCACCACGTCCACGAGCGCGGCTACGTCGAGGCGCCGGTCCGGGTCAGCAGCATCCTGGAGAAGCTCCTGCCCACCGGGCTCTTCTCCCGGATCGAGCCGAAGACGTATCCCGTCTGGCGCATCAAGGCCGTGCACGACCCGGACTACGTGAACTACCTGCAGCGGGTCTGCGCCAAGGTGCCCCCGGGCAAGTCCCTCTACCCCTACGTCTTCCCGGTGCGCAACTCCACCCGGCCGCCGCGCGACCTGCCCATGCGCGCCGGCTACTACTGCATCGACACCTTCACTCCGCTGAACCAGAACGCCTTCAAGGCCGCCCGCCGGGCCGTGGACTGCGCGCTCACCGCGGCCGAGGGCCTGGTCGAGGGCCGGCGCCTTTCATACGCCCTCGTCCGGCCGCCCGGTCACCACGCGGAGCGACGGGCCTTCGGGGGTTTCTGCTACTTCAACTCCACGGCCATCGCCGCCCAGCACCTGTCGGCCTGGGGCCGGGTGGCGATCCTCGACGTGGACTACCACCACGGCAACGGCACCCAGGACATCTTCTACGGCCGCCCAGACGTGCTGACCGTGTCCATCCACGGCCACCCGAGCTTCGCCTACCCCTACTTCTCCGGCTTCAAGGACGAGACCGGCGTCGGCGCCGGCACCGGCTACAACCGGAACTTCCCCCTGCCCGAGCGGGTGGACGGCCCGACCTACGTCCGGGTCCTCAAGCGAGCCATCGCGCTCATCACCGACTTCGATCCGGTCTTCCTGATCGTGGCCCTGGGCCTGGACACGGCCAAGGGCGACCCCACCGGCACCTTCAGCTTGAGCGCCCCGGATTTCCAGGTGAACGGCGACCAGCTCGGCCGCCTGGGCCTGCCGACCCTGGTGGTCCAGGAAGGCGGCTACCGCATCCGCTCCCTGGGCACGAACGCGAGAAGCTTCCTGAGGGGGCTGTGGGAGGGATATTACGGGAGGTAGAAGAGAATCGAAACCTGCCTGCGAAGGAGAAAAAGATGCCCTGAAAGGGGCGGAACGCGCCGCATCCCGGCCGATCGCCGCGCCTTCATGACTCCTTCAGGCCTTCCTGACCGAGCGCAGTCCGGTCACTCTGGGGAAAAAGACAAACGCTGCCGGTGAGGAGAAGAAGGAACCGTGCAGGGTCACGGCCGGCCCGCGCCGCCCTCCTCATTTCATGGCTTCTTCAGGCTTTCCTTGACCCGCGGACGCCAGGGTGAGGCGGGCGATGTCCCCGGCCGCCTTCTTCAACCCCTTCACCGCCGCTTTCAGCTCCGCCTGGCCCGCGCCCTTGCCGGCGCGGGCAAACACCGCGAGCAGCTCGCCCTCCTCCCGCCACAGGACGGAAAGTCGCGAGAGGCGCTCCCCGTCGGCCGCGAGAGCTTGCGCCGCCTTGGTCAGCGCGGCGGCGTCCAGGCTGACGCCGGCCACGGCCTCGATTCCGGACTCGCCTTCGCAGCCGTAGAGGCGGGTGAAAAGGATGTCCGGGGAGAGCGCGGCGAGGCTCGCGGCCTCCAGGGCGCCCGCCGGCAGGGTCGTGCCGGCGTCGCGGGCGGCGAGGCCGGCGGCCTGGGCGCGCACCGAGCGCACCGCCCGGACCTCGGCCACGAAGCGTGCGGACTCCAGGCCAATCCCGGCCTTGGATTGGCGGGCCGCGGCCTGGACCACGCGGGCGGCGTCGCCGGTCGCGGCCAGGGCCAGGACGAACGAGACAACCAGCACCACCATCCGTACACGCATGTGAAACCTCTGGGTTTCAATCTACCCTCCTTGCCGCGCGGAGGGAAGAGCCGGACGGACGGCTTCCTCGAAGGGAAGTGCATGGCCGGTTCGTTGCCATGCAAAATAAATACGGTATTGCAAGAAACATGATGCATCGCCCTGAAGTGAAATGATACAAAAGGGCTGTATCGACGACAATGCAGCGCATGGCCGATGCAGTTTCAGCGGTATTTCAAGGCCTTGCATGGATGCAGCCGAGCTGACCCTCCCCCGCGTGGCGGGCTTCCACCGCTTCGAGCGGCTGGGGCGTCGCATTCTCTTCAATACCGAGACGCTGCTGGCCTATGCCGCCGACGACGCGGCCTATGAACTGGCCGGCGCCCTGACCGAGCCCGCGGCCTCGCCTGAGGCCCTGCTGGCCGCCCACGGCCCGGAGCGCCTGGCCGCCGCGGCCGCGAGCCTGGCGGCCGAGGGCTTCCTCTGCGCGACTCCGCCGCCGCTGCCGCCCAAGGCCCCGCGCCGCCCGCCGCCCGTGACCACCCTGGAACTCATGCTGACCCACGCCTGCAACCTGCGCTGCGCCTACTGCTACGGCCGGGAGGACGGCGCCCCGCACCTCTACGGCGCGGACCGCGCGGGCATGAGCCTGGCCACGGCCAGGCGCGGGCTCGACCTGCTTTTCGCCCTGTCCGGCCGGGCCGGGCGGGTCGCGGCCGTGTTCTTCGGCGGCGAGCCGCTGCTGGCGCTGGACGTGCTCGAAGCCGCCGCGGCCCACGGCCGGGAGTTGGAGAAGACCACGGGCAAGCGCCTGGACTTGAGCCTCTCGACCAACGCCACGCTGCTGGACGCGCGCGCCCGGCGGCTGCTGGCCCGCCAGCGCATCGGCTGCCAGGTCTCCCTCGACGGCCCGCCCGCGGTCCACGACGCCTGCCGGAGGACCATCGACGGCCGGGGCAGCTACGCCGCGGCCGCGGCCAACGTGCGCGCGCTGACCGCCATGCGCCCCGGCCGGGTGCCGGCCCGGGCCACCCTGGCCTCCGGCGTCACCGATGTCGGGGCCGTGGTCGGCCACCTTCTCGGCCTGGGCTTCGGCTCGGTGCACGTGGAGCCGGCGGCCGGCGGCTGCCCGGTGTCCATGCCCCCCTCCGACGTGCCGGCCGTCCTCGCCGCCAACGAGCGCCTGGCGCACGATCTGGTTGATTCCGCCCGGGCCGGCCGGGCCGTTGGCTACGAGAACCTCACCCGGCAGCTGCGCGCCACGCGCCAGGTGCGGCGGCGCCAGCAGTACGGCTGCGGGGCCGGCCGCTCGCTCCTGGCCCTGTCCCAGGACGGCCGGCTCTACCCCTGCCACCGCTTCGTCGGCAACGAGCGCCTGGCCATGGGCGACGCCGAGTCCGGCCCGGACCTCGCCGCCCGCCGGCGGTATGCCGCCCTGAACGTGGACCGCCGACCCGGCTGCGCCGACTGCTGGGCGCGCCACCTGTGCGGCGGCGGCTGCCTGCACCAGGCCCTCAAGCCGGACGGGGAGATCGGCGAGCCAGACCGCGAGGTGGCCTGCACCATCAGCCTGCACCTCATCGAATGCGCCCTGGCCCTGCACGCCGAGCTGGGCCTCGTCGCCGGCCGGCTGCCCGGAGAGCCGGCGCCAACCCAGGAGGACCATCATGGCCGAGCATCCTGACGGCAGCGATCGCCGCACCTTCCTGGCCTGGCTCGGACGCTCGCCTGCGCCGGCACCGGCGCGGGCCTGGCCGTCGAGGCCCTGCCGCTCTCCCGCCTGAACGCCGCCTTCCTGCGCGACACGGCCTGGGCCGCGGGCTGCGCCCAGGACGTCTGCACCACCCGGGACGACTGCGGCGCTTCCGACACCACCGGCCACGTCTGCACCGAGAAGGACATCTGCAACGAAGACGGTTCCGGTGACTGCACCCGGGACGAGTGCGGCACGGATCAATCATTGGAATGCACCGACGACTACGCCGGCTGCGCGAGCGGCGACAGCGTGTGCAGCGACGAGGACTCCCCCGGGGACGACAGCTCCGGAGCCTGCACCATGGACACCTGCCGGGTGGACGGGTCCGGCGGGTGCGCAGGCGACCAGTGCCTCGCGGATTCCTCAGGCGAGTGCCCGGCCGGGGACCAGTGCACCTCGGACAAGTCGAACGTCTGCCAGAGCGCGGATACCTGCACCACGGACAATTCCGGTCCCTGCACCGCACACGACACCTGCAGTACCGATGCCTCCAACACCTGCGGTACCGGCGACACCTGCACCACGGATCACTCCGGCGCCTGCACCGGGTCCGACGCCTGCGACGCCGATGCCTCCGGGGACTGCGACGCCGGCGACACGTGCATCGGAGACTCCTCGGGCGCGTGCACGAACCGCGACGTCTGCGTCACCGACAACTCGCAGGGCTGTGGCAGCGACCTCTGCCGCGCGGACCAGAGCGCTCCTTGCGCCGCGAGCGACACCTGCGCCCTGGACCTGGCCGCGAACCCGGTCTCGGACCGCCGGACGCTGGCCCAGGCCGCCCTGCGAGAAGCCCTGCGCATCCTCTACGGGCTGACCGGGCTGCTCTTCCTTCTGGGGCTGCCGCCTACCGCCCGGGCCGCGCCCATCCTGTCCATCGGCTCGGCCATGCTGCCCGCGCCCGGCTTCGAGACCGGAGCGGTCGTCCCGGCCATCGCGGCCATGGGGCCGTTCCTGCGCGACTGCGACCACGACGGCGTGCTCGAGGCCGACGTTGACGCCGACGGCCTGTGCGCCGGCGATCCGGAGGTGAGGGATTACGACGCCGACGGCTCGCGCGAGCTGCCCGGGGGCACGATCTTCGAGGGGACCAAGGCCTACACCTGCTTCTTCGTGCCCGCGGACGTGGCCATCGTGGCCAGCGGCGAGCTCGCCATCCTGGCCAGCCGCGAGGCGGCGGTCTTCGGCGCGGTGCGCGCACCCGCCGGCTTCAGCCTGCGCAGCCCCAAGCCCATCGACCTGCGGGCGAGCGCCTGGCTCGCCCCGGACGGCTACAACCTGGACTTCGCCACGGCGCTGTCCTCCGGCGGCCCGACCGCTCCGCCCGCGCCCGAGACTTTTGTGAGCCTCTGTGACCCCTGCCGCCTGGGCGCGGCGCGGCTGCTCCTCCTGCTGCTGCAGTAGGGCGCCTCCGGCCTCAGCCCGCCAGGCCCAGTTGGCGCAGCTTGGCGTAGAGCGTGTTACGGCCGATGCCCAGCGCCCGGGCGGCGTGGGTCACGTTGCCGCCGTGGTGGGCCAGCGCCTCGCGGATGGTTTTGGCCTCGACCTCCTTCAGGCTGAAGGAGTCGAGCTCGGCGCGCCCGCGCTCAAACGTCTTGCGCAGGTAGGGCGGCAGGTGGGCGGCAGTGAGCGTCTCGCCGTCCAGGGTGTTCAGGGCGTACTCGAGGGCGTTGACCAGCTCGCGCACGTTGCCCGGCCAGTCGTGGGCCGCCAGGAGGTCGAAGACCTCGGGGGAGACGGCGGCGAGGGCGATCCCGAACTCCGCGGCCAGGCGCCGGGCGTGGTGCTCGGCCAGGAGGCGCACGTCGCCGCCGCGCTCGCGCAAGGGCGGCACGCGGATGGCCACCACGTTCAGGCGGTAGTAGAGGTCGCGCCGGAAGCGGCCCGCGGCCACCTCCTCGGCGAGGTCGCGGTTGGTGGCGGCGACGATCTTCACCTCCACGGGCACGGATTGGCTCCCGCCGACCCGGGTCAGTTTGCGCTCCTCGATGACCCGCAGCAGGTTGACCTGCAGGGCGAGCGGCATCTCGGCGATCTCGTCGAGAAAAAGCGTGCCCTTGTCGGCCAGCTCGAACCTGCCCGCCCGGCCTTTGCGGTCCGCGCCGGTGAAGGCCCCGCCCACGTAGCCGAAGAGCTCGCTCTGGATGAGCTCGGAGGCGAGCGCCCCGCAGTTCATGGCCACGAACGGACCAGCGGCCCGCGGCCCGGCCTGGTGGATGCCTTTGGCGAAAAGCTCCTTGCCCGTGCCCGATTCGCCGGTGAGCAGCACGGTGGAGGGCGTGCGCGCCGCGCGCAGGGCGTGGGCCACGGCCTGGCGCAGAGCCGGACTCGTCCCGACCACGCCGGACATGGCCGGCATTGGCGCCGGCGGGGCCTTGGCCGGGGCCAGGCGGGGCGGCATGGTCCGCTGGGGCTCGACCAGGGTGACCACCGTGCCGAACCAGGTGCCGTTCATGGAGAAGACCGGCGTGGCCCGGGCGACGAGCCCCGGGTTCACGCGGCAGGCCAGGGGTACGGCCTCGGCCCGCGACGAGGGGTGTTTCTGGCGGGCGAGGAAGGCGTCGAACTCCACCACCTCGTCCGCCGGCCGGCCGGCGAGGCTGTCCGCGGGCAGGCCCAGCAGGGCCTCGGCCGCGCTGTTGGCGCTCTGGATGCGGCCCGCGTTGTCCACGGACAGGATGCCGGTGAGCACGGCGTTGAAGACCGCGGAGACCAGCGCGCAGGACTGGTGGCTGAGCTCGGCGCCGTGCAGGGCGATGAGCCGCTTCTCCAGGCTGCGGGCCGCGCCGATGACCAGGGGCAGGGTGCGCGAGTGGTCGGAGCCGGCCGGGCCGGAGATGTCGAAGCAGCCGAAGATGTTGCCGTGGGGGTCGAAAATGGGCGCGGCGGTGCAGCGCCAGGCGTGGTGGCTCCGGCAGTAGTGCTCCTCGCCGAAGACCTGCATGGGCCGGCCCGAGGCCAGGGCCGTGCCGATGGCGTTGGTGCCCACGCTGTCCTCGGCCCAGTTGGCGCCGGGGCCGAAATTGAGCTTGTCCGCGGCGCGAAGCGTCGAGAGGTCGCCGCAGGTGCGCACCACGTAGCCCTGCGCGTCGGTGATGGTGATGAGCAGATTGCGGCCGCGGATGGCGGAGTAGACCTCGCGCTCGACCTCGCGGGTCAGCTCGCGCAGGCGGCCGGCCGAGGGCTCCAGGCGGGCCAGGGGCACGATGTCCCAGCACTTGCGCGGGGCCGGGTCCACCCCACGCTCGCGGCAGCGCCGCCAGGACTCGCCGAGCACCGGGTCGATGGCCGGGCCGTCCAGGCGGCCCTGGTCCACGAAGCGCTTCCAGGCGGCGTAGTCGATGCGGCCGGCGCTGGTGCGCAAACCGCCGCCCGAGGCCGCGCCCGCCGGCATCCCGCCTGCGGCCGGCACGAAGCGCTCCTTCTGGACGTCGAACTTCTCCTTGTCCCACACGAGCGTGTACATGGCACCTCCTGCGGAGGTTGGCGCCGCGCGGCCTGCCTGTGCCCACAACCGTCGGCCCGCGGCTTCGCCTGTGCGCTTCATTTGTCGCGCACAATACCCCTTGAGTCAAGTGTTCGAATTCCGAACACCGCCCGCAATCCTTTGCAGCACCGGGATTTTTCCACTGCTTCAGGCCGCCTGGCGCCTTTTGCGGCCGGGCAAAATCCGCGGATTCGTTCGCATCCCGAACACGCCGTTCGGGGCGTCGCCCGCAGATGCATGAAACACCGGCCTTTTCGCAACGTTATGCCGCTGGCATGTGCATTGCTGCAGCCGACTTTGCGTGGCCCACGCATAAGGAGGATGAAACGGTGGCACATGACGTGATCATGCCCAAATGGGGCCTGACCATGAAGGAAGGCAAGGTCGCCCGCTGGTTCAAGCAGGAAGGCGACCAGGTCGCGGCCGGCGAGGCGCTCCTCGAGGTCGAAACCGACAAGATCACCAACTCGGTGGAGTCCCCGGCCACCGGCAGCCTGTTCCAGATCGTGGTCCCGGCCGGCGAGACCGTGCCGGTGCTGACCGTGCTCGCTCTCATCGCCGCGCCCGGCGAGAAGCCCGAGCGCGTGGCCAGAGGCGCCGCGGCCGCCTCCGCCCCGGCCGCGGCCAAGGCCGCGGCTCCGGCCGCAGCAAAAACAGCCGACGGCGCCTTCGTCCCGGCCAGCCCGGCCGCGCGCAAGCTGGCCAAGGAGCTCGGCGTGGACCTCTCCGCCGTGACCGGCACCGGCCCCGGCGTGCGGATCACCGAAAAGGACGTGCAGGCCGCGTTTGACTCCGGCCCGGCCATGAACGCGAGCCCCCAGGCCGTCGAGCTGGCCAAGAAGCACGGCATCGACCTGTCCCAGATCAGCGGCACGGGCGAGGGCGGACGGATCACCAAGGCCGACCTCTTGCGGGCCATGAACCCGCATGCCGCCAAGCCCGCGACTCGGCCCGTTGTGCCCGCCGCGCCAGCGGCCCCCGCGGCACCCCCAGCCCCGGCCGCGGCTCCGGCCGCGCCCGCCGGCCCCACCGCCGGTTCGGTCATTGCCCTGGAGGGCATGCGCAAGCTCATCGCCGACAACATGATGGCCAGCCTGCACGGCATGGCCCAGCTCACGGCCTTCGTCGAGATCGACGCGACCGAGATGGTCTGTCTGCGCGAACGCCTGCTGGCCCTGAACAAGAAAAATCCCGACTACCGCCTGTCTTACAACGACATCATCGGCTACGCCGTCTGCCGGGCGCTGAAGAAGCACCCGCTCTTAAACGCCACGCTGGTGGACAACGCCGCCACCCTGCACGAGGCCGTGAACCTCGGCGTGGCCGTGTCCGTGGACAAGGGCCTCATCGTGCCCAACGTGAAGGGCGCGGACAAGTTGAGCCTGGAGGAGCTGGCCCGAGCCATGCGCGACGTGGCCGGCCGGGCACGCAAAGGCGGCCTGACCATGGACGAGATCAGCGGCGGCACCTTCACCATCACCAACGTCAGCATGCTCGGCATGGACGGCTTCACGCCCATCATCAACCCGCCCGAGGTGGCCATCCTGGGCGTGGGCCGGGCCATCCAGAAGCCGGCGGTGGTGAACGGCGCGATCTGCATCCGCACACTCATGACCTTGTCCCTCACCTTCGACCACCGCGTGGTGGACGGCCAGCCGGCCATGACCTTCCTGCGCTGCCTGGCCGACTACCTCGAGAGTCCGGCCTTGATGCTGGCCTAGAGGGGACCATTATGGCCCGCAAGCGCTTCGTCATCGAGCTCGGTTACGGCGCCGACCTGCACGGCGCGGACATGACCAAGGCCGCGACCAAGGCGGTCAAAGACGCCGTCTCGCGCTCCTGCCTCTGCGGCCTGGTGGAGATCCATAATCGCGGCGATTTCCGGGGCGTGCACGTGGCCATCGAGGTGGCTGTGCCCGAGCCGGACAAGGTGGACTTGGCCGCCATCGAGAAGGTCGTGCCCGTGGGCACGGTCTCGGCCCGGGCCGTGGCCGGGGGCCTTCGCACCCCGGGGATATGCGTGGAATGCTTCGGCCCGGAATCAAGCGACATCGTCGCGGCCGTGGCGGCGCTCACCGTGTACGTGGACGACGGGCTCCCCGGGGCCTCGCAATAACCCCGCGGCACGCGCCGCGGGCAAGGACGACGGAGGTGTCTTACATGAGCCTGAGCAAGGAAAAAATGGTGGCGATGTTCAAGACCATGAACAGGATCCGCCTGTTCGAAACCAAGCTCCAGGAGTTCTTCGCCGCGGGCAGGATTCCCGGATTCGTGCACCTCTACATCGGCGAGGAGGCAGTGGCCACCGGGGCCTGCGCCAGCCTCACCGACACCGACAGCATCACCAGCACCCACCGCGGCCACGGGCATCTGATCGCCAAGGGCGGCAACCTGAAGCTGATGATGGCCGAGATCTTCGGCAAGAGCAGCGGCTACTGCAAGGGCAAGGGCGGATCCATGCACATCGCCGACTTCGACCTCGGCATCCTCGGCGCCAACGGCATCGTGGGCGGCGGCGGGCCGCTGGCCGTGGGCGCGGGCCTGGCCGCCAAGTACCGCAAGACCAAGGACGTGACCGTCTGCTTCTTCGGCGACGGCGCCTCCAACCAGGGCACCACCCAGGAGGCCCTGAACCTGGCCAGCGCCTGGAAACTGCCGGTGGTCTTCGTCAACGAGAACAACGGCTACGGCATCTCCTGCCCGCAGTGCAAATCCATGGCCGTGACCGACATCGCCGACCGGGCCGCGGCCTACGACATGCCCGGCGTGGTCGTGGACGGCAACGACGTGCTGGCCGTGTACGAGGCCGTGAACGAGGCCGTGAAGCGCGCCCGCAAGGGCGAGGGGCCGTCCCTCATCGAGTGCAAGACCTACCGCTGGCGCGGACATTTCGAGGGCGACGCCTGCACCTACCGCTGCGACGAGGAGCTCAAGGAGTGGATCGCCAAGGACCCCATCCCGCGCTTCGAGGAGAAGCTCGTGGAGAACGGCGTGCTCAAAGCCGATGGCGTGGCCAGGATCAAGGCCGAGCTGGCCGCCGAGCTCGATGAGGCCATCGCCTTTGCCGAAAAGAGCCCCCTGCCCGAGCCCTCTGCGCTCCTCGACGACGTCTACGCCTAAGGCCCCTACCCGGACAACCGAGACGAAACCGCAAGCGGAGAACAAAATGGCCAAGAAAACATATCTGCAGGCCCTGAACGAGGCGCTCGGTTCCGAGATGGAGCGCGACGAGCGCGTGTTCATCATCGGCGAGGATGTCGGCCGCTTCGGCGGCTGCTTCGGCGTGACCCAGGGGCTTTTCGACCGGTTCGGCGAGGCCCGGGTCATGGACACGCCGATCACCGAAAGCGTCATCGTCGGCGCGGCCGCCGGCGCCGCGGCCAGCGGGCTTCGCCCCGTGGCCGAGCTGATGTTCGTGGACTTCATCGGCGTGGCGCTGGACCAGCTCTTCAACCAGGCGGCCAAGATGCGCTTCATGTTCGGCGGCAAGGCCAAGGTGCCCATGGTCCTGCGCATGCCCCAGGGCGCAGGGATAGGCGCCGCGGCCCAGCACTCCCAATCCCTGGAGGCCTGGTTCATGCACATCCCGGGCCTGAAGGTGGCCATCCCGGCCACCCCGGCCGACGCCAAGGGGCTCCTCGTCAGCGCTATCCGCGACGACAACCCGGTCATCTTCCTCGAGCACAAGCTGCTCTACGGCCTGGAGGGCGAGGTGCCCGAGGGCGAGTACACCGTGCCCTTCGGCCAGGCCAACGTGGCCCGCGAGGGCTCGGACGTGACCATAGTGGCCACGTCCAAGATGCTGCACACCGCGCTCTGTGCGGCCGAGACCCTGGAGAAGGACGGCATCAAGGCCGAGGTCATCGACCCCCGGACGCTCGTGCCGCTGGACATCGAGACGATCGTCAACTCGGTCAAGAAGACCCACGCCCTGGTCCTGGCCCACGAGGCCGTGGGCTTTGCCGGCCCGGGCGCGGAGATCGCCGCCCAGGTGGCGGAGAAGGCCTTCGACTACCTGGACGCGCCCATCATCCGGGTGGCCGCGCCCTTCTGCCCGGTGCCCTTCTCCCCGCCGCTCGAGCAGGCCTACATCCCGAACGAAGCCTCCATCATCGGCGCGGTCAAGAGCATCCGCTAGCCACCACTGCCGCGGGGCCGTGCTTACGACCCCGCGGCCCGTGCCACGAAGAGCCACGAGGAGGTGACGTGACGACCGCGGCCATCCTGGCTAACCCCGCCTCCGGCAAGGACATCCGGCGCCTGGTCGCCCACGGCAGCGTCTTCGACAACCAGGAGAAGGTGCGCATGGTCCGCCGCCTGCTCCTGGGCCTGGCCCGGACCGGGGTCGAGCGGGTGATCTACATGCCCGACGCCTACGGCATCGTGCCGAGAGCGCTCAACTCCATCGAAGTGCCCCTGCTCGTCGAGGCCATCGAGATGCCGGTGGCCAACTCCCAGGAGGACACCATCCGGGCCGCGGAGATCGCCGAGACCCTGGGCGCCGGCGTGCTGGTCGTGCTCGGCGGCGACGGCACCAGCCGGGCCGCGGCCAAGGGCACGCGCGAAGTGCCGATCATGGCCCTGTCCACCGGCACCAACAACGTCTTCCCGGTGATGATCGAGACCACCGTGGCAGGTCTCGCCGCCGGGCTCGTGGCCGCGAACCGGCTGCCCCGGGAGGCCACCTGCCGCCGGGCCTGCCTGCTGGAGATTCTCATGAACGACGAGCCCGCGGACATCGCCCTGGTGGACGCGGCGGTCTACACCGACCTGTTCGTGGCCTCGCGCGCGGTCTGGGACATGGACAAGGTCCCCCGGCTGTTCATGACCCGGGCCGCGCCCGAGGCCATCGGCTTATCGGCCATCGGCGGCCAGCTGACCTCCATCCTGCCCGGCGAGCCGCGCGGCCTGGCCTTGACGCTGGCTGCGCACAACGGCGGCACGCCCGTGACCGCGGCCATCGCCCCGGGCATGTTCGCCACGGTGCACGTGCAGGACATGGAAACCATGCTCCCGGGCCGCGTCTTTGCGGTCGAGGAGAGTCCCTGCCTGATCGCCGTGGACGGCGAACGCGAGGTCATTGTCAGGCGCGGGCAGCGGGCCGGCGTGCGCCTGTCGACCGACGGGCCGCTGGTGGTCGACATCCGGGCGACCATGGCCCGGGCGCGCGACGCCCGGCTGTTCACCGGCCCGGCAAACGGCAAAAACAACCACGAGAAAAGGAGAGGATCATGAGCGAGCCACTCAAGGCGGCCTTCATCTTCATCGCCCCGGAAGCCGATCCCAGGACGCACCAAAGCTGGATCAAGACACCGGCCGTGCATCTTCTGGCCGTCGGAGTCAAAAACTACGAGCAGGCCGTGGTCACCGCCGAGCGCCTGGTGAGCGAGGAAGGCATCGCGGCCATCGAGCTCTGCGGCGGCTTCGGCAGCGCCGGCACGGCAAAGGTCGCGGCCGCGGTCAAGGTGCCCGTGGGCGTGGTCCGCTTCGACGTCCACCCGGGCCTGGGCGGCAAGAGCGGGGATACGCTGTTCGGCTGACAGCGTGTTGAAAAAGTCATCTCCGCAGGCCGTTCAAAAATCGTCAGCTGCGAGGCGCAAGAAAAGTCCAGGCTCGACGCGTAGCTGCCTACGCGAGAGTCTGGACTTTTCGAAGCAACGAAGCAGATGGCGATTTTGGGGCGGCCTGCTAATCGAGCACGTGGCGGTCGAGGACGAAGCAGATGAAGCGGCCCTCGAAGACCGGCTCCTCGCCGGCCAGCACGCGCACCGCGACCTGGCGCTTGCGGCCCTTCTCCTCCTCCACCGCGGCCTCGGCCGTCATGGTCTGGCCGAGGCGCACGGGCTTCACAAAGCGCACTTCGGCCGCGCCGAGGACCACATTGGGGTCGTTGACCGCGAGCATGGCCGCGTAATCGGCCAGGCCGAAGACGAAGCCGCCGTGCACCAGGCCGCGGTCGTCCACGGCCATGCAGGCGAGCGTCTCCAGGCGCACGCGGCACCTGCCCTCGGACAGATCGAGCGGCGTGCCGCAGAGCGTGCGGTCGATGCGCTCGTGGGTTTTTACGTCCATCTTCGCGTCCTTTGCTGGCGCGCGCCCCGGGCCGGCCGTCCGGGACGCGCGCCGATCAGGGGAGTGTCGATCGCCGGCCTAGTCGAAAAGATCCGCCACTTCCTCGAAGACGTTGCGCATGTACATCATCTTGGGCGAGCCGCCCATGGAGATGGCCAGCATGGCTCCCTGGACGATCTCCTCCTTGGTGAGGCCCGCGGCCGCTCCGTTCTGCACGTGGAGCGAGATGCACATCTCACACTGGGACATCATCGCGCAGGCGATGAGGATGAGCTCCTGGGTCTTCACGTCGAGCGGGCCGTGCTCGGCGATGGTTTTGGTGAAGCCGAGATAGCCCTTGTAGACCGCGCCGGCCTGCTGCTGCATGTTCGAGAGGGCCACGGCCGCCTTTTCGCCTGCATCCATCGTATCGTCTCCTGTGCATTGAAGGTTTCAGATTGGTGCTGGACCTTCAGCAAGGAGCGTGCCTCCCCATCCACTCCGGCATTATCCCGTCATTCCAGGATGTTGAGCTGGTTATCCGGGAGCAGCCCCCCGTTCCGGTCGGAAACAGCGGTCGGAAATCGAACAGCTCCTTTCAAGGCCTCTTCGGGCCTTTCGCGGACATCACCCTAGAACAGGCAGTCGACGAAGGTCTGCGCGTCCACGCCCCGGATGCAGGCGCCCACCTCGCAATCCGCCAGCGCCCCCATCACGGCCGTCTTCTCGTGGCGACAGCCGACCAGACGGCGGGCGAGCGTCGAGACGTCGGAGACGCCGAAGAAGTCGCCATAGATGCGCGCGTCCCTTATCACCCCGTCGGAGACGTCCAGGCGGACCTCGACCAGCCCGCCGGGGGTGCGCGTGGCCCGGCAGAAGCCGTAGTCCGGGGAGTGGCCCCAGTTCCAGTCCCAGGTGGCGTACTTGGCGGTTTTCAGCTCCCCGATGCCCGCCCGCTCGGCTTCGCCCAGGCCCAGCGCCGCGCCGGCCAGGCCGCCGGAGACCTCGTCCATGAGCCGGGTGACGAAGGTTTCCACCGCCATGGGACCTGGCAGATGGGCGGAGATGTTGGTCACGCGCTTGGCCACGCTTTTGACCGCCTTGTCCCGGTACTTCTCGGGGTTGACCTTGAGCGCCGCGGCCAGGTCGGCCATGTGCGCGGAGAAGAGGAGCGTGCCGTGGTGCAGCACGCGGTCCTTCTCCACGTGCTGGGCGTTGCCCGAGAATTTCAGGCCGTCGATGACCAGGTCGTTGCGGCCGTCAAACGCGCAGGGCACGCCCATGGCATTGAGGGCCGCGACGATGGGCGCGGTGAAGCGGGCGAAGTCGATGGCCAGGTCGCGCACGCCGAGGCTCAAGAAAGTGAAGTTGACGTTGCCCAGATCATGGAAGACCGCGCCGCCGCCGGTCAAGCGCCTGACCACGGCCACGCCCCGCTGCTCGACGAACTCGCGGTCGATCTCGGCAGCGGTGTTCTGGTTCTTGCCCACGATCACCGCCGGGGCGTTGCGCCAGAGCATGAACACGTCCGAGTCCGTGTTCCGGAGCAGCCACTCCTCGGCCGCGAGGTTGAAATAGGGGTCGGTGGCGGTGTTCAGGATGTAGCGCATGGCGGTTTCCTCCGGCCGTCGTTGATTCAAGAACAGTGCCGGGATGACCGGCCGGGGTCCGGTATGCCGCAACCATGGCCGGTTCGTAAAGCGCCCGGCGGAGACGGCACCATTTTTGCCCTTCCCGTCCGGCCCGGCCTGGGGTAAACTGGCCGAATATCATTCAGGAAGGTACCCGTGTCATGGCCATTTCGCTGAACCTTGCCCCGCTCGTCACCTGGGGCTTTCCGATCAAGGAACCCTTCGTCATCGCCGGACCGTGCAGCGCCGAGAGCCGCGAGCAGCTCCTGGCCACGGCCGAGGGCCTGGCCGGCCTGCCCATCTCGCTCCTGCGCGCCGGCATCTGGAAGCCGCGCACCCGCCCGAACTCCTTCGAGGGCGTTGGCGCCCCGGGCCTGGCTTGGCTGAAGGAGGCCGGCGAGGTGGCCGGCGTGCCGGTGACCACCGAGGTCGCCAGCCCCCAGCACGTGGAGGAGGCCCTGAACGCCGGCATCGACGTGCTCTGGGTCGGCGCCCGGACCACGGTCAACCCCTTCTCGGTCCAGGCCATCGCCGACGCGCTCAAGGGTGTGGACATCCCGGTGCTGGTGAAAAACCCCATCAACCCCGACATCGAGCTCTGGATCGGGGCGCTCGAGCGCCTGAACCAGGCCGGCCTGACCAAGCTCGGGGCCATCCACCGCGGGTTCTCCTCCTACGACCAGTCCAAGTACCGCAACCGGCCGACCTGGCGCATCCCCATCGAGCTGCGGCGCCGCATCCCGCACCTGCCCATCATCTGCGACCCGAGCCACATCAGCGGCAACCGCGTGCTCCTCTTCGGCGTGGCCCAGAAGGCCCTGGACCTGACCTTCGACGGGCTCATGATCGAATCGCACGTGAATCCCGACGCGGCCCTGTCCGACGCCAAGCAGCAGGTCACCCCGGCCGAACTCGGCCGGCTCATGGCCAAGCTCGAGGTCAAGCGCCTGTCCAGCGACGACGACGCCTACAAGGCCCGCATCGACGACCTGCGGCGCCAGATCGACGCACTCGACGTCCAGGCCATCGAGCTCCTGGCCCAGCGCATGAACATCGCCAAGGAGATCGGCTTCTACAAGAAGATCAACAATATCGCCATATTCCAGCCGGAGCGCTGGAAGGAAACCATCTCCAGCCGGGTGGAAAGCGGCAAGTCCAAGGGACTCTCCGAAGAGTTCGTCATGCGCGTCTACCAGCTCATCCACGAGGAATCCATCCGCCACCAGGAAGCCGGCGGAGTGGAATAAATGCCCGCGCCGGCCCGCACGGTCCGGGTGAGCCTCACCCGGACCGTGGACGATTCCTACGACATCCTCATCCGCCCCGGGCTCCTGGCCGAAATCGCCGCGGACCTGGCCGAGGCCCGCTTCGGCCAAGCCTACGCCCTCATCTGCGATTCCACCACCGAGGAGCTCTTCGGCCGCCGCCTGCTCGCCGACCTGACCTCCCGGGGCCTGCCCGCCCAACTCTTCGGCGTGCCCGCGGGCGAGGCCTCCAAGTCCATCGAAACCTTCGCCGGCCTGCTCGCCAGCCTGAAAACCGCGCGCTTCACCCGCAAGGACTGCGTCATCGCCCTCGGCGGCGGCATGGTCGGCGACCTCTCCGGCTTCGTGGCCGGCTGCTACATGCGCGGTCTGCCCTTCGTCCAAATTCCGACCACCCTGCTGGCCCAGGTCGATTCCTCGGTCGGCGGCAAGGTCGCGGTGAACGTAAAAGACGGCAAGAACTACTGCGGCCTCTTCCACCAGCCCCGCCGGGTCTACATCGACCCCACGACCCTCTCCAGCCTGCCCCGCGACCAGCTCCTCAGCGGCCTGGCCGAGGTCCTCAAGCACGCCCTCATCGCCGACCGTTCCTTTTACGACTTCCTCCTGGAGAACGCGCCCGCCGTCCTTGGCCTCGCGCCCGAGGCCGTCTCGCACCTCGTGGCCACCTCCTGCGCCATCAAGGCCAAGGTGGTCGAGGCCGACGAGCGCGAGGCCGGCCTGCGCATGATCCTCAACTACGGCCACACCATCGGCCACGCCATCGAGGACGCCATGGCCTACGCCCTGCCCCACGGCCAATGCGTGGCCTACGGCATGCGCGTCGTCGCCCGCGCCGCCCGCGACCTGGACCTCCTGCCCGAGCCCGACTATCAGGCCCACGAAACCCTCCTCGACGCCTACGGCCTAGCCACCGAGCCGCTGCGCCTCGACCCCGACCGGATCATGACCCTGGCCCTCGGCGACAAGAAAGCCGGCCGCGACCGCCTCGTCTTCGTCGTCCCCCGCGCCATCGGCCGGGTGGAGATACGCGACGACCTCGACCACGCCGCCGTCACCCGAGCCCTCGGCCATATCCTGGCCTGATCGGGCCGTATGGCCTCCGACGGCCAGGGGGCTTTGCCCCCTGGACCCCCAGCAGGGGGAAATGATTTCCCCCTGCACCCCCTCGGCTTTCGGTCCGGGGCCTGGCGGGGAAAGACCCCGCCAGGCCCCGGACCTCGGACGAGCCGGTACACGCGGACATCCTCGCCGCCGGAGCCAGGTCGTGGGGGGGAAAAGCAAAGCCACCACGAGGTGAAGAAACAGGGGCTCGGGTCGGATGGGCGGTCCCTCGTCCGGACATCCGCGCCGAACTCTCTTCACCCTCACCGGCGGGCTTTCCGATTTTTTCGTGCCCGGTCCACAACCCCGGCGAGGACAGGAACCGCCCTTCGTCACCAAGCTGAAAATCGAAGCCGGCCGGTGTTTTTCGCACCGGCCGGCTTCGATTTTCAGACTGCGGGGTCAAGGGGCAAAGCCCCTGCCCGCCGGAGGCCTCTCTCTCGCGCCGGACTACACCACGGTCAACCTCGCCGGCAGGGCGTCCTCGGCCAAGACACGGCCGACGATCGCCGACAGGTCGCCCGAGGCCTGCAACATTTCAACGGCCTCTTTCAGCTTGCCCTCGGGCACGGCCAGGACCAGGCCGCCGGAGGTCTGGGCGTCGAAGATGAGGTCGGTTTGCAGCGGGTCGGCGGTTTCGGCCACGTGCACGGCGTCGGCGCAGAAGGCACGGTTGGCGTGGCTGCCGGCGGGCAAGAGGCCGAGCCCGGCCAACTCCAGGGCCTGGTCGAGCATGGGCACGGCCGCGGCGGTGATCTCGACGCTGACATGCGAGGCCCGGGCCATTTCGAGCACGTGGCCGCCGAGGCCGAAGCCGGTGACGTCGGTGGCGGCCTTGAGTTTAAGCTCGCGGACCACGCGGCCGGCGTGGTCGTTCAGGCGGGCGGCCCAGCGGTAGAGGAGGTCCTCCATCCGCTCGCTGCCGGCCCAGTTGCCCTTGACCGCGGTGGCCAGGACGCCGGTGCCCAGCGGTTTGGTCAGCAGGAGTACGTCGCCGGGGACGAGGCCGTGGTTGGTGGCGATGTGGGCCGGGTCGATGAGGCCGGTGACCGAGAGGCCGTACTTGATCTCGTCGTCCTCCACCGAATGGCCGCCGGCGAGCACGGCGCCTGCCTCGCGGATCTTGTCCAGGCCGCCCTTGAGGATGTCGCGCAGGATGGAGAGCGGCATGGTCTTGGCAGGGAAGCAGACGATGTTCATGGCCGTCCAGGGCACGCCGCCCATGGCGTAGACGTCGGACAGGGAGTTGGCTGCGGCGATCTGGCCGAAGCGGTAGGGGTCGTTGACGATGGGCGTGAAGAAGTCGAGCGTCTGGACGAGCGCCTTGCCCGGCGGGAAGCTCACAACGGCGGCGTCTTCGTTCTCGCCCGAGCCGGTAAGCAGGCGCGGGTCAGAAGGAACGTCAAGCTCGGCCAGGATTGCCTCCAGGTCCCCTGGGGCGATCTTGGCCGCTCAACCGGCGGCCTTGACCTTGTCCACGAGTGTGATGCGGGCCATGTCTCAGCTCACCGGCAGGACGCCGGGCTGGGTCAGGAAATCCATGAAGCGCCTGACCACGGGGAAGAGGCGGCGCTTCTCGTGGCTGGCCAGGTAGAACTGGCGGGAAAGCGTCAGTCCGGGCACGTCCACGGCCGTCATCTCGCCACGGTCGAGGAAGGCCTGGGCCGCCAGGCGCGAGGTGACCGAGACGCCCATGCCAGCCAGCACGCACTGCAGCACGGCCTGGGTGGACTCCACGGTGATGACCGTGCGCAGCACGGCCGGGTCCACGCCCAGGGCCGCCAGGCTTTGCTCGAAGGCCGCCCGGGTGCCCGAGCCGCGCTCGCGCATGATCCAGGGCCAGCCGCCGATTTCGGCCATGGCCGGCTTGCGGCCGATGGCAAAGCCCGGCGGGGCGATGATGATCAGGTCGTCGGCCAGGATGGGCTTGAAGCTGACCTCGGCCGAGACGATCTCGGCCCCGACCACGCCGATCAGCAGCTCGCCGCGCTCCACGGCGTCGATGATCCGGGCCGTGTCGCCGACCTTCAGCTCCACCCGGACGTTGGGATAGCGGGCCATGAACGAGGCCAGCACCCTCGGCAGAAGATAGTTCGCCGGAATGGTCGAGGCCCCGATCTCCAGCACGCCGGCCACCGCGTCCTTCAAAAGCAGTATCTCAGCCCGGGCGTTCTCCAGGCTGGCGAAGACCTCGCGGGTATGGCCATAGAGGATGGTCCCGGCCTGGGTCGGCAGGACCGAGCGCCCCAGCCGGTCGAACAGGGGCGCTCCCAGCTCCTGCTCCAGGGACGCGATGTGGGCGCTGATCGTCGGCTGCGACAGGAACAGCTCCTGACCGGCCTTGGAAAAACTCCCGAGCTCGTAGACCTTGGCAAAGGCCTCCAATCGCCTGATATCCATAGCCTTGATGCATAGCATAGGCAATGTCTATAGGCAAGCTCTTGCCTCCGGCGGCCAGGGGCTTTGCCCCTGGACTCCACGAGGGGGGTGATCCCCCTTGACCCCGCAGTCTGAAAATCGAAGCCCACGGCGCATCGAACGCCGGGGGCTTCGATTTTCAGCTTGGGTGGCGAAGGGTTGATCATGTCCCTTTGCGAGGGGCCAAGACCAGGTAAGGAAAAAAGCGGCCAATGAGGGTAACGCAGGGCGTGGGGCGTGGGGCGAGGGATCGGGCCACGGCCTAGGCTGCCCCTCACCCCCAGCTCATGGCTTCTTCGTGATTTTCTTCCGCCGCGACCTCGGTTTCCCCGCCTTCTTCAAACGGGCCATCCGGCCGGGAATTTCGAGACGGCGGGGCCTTGGCCGCCGGCTTGAAAGTCCCGGCCGCACTCGGGGGGTCCGGGGGGCTCTCGGCCCCCAGGCCGCCGGAGGCCTCTTCCTCCCCCTCTCCCTTCGCCTTCCAGCCCTCTCCTCTCGGCTAGCCCGCGAACTTGTAGCGGCCTTTGCCGAGCAGATCGTGGAGGTGGACCATGCCGGCCAGACGGCCGTATGCGTCGACGATGGGCAGGACGGTGATCTGGGCGGTTTCCATGAGGTCCATGGCCTCGCCGGCGGAGCGCTCGGGGGGCAGGGCTTTGGGGTTTTTGGTGGCGAAGTCGATGACCGGGCGGGCGAGGTCGGGCAGGCCGCGCGACAGGAGCCGGCGGACGTCGCCGTCGGTCAGGATGCCGGCCAGCCGGCCCTCGGCGGCGACGATGGCCACCAGGCCCAGGCGGCCGGCGGTCATGGTCTCGAGGGCCATGGAGAGCGGCGTCTCGGGCGCGACGATGGGCAGGTTGTCGGTGTGCATGATCTCGGCTACGCGCATGGCCAGGCGCTGGCCCAGGGCGCCGCCGGGATGGCAGCGTTTGAAGTCGGTCTCGCCAAAGTTCTTGCGCTGGATGAGGCAGACGGCCAGGGCGTCGCCGACGGCCAGTTGGGCCGTGGTGGAGGCCGTGGGCGCGAGATTCAAGGGACAGGCCTCGCGTGGCACATGGACGGTGACGGTCAGGTCGGCCAGGCGGGCGAGCGGCGAGTCCGGGTTGCCGGTCAGGGCGATGATCCGGGCGCCGAGGGATTTGACCGCGGGCAGGATGGCGTTCAGCTCGTCGGTCAGGCCGGAGTTGGAGATGGCCAGGACCACGTCGCCGGGCCGGATCATGCCCAGGTCGCCGTGGGCGCCTTCCACGGGGTGCAGGAAGGCCGCGGCCGTGCCGGTGGAGGACAGGGTGGCGGCGATCTTGCGGCCCACCAGGCCCGACTTGCCCAGGCCGGTGACCACCACCCGGCCGGGGCAGTCGGCCAGCAGCTCCACGGCCCGGGCGAAGGAGTCGCCCAGTGACTCGCGTACGGCTGATAAGCCTTCGATCTCGATGGCCAGGACCTCGCGGCCCACGGTCAGCCAGTCCCGGGATGTCGTGTCCATTTCGTCTACCAGCTGAGTGCGATCTGGTTTTCCAGGCACATCTTGTCGAGCTCGGGCGAGACCGGGATGGGGTATTTGCCGTCGAAGCAGGCCTTGCACCAGCGGTCGCCGCCGTTCACGGACTCGAGCAACCCGTCCAGGGTGAGGTAGTGGAGGCTGTCGAGGCCGATGAAGGTGGCGATGTCCTTGATCGTGTTGTTGGCTGCGATGAGCTCGCCCTTGGAGGAGAAGTCGATGCCGTAGAAGCAGGGGGAGCGGATGGGCGGGCAGGCGACGCGCATGTGCACCTCGCGCGCGCCGAGCTCGCGCAGCTTTTTCACGCGCGTGCGGATGGTCGTGCCGCGCACGATGGAGTCGTCCACGATGCAGATGCGCTTGTTCTTGATCAGGCTCCGGACCGGGTTGATCTTCACCCGCACGGAGAAGTCGCGCATGGACTGCGAGGGCTGGATGAAGGTCCGGCCCACGTAGTGGTTGCGGATCATGGCCAGCTCCATGGGCAGGCCCGAGGCCTGGGAGTAGCCGAGGCAGGCGAAGTTGCCCGAGTCCGGGAAGGGCATGACGAAATCCACGTCGGCCGGGGCCTCGCGGGCCAGGATCTGGCCCATGCGCTTGCGGCACTGGTAGACGTCCTCGCCGAAGACGATGGAGTCGGGTCGGGCGAAGTAGACCATCTCGAAGATGCACTGGCGGGTGGGCACGTTCTCGGCGATCTTGAACGAGCTTAGGCACTTGTTCTCGATGACCACCATCTCGCCGGGCTCGATGGGGCGCAGGTATTCGGCCTCCAGGAGGTCGAAGGCGCAGGTCTCGGAGGCGATGACCCAGGCGTCGCCGGTGCGGCCCAGGGCCAGCGGGCGCATGCCGTTGGGGTCCTTCACCGCGATCATCTTGTTGTCGGCCAGGACGAGCAGGGAATAGGCGCCGCGCACCCGCTCGCAGGCCTTGATGACCGCCTCCTCCAGCGTCCCTTCGCCCAGGTACTTGGCGAACAGGTGGACGAAGATCTCGGAGTCCATGGTGGTCTGGAAGATGGAGCCCGAGGCCTCCAGCTCGCGCCGGAGCTCCACGGTGTTGACCAGGTTGCCGTTGTGGGCGATGGCCATCTGCATGCCGCGGATGCGCACCAGGAAGGGCTGGGCGTTCCTTATGAGCGAGGCGCCGGTGGTGGAGTAGCGTACGTGGCCCACGGCGATGCGGCCTTTCAGTTCCTTGCCCAGGTGGCGCTCGTTGAAGATCTCGGGCACCAGCCCCATGCCGCGCTGCTCGCGGATCTTCGTGCCGTCCCAGGTGACGATGCCGGCCGACTCCTGGCCCCGGTGCTGCATGGCATACAGCCCGAAATAGGCCATGCGCGCGGCCTCGTCGTGGTTGTAGATGCCGAACAGGCCGCAGTATTCTTTGATCATGGTCTCTCCGGGGCTAGCGCCCGTAATGCTCCTGGATGCTTTTGACCGCCATGCCCTTGCCCTTGAGTTCCCGGATGGCCAGGGCCATGGCGTAGGCTCCGGCCACGGTGGTGGTGTAGGGCACGCCGTAGAGCAGCGTGGTCTGGCGGATTTCCTTGGAGTCGTGGATGGTCTTCTTGCCGCTGGCGGTGTTGATGACCAGGGCGATGTTCTTGTTCTTGATCAGGTCGGCGATGTTCGGCCGGCCCTCGTAGACTTTCAGCACCTTCTCGGCCGTGATGCCGTGTTCGGCCAGGAAGGCCGCGGTGCCGCTGGTCGCCACCAGGGTGAAGCCGAGCTCGGCAAAAAGCCGGGCCGCGGGCAGGATGAGGGCCTTGTCCGAGTCGTTGACCGAGACGAAGACCCGGCCCTCGGCCGGCAGTTTCTGGCCGGCGGCCAGCTGGCTCTTGTAGAAGGCCATGCCGAAGCTCTCATCCACGCCCATGACCTCGCCGGTGGAGCGCATCTCGGGACCTAACAGCACGTCCACGCCGGGGAAGCGGTTGAAGGGGAAGACCGACTCCTTGACCGAGACGTGGCCGGTCTTGCGCCCCTGCCAGGGCTTCAGGTCCGCGATCTTCTCGCCGAGCATGACCCTCGTTGCCAGCTTGGCCAGGGGCACGCCCGTGGCCTTGGAGACAAAGGGCGCGGTGCGCGAGGCCCGGGGGTTGACCTCGAGGATGTAAATTTCCCCGTCCTTGATGGCGTACTGGATGTTCATGAGCCCGACCACGGACAGTTCCGCGGCGAGCGCCTTGGTCTGGCGCTCGATCTCGGCCTGCAACTCGCGGCTGATGGTGTGGGGCGGCAGGACGCAGGCCGAGTCGCCGGAGTGGATGCCGGCCTGCTCGATGTGCTCCATGATGCCGGCCACGTAGGTCTCCGTGCCGTCGGAGAGCGCGTCCACGTCGATCTCGATGGCGTTCTCCAGGAACTTGTCGATGAGGATGGGATGCTCGGAGGAGACGCGCACGGCCTGGGAGAAGTAGTTCTTGAGCTCCGAGTCGTCGTAGACGATCTCCATGGCCCGGCCGCCGAGCACGTAGGAGGGCCGCACCACCACCGGGTAGCCGATGGTGTTGGCGATGGTGAGCGCCTGGTCCACGGAGAGCGCCGTGCCGTTCTCGGGCTGGCGCAGGTTGAGCTTGGACAGGAGCGCCTTGAAGCGCTCGCGGTCCTCGGCGCGGTCGATGGAGTCGGGCGAGGTGCCGATGATCGGCGCGCCGTCGCGCAGCAGGGGCACGGCGAGATTGAGCGGCGTCTGGCCGCCGAACTGGACGATGACCCCGTCGGGCTTCTCGAGATCCAGGATGTTCAGCACGTCCTCCTGGGTCAGGGGCTCGAAGTAGAGGCGGTCGGAGGTGTCATAGTCCGTGGACACGGTCTCGGGGTTGGAGTTGACCATGATGGACTTGACCCCCAGCTCGCGCAGGGCGAACGAGGCGTGGCAGCAGCAGTAGTCGAACTCGATGCCCTGGCCGATGCGGTTGGGGCCGCCGCCGAGGATGACGACCTTCTTCTCGGCCGGCGGGGTCAGCTCGCGGCCATGCTCGTAGGTGGAATAGTAGTAGGGCGTGTAGGCCTCGAACTCGCCGGCGCAGGTGTCCACCAGGTAGTAGGTGGGAGCAAGGCCAAGCTCCTTGCGCAGGCGGCGCACGTCGTAGCGCGAGCGCTTCCACAGGCTGCCCAGCTGGCGGTCGGAGAAGCCGAGCTTCTTGGCCCGCTCGAGCATGGGCGCCACGGCCGGGTTGTCCGCGGTCAGGCTCTCGTGCAGGCCGAACTCGCGGATGACCTCCTCCTCGTCCACGATCTCCTTCATCTGCCGCAGGAACCAGGGGTCGATCTTCGTGACCTCGTAAATCTCCTCCAGGGAGACGCCGCAGCGCATGGCCCGGCGCAGGGAGAAGAGCCGGCGCGAATGGGCCTTGCGGATGGATGCGATCAGGTCCTCTCGCTCGCAGTCGGGCGCGTCGTAGCTGTCGGACAGACCGTAGACGCCGATCTCGAGCCCGCGCAAGCCCTTCTGCAAGGCCTCCTTGAAGGTTCGGCCGATGGCCATGGTCTCGCCCACGGACTTCATGGCCGTGGTCAGGAAGTCCTCGGAACCCGGGAACTTCTCGAAGGTGAAGCGCGGAATCTTGACCACGCAGTAGTCGATGGTCGGCTCGAAGGAGGCCATTGTCTCGCGGGTGATGTCGTTCTTTATCTCGTCCAGGCGGTAGCCCACGGCCAGCTTGGCCGCGATCTTGGCGATGGGGAAGCCGGTGGCCTTGGAGGCCAGCGCCGAGGAGCGCGAGACGCGCGGGTTCATCTCGATCACGACCATGTCGCCGTTCTCGGGGTTGACCGCGAACTGGACGTTGGAGCCGCCGGTATCCACGCCGATCTCGCGCATGATGGCGAACGCGGCGTCGCGCATGGCCTGGTATTCGACGTCGGTGAGCGTCTGGGCCGGGGCCACGGTGACCGAGTCGCCGGTGTGCACGCCCATGGGGTCCACGTTCTCGATGGAGCAGATGACCACGCAGTTGTCGGCGTGGTCGCGCATGACCTCGAGCTCGAACTCCTTCCAGCCGAGCACCGACTCCTCGAGCATGACCTCGGTTTTGAGGCTCGCGGCCAGGCCGCGGCCGGCGATCTCCTCCAGGTCCTCCTGGTTGTAGGCCACGCCGCCGCCCGTACCGCCGAGCGTGTAGGCCGGGCGGACGATGATCGGAAAGGGAATCTTTTTCCCCCACTCGCGCACGTCGTCCAGGCTGCGGGCGATGCCCGAAACCGGCACCTTGAGCCCGATCTTCTCCATGGCCGCGCGAAAAAGCTGGCGGGACTCGGCTTTCTGGATGGCCTCGGCCTTGGCCCCGATGAGCTCCACCCCGAGCCGCTCCAGGATGCCGGTCTCGGCCACGGCCAGCGCGGTGTTCAAGCCCGTCTGGCCGCCCAGGGTGGGCAGGATGGCGTCGGGCCGCTCCTTTTCGATGATCATGCACACCACCTCGGGGGTGATGGGCTCGATGTAGGTGCGGTCGGCCAGCTCCGGGTCGGTCATGATGGTGGCCGGGTTGGAGTTGACCAGCACGACCTCGTAGCCCTCCTCGCGCAGGGCTTTCACGGCCTGGGTCCCGGAATAGTCGAACTCGCAGGCCTGGCCGATGACGATGGGCCCGGAGCCGATGATCATGATCTTCTTTAAGTCGGTGCGCTTGGGCATGGGTGGGCTTGAGGGGGTTCGGGTTAGGACGAAGCTCGCCGCGCGATGTACGCCGGAGGCGCCCGGAAAGCAAAGGGTTTTCAGCCCCTCGCCAGGCCGCCGCGGGCCAGGAGAATCCGCCCGCCCGGCACCGTTTTGAAGCAAGGGAGAATAAGGTTTCGGGGGTGGGGCGTCAACAGGGGAGGGGCTTGCGGGACATGCCAAAATTGTGGAAAATAGTCCATGCCTGCTGGCAACGTGACGTTGGCTGCAACGAAAGCGTCGAAAAAGGCGGCCATGAAATGGAAAAATGAACCGCACCCGCCCCTGAGCACGCGTCCGGCCTGGCGCCGGACGGTCGAATCCGAGAAACCGCCGAGGAGATCAGGCGGCAATCCCTGCTCGCATCCGCGAACGAGGATCTTGAGCTGGTTGCGGAGTTGGACGCCTGCGCGGCGGAAATCGAGGACTGGATAGGCCAGGAAGAAGAGGCGCCCTCGAAGGAGTGAACATGTCTGCCGGCGCTCTCGGCTCGGGCACAGTGCCCTTCCGGATCAAGGCTCCGTCGACAGCGCCCTAACCCACCGCCCTTTCAGCCTCTTTCCTTTCACCGGCTCTTCTCTTCGATTCTCCCCTACCCGCCCCACAGCCCAAGCAGCCGCACCCCGTCCTTCACCAGCATCCCGGCGAACACCAGAAGCATTACTCCAATTGCCCGCATGAGCCAGATGTAGGCCGGGCCGGCCAGCAGCGCCCGGGATTTGCCTGCCACCAGGGCCACGGCCAGCTTGGCGCCGACCAGGCTGGCGTAGAAGGCGGCCAGGAAGATCGCCGGGGACAGGGGCTGGGCCGGCCAGTCGGAGAGCATCACCGGCACGCCGACCGTGAGCCAGAAGATGTAGGGATGGGGGGAGAGCGAGTTGACCAGGACGCCGCGCAGGAGCGACTGCGGCCGGGCCTCGCCCACGGCCACCTGCAGGCCCTGGGTGCGCACGGTGGAGAGGCCGAGCAGGGCCACGAAGGCCGCGCCCGCGAGCGAGACCACGCCGAGAACCGGGCCGTGGTCCGTGAAGCGCGAGAGCACCAGAGCGCAGATCAGGATGATCGGCAGGTCGGTGATGAGCGGGCTCATCGCCACCTTGGCGCCCTCGCGCACGCCGTGGGCCAGCGACTGCGAGACGACCAGGGTCAGCAGCGGGCCGGGCGAGAGCCCGGCGGACAGACCGAGGAGCACGCCCGTGCCCACGGTGGACAGGATCGACAGATCGGCGGGCATGGCCGCCCTCCCCTCGCCGGCCCGGGCCTAGCTCACCCGGCTGCCGGGAGTGACCGCGCCGCTCGGGGTGAGAAGCTCCAGGCCGCCGTCCTTCTTGACCGCCAGGACCATTCCCTTCGATTCAAGGCCTCTGAGCTTTCGCGGCGCGAGGTTGGCCACGACCACCACCTGGCGGCCGACCAGGGTTTCCGGCGCGAAGAACTCGGCCAGCCCACCGACCACCTGGCGCGGGGCGCCCTCTCCGCAGTCGATCTGCATCACCAGCAGCTTGTCGGCATCGGGGTGCTTCTCCACGCCGAGCACCGTGCCCACGCGCAGGTCGAGCTTGGCGAAGTCGGCGTATTCCACGCTCTCGGCCGGGCCTGTCTGCGCAGATGAGGGAGCGGGCACGGACTTCTTCTCCTTCGCCGGCTTCTCGGCGGCCCTGGCCTTGGCCGGCGCGGGCGCCTTGTCCTCGGCCGCGGCCTCGATGCGCGGGAAGAGGTTGGAGCCGGCGGCCACCGTGGTTCCGGGGGCGAGGCCGTTGAAGCCGGTCAGCTCCTTCAGGATGTTGGCCGCGGCCGGCTCCTGGCCGAGCTGGGCCAGCAGCTTGCCGGCGGCCTCGGGCATGACCGGGGTCAGGCACACGGCCACCTTGCGCAGGAGCTCCAGCACCAGGTACATGACCGTGCCCAGGCGGGCGGTGTCTCCGGCCTTGGCCAAAGCCCAGGGGGCGCTGGTATCGATGTACTTGTTCAGGCCCCGCACCAGCTCCCACAAGGATTCCAGCGCGCGGTCGAAGCGGAACTCGGCGAACAGGCCGCGGTAGTTCTCCAGGCTCGTCCTGGCCAGCTCGAGCAGGGCCTCGTCGATCTCGCCCTCGGGCGCGGCCTCGGGCACCACGCCGCCGAAGTACTTCTGGACCATGGACAGGGCCCGGCTGGCCAGGTTGCCGAGGTCGTTGGCCAGGTCGGCGTTGCGGCGGGCGACGAGGGCCTCCTCGGAGAAGCTCGCGTCGTTGCCGAAGCGCATCTCGCGCAACAGGAAATAGCGGAAGGTGTCCAGACCGTAGCGCTCGGCCAGGTCCAACGGCTCGACCACGTTGCCCAGCGACTTGGACATCTTGGTGTCCTTGACCAGCCAGTAGCCGTGGACGTTCAAATGCCTGTAGACCGGCAGCCCGGCGCTTTGCAGCATGCACGGCCAGAACACGCCGTGGGGCTTCAATATGTCCTTGGCCACCAGGTGGTTGGCCGCGGGCCAGAATTTGTGGAACTTCCCGCCGTCCGGCCAGCCGAGCGCGCTGACGTAGTTGAGTAACGCGTCGAACCAGACGTAGCAGACGAAGTTCGCGTCGAAGGGCAGCTCGATGCCCCAGGACAGGCGGCTCTTGGGCCGGGAGATGCACAGGTCCTCGAGGGCGCCGGACTCGAGCAGCGAGAGGACCTCGTTGCGATAGCGCTCGGGCCGGATGAAGTCCGGATGGCGGTGCAGGTGCTCGGCCAGCCAGCCCTGGTACTTGGACATGCGGAAGAAGTAGTTCTTCTCACTGATGAGCTCGGGCGCGGTCTGGTGGTCCGGGCATTTGCCGTCCACCATCTCCTTGTCGGTCAGGAAGCGCTCGCAGCCCAGGCAGTAGTGGCCGGCGTACTCGCCGAAATAGATGTCTCCGGCGTCGTAGACCTTCTGCAGGATGGCCCTGACGCAGGCCTTGTGGCGCTCTTCCGTGGTGCGGATGAAGTCGTCGTTGGTGATGTCGAGCCGGGGCCAGAGGTCCTTGAACAGGGCGCTCACCCGGTCGGTGAAGGCGCCGGGGGCTTCGCCGGTCTTCTCCGCGGCCTGGACGATCTTGTCGCCGTGCTCGTCGGTGCCGGTGAGGAAGTAGGTCTCCTCGCCGAGCGCCCGGTGGAAGCGGGCCACGGCGTCGGCGACAATGGTCGTGTAGGCGTGGCCGAGGTGGGGCTTGGCATTCACGTAGTAGATGGGGGTGGTGATGTAGAAGCGGCTCACGCGGGCTCTCCCTTGTTCTCTGTGCCCTCGGAGCGGCCCTTGCCGCCCCGGCGGCGGCGCGGACGCCGGCTCTTGCGGCCCTTGCCGCCGGCACTGCCGCTGTCATCGGAAGCCTCGGCGCCTGCGGCTCCTTCCTTGCGGTTCTGGACATCAAGGACCTCGGGCGCCGGGTCCGCGGCGTCCTGCTCCGGGGCCGCGGGCGCCGCGCCCGTCTCGGACTGGGGCGGGACATCCTCGCCCGCATCGCCCGGCTCACGCGGCTCGCGTGACTCGGGGGCCTGCCCGGCCTGCGGCCGACGTTCGCGCGGGCGCTCGCGGCGCGGCGGCCGGGGCTCGACCTTGGGCTCCTGGACCACGAGCGGCTTGCCCAGGATGTCCTCCCATTCGGTCAGGGTGACCTCCTTCTCCTCGTTCTGCTCGGTCAGGACCGTCAGGCTCTCGCGGAAGAAATTCGAGCGCAGGACCTTGACCGTGCCCAGCGAGGTCGGGAACTTCTTGCCCATCTTCGGGCAGCGGCGCTGGAACTCCTCGTAGTTCTTCTGCTCGTAGTTGAGGCAGCACAGCAGCCGGCCGCAGATGCCGGAGATCTTGGTCGGATTGAGGAACAGGTTCTGCTCCTTGGCCATCTTGATGGTCACCGGGTCGAACTTGCGCAGAAACCGCCGGCAGCAGCAGAGCTGGCCGCAGTTGCCCACGGCGCCGATCATCTGGGTCTCGTGGCGCACGCCGATCTGCCTGAGCTCGATGCGCGTGCGATACGAGCGCACCAGGTCCTTGACCAGCTCGCGGAAATCCACCCGCCCGGGGGCGGTGAAGTAGAAGATCATCTTGCCCCGGTCGAGGAAGACCTCCACGTCCACGAGCTTCATCTCGAGCTCCCGCTCGTTGATGCAGCGGCGGCAGTAATGCCGCGCCTCGCGGGCCAGCTCCTCGTTCTCCCTGGCCTGGGTCAGGTCCTCCTCGGTGGCCAGGCGGAAGATGGGCTTCAGGTCCTCGCCCACGCCCTCGGGCAGGCTGTCCAGGACCGAGACGACCTCGCCCAGTCCCCGGCCCTGTTCGGTCTCGACGATGACGTGATCGCCCACGGCGACGACGAACGGCCCGGAATCGAAATGATATGTCTGTCCGAAGTCCCGGAACTTCACTCCCAATATATGGCTCATGATCCTGCCTTCAGGTTGAGAGGCCGGCTCGCGGCCGGCCGTGGATGAACAAAGTAATATAAATTACTTTAGCCCGGAGGGCAATGAGGGGCCGGAACGGCAGGCAGGACCGGCAGATACGCATCCCTCCCCTTTCGCTGCGCAATCCCCGCCGGCCCGCAGCCGCACGTAATCCAAGAAGATATACTGCATTACCTTTGGACCTTTACGGGCCAGGGCAAAGGGTCTATAGTCCGTCTGTTTGACGCACCGGGTTGGCATCTGGCGTCGAGCCCACGCATGATTTCGTGAACTCGGAGAGAGGCATGTCCGGCAAGATTCTCATCGTTGACGACGAGGTCCACATCCGCATGCTCCTGGAGCAGACGCTCGAGGAGATAGAGGACGAGTTCGGCGTGGACATCCTGACCGCCTCCGACGGCCAGGAAGGCATGGACATCATCCGCCGCGAACGGCCGGAGATCGTCTTCCTCGACATCATGATGCCCAAGATGAACGGCTACGAGGTCTGCCGCATGGTCATGGACGATCCCACCCTGTCCGGAGTCAAGATCGTGCTCCTGACCGCCAAGGGCCAGGAGGTGGACCGCAAACAGGGCCTGGAGAGCGGCGCCTTCAAGTACATGACCAAGCCCTTCGACCCGGACAAAGTCGTCGAGGTGGCCAAGGAACTGCTCGGCGTCGCCGGCTAGCCGCCCCTGGACCCGTCATGCAAGCGCTCAAGCGCCTGCTCAAGCCCGCTTTCCTGAAGGAGCTCCTGACCCGGGCACTGCCCCTGGCCCCGGCCGGGACATTTCTCGCGGTCAGCCGCAACGGCGTCCATCTGGCCGAGGCCGGACCGGCCGAGACGTCAGCTTCGAGCTTCGACCGCACCCTGCGCTTCGACCTCTGCCTGGGCGGGGACTGCCCGGGGCAGCTCGCCGTCCACCCCCGGCCCGGCGCACCGGCGGGCGAGATCACCCTGCTGAAGAACCTTGGCCAGTTCCTGGCCGCAACGCTCACCGCCACCATGGAGCAGGAGAGCGCCAAGCGCCAGGTGGTGGCCGAGACCCTGGACAAGTACCGGGAGATCGAACTCCTGCACCGCGGCTCTTTGAGCCTCAACCGCTCGCTCAGGATCCGCGACGTGGCCGCGGCCCTGCTCGCCGAGTGCCAGCGCGCCGACCTGCCGGTGGACCTGGGCATGGTCTTCGTCCGCTCCTCCGAGGCCGCCGAGTTCAAGCCGGTGGACTCCTTCGGCCCGGCCGAAGCCACCGGGCTCGCCCGGCTGGCCGAAAGCCGCCTGTTCGCCGAGGTCACTGCCGGCGCCAAGGCCGAGATCGTCAACGACCTCGCCGCCGATCCCCGCTGGCAGGACGAGGTCCCGGCGCTGAACGCCCTGCTCATCACCCCCCTGCCCTCGCCCGCGGCCTGCGTCGGCTGCCTGGCCCTGGCCTCGACCTCCGCCGGACCGCTCAAGGCCGCACACCTGAAGCGCATCGCGACCATCGCCTCGGTGGCCGGCATCAGCCTCGGCAACGCCTACCATTTCGAGGGCATGCAGAACCTCATGGACGCCCTGCTCCAGGCTCTGGCCGCGGCCATCGACGCCCGCGACCCCTACACCTCGGGGCACTCCCAGCGCGTGGCCGTGCTGGCCGTGGAGCTGGCCCGGCTGGTCAACGAGGACCACACGCATTTTCCCGGCTTCGCCTTCAGCGAGGCCGAGATCCACGAGATATTCTACGGCGGGTTACTCCACGACGTGGGCAAGATCGGCGTCCGCGAGCCCATCCTGACCAAGAATTCCCGCCTGCCGCCCGGACACCTGAAGCTCATCGGCCTGCGCCTTTCGCTCCGAAGCCGCCTGACCGGCGAGCCCTGGCAGGAAACCTACGCCCGGCTGGAGAAGATCAACCGCGCCGGCCGCCTGACCGACGCCGACCTGGCCTTCGTCGCCGCCCTGGCCGAGATGGAGTTCTCCGCCGGCGACCAGTCCTCGCCGCTCATCGAGGACGCCGAGCTCCTGCAGCTGACCGTGCGCGACGGCAACCTGACCCAGGAGGAACGCCGCGAGATCGAGCGCCACCCGCTCGAATCCTTCCGCATCCTGCAGCACATCCCCTTCACCGCCAACTTCTCGCGCCTCTTGACCATGATCCAGCAGCACCACGAGCGCATGGACGGCTCCGGCTACCCCATGCGCCTGTGCGGCGAGGAGATCATCCTCCAGGGCCGCATCCTGGCCATCACCGACATCTACGACGCCATCACCCAGGAGCGGCACTACAAGCCGGCCCTGGCCCGCCACGAGGCCCTGAAAGTCCTGGACCAGGAGGCCGCCCGCGGCCGCATCGACCCGCGACTGGCCGAGCTCTTCATCGGCCATATCGAGCAGATCGAAGAGCGGGCCGGACGCCGTCGCCGCGACGCCGGCGCCCGGCGCTGCCTCTGGCCGCCGAACGTCGGACTGACCGCCGGCTGAGCCGGACGCGGCCGGGGACCCGAGGGAGCACGCATGGACTGGCCGCGCTACGGCCCCGAAAACGCCTGGCCCCGCCTCGCCGGCCACACCGACAGCCTGCCCGACCTCGTCGGCCCCCTGGACGGCTCGGCCCGGCTGACCGTCTTCACCGAGGGCAACCACTTCCCGGCCCTGCTGCCGATCCTCTTCGAGGATTTTCCAACCTGGTGCGCCGAACACGGGCGGGTGGGCATCACGGCCGAGGACATCCTGGCAATCACCCTGCCCCAATACCTGCTGGCCGGCGCGCTCGCGGCCGGCGGTCTGGTCCTGGGCAACGCCGTGCTGCCGCTCGCACCTGACGGCCCGGTCTTCCCGGACATCGTCATGGCCGGAACCGAAGCGTTGGAGAACCTGGCGAAAAAGGGCTTGGTCCGGGGCGAGGCCACGGTCTTCGCCCGGCACCTCGGCCCGGCGCTGCTGCTGCGGCGCGGGGCCGGGCTCGAGGGCCTGGTCCTTACGGAGCTGGCCGCACGCCGGCCGCGACTCGTCCTGGCCACAGAGGCCGAGGCCGGCGCCCGGAGCCAGTACCTCGCGGCCCTTGGCGCCCTGGCCGGCCCTGACAACCGCTCAGCGCTTCTGGCCAACGAGGTGGGGGTCTTCCCCGGCCGGCTCGGCATCCAGCACCGCGACGTGCCCTACGCCCTGACCCAGGGTTTAGCCGATGTCGGGATCATCTTCCGTCACCTGGCCCTGTACTTCGCCGGCGCCTTCCCGGAGACGCTCGCCTACGCCCCGATTCCCGGCGCCGCAGCCTTCGGCCGGGAAATCGCCCTGGCATCGAGCGCCCGCTCCGACACCCCGGCCCGCGCTGCCTTCCTGGAGTTCTTCCTGGAGCCGGCCAGGGCGCAATACCCGACATACGGCTTCGCCTCGGCCACGGAGTTCGCCTACGGCCGGAAGATGATGCTCGGTGGAGACTGAAAGAGAAGAGGAAAGACAGGCCCCGAGGTGAAGAACCGGAGTGCCTCGGCAGCCCGTTGTCCGCGCAGACCCGGGTTCAGGACATCACCGGGCGAGACATAAAGGGGAAGGGCTCGGCCCCGATCCGGGCGGACTGCTCCGGAACCGCGCGCAACATCCCGGCCGGTCCGGCCTCCTCCTTCGTCAACTCTTTCCGCTTCCGGTCTTCATCGCCGCTCCGATCCAGGCCGGGTACGGCATGCCGAGAGTGGCCGCGTCCACGCCGGCCGCGGTAAGGCCCCGCGGCCCGGACGCAGGCCCAGAAACCGCTCGCGCGCCCGCATCCGGCCTTTCCCCATCATGGCCACCTTTCGCCTTTCCCGGCTCTTTCCGGGAGGCCGGCCTAGGCTTTAGCCAGAAGCTCGCGCAAGGCGTCCTTGCCCGGGACGCTGCCGGCGTGCACGACCCGGCCGTCGATCACCAGCACCGGGGTCATCAGGATGCCGACCGAGGCGGCGATCTCCTCGCACGGCCGTAGCGCGGCGTCGAGCTCCGGCGACCATTTGGCCGCGATGCCGCCGGCCTCGGGGCAGAGGGTCTGCGGCGCGGGCGGGTGGTCTATCAGGTCATGGACCCGGTCGAAGTCGATGCACAGCCCAGAGCGCTGCGCCACGTGACCGGCCGTTCCCGCTGTCAGCCCGAGGCCTTGCGCGATAGCCCCGGCCTCGGCATCGCCGAAGGCCAGGTGGCGCATTGCGACTTCTATGCCCATCTCCGCGGCCACGTCCTGAACGAGGAGGCCGAGAATGGCGCAACGGGGACAGGGAGGATTGGTGCCTATGATGGTGATGCTCACCGACATTGCGTGATCCTCATCACGGCGGGGTCTTCAGGGCGTATCCGCGGCGAGGTTCGTCTCGTCCAGCCCGACCACGGCGATACCCGCGGCCTGGGCCTCATTGATGGCCGGGGCGAGGTCGAAGAACAGGCTCTTGCCGGCCTCCACGGCCAGGCAGGTGGCCCCTATGCGGGCCATGAGGCGGATGGTGTCCAGGCCCACCGTGGGCAGGTCGGCGCGGGTCTCCTGGCCGGGTTTGAGCGCCTTGACCACGGTCAGGCCGCCCTTCACCAGCGTGCCGGCCCGGGCCAGGCAGGCATTGGTGCCCTCGAGGGCCTCCACGGCCACCACGACCTGCTTCTTGACCACCACGGTCTGGCCGATGTCCAGCTCGCCCAGACGCCGGGCCGCGGCGTAGCCGAAGCGCACGTCGGCCCACTCGGCAGCGGTCGGCGCGCGCAGGGAGAGCACCCCGGCCGGGGTCACCAGCTCGGGCACCAGCTCGTGCGGCCCGGCCACGCGAAAGCCATGGTCCTCGAACGCGGCCACGACCGCGCGCAGGAGCACGTCGTCGCCCTTGGCCTTGCCGTGCAGCCGGAAATAGAGCCGGGCGGCACGCCAGTCGGGCCGGAAGTCCATGGCCCGGGCCTTGTTCACCGTGCCGGCCATGACCAGGGTGGTCACTTTCTCGCGCTTGAAGAAGGCTAGCAGCCGGCCGAGCTGGCCGAGGTGGACGACGGTGTAGGCGTCGGCCTCGCCGGCAATGGCCGGATCGGTCTGGCCCGAAAGTCCGGCCACAGCCACGCGGTGCCCGTGGCTGCGGGCGCCCGCGGCCACCAGGAAGGGGAAGCGCCCCCCGCCGGCGATCAGGCCGATGGTTTCAGCCACGCACGCATCCGGCTATTCGTCGCCGTTTTGGGGCGCGGGCGGGGTCACGCCGCGCTTGGAGCTGCGGATGAAGTCCACGAAACGCATGACCTCGGGATACTGGGGCAGGTTCTCCTCGACCTCGGCCAGGGCCTGTTCGCGGGTCTTGTCCGTGCGGAAGATCATGGCATAGGCCTTCTTCAGGGCCATGATCGTCTCGTTGGAGAAGCCCGAGCGCCTGAGCCCGATGGTGTTGATGCCGTGGAGCGTGGCCCGCAGATCCATCTGGCCCGTGGCGGCGCCGTCCAGGTCGCGGCCGGAGGTGGCCCGGGTGAAGGGCGGCACGTCCTGGCCGATGCCCGAGAGCGCGCCGATGAAGGCCCGCTCGCCGATGCGCACGAACTGGTGGACGCCGCTCATGGCGCCGATGAAGGCGTTATCGCCGATGACCACGTGGCCGGCCAGGCCGACCTGGTTGACCATGATCACGCCGTTGCCCAACTGGCAGTCGTGGGCGATGTGCACGTAGCCCATGATGAAGCAGTTCGAGCCGAGGGTCGTCCTGCCGCTGCCCTGGACCGTGCCGCGATGGATGGTGGTGAACTCGCGGATGGTGTTGCCGTCGCCCATCTCGACCCAGGTCTCCTCGCCCTTGAAGCCCAGGTGCTGGGGCTCGCCGCCGATGATGGTGTGGGAGGCGATGCGGTTCTTCTGGCCCATGCGCACGTAGCGCTTGATCTGGGCGAAGGGCTCGAGCACCGTGCCCGCGCCGAGAATGACCTTGTCCTCGACGATGCAGTAGGGGCCGATCTCCACGCCCGGGCCGAGCTCGGCCCCGGGCGCGACGATGGCCGTGGGGTGAATCTTCGTTTCGCTCACGCTATCCCCTCTCTGTCCACCATGGCCGCGGTCATGCTCGCCTCGACCACGATCTCGCCGTCAACGCGGGCCTCGCCGTGCATGCGGAAAATGTTGAACTTGCGCTTCATGTCGTGCAGCGTGATGCGCAGCTGGTCGCCGGGCACCACGGGCTTGCGGAAGCGGACCTTCTCGATGCCGGCGAAGAGGAAGACCTTGGCACTCATGTCCAGCTTGTAGCTCTCGTAGACTAAAACGCCGCCGGACTGGGCCAGCGATTCCAGGATGAGCACGCCGGGCATCACCGGCAGGCCCGGGAAATGGCCCAGGAAAAAAGGCTCGTTGATGGTCACGTTCTTCAGGGCCTCGATGGACTGGCCCGGCACGAGCCTGGTGATCCGGTCCACCAGGAGGAACGGGTAGCGGTGGGGCATGATCTCCATGATCCGGCGCACGTCGATGTTGACGATCTCCTCGCTCACCTCTCGCCTCCTTGTGCCAGCTCCTTTTTCAGCTCGGCCAGCTCGCGCTCCAGGGCTCTCAGCCGCTTGGCCATCTCGGGCAGCTTGGGGAAGGTGACCGCGGCCCGCATGAAGGCCTGGCCCTCGATGGCCGGCGAGCCGATGATCTTGGCGCCGGGCGCCACGTCCTTGACCACCCCTGCCTGGGACCCGATCTGGCAGCCGTCGCCCAGGGTCAGGTGCCCGGTGATGCCGGCCTGGCCGCCCATGAGCACGCCGCGGCCGACCTTGGTCGAGCCCGAGATGCCGACCTGGGCGACCATGATCGAATGCTCGCCGATGGTCACGTTGTGGGCCACCTGGCAGAGGTTGTCGATCTTGGTGCCGCTGCCGACCACGGTCTTGTCCCGGGCGGCGCGGTCGATGCAGGTGTTGGCCCCGATCTCCACCCGGTCGCCGATTTTCACCGTGCCGGTCTGGGGGATCTTGACGAAGCCCTCGGGTCCCTGGGCGAAGCCGAAGCCGTCGGCGCCCAGCACCGCCCCGGCATGGACGATGACCCCGGAGCCGAGCACCGTGCCGGCCAGGAGCACCGCCGTGGGGTAGAGAAGGCAGCCCGGTCCGAGCCGGCAGTCCTCGCCGACGTAGGCCCCGGGGAAGATGCGGCAGCCGGGGCCGACCTCGGCCCGGGGTCCGACATAGGCCAGCGGCCCGACGTCGGCGTCCGGAGCCACGGTGGCCTCGGGATCGACGAAGGCCAGCGGGCTCACCCCGGCGAACTCGCCCTGGGGCTTGGCAAACAGCGCGGCGATGCGGGCCACGGCCAGGTATGGATTGTCGGTGACCAGCGCGCGCTGGACCCTGTCGGCAAAGGCCGGGGGCACGATGACCGCGCCCGCCCTGGTCGTGGCCAGGAGATCGGCGTGACGGGCGCCGGCCAGGAAGGTCAGGTCTTCGGGACCGGCCGCCTCCAGGGTGGAGAGCCCGACGATGTCGGCGTCCTCGCCCTTCAGGGTCAGCCCGAAGCGCTGGGCGATATCTGAGAGAAGCATCTTTCCCGCTCTCCGGCTATTTCTTCTTTTCGCGCCAGGCCTTGTTCAGCTCGACGATCAGCTGGTTGGTCACGTCCAGGTTGTCCGAGGTGTAGAGGATGCCCGGCGAGACCACGTCGAGGATGATGTCGTAGCCGTTCTTCTTTCCGAACTCGATGACCACCTGCTGCAGGACGTCGATGACCGGCTCGCGGACCTTCTCCTCCTCGGCCTTGACCTGGCGCTGGTAGGCCTGGACGGTGTCCTGGTAGTCGCGGACCTTGCGCTTGAACTCGAGCTCCTTGTCGGCCTTGGCCTGCTGGGAGAGGACCACGTTCTGCTTCTGGAGCTCCTCCTGGAGATGCTCGATGTCCTTCTTCATCTTTTCCACTTGGCCCTTCAAGGACGCGGACTTGGCCTCGATGTCCTTGATGGCCGCGCTGCCCGGCTCGGACTTGGTGATGACGTCCTGGAGCTTGCAGGTTGCGATCTTCACTTCGGCCCGGGCCAAGCTGGCGGAAACCAGGACGATGATGGCGGTCAGGATCAGGGCTTTACGCATGGCAAATGCCTCCTTTCGTTTCGATGTGTCGGGGCGCCGGCCTAGAAGGTCGTGCCCACGGAAAATTCCAGCTTGCCGTTCTGGTCGCTGTCCGGCAGCTTGTCCAGCGGCCAGCCGTACTCCACCCGCAGGGGGCCGAGCGGAGAGTTCCAGCGCACGCCCACGCCCACGCTCTTGTAGAGCCCGAGCACCGGCGACTGGTCGTCCTCGTTCTCCGAGGAGCCGGAGAAGTACATCTCGCCCTCCGGCCAGGCGTTGCCGGCGTCGAAGAAGACCAGGCCCATGATCTTCATCTCCTCGTAGATCGGGAAGATGTACTCGAGGTTGACGAAGAACTCCTTGTCGCCGCCGATGCGGTCGCCGGAGTCCTCGTCCTTGGGCGCGACCTTGCGGCTGGGGTAGCCGCGCACGGTGTTGATGCCGCCCAGGTAGAAGCGCTCGAAGGGCGGAGTCTCGTCGGAGCCGAAGTTGTTCATGAGGTAGCCGATCTGGCCGTGGGCGTGGAACACGGTGTCCCACCAGACCTTCTTGAACCAGTGCGAGCTGTAGACGTAGCGGATGTAGTCGTCGCTGCCGCCGATGGCCCCGCCGGCGTAGTCCACGGAGAGGGTGTTGGACGTGCCCTTGGTCGGCAGGAAGCGGTCGTTGGTGGAGTCGCGGTCGAGGGTGACGTCGATCACGCTGGCTATGTGGTCGCCCTCGTAGTCCTTGATGACGTCGGCCGCGTCGTCCTCCACGTCGGCGATGTTGTAGCGCTCGAGCTTGTAGGACCAGTAGATCTTGGTGAACTCGCCGAGCGGATAGCCGAAGCGCGCCTTGGCGCCTGCGGAGGTGCGCTGGTATTCGTCGTAGATGGTCTTGGTGACAAAGGCGTCGCCGCCGACCAGGAGCCTGGTGTCGTTGAAGCGCGGGTCGATGAAGGTCAGCTCGAAGAGCGTGCTCTGCGAGCCGAACTTGCCGCTGAAGGCGAGCGTCCAGGCCCGGCCGAAGAGGTTGCGCTCCTCGATGGTGCCGCCGAAGAAGATGCGGTCGATGCTGGAGTAGCCGGCGCCGAGCGAGAGGTTGCCGGTGGGCTTCTCGGCCACCTTGACCTTCAGGTCGAGCTGGGAGGGGTCCCCCGTGGGCACGGTCTCGATTTCCACGCTCTTGAAGAAGTCCAGGCGCGACAGGCGCTCGGAGGAGCGGGCGAGCTTGGCGCCGTTGAACAGGTCACCGTCGCCGACGAGCATCTCGCGCAGGACCACGTTGTCGCGGGTCTTGGCGTTGCCCTCGACCATCACCCGGCGGATGAAGACCCGCTCGTTCTTGCTCAGGCGGTAGGTGATGTTGGCGATGTGCTCTTCCTTGTTGATGTCGAGGTCCACGTCGGCCTCGGCGTAGGCGTAGCCGAACTGGTTGTAGAAGTCGGTCAGGACCTTCACGTCCTGCCTGAGCAGCGAGCGGTCCACGAAGCCGCCCTCGGCGGCGATGTCGTCGATGACGATGCGCTCGTTCAGCATCTGCGGGTCCTCGAACAGGTCCCCGGCGAAGGCCACGGTGCCGACCTTGTAGCGCGCCCCTTCCTCGACGTTGAAGGTGATGTGGATGCCGTCCTCCTGGAACTCCACCTCGGGCTGGCCGACTTTGGCGTCGAGGAAGCCGCGGTTGGCGTAGTAGGCCTCCAGGGCCGCGGCGTCGCGCTCCAGGAGTTCCTCCTTCAGGACGCCGGTGCCGAACACCCAGGACAGCCAGCCGCGCTCGTTCAGGGCCAGCTGCTTCTTCAGGTCGTCCTGGTCGAGCTGCTCCGCGCCCTTGATCTCGATGGACTTGATGTAGAGCTTGCGGCCTTCCTTGACCGTGATGTCAAGCCTGGCCTGGCTGTTCTCGCCGGGCTTCACCTCATAGCCGATCTCGGCCAGGTAGTAGCCCTCCTTGCGGTAGAGCTCGCGGACCTTGTTCAAGTCGTCGGCCAGGACCTTCAGGTTGAGGACCGCGCCGCTCTTGGTGGCCATGACCTCCAGGATGTCGTCGTCATCCTCTTCCTCGTTGCCGGTGATGTTGATGGCCTGGATGCGCGGCTTCTCGACCACGGTGAAGACCAGCTTCTTGCCGCCGGGCGCATCCTCGATGCCCGCCTGGACGTCGTCGAAATAGCCCACGTCGTAGATGCGCTTCAGGTCGTCGTTGACCTTCTTCGGGTCGTAGATCTCGCCCTTTACCGTCTGGATGCGCAGGAGCACCACGTCCTTGTCCAGGACCTTGGTGCCGCGGACCTCGATGTCGGTGATGGTCTCCTGGCGCAGGAGCTCCTGCTTGATCTTGGTGGCCAGGTCGTCGAGCGCCGGCAGGACGTTGATCACGCCCTTCTGGGTCACGAACAGGGTACGCTCGGGTTTGAGGCCGAAGGCCTCGACCAGGCGCGCGTCGATGGAGATGGACTCGCCGATCTGGTTGAAGCTGCCGAAGATGGCGAAGTTGGCGTTGGCCAGGAGCGCCATGTCCCGGGCGCTGGAGATGTCCAGGAACTTGACGTTATGGGCGGCGAGCAGCGACAGCATGGCCTCGTGGCCGACCACGCGGAAGCCGGCCTCGGCCAGGCGGTCGGCCAGCAGCTGGGGCAGGCCGTCCCGCAGGTAGTCGAGCGAGGGATCGGCGTTGACCTCGAAGGGCAGGACCAGGACGGTCTGCTCCTCGGCCGCGGCAGGGCGCGCGATCAAGAAGCTGGCCAGGACGCAAAGGATAACGGCCGCAAGGGCCGGCAATCGGCTAGGCACGCTCATACAGCTCTCCGGCATGCAGTTCCAGGCGGCGGCCCATGAGCTTGGCCAATTCCTGGTTGTGGGTGACAACCACGAGCGTCATCGACAGCTCGCGATTGAGGCGGATGAGCAGTTCGGCCACCTTGCGCCCGGTCTGCTCGTCCAGGCTGCCCGTGGGCTCGTCGGCGAGCAGGACCTTGGGCTTCATGAGAATGGCCCGGGCGATGGCCGCCCGCTGTCGCTCGCCGCCGGAAAGGGTCGTGACCACGTGCTCGGCCCGCTCGCAGAGGCCGACATGGCCCAAGGCCTCGCGGGCCAGCTTCAGGGCTTCGGCGCGGCTCATGCCGCCGATCAGGCCCGGCAGGGCCACGTTCTCCACGGTGCTGAACTCGGGCAGTAGATGGTGGAGCTGGAAGACGAAGCCGATCTCCCGGTTGCGCAGCCTGGCCCGGCTGGCGCCGTCCATCTCCGAGACCTTGCGGCCCTCGAAGGTCACCGTGCCCCAGGAAGGAGTATCGAGGCTTCCGAGAAGATGCAAGAGCGTGGTCTTGCCCGAGCCCGAGGCGCCGATGATGGCCAGGGACTCGCCGACGCCGATGGTCAGGTCCACGTGCTTGAGCACGGTCAGGGTCTCGCCCGGGGCGGCGAACTCCTTGCCCGCGCCGCGCACCACGTAGAGCGGCTCACTCATAGCGCAGGGCCTCCGCGGGCTTCAAAGCCGCGGCCTTGCGCGCCGGATAGATGGTGGCCACGAAGCACAGGAGGAACGCGGCCAGGCCGATGCTCAAAAGATCGACGGCCTCCAGGCGCACCGGCAGGTAGTCCACGGGGTAGACGCCCGGCGGCAGCTCGATGAACTGGTATTTCTTCAGCAGCAGGCTGGCCGGCACGCCCAGCAGAAAGCCGAGCACCGTGCCCACGGCGCCGATGATCGTGCCCTGGAGCATGAAGATGGTCCGGATGGATTTTTCGCGCGCGCCCATGCTCATGAGCACGGCGATGTCCTTGGTCTTGCGCAGGACCAGCATGACCAGGGTGGTGACGATGGAGAACGAGCCGACCAGCACGATCATGACCAATATGATGAACATGGCCGTCTTCTCGAGCTTCAAGGCCGCGAACAGGTTGGCGTTCATGTCCATCCAGCTGCGCACGTAGAGCGGGAACTTGCCGATCTTGTCTCGCAGGAGCTTGGCCACATCCTGGGCGTCGTCCACGTCGGCCAGGCGGATCTCCAGGCCCGAGGCCAGGTCGTTCTTGAAGCCGAGCAGATCCTGGGCCGCGGCGATGGTCACGTAGCCGAGCGACGAGTCGTATTCGTACATGCCGGTGCGGAACACCCCGGCCACCCGGAAGGGCACGATCTTGGGCGAGAAGCCGGCGGCCGTCTTCTTGCCCGCCGGGGACAGCAAATTGACCATGGCGCCCAGGTGCAGTCCCAGGGCCTGGGCCAGCTCCGAACCGACGATGACCCCGGGCAGGTCGCCGGGCGCGCCCAGGTCCTCGAGCTTGCCGAGCGTCATGTCCTTGCCGATGGACAAAACCCCGCCGGCCGAGGCTGGATCGATGCCGCGCAGCACCAGGCCCTTCACCCCCTTCTCGCCCGAGGCCATGACCTCGGTGTAGACGAAGGGGGTGACCCCGACCACGCCCGGCGTGGCCGCGACCTTGGCGGCAAGCTCCCGGTAGTCGGCGAAGGGGCCCTCGAAGCTGCCGACGATGACGTCGGCGTTCACGCCCAGGATCTTCTCGCGCAGGTCGTGGGTGAAGCCGTTCATGACCCCGATGACCACGATGAGCGAGGCCACGCCAAGGCTCACCCCGGCCACGGCGAAGAGGGAGATGAGCGAGATGAAGGCCTGCTTGCGCAGGGCAAGGAGGTAGCGGAGGGCGACGAAGAGCTCGAAATTCACGTCGTTCTGATCCTTAGCCGGAGTCCCGGCCAGGGCTTGGCGGGCCGGTGAAAAACTTCCATCTGCTTCGCTACCTCGAAAAGTTCACACTCTTGCGTAGGCCAACTACACGGCGAGCTTGAACTTTTCTTGCGCCTCGCAAGAGCCTGTCTCTTGAATGGCTAGGCGGCATCGAAATATGTTTGATACGAAGAATATAGGCCTCATATTTGGCTCAGGAGCCACTTTAGGGGGCAAACCCAAGATGGATCCTGGAAAAAATTTTGTCCAAAAAATGTTCGTGGGACAGGCTCGCAACTGACGATTTTTGAACGGCCTGCGGAGAGGTCTTTTTCAACACGCTGTTACGTCTCGGGCCTGAGCAGGGGAAACAGGATGACCTCGCGGATGGAGGGCGAGTCGGTCAGGAGCATGACCAGGCGGTCGATGCCCACGCCCTGGCCGCCGGCCGGAGGCATGCCGTATTCCAGCGCCCGGATGTAGTCGTAGTCCATGCGGTGGGCTTCCTCGTCGCCGGCGTCCTTCTCCCGGACCTGCTCCTGGAAGCGCAGGAGCTGGTCCACGGGGTCGTTCAGCTCGGAGAAGGCGTTGGCCATCTCGCGGCCGGTGATGAACAGCTCGAAACGGTCGGTGATGGTCGGGTCGGCGTCGTTCTTGCGCGACAAGGGCGAGATGTCCGTGGGATAGCCGTAGACGAAGGTCGGCTGGATGAGCCTCGGCTCCACGTACATGTCGAAGAGCTTGGCCTGGACCTTGCCCAGCTTGTCCGAGTCGAGGACCTTCTCGCCGCGCTCGGTGACGTGCTTCCTGGCCGCGGCGTAGTCGTCCAGGAGCGCCGGGGGCAGCCCGCCGATCTCCTCCAGCGACTGCCGGAAGGACACCCGCCGCCAGCGTCCCGGGGTCAGGTCGATCTCCTGGCCCTGGTAGGGCACCACCGTGCCGCCGGTGGCCGCCTGGGCGAGCTGGGCGAACATGCGCTCGGTCAAGTCCATGAGGTCGATATAGTTGGCATAGGCCCAGTAGAACTCGCACATGGTGAATTCGGGGTTGTGCTGGGTCGAGATGCCTTCGTTCCTGAACTGCCGGCCGATCTCGTAGACCTTGTCGAAGCCGCCGACCACCAGGCGCTTCAAGTACAGCTCGGGCGCGATGCGCATGAACAGCTTCATGTTCAGCGTGTTGTGGAAGGTCTCGAAGGGCTTGGCCGTGGCCCCGCCGGGGATGGCCTGGAGGATCGGCGTCTCGACCTCGAGGAAGCCGCGGCCGTCCAGGAAGCGCCGGAGCTCGCGGATGATGATCGTGCGCTTGCGGAAGATCTCGGCCGTGCGCGGGGTCACGATCAGGTCCACGTAGCGCTGCCGGTAGCGTATCTCCACGTCCTTCAGGCCGTGGTACTTCTCGGGCAGGGGCCGCATGGACTTGGTGATGAGCTTGACCGTCTCGGCCCGAAGCGTCAGCTCGCCGGTCTTGGTCCGGAAGAGCTTGCCGGAGACGCCCACGGTGTCGCCCATGTCGAGCTTCCTGAAGACGTCGTAGGCCTCGTCGCCGAGGTCGGATTTCTGGACGAAGACCTGCAGCAGCTCGCCGCCGTCCTTCAGATGAATGAAGGCCGCCTTGCCGAACGAGCGCAGGGCCATGATCCGGCCGGCGATGCGGTAGCCGATCTCCAGGGCGGCCAGCTGGTCCTCGTCGGACCCGCCGTGCTCGCGCAGGATCGAGCCGACGTCGGCGTTGCGGGTGAAGTCGTTGGGGAACAGGGGGACGCCGGCGTCCTTCAGGAGGACGGCCTTCTCCACCCGGTTCTTCAGGACTTCGTTCAGCTCGCCGCCGGCGGCCCAGGCCTCGAGCATGGGCATGAATCCCGAGACGCTCGGTGACTTGATCTTGAGCTTGATCTTCTGCTGGCCAGCGGGCCTTGATTCCTCGTTCACGTGTGCTCCGAAACGGTCTGAACTTCGAACCGCTTTGGGTATTCCAATTATCCCGGTGCGTCAAGGAAGTCGGCCCGGGGCCGGCGGCCGAGGCCCGCCGCACGGCCCCGGTGCTGGTAAAACGGCCGGAACGCACGAGGTTCGGGACGGCGCCGCGAGCCCGGCGTCCCCTCGCCGTTCACGGCCCGTGGCTAGAGTCTTCAACCGCCCTGAACCGTTTTTCCGAACGAAGCGGAAGCCCCACTTGACGACCGGGTTGAAATGTGGTTAGAAGCCACTCTCCGCTTCGCGGGCGACCCCATTCCCCGGTAGCTCAATCGGCAGAGCGGGTGACTGTTAATCACTAGGTTCGCGGTTCAAGTCCGTGCCGGGGAGCCAGAAAAAACAGGGACTTAGCTGAAAAGCTGAGTCCCTTTTTTCGTTGGATCAGTCAGGGATCGATCCTCGCCGTCATCAGGGCGGCAGACTGCCTTGATCGTTTACATCCTTCAAGGGCAAGGAGGCTCCCGATGTTTGGTGCCGCAGCCGGTCAAGGCTGGCCTTGGAGGTGCAGCGCGCGGCGTTGCGCAAGTTGATGCTCCTGAACCGGGCCGCGACCCTGCACGACCTGCGAGTGCCGCCCGGGAACCGCCTCGAACAGTTGAAAGGAGACCGAGCGGGGCAATGGAGCATCCGCATCAACGATCATGGTGCATCTGCTTCACCTGGGACGGTACGGATGCCCACGACGTCGAGATAGTGGACTACCACTAGGAGCCGAGCATGACCGAAAAAGTGATGCCCCCTGTCCACCCGGGGGAAATCCTCAAAAAAGAGTTCCTGGAGCCCATGGGCATTTCCCCCCAACAAGCTGGCCGTGAGCATCGGCGTTGCCTCGCAGCGAGTGTACGAGATCATCGCGGGCAAACGCGCCATCACCCTGGACACGGCCTTGCGCCTGGCCACGTTCTTCGGAACGTCGCACCAAATGTGGCTCGGGCTTCAGGCGGACTACGAGTACCAGATGGCGGTGGACGAAGGACTTGTGGAGCGCATCACAGCCCAGGTACACTCTTTGGAGCCCGCGAAAGAGAAGGCGCATCACGCCTGAATGGGCGGGACATGAAGCGGCCCGACGCAAGTTGCCGCTCCTGGCCAGGTTCGCGATTAGGTACGTGCCGGGTGCCGGAAATTTAAAGGCCCCGGGCGAAAGATCAGGCCCTTTCCCGTTGTGTTCTCTTTGAATGCGATTCTCGGTATCGTCGAGCGGGACCCTCCGCCCGCGCCGCCTTTCCAGACCGCACGACCCATCACGACCATCTATGACCATTCCCTGTTTTTCTCAATACTAATGATTTTACAACACCCGAGGCAATGGCTACCTCTCGATTCGGTTATTTATTGTCCGCTGCCGCAAGGTCGCACATGAACAGGAAGGGGAGCACGTGACTGCCGGCGGGTGGAGGAAAATCGCTCGTGTCGGCGCGCGGGTCGCGGTTGCCGCCGCGTTCTTCGTCCGCTGGCGGCGCGGCGGCCAGGCTGCCAGCGCCACGGTTGTCGCCCGGATCGAAAGCCCGCTCGACCCGGCCAAGGCCTTCGGGCCCCCTCCCGAAGCCGGGCTGGCCGCAGCGGCCCGGGCCATCGCCGAGGGCTGTACCGAATGCCAGGCTTGCGTCAAGGGTTGCGCCTTCCTGCAGAAATCCGGCACGCCCAAAGCCATCGCCGCGACCCTGACCACCGGCAATGGCCCGGCCACGGCCGACCCCTACCAATGCAGCCTGTGCAACCTGTGCACCGCCGTCTGCCCCGAGGGCCTCGCCCCCGGGGCCATGTTCCTGGCCATGCGCCGCCAGGCCGCGGCCCGCCAGGCCGTGGACCTCGCGCGCTATCACGTCATCCTCGGCTACGAGGCGCGCGGGCACTCGAAGCTGTTCGCCTGGCAGGGCCTGCCGCCCGGCTGCAGGACGGTCTTCTTCCCGGGCTGCACCCTGCCCGGCACCCGGCCCAAGCTCGTGCGCCGCATGTTTACGCACCTGGAAAGCCAGATACCGGACCTCGGCATCGTGCTCGACTGCTGCCACAAGCCCTCCCACGACCTCGGCCGCCAGGAGTATTTCGAGCGGACCTTCGGCCCACTGCGCGACAGACTCGTCGCCGCCGGGGTCAGGCGGGTGCTGACCGCCTGCCCCAACTGCCACAAGATCTTCAGCCAGTACGGCGGGGAGATCGAGGCCCGCACGGTCTGGCAACAGCTCCTGGAGCAGGGCCTGCCCCCGGCTCCGCCCGTCTCGGGCGCGGTGGTGATCCACGACCCCTGCCCCCTGCGCGCCGAAAGCGAAGTCCAGGCCGCGGCCCGCGCGCTCATCGCCGCCACCGGCCTGACCGTGGAGAAGACGCGCAGCGAGGGACCGCGGACGCTGTGCTGCGGCGAGGGCGGCAGCGTCGGATTCATCGACCCGGCCCCGGCCCGCGCCTGGGGCGCGCGCCGCGTGGAGCTGGCCGCCGGCCGCCCGGTGGTGACCTACTGCGCCGGCTGCGCGGGCTTCCTCTCCCGCGCCGGCGCCCGCGTAGCGCACCTGGGCGACCTGATTTTCGAGCCGCGCACCGCCATGAACGGGGGAAGCAAGGTGGCCAAGGCACCCTTCACCTACCTGAACCGCCTGCGGCTCAAGAACTGGTTCAAGCGCACGCTCGCCGCCTGACAGGAAACGGCGAAACCGAAAAGGCAGACCATAAGGGAAAACCGGCGGACGGCAGCCGGATCCTGCCCGCTTTCGGCGCGCTACGCCCAGTCCTCGGCCGTGAAGCGGCAGGTCTCGACCCAGGAGGTCAGGCCCGGGACATAGTCCGGGGCGTCGCCCAGGGCGTGGTGGTAGGCGGCTACGAATGTGCCGTCCGGCAGCTCGGCCCAGCCGGAGTAGCCGAAGTCCGGTCCTATGGCGCCACGGGCGTGGGCCAGCATGAGCACCTTTTTCCGGACATAGGCGTCGGGCAGGCCGTCGCTCGGCTGCCAGCGGAGCAGGTAGCGCCGGCCGTAGCGCGGCTCGTCCGTTTCATGGCGCAGGCCGTAAAGGCGCCAACTCGCGGCGTTGGCGGCCCGGATGTCGGCCGCGCCGAGGCCGACCGGCCGGGTGTCGGCATGCTCCGGGTCGGCGTCCAGGCGCAGGCGGGCTTTGCCGTCCACGGCCAGGCTCACCCGGCCCGGGGCATAGCGGAAGCTGAGCTCGTGGCGGCCGGGAGCGAGCGGCACGGGCTTGCGGCCGTCCACGCGCACGGCCCCGGGCGAGAGGCGGAACCAGTGCCCGCCGAAGCGCACCGCCAGGCCGTTCGCTTCCGCGGACAGAATCTCGAGGTCCAGGGACAGCCCGGCCGTGGCCCGGCGCGGGTCGGAGAGCGGGCGGAGCAGGTAGCGCACGGCGTTATCCGCCCCGCCGGGAGAGTCCAGGCGCAAGGCCTCGGGCGTGAGCGTCAGCACGCCGGGGGCCGGGATGCGGCCGTGCACCGCGAAGTCTGCGCACAATTCATGCATATCGCCGAGCCAGGCCACGCTGCCGGCCTCGGGACCGACGTCGCGGTAGGTGACCAGCAGCTGGCCCGCGCGGGTCAGGCCCAGGGTCGGGCGGTGGCCGACCAGGGGCGTTGGCGCCGGCGCCGACCAGGTCCGGCCGTCGTCGCGGCTCTCCACCCAGTACATGGGCTCGCCCACGCCCGAGTTCTCGCGCAGCAGGGCAAAGAGCCGCCCGTCCGGCAGGCGCGCCATGGAGGCCTCGCAGAGCACCAGGCAGGGGTCGAAGGCCATGACCGCGCGCGCCTCCCAGTCCAGGCCCTGGTTGCGGCTGACGTAGCACATCTGTTCCGTTGTCGGCTGGCGGGTGAGCGGATGGGGGTGCGTTCCCCGGTGCAGGTGGCCGGCGCCGAGAAACGTCTCCTGGTCCAGGGGCAGCAGCCGGTCGGGCAGGCCGTGGACAAAACCCTTGGCCGGGTGGAAGGAGAAGGTCCGGCCGTGGTCCAGGCTCCAGTAGAGCCGGGCGCCGTCGTCGTCCAGGACCGCGACCTGGCCGTCCGGCAGCACCGTGATGCGCGGGCAGTGGCCGGTGTGGGCCGAGAGCATGACCGGCGGCCCCCAGCTCCGGCCGCCGTCCACGCTCCGGCGGGCAAGGAGCTTCCTGCGCCGGGCCACGTGCCGGTCGGCCTCGCGGTAGACGATAAGCAGCGCGCCGTCCGCGGCCAGGGCCAGATCGGGAAAGCTTATGTACTGGCCAGGCCTCCGGTCGATGATCGTGTGGCGATCTGGCGCATCGACGAGGCTTGGCATGGCTCCTCCGTTTCAGACCTTGAGCGACCCGCGCAAAGAATCCAGGGAGTCGACCTTCAACCGGGCGCAGGCCGACTCCAGCTCGGCGGCCAGGCGGAAGGCGGCGTCGGGCCGGATGAAGTTGGCCGTGCCCACCTGCACCGCCTGCGCCCCGACCAGGATGAATTCCAGCGCATCCTCGGCGCTGACGATGCCGCCCACGCCGATGACCGGAATCTTCACCGCCCGGCTGACCTGCCAGACGCAGCGCAGGGCCACGGGCTTGATGGCCGGGCCGGACAGGCCGCCGATGACGTTGGCCAGCCTGGGCCGGCGGGTCCGCACGTCCACGGACATGCCGGTCAGGGTGTTGATCACGGTCAGCGCGTCCGCGCCCGCGCCCTCGGCCGCCTTGGCCGCGGCCGCGATGTCGGTCACGTTGGGCGAGAGCTTGACCCAGACGGGCTTGTCCCCGGCCCGGGACTTGACTGCCTCGGTCACCCGGGCGATCTGGACCGGGTCCGCGCCGAAGGCCGCGCCGCCCTCGCTCACGTTGGGGCAGGAGACGTTGACCTCCAGCGCGGCCAGGCCCTCCTCGGCGGCCAGCACCCCGGCCAGCTCGCCGAACTCCCCCGCGCTACAGGCATACAGGTTGGCCACCACCGCGGTCTCCCGCCAGGGGAGCTTGGGCAGCTTGTCCTTCAAAAAGGCCTCCACGCCCACGTTCTGCAGGCCGATGGCGTTCAGCATGCCGCAGGCCGACTCGGCGATGCGCGGCATGCGGTTGCCGCGCCGGGGCGCAAGCGACAGGCCCTTGACCACGAAGCCGCCGAGGCCGGCCAGCTCGCCGTAGGGCGTGAACTCCTGGCCGTAGCCGAAGGTGCCCGAGGCGGTCAGCACCGGATTCTTCAGGCGCAGCGCGCCGATAGTTACGGACAGGTCCATTTTTTCACTCCGCCAGGGTCACATCCGTGGACCAGAAGACCGGCCCCCGGGCGCAGACCTGGACCAGCTCGCCGGCCACGTTCTCGGTGACGCAGCCCAGGCAGGCGCCCAGGCCGCAGGCCATGCGCGACTCGAGCGAGAGTTGCGCCCGGGCGCCCGCGGCCTCGGCCAGGCGCTTGACCGTGCGCAGGAAGGGCATCGGCCCGCAGGCCAGGACCAGGCCGCCGGCATAGTCCTTGATGCGCGATTCCAGAAGGCCGATGAAGCGGGCCACATCCTCGGGCCGGCCGCGGTCGAGGAAGAACTCGCTCCGGCCCAGGCCCTCGGGCAGGCGGCCGAGCGGGAACGCCGACAGCGGCAGGCGATGGCCGTGGACCAGCTCGAGCCTGTCCGGCGCCGGGTGGCGCGCGGCGTAGCCGAGAAACGGCGCCAGGCCCACGCCGCCGGCCAGCATCAAGGTCGGCGTCTCGGGCTCGCTCGCGAACCAGGTGCCGATGGGTCCCCAGACCGTGACCGTCTCGCCGGGCTTGAGCCGCGCCATGAGCCCGGTGCCGCGCCCGCAGCTCTGGACCAGGAACGACAGGCCGGCGTCGTCCTGGAAGGCGATGGACAACGGCCGGGCCCAGACGGGGTCCTGGCGGAAGCTCGCCGGCCGGAGCATGGCGAACTGGCCGGGCCGCCATTTCCAGCCCGGCGAGGACAACGTCAGCACGAACTGCTCGGGCTCGGCCTGGCCGAAGCCGTCGACCGAAACGACCGTGAGATCAAGACAGCGGTTGCGGTTCATGTGCCCTCTTGTGTAGACTTTTCCGCCCGACCGGACAAGACCGGGACGGGGCAAGGACGGAACATGACACAGACCACACCGGCGGCCAAGCCGCTGATTCTGGCCCCGGCCGGGGACATCGGCTCGTTTCTGGCCGCGCTGGCCGCCGGCGCCGACGCCGTGTACGCGGGCCTGAAGCACTTCTCCGCGCGCATGCAGGCCGGCAACTTCTCCCTCTCCGAGCTCTCGCGCCTGAAGGAGCTCTCCGCCCGCCGCGGCGCCAGACTCTTCGTGGCCTTCAACGTCATGGCCAAGCCGAACGAGCTGGTCCCGGCCGGGCACCTCCTGGAGCGCCTGGCCAGGACCGTGAACCCCGATGCGCTCATCGTCCAGGACCCGGGCCTGTGCCTGCTCGCCCGCCAGGCCGGCTACGAAGGCCCCCTGCACCTCTCCACCCTGGCCGGCCTGACCCACCCCGAGGGCCTGGCCCTGCTGCACAAGAAGCTGGACGTGAGCCGCGTGGTCCTGCCCCGCGAGTTGTCCATCGACGAGATCAAGGCTTTTGCCGCGGCCTGCCCGCCGGGCCTCGACCTCGAGTGCTTCGTCCACGGCGCGCTGTGCTACGCCGTCTCCGGCCGCTGCTGGTGGTCGAGCTACATGGGCGGCAAGTCCGGCCTGCGCGGCCGCTGCGTCCAGCCCTGCCGCCGGCTCTACACCGTGGGCAAACAACAGCTGCGGGCCTTCTCCTGCCGCGACCTGTCGCTGGACGTCCTCGCGCGCACCCTGCTGCCCATCCCCCAGGTCGCGGCCTGGAAGATCGAGGGCCGCAAGAAAGGCCCGCACTACGTCTACCACGTGGTCGCCGCCTACCGCAGCTTGCGCGACGGCGAAGGCAGCCCGGAATCGAAAAAGGCCGCCCTCGACTACCTGGACCTGGCACTCGGCCGCCCCACCACCCACTACGGCATCCTCCCCCAGCGCCCGCACCCGGCCGTGACTCCGGAGGAGACCACCACCTCGGGCCGCTTCATCGCCGCCACCGGCAAAAGCGAAAAAGGCCTCTTCCCCATCCGCCCGCGCGAGCCCCTGCTCAAGTTCGACCTCCTGCGTGTGGGCTCCGAGGAGGACCCCTGGCACCAGACCGTGCCCGTGACCCGCAGCCTGCCCAAGGGCGGCCGCCTGGATATCCGCAGCGTGCCCGGCCACGCGCCCCGGCCCGGCACCCCGGTCTTCCTCGTGGACCGTCGCGAGCCCGGCCTCATGGCCGCCCTGCGCGGCCTCCAGACCGAACTCGACGCCATCTCCGCGCCCGAACCCGAGCCCTCGCACTTCAGTCCGCGCCTGCCCTCCCCCGCCCCGCGCCCGGCAAAACCCCGCCCCCTGACAGTCTACCGCAGCCAGCCCAAAGGCAAGTTGCCGCCCGAAGCCGGCCTGTGGCTCGCCCCGGCCCACGCCCCGAACCTGCCCAAACCCGTCATCTCCCGCCTCTGGCTCTGGCTGCCCCCGGTCCTGTGGCCCGACGAAGCCCAGGCCATGGCCGAAACCCTCGCCGACCTGATCCACCGCGGCGCCAGGCGCCTGGTCCTCGGCTCGCTCTCCCAGGCCGCCCTCCTCCCCGACGCTGGCGACCTCGAAGTCTGGGCCGGCCCCTTCTGCAACTTGGCCAACCCGCTCGCCCTGGCCGCGGCCAAAAGCTTCGGCTGCTCAGGCGCCTTCGTCTCCCCCGAGCTGGACGAGGACGACCTCCTGGCCCTGCCGGCCCTAAGCCCCATCCCCCTGGGCCTGGTCACCGCCGGCCACTACCCCCTGTGCCTGTCGCGCACCAAGGCCGAGAACGTCCCGACTCTGGAGCCGCTCATCAGCCCCAAGGGCGAGGCCGCCTGGCTCACCCGCCACGGCGGCACCTACCACCTCTACCCCGCCTGGCCACTCGACCTCTCGGCCCAGACCCCGGCCCTCACCCGCGCCGGCTACAGCCTGTTCGCCCACCTGGTCGAACCCGTCCCCCGCTCCGTCCAGGTCCCCACCCGGGCCAGCACCTTCAACTGGTCGCTCAAGCTGCTGTAGGCCTCCGGCGGGCAGGGGCTCTACCCCTGCACCCCGCAAAGGGGATGATCCCCCCTTGACCCCGCAGCCTGAAAATCGAAGCCTCTTGTCGCGAAGAACGCCAAGAGGCTTCGATTTTCAGCTCGGGTGACGAGGGCGAGGCATGGGCCTCACGATGTCGTGGACTCGGTGCCCGAAAGAGAATCCAAAACACTCAATGAAGGTGAAGAAAGCCGGGTCTGCACGAACGCGCGCGCGAAGGCCCGAGCATCCGGCCCGGCTGGCACTCTCTCTTTCACTTCATGGCCGGCTGTTTTCTTTGGATTTTCGGACACTGCACGGCGATCAGCGATGTCCGTCGGTTCGATTACGGGCAGGGGGATTCTTCACGGCCTCTTTGAACTTCCGCCGGGCGGCACTGAAGAGATCAATAAAGCCGCCGGTGAGGTCAAAGAAGGCTCGGATCGGCGCGGGGGCACGCGCGAAGGACCGGACATCCGGCCCAGCGGGCACCCTCTTTCACTTCATGGCCGGCTGTTCTCTCATCTTCAAGCAATACCCGCCGGGCGGCAAGGATGTCCTCCTGCGCCCGCGCGGCTGAAAATCGAAGCCCGGTGCTCTTCGCACCGGGCTTCGATTTTCAGACTGAGGGGGTCAAGGGGGAAAGCATTTCCCCCTTGCGGGGTGCAGGGGCAGCGCCCCTGCCCGCCGGAGGCACCCGCGCCGGCGCTACGGCAGCAGCGTGGCGCCGGCGGCGGCGGCGTAGTTGAAGATGGGTCCGGGCAGGACGCCGACGACCAGGACGGCGGCGGCCAGGACGAGGCCCACGGCCAGGGCTGCGGGGCTCGCGGCCATGGGGATGGGCGCGGCTGCGGCGTCCTCGGTGTAGGCGTGGCGCACCAGGTTCAGGTAGTAGTAGATGGAGATGGCGGTATTGAGCGTGGCCACGATGACCAGCCAGTTGTAGCCCTGGTTCCAGGCCGAGGTCAGCAGGAAGAACTTGCCGATGAAACCGGCGGTGGGCGGCAGGCCGACCAGGGAGAAGGCGGCCACGGCCAGGATGGCGGCCAGGGCCGGGGAGCGGCGGTGCAGGCCGTTTAAGTCATCGAGCTTGACGTTGCGGCCGTCGCCGGAGAGGTGGCAGAGGACCCAGAAGCAGGCCAGGTTCATGAGCACGTAGACGAAGATGTAGAAGCTGGCCGCGGAGAGGCCCTTGGCCGTGGCGGCGGTCAGGCCGACCATGACGTAGCCGGCGTGGGCCACGCTGGAGAAGCCCAGGATGCGCTTGACGTCGGTCTGGGCCAGGGCGGCCAGGTTGCCAAAGGTCATGCTGCAGGCGCCGAGGACGGCCAGGGCGGTGGTGATTTCCAGGCCGGGCTTCAGCATCGCGGCCAGGCGCACGAGGATGACCACGGCGCCGAGCTTGGGCAGGGTGGCGACGTAGGCCGCGGTCTCGTTGCTCGATCCGTCGTAGACGTCGGGGCACCAGAAGTGGAAGGGGAAGAGGGCCAGCTTGTAGAAGAAGCCGGCCAGGAAGAGGATCAGGCCCAGGGCGGCCATGGGCGCCTGGGCGAAGCTCCAGGGCTTGGCGGCCAGCTCGGCGATGTAGCTGGTGTGCTGTCCGGCGAGGATGAAGCCGAGTCCGTAGAGGGAGACGGCGGTGGCCACGGCGCCGAACAGGATGTACTTGATGGCCGCCTCGGCCGCGCCCCGGTTCTGGGCACGCAGCGGGATCAGGGCATACAGGCTGTAGGAGGAGATCTCGAGGGCGATGTAGATGGTGATGAGCTCGACCGAGGAGGACAGAAGCATGAGGCCCCAGGCGCTCATGGCCAGGAGCAGGAAGTAGTCGGGGCGTTCGGGCTCGGCCAGGGTGGGCTGGCGCACGGCGTTCAGGGAGGCGATGAAGAAGCCGAAGGCGATGATCAGCTTGAAGAACTGTGAGACGCCGTCGATCTTGTAGGCGCCGTAGAACATGAGGGACTCGCCGCCCAGGCTGGCGATCGTGACGAGCAGGCCGAGGCCCGCGGCGGCGGCTGTCCAGCGGCCGGCGTCGATGGACCGGCGGCCGGCCAGGGTCATGTAGAAGAGCCCGGCGATGACCAGGAGCTGGTAGGTCTCGGGCAGGATGAGCAGGAGGTCGAAGTTCACGGCCACGTCTCCTCGCGCGTTACTGGTTCGTCCCGTCGGACTTGAGAAGCATGTCCAGGGTCGCGGCCAGGGCCGCCTTGGGGCCTTGGTCCTCGGCCGTGACGCTGGTCGCGGTGGCGCGGGTGCGCATGTCGGCCAGAAGCTTCTCGACGGACGGGTCGATGACCTTCAGGGCCAGGCCGGGGGCCAGGCCGATGTAGATGGTCAGGATGGCCAGGGGGGCGAGGTAGACCCACTCGCGCACGTGCAGGTCGGACCAGCCCTTGCCCTTGGGCGAGGCCGGCGCGCCGTAGGTCATCTTCTGCAGGAGCCGCAGCATGTAGGCTGCGCCGAGCATGGCGCCGGGAATGGCCAGGAAGCCCCAGAACCAGCTCTGGCCGAAGGTGCCGATGAGCACCAGCGCCTCGCCGACGAAGCTGTTCAAGCCGGGGAAGCCCAGGCTCGAGAGGGAGAAGAGACCCCAGAAGCCGATGAAGGCCGGCAGGTACTTGCCCAGGCCCATGTTGTCGGCGATCTCGCGGCTGTGGCTGCGCTCGTAGATGGCGCCGATCATCATGAACATCGCGCCGGTGACGATGCCGTGGTTCAGCATGACCATGAGCGCGCCTTCGACGCCGCGCAGGTTGAACATGAAGATGCCGAGCGTGCAGAAGCCCATGTGGGCCACCGAGGAGTAGGCGATCAGCTTTTTCACGTCGCTCTGGCCCAGGGAGATGAAGCCGCCGTAGAGGATGCCGGCGATGGACAGGGCGATCATCCAGGGCGCGAAGTAGACCATGGCCGCGGGCGTGAGGGTCATGCAGAAGCGTAAGAATCCGTAGGCGCCCATCTTGATGAGCACCGAGGCCAGGATGACCGAGCCGGCCGAGGGGGCCTCGACGTGGGCCGCGGGCAGCCAGGTGTGGAAGGGGAACATGGGCACCTTGATGGCGAAGGCCAGGGCCATGGCCAGGAAGGCCCAGAACTGGAAGCGGAAGGGGTAGTCCCTGGTCATCAGCTCGGTCAGGTCGAAGGTGCCGCCGGCCTTGTAGAAGGCGATGATGGCCACGAGCAGGAGCGTGGAGCCGGCCAGCGTGTAGAGGAAGAACTTGAGTGAGGCGTATTTGCGCCGCGGCCCGCCCCAGACGGCGATGAGCAGGTACATGGGAACGAGCATCGCTTCCCAGAAGACGTAGAAGAGAATGAAGTCCAGCGCGCAGAACACGCCGATGCAGGCCGAGGTCATGAACAAAAGGCAGACGTGGAACTCCTTGGCTCGGAACTTGATGTAGGTCCAGGAGCAGAGCACGCACATGGGCAGGATGAGGATGGTGAGGAGCACCATGAACAGGCTGATGCCGTCCACGCCCAGGTGGTACGACAGGCCCCAGTCCGGCATCCAGGGCACGTTCTCGACGAACTGGAAGGCGGCCTCGCCGAGCTTGTAGGAGCGCAGGAGGGGCAAGGCCAGGAGGACCTCGACCACCGAGGCGGCCAGGGTGAACACTCGGGACAGGCCGTCGTGCCGGAGGAAGAAGAGCACGAGGGCTGCGACCAGGGGGAAGAAGATGAGGGCCGTTAAGACCGGGTAACCCGCTTCAGTCATGTTCCGTGCGCTCCCTCAGGATCGTTCGTTGCCCACTTTTCAAGTCCGCGCCAGCGTTAGCGCAGGCCCCAGACCAGGGCCAGAACGGCCGCGGCCAGGGCCACGGCTCCGGCCAGGTAGTCGTTCAGCCGCCCGGTCTGGGTCTTGGCCGCGCCGCGTCCGATGCCCCGGGTGGTGTAGGCCGAGCCGTCGACCACCGTGTCGATGCCGGAGACGTCGAAGACCCGGGAGGCGGCGGCGCCGCCCATGAGCCCCTTCAGGCCCACCCGGGCATAGACCTCGGTCCAGATGGAGTCGAGCCAGGCCACGGGCTTGGAGACCAGGAAGAGGAAGCCCCGTCCGACCAGGCGATAGAGGTAGTCGAAGTCGATGTTGCGCTGCTCGTGGGGCTTCATGGTCTTGCGCATGAGGTAGAAGGCAAAACCGGCGAAGGACAGGAGCATGAAGGACTGCAGCACGTGCCAGGCGGTCCACGGCGTGTACTCCACCGGCTGGTAGGGCAGCAGCCAGTAGAGCGCCTGGGGGAAGAGGCCCTGCAGGGTGCACAGCGAGGCGCCGAGGATCATGGCCAGGTGCATGTTCCAGGGGATGGGTTTGAGCACCCGCGTGGTGTCCGGGGCTTTGCTCCAGAAGGCGAAGTACGGCAGCTTGATGCCCACGGAGAGGAAGGTGCCCACGGCCGCCAGCTCCATGCCGATGCCGAGGAGCGTTCGGTGGTCCTCGAAGGCTCCGGCGATGGTGATGGTCTTGGAGATGAAGCCGTTGAACACCGGCCAGCCGGAGATGGACAGGCCGGCGACCACGTAGCACAGGCAGACGATGGGCAGGCGCGAGGCCAGGCCGCCGAGCTCGGTCAATTTCTGGGTACCGGTGGCGTAGAGGATGCCACCCACGGTCATGAACAGGAGGCCCTTGTAGAGGATGTGGGCATAGGCGTGGGCGCAGGCGCCGTTCAGGGTCATGGCCGTGCCGATGCCGATGCCCGCGACCATGTACCCGACCTGGGAGACGATGTGGTAGGACAGGATGCGCCGGGCGTTGTTTTCCATGGTAGCGTAGAAGACGCCGTAGAGCGTCATGACCACGCCCATGATCGCCAGGAACTCCCAGCCGGCGAAGCCGCGCGCCAGGGTGTAGACCGCGGTCTTGGTGGTGAAGGCGCTCATGAACACGGCGCCGGTGACGGTCGCCTCGGGGTAGGCGTCGGGCAGCCAGGCGTGCAGGCCGATGATCGCGGCGTTCAGGCCGAAGCCGAACATGATCAGCCAGTCGTAGTAATGGGCCGCGGACGGGTCCACCGGGGTGAAGGCCCAGGTGCCGAGCGCCTTGTAGCGCAGGAGCATGCCGGCCAACAGCAGGAGCCCGCCGAAGGTGTGCATGAGGAAGTAGCGGAAGCCCGCGGCCAGCGAGCGCTTGTTCTCGCGGAAATTGAGCCAGATGAGCATGGTCGAGGCCACGCTCATCATCTCCCAGAAGGCGAACAGCGACAGGTAGTCGCCGGAGAAGACGCAGCCGAAGGCACCGCCCACGTAGAAGCAGGCGGCGATGTGCTGGCGCTTGTCCTCCTGGTGCAGGGAGTAGATGAAGCCGAGCAGCGCCTGAATGGCGAAGACGTTGGCGAAGATGGTCGAGAGGGCGTCGACCCGGCCGAGCGACAGGTTGAAGCCCATCCAGGTCAGCCCGCCGTAGTCGCCCGGGGCCACGGTGAAGACGCTGTAGATGGCCAGGATCGCCGGGATGGGCGTGAGCCAGCGCCACCAGCTGCCGCGGATGAACGGCAGGAGGATGCCCAGCGCCAGGAAGGCCGCGGCCGGATGGAGGAAGCTAGAGCCGGTCATAGGTGTCCTCGTCGAACGCCACCAGGTTGGCGATGATGCGCTTGATCAGGTAGATCATGACCACCCCGGCACCCAGGCCGAAGACGGCCCAGAAGCCCGGATAGACCTCTTCGTGGACATGGGGGTGCTCCGGCTTCTCGAAGACATTCAGCGCCACCAGCACGACCAGGACGACGAAGAAGAGGATCCTGAACAGGTTCCTGTTCTCATGGGCCCAGAGGAAGAACCGCGACAACGCTTCAGACATGCTCGCCTCCGTGGCCTAGAAGTGTCCGAAGACCTTCACGAAGTTGAGGAAGATTTCCGGGTACACGCCAAGCACGATGGAAATGACGGCCGTGGTGAAGAGCGGCACGACCATGGTCAGGGGCGCCTCGGAGTAGTGCGAGAGATCGACGCCCTCGGCCGGCTTCTTGAAGAAGGCCCGGTAGATGACCGGACCGAAGTAGGAGGCGTTGAGTAACGTGGAGCCCAGGAGCGCGATGACCAGGATGACCTGGTTGGCCTGCAGCGCGCCGTTGACCAGGTACCACTTGGTGACGAAGCCGCAGGCCAGCGGCACGCCGATCATGGACAGCGAGGCGATGGAGAAGGCGCCGAAGGTCCAGGGCAGGCGCCAGCCCAGGCCGTCCATGAGGCTGATCTTCTTCAAGTGCGTGGCCACGTAGATGGCGCCGGCGGCGAAGAAGAGGGTGATCTTGGAGAAGGCGTGGTGGGCGATGTGCACCACTCCGCCCTGCACGGCGAACGGGGTCAGCATGCACACGCCGATGACCACGTAGGACAGCTGGCTGACCGTGGAGTAGGCCAGCCTCGCCTTCAGATCGTCCTTGGTCAGGGCGATGATCGATGCGGCCACGATGGTCAGCGCGGCCAGGAAGGCCGTGGGGATGCCCAGGTTCAGGGCCTGCATGGTCTCCAGGCCGAAGCCCGAGAGGACCACGCGGCAGACGCAGAACACGCCGGCCTTGACCACGGCCACCGCATGCAGCAGGGCCGAGACCGGGGTCGGCGCGACCATGGCCGAGGGCAGCCAGTTGTGGAAGGGCATGAGCGCGGCCTTGGCCAGGCCGGCGATGTAGAGGGCGTAGGTCACGGTGACCAGGACCGGATGGTCCTTCACCGGGAAGGGCATGCCGGTCAGGATGTCGCCCAGGTGGAAGTCGAGCGTGCCGCAGAGCACGTAGGTGAGCACCATGGCCGGCAGCAGAAAGAGCTTGGAGGTGCCCATGAGGTAGACCAGGTACTTGCGGGCCCCCGAGTAGGCCTCGTCGTCCTGGTGGTGGGCGACCAGCGGGTAGGTGAAGACGGTGATGACCTCGTAGAACAGGTAGAGGGTGAAGACGTTGGCCGAGAAGGCCACGCCCACCGCGCCGAAGATGGCCGTGGCGAAACAGAAGTAGTAGCGGGTCTGGGCGTGCTCTTTCAGCGAGCGCATGTAGCCCACGTTGTAGCTGGTGGCGAAGAACCAGAGCAGCGTGGCGATGATGCCGAAGACCAGGGACAGCCCGTCGACGCAGAACTTGATCTCTATGCCGGGCAGGATGGTGAAGAGCGTGTACAGCCAGATCTTCCCGGCCAGGACCTGGGGCACCATGGTCAGGATGGAGATGAAGGTGCTGGCCGCGGCCACGAAGCTCACGGCCTCGCGGCGGTTCTCGTCGCCCCTGGCCAGCCAGACGGCAAAGGGCGCGACGAGAGTGATGGCCAGCGGGGCCAGGACCTGGGTACTCACGATGTAATCGGCCATGGTCTACCCCTTCAGCTCGGAGACGACGCTGGGGTCGACCGACTTCCAGCGCTTGGCGACGACGATGATGATGGCCAGGACGAGGCAGGCCTCGGCCGCGGCCAGGCCCATGACCAGGAGCGTGGACAGCTGGGCCAGCACCGGGTTCGCCTCGGTCAGCTGGCCGGCGGCGACGATGCCCAGGCCCGCGCCGTTTAAGAGCAGCTCGACGCAGATGAGCATGCCGACGAAACTCCGGCGGAAGGCGATGCCATAAAAGCCCACGGCCATGAGGAACAGCGAGACGACCTGGAACAGGGCGAGCGCGCTCATCGGCTCTGCCTCCTTTTGAAGGCCAGGATGACGGCGGCGGACATGGCCACCAGGAGGACCACGGAAATGAGCTCGAAGGCCAGGAAGTAGGGCTCCATCAGGCCCTGGCCGAGCGCTTTCAGCCCGGTTTCGAGCGGAGCGTTGATGGACGCCGGTTGGTCGGTGAGCACCACCCAGCCGATGACGAAGGTCGGCAGGACGCCGGCCATGAGCGCGAGCAGGTAGGTCCGGACCTGATTCGGCCGCTCCTCCTCGCCGCCGGCCGGAGCCTTGGTCAGCATGATGGCGAAGAAGATGAGGATGACCACCGCCCCGACGTAGATGAGCAGCTGCATGAGGGCGATGAACGGGGCGTTCAACAGCAGATACATGCCGGACACGCCGAACAGGGTCATGATCAGGCCGACCAGGGCGCGCACCAGGCTGCGCGAGGCCACGGCCATGATGCCGCCGACGCCGATGATCAAAGCGTGGATGACGAAGAGGACCAGGGCCGAGGTCTGCATCACTCCCCTCCCTCACCGGGCTTGGCGCCGGCGGTCGCCTCGGCCGGGGCCTTGGCCTTGGCCACGGCCTCGGCCTGGGCGGCCAGCCGGGCCATGAGGTCGTACTCGAAGTCCGCGCGGCTTACTCCGGCCAGGTAGACGTCGGTGGAGAAGCGCAAAGAGTCCACCGGGCAGTTCTGGACGCACAGCCCGCACAGGCTGCAGGTGTTGTAGTTCAGGTTGAAGGCCTTGGGCGTCTTGACCGGCTTGGCCTTGGGCTTGGCTTCCTCGCCTTCGGCCGCGGGCGCGACCTTGGGCGGCGGGAATTTCTTGATGCTGATGCAGCCCGAGGGGCAGACCGTGGCGCACATCATGCAGGTGATGCACTTGGGCACGGCCGGCTCTTTCGGCTTGCCCACGAGCTCGATGTGGCCGCGGTAGGTGACGATGTTGTCCACCACCTTGCGCGGGTAGTGGACGGTCAGCTGCGGGCGCGCGAACTCCCGGCCGGTGACCTTCAGGCCGACCGCGAGGCTCCACAGCCCTTTCAGCGCCGATTGGAATTCCTTGAAAAGCGTCATGGTCTCACCGCGTCCGAAAGGTTCAAAGGACCTAGACCACCGCCACCGTGACCAGCAGGTTGGCCAGTCCCAGGGGTATGAACCACTTCCAGTTGAGGTTCAGGAGCTGGTCGAAGCGCACCCGGGGGTACGTCCAGCGGAACCACATCATGGCCAGGATGAGGGCGTAGACCTTGGCCAGGAACCACCACCAGCCGGAGAAGACCGGCCCCTGCCAGCCGCCGAGGAAGAGCACCGTGGCCACCGAGGAGACCACGATCATGTTCGCGTACTCGGCCAGGAAGAAGAGGCCGAAGCCCATGCCCGAATACTCGGTATGGAAGCCGGCGGTCAGCTCGCTCTCGGCCTCGGGCAGGTCGAACGGCGCGCGGTTGGTCTCGGCCAGGGCGCAGGCGAAGTAGATGAAGAAGGCCAGCGGCTGCACGGCCACGTTCCACTGCCAGGGCCAGGGCCCCTGGCCCTCGGTGATGGCCTGCAGGTTGAAGCTGCCGGTCATGAAGGCGATGGCCAGGACGGCCAGCAGCAGCGGGATCTCGTAGGCCACGGACTGGGACACCGCGCGGGCCGCGCCAAGAAGGCCCCACTTGTTGTGCGAGGACCAGCCGGCCAGACAGAGCGACAACACGCCGAAGCCGGCATAGGCCAGGATGAGCACCAGCCCCAGGTCCATGTCCAGGGAATAGAGGTTCTCGCCGAAGGGAATGGGCATGAACAGCACGAAGACCGGCAGGAAGGCCAGGATCGGCGCCAGCCAGAAGAGGAAGGCGTCGGCGCCGGCCGGCATGGTCAGCTGCTTGCCGATGAGCTTGGCCGCGTCGGCCGCGGTCTGCAACAGACCGTAGGGGCCGACCTCGAAGGGGCCGGGGCGGCGCTGGATGTGGCCGGCGACCTTGCGCTCGAGCCAGACGAGGACGATGGCGTTGGCGCCTACGAAGGCGGCCAGGGCCACGATGCCGAGGACGAGGCGGACGAGCTCGGCCGGGACGATGATTTCGGTCTGGAGCATGTCGGGCCTACCTGTCGATTTCCGGGATGACCAGATCGAGGGAGCCGAGGATGGACACGGCGTCGGCCAGGAGCACACCCTGGGCGGCCTCGGCGAAGAGGCTCAAGTTGCAGTAGCCCGGGGCGCGCAGCTTGACCCGGTAGGGCGTCTTCGTGCCGTCGCTGACCAGCCAGACGCCGATCTTGCCCCGGGCGCCCTCGACCGCGAAGTAGGTCTCGCCCCGCGGCGGCGCCCACTTGGGCTTGGGCGCGCCCTTGGCGATGAAATCCCCGGAGGGGATGGTGGCCAGGGCCTGCTCGATGATTTTCAGCGACTGCTCGATCTCGGCCAGGCGGATGAGATACCGGGACATGGCGTCACCGGCCTCGAGCACCGGGACCTCCCAGTCGAAGCGGTCGTAGATGGAATAGGGCTCGGCCCGGCGCACGTCGTAGTCGATGCCCGAGCCCCTGGCCACCGGCCCGGTGGCGCCGTAGCGCCGGCAGAGCTCGGGCGAGAAGTGGCCGATGCCCTCGCAGCGCTTGCGCAGGATGACGTTGTCCGTGACCAGGTCGCGGTACATGGGCAGGCGGCCGCGCAGGTAGGGCACGAAGTCTTTCAGGCCCGCGAGGAAGGCGTCGGAGAGGTCGGCCGAGACGCCGCCGAAGCGGAAGTAGCAGTAGGTCAGCCGCGAGCCGGTGGGGATCTGCAACAGATCCATGATGATCTCGCGGTCCTGGAAGGCGTACAGGATAGGGCTGAAGGCCCCGAGGTCCAGAATGTAGGCGCCCCACCACAAGAGATGCGAGGAGATGCGGTTCAACTCCGTGGTCAGCACCCGGATGTACTGGGCCCGTTCCGGCACCTCGATGCCGGCCAGCTTCTCCACCGCGCCGCACCAGGCCCAGTTCCAGGCCAGGGCGTGGAGGTAGTCCACGCGGCCCATGTTGGGCAGGTACTGGGTGTAGCTCTTGGTCTCGCCCATGTGCTCGTGCATGCGGTGGACGTAGCCGAGCACCGGCTCGCAGCGCAGGATGTACTCGCCGTCGAGCTCGACGATGATGCGCAGCACGCCATGGGTCGAGGGATGCTGCGGCCCCATGTTGATGATCAGGGTGTCATCGCTGGGGCCGGGGCTGAAATGCCTGGTGTAGTAGTCGCCGGTCTGAATCTCGCTCATCGCGTCCTTACCCGTGTTGGCGTTGCCGGGCTCTCGTTAGCTCGCCACGGCCCTTAGGCCTCTTCGTCCTCGTCCGCGGGCTTCTTCTTGGCCGCGGTCGGCTCCTTGCCTTCGGACAGCCTGTGCACCACGAAGACGTTCACCGCCGGCTGACGTTTCTTTTGTTCCTTGACCAGCGGGTGGAGGGTCATGTCGTCGGGCAGGAGGAGCGGCTTCGGATTGGGGTTGCCCTCGAAGACCACCCCGAAGAAATCCGTGGTCTCGCGCTCGTGCCACTCGGCCCCGGGGAAGACCCCGGCGATGGACGGCACCACCGGCTTGTCGTGGGGCACGACGAGGCGCAGGCTGACCCGGCCGGGGGCGGTGAAGCTGTCGAAGTGGTAGACCACCTCGAAGCCCTCCTCCAGGTCGAGACCGCAGACGTCCTCGATGAAGTAGCCGGCCTCGAAGAAGTATTTCGCCGCCCGGACCACGTTCCTCGGTTCCACGTAGCAGTAGGCCGTGGAGCCGCACTTGGCGTAGTCGGTCGCGGTGATGGCGATGGCGGGGAACGGACAGGTGGCGATGTTCATGCCTGCTCTCCGACGACGGGCGGCAGCTCCGGTTCGGGCCAGAAGCGCATCCCGGTGATCTTCTTCTGCAGAGCGAAAAGGCCCTCGAGAAGGCCTTCGGGCCGGGGCGGGCAGCCGGGGACGTAGATGTCCACCGGGATCAGCTTGTCCACGCCCTCGACGATGCCGTACTGGCCCTTGTAGAGGAACGGCCCGCCGGAGATGGCGCAGTTGCCCATGGCGATGACGTATTTGGGCGCCGGCATCTGCTCATAGAGCCGGACCACTGCCGGGGCCATCTTCTTGGAGACGGTGCCGGCCACGATCATCAGGTCGCTCTGGCGCGGGGACGGGCGGAAGACCTCGGCCCCGAAACGGGCGATGTCGAAGCGGGCCATGCCCACGGCCATCATCTCGATGGCGCAGCAGGCCAGACCGAAGGTCATGGGCCAGAGGGACATGGCCCGGCAGACGTCGAAGATGGAATTGGTCAACTCCAGGTTGACCAACGGCTCCTCGTACGCATAGCCCCCGACGGGAGCTATTGCATGATCCGGCGAGGCCATGAGAAGACTCCTTTCCGCCAGAAGTAGACGACGCCAACGGCCAGGATGAACAGGAAAAGAAAGATTTTCACGAACGGCAGCCAGCCCTGGCTGTCCCGGTACCAGGCGGCGACGGGGAAGAGATAGAGCACGTCCACGTCAAAGGCCAGGAACAGAAGCGCGTAGACGTAGTAGTTGACGCCGAACTGCTTCCACGAGCTGCCGTGGGGCGTCATGCCGCATTCATACGGCATGCGGGCGTCGCCGCCGCTCATTCGTGGCGCGAAAAGCAGGGAGCCCAGCAGCGGTCCGGCGCCGAACAAGAGACCAGCTACCAGGAAGACGAGGATCCCGACATTGAGCCACGTGAACACCATGGTCAAACAACTCCCGGCTTGAGCCCCGGCCCCGCAGGGGGCCACGTCCGTGAACGATCCACTTCCTTCACCACAAACCGCGACTCTTTGTCAACGGCCAATCGGGGTGAAGATGCAAATTGTATTGCGATTTCCGCCTGGAACGCGATTGCGACTTTCGACACACCCGCTACGCCGGGTCATCTCCACCCCGTTGCGTTCTTCCCGAACACAGGACGCAAGAATCGCGTGGCGTGCAAACATCTGCCACAGCGTCGGGCAAACACTTTGCAACGCAAAGCATCAATACAGTAGCGTCGGTCTCTAGATTCCAGAGTTCCGGATCATACGGCGCACTACTCCCCTCGGTTCGGCCTGTGCCGCCCCGCTTCCGACGGTAGTACAGTCGTGCCGCGCCGCTCGGGACGGCCCTCCCCGTCCGCCCCTCCCGACCCTGGAATTTTGGTTGGCGGGGGTATAGCACGAATGCTTCGCGATTGTCACATCCTTTTCGCCGCCGGATTCACCCCGCCCGACCGTTTGACCCCGGCCCCGGTATGCCTATAATGATGTCACGCCGCACCCGGCGTCAGTTTCTGCAAGGAGAGAGATGGTGAGCGAACGCAAGGTCCTGGTGGTCGACGACGAGCCCGGCCACCGGCTCATGGTCAAAGCCGTGCTCGAGCACCGCGGCTGGGCAGTGGCCGAGGCCTCCGACGGCGAGACCGCCCTGGCCACCATCCCGGCCGCCGAGCCCGACGTCGTGCTCCTCGACATGCGCATGCCCGGCATGAGCGGCGTCGAGGTCCTGCGCGAGCTGAAGATCTCCCGCCCCAACCTGCCCGTGGTCCTGCTCACCGCCTACGGCTCCGTCGGAAGCGCCGTGGACGCCATGAAAAAAGGCGCCTTCGACTACCTGACCAAGCCCGCGGACAACGACGAGCTCGAGGCCGTGCTCGACAAGGCCTGGCGCTTCGCCCGCCTGACCGGCGAGAACGAGGCCCTGAAAAAGCAGATCAAAAGCCGCCAGAGCGTCGACCTCATCGGCCAGAGCCCGGGTATGCTCGCGGTCAAGGAATTCATCGAGCAGGTCGGCCCGAGCGAGGCCACCGTGCTCATCCTCGGCGAATCCGGCACCGGCAAGGAGCTCGTGGCCGAACGCCTGCACAACGCCTCGCTCCGGCGCTCCGGACCGCTGATCAAGGTCAACTGCGCCGCTCTGCCCGGCGAACTCCTCGAATCCGAGCTCTTCGGCTACGTCAAGGGCGCCTTCACCGGAGCCATCAAGGACAAGCCCGGCCGCTTCCAACTCGCCCGCGGCGGCACCCTCTTCCTCGACGAGATCGGCGAGCTGCCCCAAAGCCTCCAGGCCAAGCTCCTGCGGGCGCTGCAGGAACGCATCGTCGAGCCGCTGGGCAGCATAAAGCCGGTCGAGACCGACGTGCGCATCCTCGCCGCCACCAACCGCAGCCTGGTCGACGAAGTCGCCGCCGGCCGCTTCCGCGAGGACCTCTACTACCGCCTGAACGTCCTCGAGATCCGCATCCCCCCCCTGCGCGAACGCCGCGAGGACATCCCGCTCCTGGCCAACTTCCTGCTCACCCGTCTGGGCGAAAAGAACCGCAAGCAGGTCCGCAACCTCTCCCCCGAGTTCGTCAGCGCCCTCATGGCCTATACCTGGCCGGGCAACGTCCGCGAACTCGAAAACGTCCTCGAGCGCGGCCTCATCCTCTCGCGCACCGATACCCTGACCCCCGACCTGCTGCCCCCCCAAATGGCCAACCTGACCGAGGACCAAGCCGCCACCCCGGGCCGCGACTTCGCCCGCCAGGCCGTGGAGGAGGCCGAAAAGGACGCCCTCGTCCGGGCCCTGGCCGCCAACGACGGCCACCGCGAAAAAACCGCCGACGCCCTCGGCGTCTCCCGCCGCACCCTGCAATACAAGCTCAAAAAATACGGCCTCATCCGCCGCTAGCCCCCTGGACGGCCACCATGGCCGGTGCTACGCTCATGGGTCCGGGCGCCATATGGCCTCCGGCGGCCAGGGGGCATTGCCCCCTGGCCCCCCACCAGGAGGGCCTGGACCTCCCCGGTTTTGCCGCGATGCAGCCCGGGCGCTAAATCCGGGCTGCATCGCGGCAAAGACGGGGGAGGTCCAGGAGGGAAGCATTCCCTCCTGGTGGGGGTCCAGG
>DIXN01000063.1 GCA_002428705.1 Desulfovibrio sp. UBA6079
AGTCTCGACGCCCTGGAAAACCACTTGGTCACGGCTCTGAACGAAATGGAAAAGGACCAGGTGCGAGTCAAATCCATCGTCGCCTGGCCCTGGATATTAAATGCTGTTACGAATTAGAATTGGAATAAGACAACCCGGTGAGGAGAAGAAGGAAAGCTGACGGCTGGCGATCGAGGCCGGTGCCGGCAAGGGCCCGCATCATCCCGGAAATCTGGCGTACTTCAAACGGTCGGAGATCGGACAACAGGCCCGGGCCGGCACACTCTTACCTTCATGGCGGCTCTGTGTTTTTCGATCTTCCCGAGCCTGCCCTGAGGCAAGGATACCTCGTGGGCCTCGCGCGACTTTCGGTCCCGAGCCCGGGGGAGGTCCAGGAGGGAAGCATTCCCTCCTGGCAGGGGATGCAAGGGGACGGCGTCCCCTTGCGGCAGGAACCTTTTTGACCAAAGAGGTTCCTCCCGCCCTACTCTTCGCCCTTCTCCGCCCACTACCGGCTTTCCAGCCCGCACGCCCTGCATACCTGGCAGCCTTCGGGCGGGCAGGAGCGGGTGGGCTGGCCGGCTTTGTAGCGCTGCCATTCGCGCCAGAGGAAGGATCGGGAGACGCCGGGGTCGATGACTTCCCAGGGGAAGATTTCGTCTGGTCCGCGCTCGCGGTCGAGGACTTTCGCCGGGTCACCGGACCAGGCGGCCAGTGCCTCACGCCAGCCGGAGCGTGACGCCTGGGCCAGCAGGCCGAAGACCTCCCCGCCGGCCCGGGCGAGCAGGCCCTGGAGCCGGGCCGCGGCCGGGTTGTCGGCGGACAGCTGGAAACCCTTCAGGGGCTTGACCATGGCTTTCAGGGTCTTCAGCCGGGCGGCGAGCTCGGCCTCGCCGGCCATGGGCGCCCACTGGAAGGGGGTGAAGGGCTTGGGCACCAGGCAGCTCACCCCCAGGGTGACCAGCTCCAGGCCCTTCTTGCGACCGCCACGGCCGGCCGCGCGGGCAGCCTGGATTTCGCCCAGAAAGCCGGCCAGCTCGGCGTAGTCGGCGTCGGTTTCGCCGGGCCAGCCGATGATCACGTAGACCTTCAGGTGGTTCACGCCGAGTTCGCTGCAGAGCGAGACGGCGCGCAGGAAATCGTCCTCGGCCAGCTTCTTGTTGGCGGCCGTGCGCAGGCGCCGGCTGGGGCCTTCCAGGGCCAGGGTGATGGTGCGCACGCCGGCGCGGCGCAGGAAGGCCAGGAACTCGCGGGTCAGGCCGTCGGCCCGGACCGAGGACAGGGAAAACTTGGTACCGCGCTCTTTCAACCAGTGGAGGAAGGCCGGCAGCTCGGGCCAGTCGGTGAGCGCGGTGCCGACCAGGCCGACCTTGGCCGGTGCGGCCATTTCCACCACGGCCTGCAGGTCTTTGAGGTCGGCGTGGCGCGGCGGGCGGTAGACGAAGCCCGCGGCGCAGAAGCGGCAGCCGTAGGGGCAGCCGCGGTTGACCTCGAGCAGCAGCATGTCGGCGAATTCGGCCCGGGGGCTGACGAAGCAGGAGAAGCCGGGCTCGGCCAGGCGTCGGTCGTCCGCGCCGCCGGTCACCCGGGCCACGGGCGTTTTCGAGACGCCCGGGGCGTAGACCCCTGGCATGGCCGCGACCTCATTGAGCAGCGAGGCCTTGTCCGTGCCGGCGAGAAAGCCTCGGTGCAGGGCTAGGGCCAGCTCGAGCTGCCCGGCCTCGGCCTCGCCGACGAAAAAGATGTCGACCGCCGGGGCGAGCGGCGCGGGGTTCATGAAGGCCAGCGGTCCGCCGACCAGAACCAGGGGGTAGCCGCTCCGCTCGCTGCGGGTGAGCGCGATGCCGGCGCGGCCCAATGCGGCCAGGAACGCCCGTGCGTCCTCCTCGAAGTTCCAGCTGAGCGCGATGAGGGGATAGCTGTCCAGCGACCGGCCGGCGTCCATGGATACGGCCGGGCCGGGGGCGCTCGGGTCGAGGAAGAAGCGATCGACCAGGAATTCGGGACGGGAGGCGAGCAGGCGGTAGACGACCTGCCAGCCGAGGGTGGACAGGGCCAGGCGCTCTGGGCCCGGAAAGACCAGGGCCACGGGCAGGCGGCCGCCGGCATCGGGCAGGCGGGGCGCCTCGTAGCCGAGATAAAGAGGCTCGGTTCCTTTCCGCATTGTTTCCTCTGTACCCCGGAACGGCGCGGGACGCCACGTCCCGCGCGCGTACCGGGTCGACAGGGAATTGGGGGCGCGAGGACCAGTCCGCCCCCTTCATGGGGAAGGAACGCTGTTCTTAATCCGCCTGACGACGGATGAAGGACGGAATCTCGAACTCCTCCTCGTCGAAGACGAACTCCTCCTCGCTGTGCGCGGCCTTGGCCAGGGGCTTCTCGGCCTTGACCTCCTGGCGCTCGGCCTGGGTGGCCTTGTGCCGCAGGTAGGCCGGGATGTTGTAGTCCTCCTGGGAAACGGTGCCGGTGGTCGCGCGCGGCCCGAGCATGGACGGCTGCGGCTTGACCTCGGTCTGGGGCGCGGCCGTTGCCGGGCGGGCCTTCTGGATCGGCGTGACCTTGGGCTCGGTGCCGCGCAGGCCCTGGTCGGAGCGGGTGCTCACGGCCTCGATGCCGGTGGCGATGACCGTGATGCGCATCTCATCGCCGGCCTCGGGGTCGAAGACCGTGCCGAAGAAGATCTCCGCGTCCTCGTGGGCTGCTTCGCTGATGGTGTTGGCCGCCTCGGAGACCTCGTCGATGGTCATGTCCGGGCCGCAGGTGATGTTGATCAGCACGCCGCGGGCGCCGTCGATGGACACGTCCTCGAGCAGCGGGCTGGTGATGGCCTTGACCGCGGCCTCGCGCGCCCGGCCTTCGCCGCGGGCGATGCCCGTGCCCATGAGGGCCAGGCCCGACTGGGACATGGCGGCTTTGACGTCGGCGAAGTCCAGGTTGATGAGGCCGTGGACCATGATGAGATCCGAGATGCCCTTGACCGCGAAGTAGAGCACCTCGTCGGCTTTTTTGAGCATCTCCAGGAAGGTGGCCTTCTTGGAGGCCAAGGACAGCAGGCGGTCGTTGGGAATGGTGATGAGCGAGTCGACGCTGGCGCGCAGCTCGTTCATGCCCTTGTCGGCCTGGGCCAGGCGCTTGCGGCCCTCGAAGTAGAAGGGCTTGGTGATGACGCCGACAGTCAGGGCGCCCATCTCCTTGGCCGCCTGGGCGATGACCGGAGCCGCGCCCGTGCCCGTGCCGCCGCCCATGCCGGCGGTGACGAAGACCATGTCGCAGCCGTGGATGTAGTCGCGGATCTGGTCCAGGCTCTCCATGGCGGCGTTGCGCCCGATCTCGGGGTTGGCGCCGGCGCCCAGGCCCTTGGTCAGCTTCTCGCCGAGCTGGATCTTGAACTCGGCCTTGGAGCGGTTCATGGCCTGGATGTCGGTGTTGGCGGTGATGAAGGTCACGCCCTTGAGCTGCGACTCGATCATGTTGTTGACGGCGTTCCCGCCGCCGCCGCCAACGCCGATGACTTTGATGCGGGCGTTGGTTTCGCCGAGGATTTCCAGATTGTCCATTTTCGGTCCTCCTTCCCTTTTGTCCGTTGGTCCCTGTCGTTTTAGGTGATGTCCGTGAACCACTTCCGCATCTTGGTCAGGATGCGGTTGAAGACGTTGGCGTCGCGGATGCGAAAGCTCTGCTCCACGCCGACCTTCTGGGCGCCGAAGAGGAGCAGGCCCACGGCCGTTGCGTACATGGGGCTGTGAATGACGTCTTTGAGGCCGCCCACGGCCATGGGGTAGCCGATGCGCGTGGGCAGGTTGAAGATCTGCTCACCGAGCTCCTGGATGCCCTCCAGGAGCGAGGTGCCGCCGGTCAGGACCACGCCGGCCCCGACCTGGCTCTTGAAGCCCGAGCGGATGAGCTCCTGGTCGACCAGGGTCAGTATCTCCTCCACCCTGGGCTCGCAGATCTCGGCCAGGACCTGGCGCGACAGCCGCCGCGACTCCCGGCCGCCGACACTCGGCACCTCGATGATCTCATCGCTGCGGACCAGGTCGGTCAGGGCGCAGCCGTACTTGATCTTGATCTTCTCGGCCGCGACCATGGGCGTGCGCAGGCCGAAGGCGATGTCGTTGGTCAGGTTGGCCCCGCCCAGCGCCAGGACGCCGGTATGCTTGATGGCGTCGTTGGCGAAGATGGCCAGGTCCGTGGTGCCGCCGCCGAGATCGACCAGGGCCACGCCGATCTCGCGCTCCTCCTCGGTCAACACGGCCTTGGCCGAGGCCAGGGACTCGAGCACGATCTCGGCCACGTCGAGCCCGGAGCGGTGGCAGGAGCGGACGATGTTCTGGGCGCTGGTCACCGCGCCGGTGACGATGTGGACCTTGACCTCCAGGCGCACCCCGGCCATGCCCAGCGGATCGGCAATGCCGCGCTGGTCGTCGACGATGTACTCCTGCGGCAGGATGTGCAGAAGCTCGCGGTCGAGCGGGATGGCCACGGCCTTGGCCGCATCGAGTACCCGCTCGACGTCCTTCACCCCGACCTCGCCGCCCTTGACGGCGATGATGCCGTGAGAGTTGAAACCCTTGATGTGGCTGCCGGCGATGCCGGCGTAGACCGAACGGATCTCGCAGCCGGCCATGAGCTCGGCTTCCTCGATGGCCTTCTTGATCGACTGCACGGTCTGCTCGATGTTGACCACCACGCCCTTGCGCAGGCCGGTGGACGGGCTGGTGCCCACGCCGACGATGTCCACGCCGTCATGGGTCCGCTCGCCGACCACCACGCAGATCTTGGTCGTGCCGATGTCCAGACCGACCAGAAGCTCAGACTTGGCCATGCTCCACTCCTTCGCCCGAAAACATTATCCTTCCCTGCCGTGCGCCTGGGACGGCCGGGCCAGGCGGACCCAGACCTTGCCCTCGCGGGCGCTGACGGTGCTCACCCGACCAAGCTCCCCCCGGCGGGCCAGGTCGTCCCAGACCGCGATGGTGTCCGTGAGCCCCTGGCGCCAATCGGGCAGGGCCGCGCGCAGGACGAGCCGCGGTTCGGCCAGGGCGACCTCCAGCCCGAGCTTGGGGCTGAGCCTGAGCCAGGACACGTCATTGACGCTAAACGGCCAGTCCCGGGCATTGAGGCTCGCCCAGAAATCCTGAAGCAGCGGCGAGAGCGCCTCGCCGCCGTCCTCGAAGAGCAGCACCGGCCGCGAGACGAGTTTTTGCGGCGCGACCGGGGCGATGGCCCGGCCGTCGGCCTCGGCGTAGTACAGGCGGTCGTCCTGGGGCAGCCAGAAGGCCGCCTGGCGCTCGACCACGCTGATCTGCATGGTGCGCGGCAGCACGCGGCGCACGGTGACGTCCCTCACCCAGGGCATGGCCGCCAGCTTCTCCCAGACCTCGAAGATGTTGAGAGACAGGGAGTTCTGCCCCAGTGAGAGGCCCGAGGCCTCGAGCATCTCCTGCTCGCTGACGCGCTCGATGCCGTTGATCTCGATGCGCCGCAAATCGAAGAACGGGCTCGTGGTCAGGAAGCGGTAGCCGGCGAGCAGCCCCAGGCTCAGGCTGGTGAGGAAGGTCAGGCCGAGGATCATGGCCGCCAGGCGGTAGAGCGCGGCCAGGATGTTGCCGGCCGGCCGCGAGCCGCCGTCCCGCTTCCCGTCGCGGTCGCGGTAGCGGTTGCTGGTGCGCTTGGCCGCCGGGGCCAGGCTGCGTTTGGTAAGGACCGCCGCGGCGCTCATCCCACCACCTCGACCTCGAGTGCCAGGTTCAGGCCGCAACGCTCGGCCACGGCCAGCCGGGCCTCGTCCAGCAGGGTCAGCGCCTCGGCCGCCGTGCCGCCGCCGTGGTTCACCAGGAAATTGGCGTGGCGCTCGCTGAAGCCCATACCGCCCAGACGCCGGCCCTTGAATCCGGCCTGTTCGAGGAGCCGCCCGGCGCTCTCCCCGGGAGGGTTCTTGAACACGCAGCCGGCCGTGGCCTCGAGGATCGGCTGGCTGCGCTTCTTCTTCTCGTAAGTTTCGCGCAGCTGCGTGCGCACGGCCTCGGGCGCGGCCGCGACCAGGCCGAGCTCCACGGACAGGGCCAGGTACCAGCCGGAGACGCCCGCCGGCCGGAAGAAGCGGTAGCCGCAGCCCCACGCCCCTGCCGCCAGGCGGACCACGCCCTTCTCCGGGGTCCAGAGCTCCGCCGCGAGCAGCCGCTCGCAGAAGCTCACTCCATAGGAGCCGGCGTTCATGGCCAGGGCGCCGCCCACGGTGCCCGGAATGCCGGCGAGACTCTCCAGGCCCGACAGGCCGTGGCGGGCGCAAAAGGCCAGAAGCCCGGGCAGGCGCAGGCCGGCGGGCACGGCCAGACGCACGGCATCGTTCTCGTGGCCGAGGATCACCGGCTCGCCCGCGGGCTCGAGACGCACCAGGACCAGCGGCAGCGCGCCGTCGCGGGCCAGGACGTTGGAGCCGTAGCCCATGACCAGCGGCCGGCCGCCCAGGCCGTAGAGAACCTCGGGCAGACGGGGCAGCTCTTCGGCGCTGGAAACCACCACCTCGGCCAGAGCAGTGCCGCCGAGCTTCAGGGTGGTCCGCGCCGCGAGGCGCACGTCATGGGTCAGGCGCATCTAGCGCTCCTCGCCCTCGAGATAGCCCTGGCCGACCTGCCAGACATTGCCGGCGCCCAGGGTCAGCAGCACGTCGCCGGAGCGCAAGAGCTCCGGCAGGGCGGAGTTCAGGCTGTCGAAATCCTGGAAGAAGATGACCTTGGTCTTGCTCACCTGGCGGATGCCCTGGGCCAGGCTCGCCCCGGACACGCCGGGGATGGGGGCCTCGGAGGCCGGGTAGATCTCGGTCAGGAGAAGCAAGTCAGCGGGCTCGAAGACCTGGCAGAAGTCGCCGAAGAGCGCCTGGGTGCGGGTGAAGCGGTGGGGCTGGAAGACGACCACCAGCCGCCGGCCGGGGTAGACGCTTCTGGCCGTCTCCAGGGTGGCCCTGATCTCGGCCGGATGGTGGCCGTAGTCGTCGACCACGGTCACGCCGCCCTTCTCGCCCTTGACCTCGAAGCGCCGGCCGACGCCGCCGAACTCGGCCAGCCCCTTGAGGATGGCCTCCTTGGGCAGGCCGGCCTCGCGGGCCACGCCGATGGCCGCCAGCGAGTTCAGCACGTTGTGCCGGCCCGGGCGGTTCAAGACCGCGTCGGCCCAGAAGGCGTCGTCGATGAAGACCTGGAAGGCCATACGCTCGCCGCTCTGCAGGAGCTTGGCCCGGACGCCGTTGCCGGGGTTGAAGCCGTAGGTCAGCACCCGGCGCTTGACCCGGGGCAGAAGACGCTTGACCACCGGGTCGTCGCCGCAGACCACGTTCAGGCCGTAGAACGGCACCGAGTTCATGAAGCTGACGAAGGCCTCCTCGATCTCGGGCAGGCCGCCCTTGTAGTAGTCGAGGTGGTCGGCATCGACGTTGGTGACCACGTTGACGATGGGCGAGAGGCAGAGGAACGAGCCGTCGGACTCGTCGGCCTCGGCGATCAGGTACTCGCCCTCGCCCAGTCGCGCGTTGGCGCCGAAGGCGTTCAGCCGGCCGCCGATGATGACCGTGGGGTCCAGGCCGGCCTGGGTGAATATCTCGGCCAGGAGCGAGGTGGTCGTGGTCTTGCCGTGGGTCCCGGCCACGGCGATGCCGGTGCGCAGGCGCATGAGCTCGGCCAGCATCTCGGCCCGGGGGATGACCGGGACGCCCCGCTCGCGCGCGGCCTCGACCTCGGGGTTGTCCTCGCGCACGGCCGTGGACTTGACCACCACGTCGGCCTCGCCGAGGTTGCCCGCGCCGTGGCCGATGAAGACGTTTGCACCGAGCTGCATGAGGCGCTTGGTGGTCGCACCCATGGCCAGGTCCGAGCCGCTGACGCGGTAGCCGAGGTTCAGGAGCACCTCGGCGATGCCGCTCATGCCCGAGCCGCCGATGCCGATCATGTGGATGTTTCTGACCTTGGTCTTCATCGGTTTCATCCGCGTCCGTGCCTCCTCTCGGCCAACCGGGCGAGGTGGTCCACCACCTGCTCGGCGGCCTCGGGCCGGCCGAGTTCGCCTGCGGCCGCGCCCATTTCCGCCAGGCGGGCCGGATCGGCCAGCAGGTCAAGGACCACCCGGGCCAGGCCGAGCTCATTGACCGAGGTCTCGGTCAGCAGGAGCGCGGCGCGCCGACGGGCCAAAAAGTCGGCGTTGACCGTCTGGTGGTCGTGTGTCGCGTGCGGGAAGGGAATGAGCACCGAGGGCTTTCCCGCCGCGGTGATCTCGGCGATGGTCGTGGCTCCGGCGCGGCCGACCACGAGGTCGGCCCAACCGTAAGCCACGGCCATCTCGTCGATGAACGGGGTCACCTGCGCTTCGGGCAGCACGGCTGCCCTGTAGGCGGTGCGGACCCGCTCAAGATCGGCCTGTCCCGTCTGGTGCCGGATGGCTAGTCCGGCCGCCTTGAACTCGGACAAGGCCGTGATGACCGCCGTGTTGACCGCCATGGCACCCTGGCTGCCGCCGAGCACCAGCAGGCGCGGCGCGCGGCCGGCCAGGGGCGCGGGGGCAATGTCCCGCAGGGAGCGGATGGCGGCGCGGACGGGATTCCCCGTGCGCACCACCTTCCCGGGCGGAAAGGAGCCACGTTCGTCATCGAAGCTGACCATGACCAGGTCGGCACCCTTGGCCAGGATGCGGTTGGTCAGGCCGGGAACGGAGTTCTGCTCGTGGATGGCCGTGGGCAGGCCGAGGATTTTCGCCGCGAGGACCGGGCAGAAGCCGGCGTAGCCGCCGAACCCGGCCACCACCTGGGGCTTGAAGCGGACCAGGAGCCCGCGCGCGGTGATCACGCCCCGAGCGAGCGACCAGAGCGCGGCCAGGGATTTCAGCCCCCGGCCGAGCACGCCGCGCACCGGCAGCCCGGCGAAGCTCAGACCCGCGGCCTGGGCCAGGCGTCCCTCGGGGCCGAAGCTGCCGCCGATGAACAGGATGTCGAGCCCGGGCCAGCGCTTTCTCGCCTCCTCGGCCACGGCCAGGGCCGGGAAGATGTGGCCGCCGGTGCCGCCGGTGGTCAGGACCAGGCGCGCGAGTTCGCTCATCGCCCGGCCTCCCGCCTGGATAGATTGAGCAGGATGCCCAGGCAGACGAAGGACATGATGATCTGGGAGCCGCCGTAGCTCATGAACGGCATGGGCACGCCCTTGGGCGGCACGGTGCCCAGCACCACGGCCAGGTTCAGGATGAAGCCCAGGCCCAGGACGCAGGTCAGGCCGCAGGCGGTGAAGCGGTCGCGCAGCTCGGCCTGGCGGGCGGTGATGACAAAGGCCCGCCAGAGCAAGATGGCGATGAGCACGAGGACCAGGGAGACGCCGATGAAGCCCGTCTCCTCGCCGACCACGGCCATGAGGAAATCGTTGTGGGCTTCCGGCAGGAAGAAGAGCTTCTGGCTGCCGGCGCCGAGGCCCACCCCGGTCAGACGGCCGGCGCCGAAGGCGTAGAGCGACTGGACCAGCTGGTAGCCCACGTTCTGGGCGTCCTTGAAGGGGTCGAGGAAGGCGAACAGGCGGCGGAAGCGGTAGGGCGAATGGATGATCAGCATGGCCCCGGCCCCGAGGACCAGCAGGGCCGAGGCGGCCAGGTAGGTGAGCCGCGTGCCGCCGACCAGGCACATGAGGAAGAGGATCATGCAGAGCATGGCCGCGCCGCCGAAGTCGGGCTGCAGGAGGAGCACCCCGGCAAAGGCCCCGGTGACCAATAGCGGCGGCAAAAAGCCGATGGAGAAGCGCTTCACCCGGTCCTGCTTGGCGGCGAAGAAGTAGCCGAGATAGAGCACCAAAGCGACCTTGACCGCCTCCAGCGGCTGGAAGGTGAACGGCCCCAGCGCCAGCCAGCGCTTGGCGCCGTTGACCGTCAGCCCCAGGGGGGTGAAGACGGTAGCCAGGAGCAGGCCCGCGGCCAGGAGCAGCCAGAGGTAGGTCAGGCGGTAGAAGAAGCCGCGCGGCACCACGGCGCAAAAAACCATGGCCAGCAGCCCGATGATCATGGCCACGCCCTGGCGGCTGAAGAAGTGCAGCTTGTCGTGCCAGAACTTCTCGGCCATGATCGCACTCGCGGACAGGACCATGACCAGCCCGAAGCCGGCCAGAAAGAGCCCGGCGCCGAGCAGGTAGAGGTCGTAGGTCCGGACCGTCTGGGCCGCGCGCGCGCTCATGTGAGCTCCCCGAAGACGCGGGCGAAGTCGTCGCCGCGGGCCTTGTAGCTCTTGTAGGCGTCGAAGCTGGCCGTGGCCGGCGAGAGCAGGATCACCTCGCCAGGCTGGGCCTCGGCGTACAGGCGCCTGACCGCGGCCTCCAGAGTCGGCTCCCAGAAAAGCGGAACTTCCCCGCCCCAGGCCGCCTCGAAGACCTCCCGGCTGGCCCCGAACAGGCCGACCGAGCGGACCTTGGCCTTGAGGAGCGGCAGCACCGCGCGCAAGTCCCCGCCCTTGAACACGCCCCCGGCCAGGAGCCGGATCGGCGCATCGAAGCTGTCGATGGCAGCCATCATGGCGTCGATGGTCGTGGCCTTGGAGTCGTCGACAAAGGTCACGCTGTTCTTCTCGCCCAGGATCTGCAGTCGGTGGCCGTGGGGCTTGTAGGCGGCCACGGCCCGCCGGGCGTGATCCTCGTCCACGCCGAAGGCCTTGGCCGCGAGCCAGGCGGCCTCGAGGTTGGCCTTGTTGTGTGCGCCGATGAGGGCTGAGTCCTTGAAACGCTCGGTGGCCGTGAAGTAGACCCGGCGGGCCTTGGTGAACTGCCTGGCCTCGAGCTCGGCCTTCATGGACAGCGGCAGGACGGCCAGATCGTCCGAGGTCATGCGCGAGAAGAGGGAGAGCTTGGCCGCCAGGTACTCCTCCATGGTCTCGTGCCAGTCCAGGTGGTTGGGCGCGAAACTGACCAGCACGGCCACGTGGGGTTTCAGCGAGCGCACGTTCATGAGCTGGAAGCTCGAGACCTCCAGGACCACGATCTCGGCCCGCTGCGTACCGAGCACGTACTCCGAGAGCGGCGTGCCGATGTTGCCGCCGACGAAGACCTTGCGGCCGGCGGACTGAAGCATCTCGCCGATGACGCTGGTGGTCGTGGTCTTGCCGCTGGTGCCGGTGACCGCGATGATCGGCTCGGTCACGAACCAGGAGGCGAGCTCGAGCTCGGCGATGACGTTCTGCGGCGGCACGCCGGCGAGCACCGGGACCAGCTTGTGCGGGTTGACCCCGGGCGAGAGCACGATCATCTGGGCCGAGGCGAAATCCGAGGGTTTGTGCTCGCCGACGACCAGGGCCACCCCGGCTGCGGCCAGGGCCTCCTGGGTCTGCCTGTCCGGGGTCTTCTGGTCCAGGAGCCGGACCGAGGCGCCCAGGGCCGAAAGCAGCCGAGCCGCGGCCAGGCCCGAGAGCCCGGCGCCCACGACCACCGCGTTGTGACCGGCCAGCTGGCCCTGATGGATGAGCTCGCGCACGATCCTACCCTACCTCAGCTTCAGCGTGCTCAAGGCCACCAGGGCGAAAAGCACGGACAAGATCCAGAAGCGGATGATAATCTTCGACTCCGGGATGCCCTTCATCTCGAAGTGGTGGTGCAGCGGGGCCATGCGGAAAACGCGCTTGCCGCCGCTCATCTTGAAGAAGCCGACCTGGACGATGACGCTCAGGGTCTCGATGACGAAGAGCCCGCCGACCACCAGGAGCAAGAGCTCCTGCTTGGCCAGCACGGCCACGAAGCCGAGCGTGCCGCCGAGCGACAGGGAGCCCACGTCGCCCATGAAGACCTGGGCCGGATAGGCATTGAACCAGAGGAAGCCGAGGCTCGCGCCGACCAGGGCCGAGCAGAACACGGTCACCTCGCCCACGCCCGGCACGTAGGCCAGCTGCAGGTATTCGGCGATCCTGGCGTTGCCCGCGACGTAGACGAAGATCGCGAACATGGCCGCGGCGATGGCCGTGGGCACGATGGCCAGGCCGTCCAGGCCGTCGGTCAGGTTCACGCCGTTGGACGAGCCGACCATGACCAGGATGGCGAAGGCGATGTAGAACCAGGACAGGTCCGGCCGGAAATTCTTGAAGAAGGGAACGGCCAGCTGCGTGGAGTAGGCCGGGTGCTCGATGAGCACCAGCATGGCCGTGACCGCGACCAGGATCTGCAGGCCGAACTTGGTCCTGGCCGAAAGGCCCTTGTTCTTCCTGCGCACCACCTTGAGGTAGTCGTCGTAGAAGCCGATGGCCCCGAAGCCGCAGAAGACGAACAGGGTCAGCCAGACGTAGATGTTGGTCAGGTCGGCCCAGAGCAGCGTGCTCGGCAGGATCGCGGCGGCGATGAGCATGCCGCCCATGGTCGGCGTGCCGGCCTTGCACTGGTGGGCGGCGACGTCCTCGTGGATGGCCTGGCCGCATTTCAGGCGCGTGAGCCAGCGGATGAAGGCCGGGCCGAGCAGGATGGACAAGACGAGCGCCGTCAGGAAGGCATAGATCGAGCGGAAGGTGATGTAGCGGAAGACGTTGAAGACGCCGATGGTGTCCGAGAGCGGATAGAGCAGGTTGTAGATCATGACCGCCCTCCGCTCTCGCCCCGCAGGTGCTTCATGAGCGCGCCGCCCAGCTCCTCCATGCGCACCCCGCGCGAGCCCTTGACCAGGACCACGCCGCAGGGGCTGGCCGCCTCGGTCCAGGCCGCGAGGAAATCATGGGCCGAGCGGACCTCGACGAACTGGCCGGGCCAGCCGGCCTCGGTAAGTCCCTGGCGCAGATCGAAGGCGTGGCCGCCGCGGTAGAAGACCGCGGCCGCGCCGCTTTCCGCGATGACCGCGCCGAGCGCCTGGTGCGCCGCGCAGGCCTCCCCGCCGAGCTCGCGCATCTCGCCGAGCACCAGGTAGAGCGGCCGCTCCCCGGCCAGCTCCCGGGCGCGCATGATGGTCCGGCGCATGGACAGGGGGTTGGCGTTGTAGGAGTCGTCGATGACCAGGAAGCCCTCGCAGGGGCAGCAGCGGAAGCGCTGGTCGATGGCCAGCGGCGCCTCCAGACCGGCCTTGATGGTCTCAAGGCTCGCCCCGGCCAGGTAGGCGGCGCCGGCGGCCGCGGCCAGGTTCTCGGCCAGGTGGCTGGCGGCGTCGGGCGGCGCGATCTCCAGGCGCTCGCCGTCGAGGAGCAGGAGGAAGCGTCCGCCGCCCAGGTTTTCGCAAGAGAAGCGCGCGCCGTCGTCCTTGGTCGAGAAGGTCTCGGGCTCGGGCACGATGCGCCGGGCGGCGGTCAGCAGCTCGGAATAGTCCTGGCTGACCAGGGCCTGGCCGCCGCTCACCAGGTGCCGCAGGAGCTCGCACTTGGCCTCGGCCACGCCGGCCAGGCTGCCCAGCCCCTCGAGGTGGGCCGGACCGACGTTGGTGATGAGCGCGACGTCGGGCGCGGTCATGGCCCCGAGCCGCTCCATCTCGCCCTTCACGCTGATGCCGCACTCGAGCACCCAGGCCTCTTCCTCGCCCGTGGCCGCGAGCATGGACAGGGGCACGCCGATCAGGTTGTTGTAGTTCTTGTAGTTCTTGGCGATGGTCCGGTCGCGCGAAAGGATGGCCGCGATCATCTCCTTGACCGTGGTCTTGCCGGCCGAGCCGGTCACGGCCACGACGAAGGCGCCGGCCGCGGTCCGCCAGCAGGCGGCCAGGCGGCCCAGGGCCTCCAGGGTGTCGGTGACCAGGAGCACCGGCACGCCGCCGATCTCGGGCAGGGGGCGCTGGGCCAGGATGGCCCCGGCGCCGCGGCGCACGGCCTCGTGGGCGAACATGTGCCCGTCGAACTTCTGGCCGGAAAGGCAGACGAAGAGGTCACCCTCGCCGGTCAGCCTGCTGTCGGTGGCCACGCGGGTGACGAGCATGTCCTCGGCCTCGAAGAGGTCGCCCACGGCGCCGAGGCAGTCACGGATCTGAGCGAGCGTCAGGCGCATCCCAGTATCTCCCGGATGACAGCCGAGTCGCTGAAGGGGCGCTTCTCGTCGCCGATCTGCTGATAGGTTTCGTGGCCCTTGCCGGCAACGACCAGCACGTCGAGGGGTTTCAGCTCCGACAGGGCCAGCGCGATGGCCTGGCGGCGGTCGGGCTCCTCGACGATGCGCGGGCAGCCGGCCAGCCCGGGCCGGGCGTCGGCCATGATGGCATTCGGCTCCTCATGGCGCGGATTGTCCGAGGTCAGCACGGCCACGTCAGCGAACCTCGCCACGGCCGCGGCCATGAGCGGCCGCTTGCCTCGGTCGCGGTCGCCGCCGCAGCCGAAGACCACGAACAGCCGTCCCTGGGTCAGGGGCTTGACCGCGGACAAGACATTGATCAGGGCGTCCGGGGTGTGGGCGAAGTCCACGAAGACGTTCAAGCCCCGGGCATTGGCCACCCGCTCGAGCCGGCCGGGCACGCCGGGGAAGGCCGCCAGGTGGCGCAAATCCTTGGGCGAAAGACCCAGGGCCAGGCCCACGGCCTGGGCGGCCAGGAGGTTCAAAGCGTTGTGGCGACCGATGAGCGCGGAAGCGAGCGTCCACTGCATGCCCCCGTTGTAGGTCACCGAGAGCTCCAACCCGGCCGCGGACAGGCGGTGGATGGTGCCGCGCATGCGCGTGTAGCGGCCCGGAGGCGGGGCGCCGATGCCGTAGCCCACGGGATTGGGGGCGACCTCGAGCAGCCGGGCGCAGGCCGGGTCCTCGTAGTTCAGGATGCTGGTCATGCCGCCGGCGGCGAAGTCGCTGAAGAGCTTGGCCTTGGCCCGGAAGTAGTCCTCCATGGAGCGGTGGTAGTCGAGGTGGTCCTGGGTCAGGTTGGTCATGACCCCGACGTCGAAGGCCAGGCCGGCGACGCGGTTCTGGTCGAGCGCGTGGGAGGAGGTTTCCATCACCGCCACATCGACCTGGGAGCGGGCCATGTTGGCCAGGAGCTCGTGGAGCTTCCAGCAGTCGGGCGTGGTCATCTGGGCTTCCAGGACCACGCTCGGCCAGCGGTAGCTGACCGTGCCGACCACGCCGACCCGTTGGCCGTTGGAGGCCAGGAGGTGCTCGACCAGATAGCTGATGGTCGTCTTGCCGTTGGTCCCGGTCACGCCGACCAGCTTGAAGGGCAGGCGGTCGGTCTTGAAATAGGCCCGGGCCAGCTCGCCCAGGGCGAGTCTCGGGTCGGGGTGGATGATGAGCGTGGCCGCGGCGCCGGCAGGCCAGCCGGCGGAGCTCCTGGCCACGACGTAGCCCGCGCCCCGGCCAAGGGCCTCGGGGACGAACGCGCCGCCGTCGGAACGCGAGCCGGGCAGGGCAACGAAGACGTCCCCGGGGCGGACCTTGGCCGAGTGGGTCCAGACCATGAGACCCTTGCGGACCTTGTCCAGAAGTTGGGGCCAGGACGGACCGTAGGGCAGGATCGACTCGGGGTTGCGCATCGTCAGCTCGTCAGCCATAGGGTGAACATATCCTCACCCGCGGCCGGCCAGGCACTGCCGGGTGCGGGGTTTTGCTTGCCGACCAGGCCGCCCGTGCCCTCCAGCCGGGGCACGACGCCCTTGGCCGCGAGGACCTCGACCGCCTTGCGCAGGCTAAGGCCGGTGACATCTGGCACGCTGCCGGCCGCAACGGCGGCCGGTTGCACCCTGGCCACCGGCTCTTCCAGGCCGGCCCCCTCGCCCCCGGCGCCAGCCGGGGCCGGGGCAGCAGCCACCAGGCCGGTATCTGGCAGACGGCCCTTGTAGGCCAGCAGGTTCACGCCCACCTGGCGGACCACCGGCCCGGCCACCACGCCGCCGTAATAGACCGGGCCGGGCTCGTCGATCACGGCCAGGATCAGGTATTTGGGCGCATCGCCGGGGATGAAGGCGGCGAACGAGGCCACGTGCTTGTCGCCGTAGCCGCCCTGGGGCGAGGCCTTCTGGGCCGTGCCGGTCTTGGCGGCCATGGGCACGCCGGGAATGCGCAGGTGCTGGCCCGTGCCGTCGGCCTCGACCACCTCGAGCATCATGGCCCGCATGGTCCGGGCGACTTCCGGCGAGAAGACCCGGACCGGCGCGGGAAGCTCCGGGGCCGGGTCGAGGACCAGCCTCAGGGGTTTGCGCAGCCCGTCGCTGGCCAGGCAGAGGTAGGCCTCGGCCATCTGCAGAAGCGTCACGCCGACGCTCTGGCCGAAGGAGGCCGCGGCCAGGTCGATGGGGTACCAGCGCTCGGGCGGCCGCAGAAAGCCCGGGCTCTCGCCGGGCATGTCCAGGGCCGTCTTCTGGCCGAAGCCCAGGGCGGAAAGATACTGATGATATTTCCTGGCGCCGAGATCCAGGCCGATCTTGGCCGCGCCGATGTTCGAGGAGTAGCGGATGATCTTGTTGACCGTCAGCCAGTCGTAGTGGTGGACGTCGTCGCGGATGGTCTTGCCCGAGTACCGCCACTTGCCGTTCTCGCAGAAATAGACGTTCTCCGGCCGGACGACCTTTTCCTGCAGGGCCGCGCTGACCACGAAGGGCTTCATGGTCGAGCCGGGCTCGAAGACATCGGTCGCCGGGCGGTTGCGCCAGCTGGCCGGGTCCACCTTGGCCTTCACGTTGGGGTTGAAGAAGGGATAGCTGGCCAGGGCCAGGACCTCGCCGCTCTCGACCTCGACCACCAGGCAGCTGCCCCAGCGGGCGCGGCCCTTGACCACGGCCTCGGCCAGAGCGGCCTCGGCCAGGTCCTGGACATGGCCGTCCAGGGTCAGGCGGATGGCGTCGCCGTCGATGTCCACCTCGCGGCCGTGGGCGTCCAGGTACAGGCGCCGGCCCGAGGCGTCGCGCTGGACCACGAACTCCGCGGTCTTGCCGGCGAGCACGGACTCATACGCCCGCTCGAGCCCTTCGATGCCCTGGCCGTCGATGTTGGCGAACCCGAGCAGCTGCCCGGCCAGGTGGCCGTTGGGGTAGAGCCGGCCGTACTCGGTGGTCAGGTAGATGCCCTTTAAGTCCTTGTCCTTCAGCCTGGCCGCGGCCTTGTCGTCGATCTGGCGCTCGATCCAGACGAAATTCTTGGTCGATTTCAGCTGCGCGGTCAGGGGCTTCATCGGCTGTTCGAGGACCTGGGCCAGCTCGGCGGCGGTGCGGCCGGCGTCCTCGATCTCCACCGGCCGGGCGTAGACCGAGGTGAAGCGCACGCTCTTGGCCAGGACCCGGCCGCTGCGGTCAAGGATGACGCCGCGCTCGCCGCGCTCGAACTCGGCCGCCAGGTGCTGGCGCCGGGCCAGTCCGGCCAGGCGCTCGCCCTGGACGAGCTGGACCCAGCCGGCGCGCAGCCACAGGCCGAAAAGGGCCAGGGCGAAGCCGCCGGCGATGACCGCGAGCATCAGCCGGCTGCGGTCCTTGGGTTGGCGCATCTGGCGGGCCACGGGAAGCTACTCCTTCGCTCCGCGAGCGCGCGCGGCGAGGGTCCGGATCTGTCCCGGCCGGGCCGGGGAGAGGCCCAGGCGTTCGGCCTCCTCGCGCAGCCGGTGCGGCGCGAGCAGGTTGTCGCGCTCGACCTCGAGCTTGGCCACGAGATCCGACTTGTCGGCCAGCTCGGCCTCAGTGGCTTTCAAGGCATAGGCCCGGTTGACCCGCTCGATGTTCAGCCAGACCAGGGCGAGACCCAGGCCGATGGCCGCGGCAAGGGCCACGGACATGGCCAGGACGTAGGTGCGGCGGGCGACCTTGGCGCTCACGGCCGGGCCTCCGGCAATTTTTCCGCGGCGCGCAGCTTGGCGCTGCGGGCACGCGGGTTGGCCGCGGCCTCGTCCTCGGACGGAACCAGCGGCCTCTTGGTCAGGATGGACAGACGCGGCGCATGCCCGCAGGTGCAGACCGGCTGGCGCGGCGGACAGACGCAGCCCGCGGCTTCGCGCCTGAAGGCCCGCTTGACCAGGCGGTCCTCCAGGGAATGAAAGCTGATCACCGTCACGCGGCCGCCCGGCCGCAGGAACTCGGGGATCAGGGCGAGAAAACGTTCCAGCTCTTCCAGCTCCTCGTTGACGGCCATGCGCAGGGCCTGGAAGGTCCGCGTGGCCGGATGGTTCCTGGCCTCCCGGCGCCACTTGGCCGGGTAGGCCGCCTCGACGATGCGGGCCAGCTCGGCGGTGGTCTCGATCCGGCCCGCGATCCGGGCCTCGACGATGCGCCGGCTGATGCGGCCGGCCATGGGCTCCTCGCCCAGGCGGCCGATCAGGTCTTTCAGCCGCTCGAAGGGCGCCTTGTTGACGATGGCGCTGGCCGGCGGCGCCCCGGAGTCCGGGTCCATGCGCATGTCGAGCGGCCCCTCGCGCAGGAAGCTGAACCCCCGCTCGGGCGAATCGAGCTGCAGGCTCGAGACGCCAAGGTCGAGCAGCGCCCCGTCCAGCTCGGTCCAGCCGCACTCGGCCAGGGCCAGGGGGAAGCGGCTGTAGGGCGACTTTTTGAGCGTCACCCGCGCCGCGTATTCCCCCAGGCGTTCGGCCGCGATGGCCAGGGCCGCGGCGTCGCGGTCCAGGCCCAGGATCTCGGCCGCGCCGCCCGTCTCTTCCAGGATGGCTCGACTATGGCCGCCAAGCCCCAGGGTGCCATCCAGGTAGCGTCCGCCCGGGCGCGGACGCAAAAGCTCAAGGACCTCACCGACCATGACCGGGACGTGTCCCGAAGCGACCGGGCCGGCAGCGGCGCGGCCGGGTCCGTTCATATGCTCACTTCGACGCCGGTGGCGGCGATGTCGTCAAAGATGGTGCCGAAATCCTGGGACTCGACGCCCTCGAACCGAGCCTTGTCCCAGACCTCGAACTTGTGGCCCACGCCGACCAGGATCACGTCCTTGTCGAGCCGGCCGTAAGCCCGTAAACTCGGCGGAACGAGGATGCGGCCCTGGCGGTCCATGAGAACCTCCTGCGCGCTGCCGAAGAAGAACCGGATGAAGTCGCGGACGCGGCGGTTGGGGTTCTTGATCCGGCCGAAGCTCTCCTCGATCTCCTCCCAGCGGGCCATGGGGTAGCCGATCACGCAGTCGTCGAACTTGGCCAGCACGAGCTTGCCGTCCGAGGACTCGGCCATGACCGCGTCCCGAAACTCGGGCGGGAGCATGAGCCGGCCCTTGGGGTCGATGCTGCGGTGTGAATGCCCTCGAAACATGATGCCTTGCTACCCTGGACTCCCACTTATTACCACTCTTTACCACTCCCGTTTTTCGCCAACCGGGGGCAAAAGTCAACAGGAAAGATCGAAAAAACACGGCTCGGCGCGGCTTGGCAGGGTACTGCGGAGTGGACCTAGGGGGGGTTGGAACCGGTCTCTCGGCGGGCTATCGTGGCCAGGAAATCATACCCCGGCAGGGCGCCGCCTGCAACTGCCTGTGAACGCCCGCAAATAATCATGGACAGCCGACTTGCGCCCGTGACTCATTTACGCCAGACTGCCACAGGGCTTTTATGCGCGCAAAGATCATCGCCACCCTGGGACCCGCTACGCGCGGCCCCGAGCAGCTGATGCGCCTGGCCGAAGCCGGGGCCTCGGTCTTTCGCCTGAACTTCTCCCACGGCACGGCCGCGGATTTCGCACCCGTGGTCGATGACATCCGTAGCCTGGAGGAGAGACTCGGCCGGCCCCTGGCCATCCTCCAGGACCTTTCCGGCCCGAAAATTCGCACCTGCGACGAAGGCCTTGGGACCATCGAGATCGGCCGCGGCCAGCGGATCGTCCTGGCCCTGCCCGGCACGCCGAGCGTCGCCGGCCTGCCCCGCCTCTGTCTGGACCAGCCGGGCATCCTGGCCGAGCTGGCCCCCGGCGACAGCGTGGCCCTGTCCGACGGCCAGCTCCGCTTCCAGGTGGAGGAGCGGCAAGGCCCGGGCGCGGTGATCCTTACGGCGCTGAGCGCCGGCCTGGCCCCGCCGCACAAGGGCGTATCCTTCCCGGGCAAGCATTTGAGCCTCCCGGCCGTGACCGCCAAGGACGAAACCGACCTGGAGGGGGGCCTGGCCCTGGGCGTGGACGTCGTGGCCGTGTCCTACGTCCAGCGGGCCGAGGACATCGTCCGCCTGCGGTCCGTCATGGAGCGCTGCGGCCGGGTGCTGCCCATCGTCGCCAAGCTCGAGCGCGCGAACGCCATCGGCGACCTGGCGCGGATCATCGAGCACAGCGACGCGCTCATGGTCGCCCGCGGCGACCTGGGCCTGGAATGCCCCATGGCGGAGCTGCCCGCGCTGCAAAAGCGCGTTATACGCGCTTGCAACCGGGCGGCAAAACCGGTTATCGTAGCCACCCAGATGCTGTTATCCATGGTCGGCGGCCCGATGCCCACCCGGGCCGAGACCACCGATGTGGCCAACGCGGTCCTGGACGGCGCGGACTGCCTCATGCTCTCCGAGGAGACGGCCATCGGCCGCTATCCGGTGGAGGCCGTGGCCGCCATGGCCGAGATCGCCAGCCGGGCGGAGGACTATGCCTTCGAGCTTGCTCCCGGACCCCGGCCGCCGGCCGACGAGGACCATCCGGCCCGCTTCCTGGCCTATGCCGCCTGCCTGCTGGCCGGCAGGAGCGCGGCCAAGGCCCTGGTGGTCCACACCGACTCCGGGGCCTCGGCGCGCATCGCCTCGAGCTGCCGGCCGCGCCAGCCGATCCTGGCCCTGGCCGCGGACGTGAGCGTGCGGCGGTTCCTGAACTTCTCCTGGGGGGTGAGCCCGCACCCGGTCGCCCGGAACGTGGCCGACCATCTGGAACGGGCCGAGAGCTTCGTCGAGGAATCCGGATGGTTCGCAGCCGGCGAGCGGGCGGTGATCACCGCCGGCCAGCCAAAGGCCGGTGAGCATCGGACCCTGACCAACGTGGTCAAAATCTACGAGAAGTGAGCATTATGGCCGCCGAGAAGCTGCACGACGTCCCCGAGAACCTGTCCGAGGAATATTATCAGATCACCCTCGACATCATGGGCAGCTTCAACAAGTTCCGCCCGCCGCTGAACCTCTACCGCTTCCGCGAGGATGTCGGCCGCATCGACACCTTCTACAAGGCCGGCGGCCGCCTGACCAACGAGCAGGTGGAGGAGCTGGCGAACCTCGTCACCGAGGGCTTCATCTTCGTCTCGCGCTCCGACCACCCGATCTACGTCAAGCACATCAGCCACCAGCTCGACCTGATCCTGGTGGACAAGAACCTGAAGGAAAGCGAGATCGCCGACATCATCGTCGAGGCGCTGACCATGCGCCTGGCGAACTTTCTCGATCAGCCGGTGAAAGCCCTGTCCGACCGCCTGCGCGAGGATCTGCTCGTGCTGACCGAATACCTCTGGCACGACGTCCATCGCATCCGGGGCCTCATGCGCCGCCTGCACCAGAACCACACCCTGGCCCACCACTCCTTCAACTCCGGCGTGGTCGGCCTGGCCCTCTTCCTGCGACTGAACGCCGAGGACTTCAAGAAGCAGACCATCAAGCGCCGCATGTTCGACAACCTGACCACGGGCTTCTTCGTCCACGACCTGGGCATGACCAAGATTCCGCAGTTCGTGCGCGAGAAGACCCAGCGCTTGAGCGTCGAGGAGCAGAACAAGGTCCTGCAGCACACCCGGGTGGGCTACACCATGCTCGACAAGCTCGACCTGCGCTACGGCGAGGTCGAGGCCTGCGTCGGCGACCATCATGAACGGCTGGACGGCTCGGGCTACCCGCAGAAGAGCCGGGGCATGGACATCTCGTTCTTCGGCCGGCTGTGCGCCGTGGCCGATTCCTTCGCGGCCATGACCAGCACCCGGCCGCACGCCAAGGCCATGGCCCCGGGCGAGGCCGCGGCCGAGCTGGTGCGCGACGAGAAGCGCTACGATTCGCGCATCACCAAGGCCCTGGCGGCCCTGATCATGACCGAGCAGGTGAAGGGCTGAAGAGACGGGCCGGAAGCCCTAGAAGTTCTTGACCATCTCCCGGGTGATCTCGCGGTAGAGGTCGCCGATCAGGATGACCCCGATGGCCTTGCCGCCCTCCTCGACCACCGCCCAGTTGCGCTTGCCGGTGGCCAGGGTGTTGACCACCAGGAGCAGCGGATCGTTGGGCCGCACCAGCGGCACGTTCTTGTGCATGAGCTTGTCCACGGCGATGCCCGAGCACATTCCGCAGGCCTTGGCAAAGGCCTTGTCCCAGTCGGCCTCCTCGGCGTTGCGCAGCGACTCGCCCTGGAAGACGAACTCCTCGATGGAGCGCAGGACGTCCCAGGTGGTGATGACCCCCTTGAGCGCGCCGGCCGGCGAGGTCACGATGACGATGTTCATGTCCGGCCGGTCTTTCAGGCCGGCCCAGAGGATCTTGACCACGTCGGCCATGTTGGCGGTCTCGGGGACCGAGGCGAAGTCCTCGCGCATGATGTCCCAGGCACGCTTGCGCAGAATCATGGAGCGGCTCCTTGGCTGTCCAGCTTGTGCTCCGGCCGAACCGGGAGTAGGAAAGGCTCTTCTCGCGCCATAACTCCCGACCGCGGGCCAAAGGCCCCAGCACACGGCATGCCTAGCATCAGAAAAAACCTGCTTCAACTCATTTTTTCCGGCGCCTCCATGAAGCGCTGGAACGACAAGCTCCGCCCCATCGAGCTCTATGAGATCGACAAGCAGGCCCACAAGATGAGCGTGGCCTGGATCCTCTACGAGCTGAACAGCCGCGAGCTCTCTGCCGAGGCCAAGCTCGACCTCGGCATCGCCATCGTCGAGGGCGCGCTCTTCGAATACCTCTACCGCCTGGTCATCACCGACATAAAGCCCCCGGTCTTCTACCAGATAAAGGCCAACCCCGAGCACTACCGCCGCCTGACCCAGTGGGTGCTCGGCCAGCTCTCGCCGCGCATCATGCCCCTGGGCGACGAATTCCGGGCGCGCATGGAAGCCTACCTGGCCGTGCCCGACCGCCGGGACCTCGCCGGGCGCATCCTGCACGTGGCCCACATCTATGCCAGCCGCTACGAGTTCCACCTGGTAAGGGACTTGAATCCCTTCGACGAGGAGATGGGCGACATCGAGAACGACTTCACCGATACGCTTGTCGCCCACGCCGACCTCGCCGGCGTGCCCGGGCTCCTCAAAGCCGGCTCGCCGCTCGACCGCTTCGCAAATCTCTGCGGGCGCCTGCGCTTCCAGACCCGCTGGTCCCAGACCCCGCGCATCCCCGAAACCTCGGTCCTCGGCCACCTGTTCATCGTCGCCGCCTTTGCCTACCTCTTCAGCCTGGAGCTCGGCGCCGGGCGGGCGCGCCGGCTGAACACCTTCTTCGCCGGCCTGTTCCACGACCTGCCCGAGGTCCTGACCCGGGACATCATCTCGCCCGTGAAGCGCAGCGTCTCGGGCATAGCCGACCTCATCCGCGAATACGAAGGCAAGGCCCTGGAGACCAAGGTCTTTGCTCTCCTCGCCGGCGGCGGCGAGCCGGCCCTGGCCGAGCGGCTGCGCTACCTCCTGGGGCTGTTCACCGGCTCGGAGTTCGACCCCGCCGTGCGCGTCGACGGCGTGGTGCGCAAGGTCGCCTACGCCGATCTGGCCGGAGCGCTCGGCACCGACGCCCATGACCCCATCGACGGCGGGCTCCTCAAGCTCTGCGACAGCCTGGCGGCCTTCATCGAGGCCTACGCTGCGCTCAGAAACGGCATCTCCACCGACCAGTTGCAGCAGTCCATCGTGCGCATCCGCCAGACCTTCCAGCACGAGCCGCTCCAGAACGGCATACACATCGGCGCGCTCCTGGCGGATTTCGATTGAATACAGAAGAGGCCGCGAAGCGGGGGAATCGAGCGCGCGCGGCTCTCGGATCGAAAGAGGGATGTAAATCGAAGAGGCCACGAGGGTGAAGAAGGGCATGCCCGGAGCCGGTGTCGCTCCCGCCCTTCACCTCGCGGTCTTGTCACTGCCGCCCGAGGGCGTGGCGCTCAGGCATGAGGACCAGAACTCCGCCGCGGATACCGGGAAGTGGCAACGCCGGGAGTCTGCACTGACGCCCACAGGCCAGCATCCATCACCTTCTTCACCTTACTGGCCGCCTTTCTCTTGCTTTCCGCCTTTCCCCTCAAAAAGTCGCCGTGCCGCGCCCGGGGGGTTGACAGGCCGGTGTGATCGGAATATGTAGTCGCTCTTTCGAGTTCGGACCGATGAGGAGAACAGCATGAAGACCTGGACGCCGAAACCCGCCGATATTAAGCGCGACTGGATCGTGGTCGATGCCGAGGGATTGATCCTCGGCCGTCTGGCCACCCAGATCGCCAATCATCTCCGGGGCAAGCACAAGCCCGAGTTCACCCCGCACGCGGACAACGGCGATTTCGTCGTGATCGTCAACGCCTCCAAGATCAGAGTCACCGGCAACAAGCTGGAAGACAAGAAGTACTACCGGCACACCGGCTACTTCGGCGGCATCAAGGAGACGAGCCTGAAGGACCTGCTGGCCAAGAAGCCGGAGAAGGTCATCGAGCTGGCCGTGCGCGGCATGCTGCCCAAGAACCGCCTCTCGCGGCACCTGCTGACCAAGCTCAAGGTCTACCCCGGCCCCGAGCATCCGCATGCGGCCCAGAACCCCAAGCCCCTTGCAGTCAAGTAAGAGCGGAGTCCGCACATGAATCAGGAATTCTACTACGGCACCGGCAAACGCAAGAACGCCGTGGCCCGCACCCGTCTTCTGCCCGGCACCGGCCAGATCCTCATCAACGACCGGCCGGTCGAGGAATACTTCCCCCGGGCCACCCTGCAGATGATCATCCGCCAGCCCCTGAACCTGACCAAGACCGTCGGCAAGTTCGACGTCAAGGTCCGGGTGAACGGCGGCGGCGTGGCCGGCCAGGCCGTGGCCGTCCGGCACGGCATCTCGCGCGCCCTCTTGCTGGTCGACCCGGAGCTGCGCGGCGTGCTGAAGAAGGCCGGCTTCCTGACCCGCGACTCGCGGATCAAGGAGCGCAAGAAGTACGGCCTCAAGTCCGCCCGCGCCCGCTTCCAGTACTCCAAGCGCTAGGCCCGGCGGGCTTTCGCCCAACGCCTTCAAGGCAGGTCGCGCACACGCGGCCTGCCTTTTCGTTTTGCCCTCGCGCGGAGTTCTCAGCCGTCGTTCTGGCGCAGGAAGGCCTGGAAGCGCCTGGCCTCGGCCAGGTGGGGATTGATGGCCAGGGCCTTGGCCAGCATCTCGCGGCAGCCTTCCATGTCGCCCTTCTCGAAGTAGGCCCGGGCCAGGTTGAAATGCAGGTGATCGTCGTTCGGATGGCTTTTGAGGGCCTTCAGGTAGGAGTCGATGGCCGCGTCCAGCCGGCCCTCCTTGCGCAGCGAGATGGAGCGGGTGTTCAGCCGGCTGGCGAAGGTATAGCGGATGTGGTCGTGCTCGGGCATGGTCTGGAGCAGGTGGCGCACCAGCCGCTGCCGGGTCCAGCCCTCGCGCTCGTGGCGGGCGAGCTGGCCCTCGATCTGCAGGGAGGCGAAAACCCGCTGCTCGGCGTCGGTGAAGCCCGAGGTATTGACGTAGCCTTCGAGCGGCCCGATCTTGCGCTTGAGGGAGACCAGCACCGGATGTATGCTGGCCATGTAATGCTCGGGGTCGAGCGTGTAACGCGACAGCAGCTCCTCCAGGGTCACCACGCGCTTGAAGCCGCCCGGCAGGCCCTGGTCGTTCAGCGGCTCGAGCACGCACTTGGTCTGGCTGAGCTGGACGGCGAACCAGAAAATCCGCTGGCGGACGTCCTTGGTGGTCCCACCGCTGCCCACCCGTTCGGTGGTTTCGCTGTAGTAGACCCCAAGGATGATCGGATCGATCGCGGCGTTCATGGCATTGGTCACGCGTGCTCCGGAAATTCCCGTCGTTTGGCCCGTTGCAGGAGCGACGCCAGTACACTATAGGGACAACGGTCTGGTTGTAAAGAATCGCGAGCAATCTTCGCCCCACGGCCCGCGACATCGAGGACGCCCATGAGCAAACGCCGCCGCATCACCCCCCGTCTCCTCTTCGCCGAGGCCGACGGCCAGATATACGACCACCCCGAGCTGCTCATGGTCTGCCGCCGCGGGCCGGAGCTGGCCCTGCCCCGGCCGGACGAGCTCATCCCCCTGCCCGAGGGCAGCGAGCTCTTCCTGCTGCCCGGCCGCCGCGCCCTGGGCCTCGATCCCGAAACGGGCGAGCTCGAGGAGATGGCCGAGGCCGCCGTGGCCGCCTTCGTCTCGCCCGGCTACACGCTCGCCGCCCAGGCCGCCTACCGGACCACGGCCGGCGCCCCGCGCCTGCCCCTTTTCGCCTACGGCGCCGTGGGCTACGCCTCCGGCAAGCTGTGGGTCCCGGCGATCAAGGTCGACGAGGACCCGCGACAGGTCTTCACCGGCATCCCCGAGTCGCGCATCCGCAACGGCGCCCAGGCGCTGATGAAAGCCTATCCCGACAACCGGCTGGTGCGCCACCTGGCCGGCTGCGCCTTGACCTATGCCTGCCCCGCGGCCAAGAACCTGGCCCTGGGACGCTTCGAGGCGCCGCTGCCCACCTCGCGCTCCTGCAACGCGAGTTGCGTGGGCTGCATCTCCTGCCAGCCCAAGGATTCGGGCTTCCCGGCCACCCAGGAGCGCATCGGCTTCACCCCGACGCCGTCGGAGATCGTCCAGATCATGGGCCACCACGCCGGCCGGGTGAACAAGCCCGTGTTGTCCTTCGGCCAGGGCTGCGAGGGCGAGCCCCTGACCGAGACCAAAACCATCGCCGCGGCCATCAAGGATTTCCGCGCCGCCGGCGGCCGGGGCACGGTCAACATGAACACCAACGGCTCGCTGCCCCAGGCCCTGGGCGAGCTCCGGGCCGCAGGTCTCGATTCGGTCCGGGTCAGCCTGAACTCGGTCCGCGCGCCGCTCTACAGCGCCTACTACCGGCCCAAGAGCTTCGCCCACGCCGACGTGCTTACGTTCATAGCCGAGGCCAAGCGCCTGGGGCTCTTCGTCTCGCTCAACTACCTGTTCGTATCCGGGGTGAACGACACCGAGGACGAGCTGGCCGCCCTGACCGAGCTGGCGGGCAGGACCGGGCTCGACTTCATCCAGATGCGCAACCTGAACCTCGACCCCGAGCTCTACCTCGGCCTCGTGCCCCCGGAAATGACAGGGCCGAGCATGGGGCTCGGCCACTTCATGTCCCGGCTGGCCAAGGCCTGCCCGGGGCTCAGATTCGGCTACTTCAACCCCTACCTGGGCTAGATTCAGCAGACTCCCGCCGGGAAACTGATCTCGACCTGCTCCTCGCCTTCCTTGACCTTTTTCACCTCGCCCACGGTGAAGGCCGGCTGGCCCATGCCCTCGAGCCGGGCCAGGACCTCGGGCGCGAGCTCGGGCTCGACGATGAGCAGATAGCCCAAGCCGCAGTTGAAGATCTGCAGCATCTCAGGCCAGGTCAGCGCTCCGGCCTCCTTCAGCCAGGTGAAGACCGGCCCGACCCGCCAGCTGCCGAACTCGATGGCCGCGGCCACGCCGCGCGGCAGGATGCGCGGGATATTGTCGTAGAAGCCGCCGCCGGTCACGTGGACCATGCCCTTGATGCTCAAGTCGCGCAGGAGCGTGCGCACGGGCTTGACGTAGATGGCCGTGGGCTCGAGCAGGACCTCGGCCACGGTCCTGTCCGTGCCCGGGAAGATGTCGGCCGGGGCCAGGTCGCACGCGCCGTAGATCTTGCGCACCAGCGAATAGCCGTTGGAGTGCAGCCCGGAGGAGGCCAGGCCGATGATCTTGTCGCCCACGGCGATGCCGGAGCCGTCCACGATCTTGGCGTTGTCCACCAGGCCGACGCAAAAACCCGACAGATCGTACTCGCCGTCGGCATAGAAGCCGGGCATCTCCGCCGTCTCGCCGCCCAGAAGCGCGCACTCGCCCTGCTTGCAGCCGGCGACGATGCCGGCGATGACCGTCTCGGCGATCCCCAGGTCGAGCTTGCCGGTGGCGAAATAGTCGAGAAAGAACAGCGGCTTGGCGCCCTGGACAAGGATGTCGTTGACGCTCATGGCCACCAGGTCGATGCCGATGGTGTCGTGCTTGTCGAAGGCGAAGGCCAGCTTCAGCTTGGTGCCCACGCCGTCGGTGGAGGCCACCAGCACCGGCTCCTCCATGTTCGCGATGTCCGGCTTGAAGAGCCCGCCGAAGCCGCCGATGTCGGTGACCACGCCCTTGGTGAAGGTCGAGGCCACGAGCTTCCTGATGTTGGCCACGAACCGGTTCCCGGCGGTGATGTCCACGCCGGCATTCCTGTAGGCCCGCGCGCGGTCGGACATGAGCTCTCCTTGATGTTTTTGCGGCAAAGGGCGATACTCCGAAACTGCAAGCTTCCCAAGTCCCGAACGAAAGGGGAATGCGCTCGTGAACACTAGCAGTGATAGGCAATTTTCCATAGGAAGGCAACGGCTTGGCAGCCTCGCCCGGCACCTGCCCGCCCTCCTTCTGGCCCTCGTGCTGGCCGCGCCGGCGCCGCTCGCCCTGGCCCAATACGTGCCCAACCCCGACACGGCCAAAAACCGCCAGGACAACGTCTTCGGCACCCGGCCCGAGGAAGACGGCGGCCAGACTCTCATCGGCAACGACCCCACGACCGGCGACCAGGTCATGGAGGCCGTGCCTCCGCCGCCGGAATGTGACGACAGCGGCACCAACACGAACCTGAACGAGATCGAGGTCTACCCCATCGTGCCCATCCCCGGGCCGGGACCTCGGCCGCCGCACCGCTAGACCGCGTTAAGGAGGTCCCATGCCCGAGGCCCGCCTGTGGCGGGAGCTGAAGGACGGCCTCGTCCAGTGCGAGCCCTGCAGCCACTTCTGCCCCATAAAGCCCCGGCGAGCGCGGCCGCGCTGGAATAGGGCTGGGGGCCGGCGCTGCCTCCGGCGGCCAGGGGGCTTTGCCCCCTGGACCCCCACCAGGAGGGAATGCTTCCCTCCTGGACCTCCCCGGTTCTGAGTGGCCGAGAGCCGCGGGGAGAAGCCCCCGCGGCTCTCGGCCACTCAGACGAGCAGGTACAGAAGGACATCCTTGCCGCCCGGGGAGTCTGGACGCCGATCGAAAATTACAAGAGCCGCCATGAAGGTGAAGAGCATGCCCGTCTTCCCCTTCATCGGCTGCCTTTCTTCTCGCCCTCGTTGTCCCCGGGACCGGCGAGGGGCATGATCCACCTTTCGTCACCAAGCTGAAAATCGAAGCCCCGCGGCGCTCGATGCGCCGCGGGGCTTCGATTTTCAGACTGCGGGGTCAAGGGGGATCATCCCCCTTGCGGGGTCCAGGGGCGGAGCCCCTGGCCGCCGGAGGCAAGGGCAGCACCCCTGCCCGCCGGAGGCCCAGCCGCTACCGCGCGCCGGACTCCGCGGCCAGGCGGGCGGCGCCTTGGCTCAAGGTGACCACGGGCAGGCCGGATTTCACCAGCCAGTCGGCCAGTTCGGCCAGGCGGGCGGCGGGCCAGGGTTCCCAGCCCAGGCGCTCCTCCACGCCGTGCAGGCAGAGGACGACCCAGGCGTTGTTCTTTTTGGCTTTCCGGCGGATGAGGGCCACGACGTCGGCCACCTGGGTGCCGGACAGGACGTTGTAGCGCGCGACGTCCAGTGGGGTGAAGTCGCCGGCGCGGTTGGGGCGCTCGCCGCCGGTGGCGACCGTCTGGTAGTATGTGCGGCTTACGTCCATGGATTCCGGGGTCCAGTGGTTGTAGGGCCGGACGTAGGCGCTGACGGTGAAACCCAGGGCGCTCAGCTCCTCCTTGGACTGGCGCATTTCGCGCTCGTAGGAGCCGGCGCGCAGCTCGAAGGGCCGGCTTACGTCGCCGGCGGGATGGACGGAGAGCTCCTGGATGGTCGCATCGAAGAAGTAGCTGCCCGGGGTGCGCTCCATATCCTGGTACGTGGCCTCGGCTTTGAGCTCGCGGCCGTTTTCGAGGAGCAGGGAGAGCGCCGGCCAGGGGTAGTGGACCTGGAGCACGGGCGAACGGGCTTCGGCCGGCGCGAGGCCGGTCAGTACCTCGTCGGCGAGGCGCGGGGGGAGGTCCGTGGGATGGCGGTGGGTCAGGCCGTGGGAGGCGACCTCCCAGCCGGCTCCGGCCAGGGCGTGGACTTCGGTCGGGGTCATGTAGTCGGGGTCGTCGGAGGTCAGCTTGCGGCTGATGACGGCCACGGTCGCCGTCAGGCCCCGGCTTTTGAGCACGGGATAGGCCTCGCGCCAGACCGAGGCCAGGCCGTCATCGAAGGTCAGGCTGACCATGCCGGCAGCGGGCGCGGGGGCCGGCAGGAGGGCGAAGAGGAAAAGGAGAGCAAGAGCCGGGATGAAGCGGGAAAGGCTGGGCATGGTTGTTTGTTACGTATGCGGGTATGGAGTGGCGCGCGGGCGCACCACTCCATACGGCGGGAGAAAGGCCTTGGCAAGGGGCTTCCTGGGCTAGATGAACGGCACCAGCTCGACCAGGCAGGTCATGACGTTGAAGGCCTTGAAGGCCTCGATCACGTCCGCGCCGAGGTAGCTGACGCAGAGGTCGTCCAGGCGCTTGGCGCGGGGGACCATGGCCGCCCGGTCGGCGCCCGAGGCGGTGGTGAAGCGCACGGCCAGCTCGACCTCGCCGGAGAGGACCAGGGGCTTGACCGCGGGCGGCTTGGCGGCGACCTCTTTGGCGGCGGCGTGGATGGCCGCGCGGGCCTTGGCCGGGTGCTGGCAGACGGCGGCGTAGGCGCCGATGGCCTCCTTCACGGCCACGGTGCGAACGCCGGGCAGCAGCGCCTCGGCCTCGCGGCAGGCGGCGGCGTCGCCGGCCACGAAGGTCACGGGCACGCCGAAAGCTCCGGCCAGAGCGGCGTTCAGGCCGATCTCGCCGATCTTCAGGCCGTTCAAGCGCACTTCCTGGACGCGGCCGGTGAAGGTGTGGACGATCGAGGCGTCCCTGGTGGCGGCCATGGCGTGGTAGCCGACGAAGAAGGCCGCGCTATAGGAGTCGTCGAGGCCGTGGACCATGGACAGGGGCCGGGGCGAGCCCATGACCAGGGTGGCGCGCTCGTCCAGGTCCTCGGGGATGAGGTTCAGGCCCACGTTGTGGGCGTCGGCCACGGTCACGGCCGTGGCCCCGGCCTCGAAGGCCCCGCGGATGGCGGCGTTGACCTCGCCGGTCATGTGCGCGCGGGCCGCGGCGTATTCCCGGCCGTCCACGCGGGAGTGCTCGGGGCGGGCGACGGCGGCCACGCCCTCGATGTCGGCGCTGATGAAGATCTTCATGGCTGTCCTTTCTCGTGGTGCGATGTGTGGAGGTGGCAGACGACCTCGTGGCCCGGGGCCAGGGTCACGCGCGGCGGGGGGACGCTCGCGCAGGGGGCGAAGGCCTCGGGACAGCGAGGGTGGAAGCGGCAGCCCGGAGGCAGGTCGACGGGGCTGGGCACGTCGCCGGCCAGGCGGGCGAGGTTCTGGCGCTTCGTCGGGTCGGGCACGGGCACGGAGGCGAGCAGCGCCCGGGTGTAGGGGTGGGCCGGGGCCGCAAACAGCCGGTCCGTGGGCGCGGTCTCGACGATTGCGCCCAGGTACATGACCGCGATGCGCCGGCTGACGTGGCGGACCACGGTCAGGTTGTGGGAGATGAACAGATAGGCATGCCCGCGCCGGGCCTGGAGGTCGGCCATGAGGTTCAGTATCTGGGCCTGGACCGAGACGTCGAGGGCACTCGTGGGCTCGTCCATGACCACGAAGGCCGGATCGGCGACAAGGGCGCGGGCCAGGCCGATGCGCTGGCGCTGGCCGCCGGAGAACTCGTGCGGGTAGCGGTCCAGGCACTCGGCTCCGAGGCCGACCTCGGAGAGGCTCGCGGCCGCGCGCTCGCGCAGCTCGCCGCCGCGGGCCAGGCCCAGGACTTTCAGCGGCAGGGAGACGATCGAGCCCACGGTCATGCGCGGGTCGAGGGAGCTCTGGGGGTCCTGGAAAACGACCTGCATCCGGGCCCGGGCCTTGGTCAGGGCCGCGCCCGAAAGCCTGGTCAGCTCCACGCCGTCGAAAGCGATGGAGCCGGCGTCCGGAGTCAAAAGGCGCAGGATGAGGTTGCCGACCGTGGACTTGCCGCTGCCCGACTCGCCGACCAGGCCCAGGGTCTCGCCGCGCTCGAGCTGCAGGCTGACCCCGTCCACGGCCCGCAGGAAGCGCTTTTTGCCGCCGAGGAAGCCGCCGCCCAGGGGGAAGGCCTTGCACAGGTTCTGGACCAGAAGGAGCGGCTGGCTCACGGCCGGCCTCCGGGGCAGAGGTGGCAGGCCACGCTGTGGTCCGGGGCCACGCGGATCATCTCGGGCACGGCCCGGCGGCAGGCGGTTACGGCCTGGGTGCAGCGGGTGTGGAAGCGGCAGCCCGGCGGTGGATCGATGGGGCTCGGCACGCTGCCCGGGATGGCGGTCAGCTCGCCGCCCGTGGCCCGGCCGGGGATGGAGGCGATGAGCCCGCGGGTGTAGGGGTGGGTCGGGCGGGCAAAGAGGCTGGCCACGTCGGCCACCTCGACCACCTGGCCGGCGTACATCACCGCCACCCGGTGGCAGAGCTGGGCGACCACGCCCATGTCGTGGGTCACGAACAGGATGGTGAGGTTCTCGGCCGCGGCCAGCTCGGCCAGGATGGCCAGTATCTGGCCCTGGACCGTGACGTCGAGCGCCGTGGTCGGCTCGTCGGCGAGTAAGAGCGAGGGCCGGCAGGTCAGTTCCATGGCGATCATCACCCGCTGGCGCATGCCGCCCGAGAGCTCGTGGGGGTAGGCCGACAGCACGGCCTCGGGCTCGGGCAGGCGCACGGCGGACAACATCTCCAGGCAGACGGCATTGGCCTCGGCCCGGCTGGCCTTGCGGTGGGCCCGGACCACCTCGCGCATCTGGTTGCCCACGGTGAAGACCGGGTTCAGGCTGCTCATGGGCTCCTGGAAGATCATGGAGATGCGCTCGCCGCGCAATTTGCGCATGGCCTTTCGCGGCAGGGCGAGGAGATCAGTGCCCTCGAACAATATCCGCCCGCCGTCGATATGGCCCGGGGGCGAGGGAATGATGCGCAGGATGGCCCGGGAGAGGACCGACTTTCCGCAGCCGGTCTCGCCGACCAGGCCCATGATCTCGCCGCGGTTCACGGTCAGGCTTGCGCCTTCGAGCACCCGGGCGCGGCCCTGGTAGGTCTCGAAGCTGACCGTGAGGCCCTGTATGTCGAGGAGCGGGGTGTCGGCCATGGTATCAGCGCCGGATGCGCGGGTCCAGGACGTCGCGCAGGGCGTCGCCGAAGATGTTGAAGCCGATGACCGTGACCAGGATGAAGAGCCCCGGGAAGGTCGCGTACCACCACTGGTCCATGAGGAACTTGCGGCCCGAGGCGATCATCGCGCCCCATTCGGGCGTTGGCGGCTGGGCGCCCAGGCCGATGAAGGACAGCGAGGCGGCGATGAGGATGGCGTCGCCCAGCGTCAGGGTGGCCAGGACGATGGCCGAGTTCAGGCAGTTGGGCAGGATGTGGCGGCGGATGATGAAGCCGTGGCCGGCCCCGGCCACCCGGCTGGCCGCGACGAAGGGCAGCTCGCGCACGGACAGGGCCTCGCCGCGCACCAGGCGCGCGAACTTGGGGATCATGACGAAGGCCGTGGCCAGGATGGCGTTGACGAGGCTCGGCCCCATGGCCGCGGCCAGGGCCAGGGCCAGGACCAGGGAGGGAAAGGACAGGACCACGTCCATGACCCGCATGACCGCGTTGTCGATACGGCCGCCGAAGTAGCCCGAGGTGGCGCCGATGAGCGCGCCCGTGACCCCGGCCACGGTGATGACCAGGAGCCCGATGGAGAGCGAGATGCGGGCGCCGTAGAGCACCCGGGAGAAGATGTCCCGGCCGAGCTCGTCGGTGCCGAAGAAGTGGGCCGCGCCCGGGGCCGAGAGGCGCTCGGCGAGGGACAGCTTGACCGGGTCGAAGGGGGCGAGGAGCGGCGCTCCCAGGGCCAGGAGGACCATGAGGACGATGACCGCGCCGCCGATGAGCGCCGAGGGGTTGCGCGCGAGGATGCGCAGGGTGAGTTTCAGCTCGCGCAGGAGCGGATGGGCGGACACGGACCGGCCTTTCAGTACCTGATGCGCGGGTTCAGAAAAGCGTAGATCACGTCCACCCCGAGGTTGATGGCCACGTAGGCCGCGCTGGCCACCAGGGTGAAGCCCATGATGGCCGGGAAATCGAGCGAGTTGACCGAGTCGACCACGTATTTCCCCATGCCCGGCCAGGCGAAGATGGTCTCGGTGAGGATGGCCCCGCCCAGGAGCTCGCCCAAAGACAGGCCGGTGATGGTCACCGTGGGGATGAGCGAGTTCTTGAAGGCGTGTTTGAGCACCACCCGGGCCGCGGACAGGCCGTTGGCCCGGGCCGTCACGATGTAGTCCTGGCCGAGCACCGCGATCATGGAGGAGCGCACGATGCGGGTGATGACCGCGAGGTAGACGTAGGACAGGCAGAAGGCCGGCAGGATGAGGTGGCTCGCGGCCTCGCGCAGAAGTGCCCAGTCCCCGGCCAGGAGCGCGTCGAGGACGTAGAGCCCGGTGATGTCCGCCGGCGGCGCGCTCGTCACGTCCAGCCTGCCCGAGCCCGGCAGCCAGCTCAAATGCCGGTAGAAGAGCAGAAGGAGCATGAGGCCGAGCCAGAAGACCGGGGTGGAGACGCCGACCACCGAGACCACCCGGGCCACGTGGTCGGCCAGACGGTTTCGCCGGACCGCGGCCAGGATGCCGAGCGGGATGCCGACCGCCAGGCAGAGCACGAGGCTGGCCAGCGTCAGCTCGAAGGTCGCCGGGAAATAGTCGGCCAGGTCGCGGGTCACGGGCCGGTGGTTGCGGATGGACTGGCCGAGGTCGCCGGTGACGAGGCCCGCCATGTAGCGCACGTACTGCACGGGCAGGGGCTTGTCCAGGCCGTGCTCCTTGCGGATGGACTCCACGGCCTCCTTGCTGGCCTTGGGGCCGACGATGAGCCGGGCCGGGTCCCCGGGGATGGCGTGGGAGATGAGGAAGGTGAGGATGCTTACCCCCACCAGCACGGGGATCGCGGCCAGGAGGCGCCTGAAGATGTAGGCCAGGATGCGCATGACGCTGACGTGGCCGCGGCCGGAAGGCGAGCCCCCGGCCGCGGCGGACGTGTCTTTGTTCCTGTTATTCCTTGGAGATGGCTTCGAAGTTGTACATGGACTCGAGCATGGGATTGAAGACGTAGCCCTTGACGTTCTTGCGCAGGGGCACGATGGTCTGGATCTGGTAGAGGAAGATGTAGGGCGCGTCCTTCATGATGATGTCCTGGGCCTCACTGTAGAGCTTCTTTCTTTCGGCCACGTCGGACAGGGTGGCGGACTTGCGCACCAGCTCGTCCACCTTGTCGTTCTTGTAGAAGCTGCGGTTGCCGGGCAGGCCGGCGTTCTTGGAGTCGAACCAGAAGTTCATGAACATGTAGGGGTCGGCGAAGTCCGGGCTCCAGGCGCCCAGACAGAGCTCGAAGTCGGCCTTGTCGATCTTGTCGCGCAGGGTCGGGTTGGACATGAGCTCCAGGTTCAGCTTCACGCCGATGTCGGCCAGGTTGGCCTGCATGATGAGCGCGATCTGCTCCCAGGTGGCCCGGCGCTCGGAGTAGATGAGCGTCAGCTCCAGCTTCTCGGCGCCGGCGGCCTTCAGAAGCTCCTTGGCCTTGGCAACGTCGCGCGTGTACTGGAAGACGTCGTCGCGGTGGCCCCACATGCCCTCGGGGATGGGGCCGCGCATCTGCACGCCGTTTCCTTGCAGCACGTGGTCGATGATGCCCTTGTAGTCGACAGCGTAGGACAGGGCCTGGCGGACGCGGGCGTCAGACAGCTTCGTGTTCTGGCAGTTGACGTAGACGTACTCGACCATCTGCGAGGGGTAGCGGTTGACCACGATGTCCTTGTTCTTCTCGAGAGCCGGGATCTGGTCGATAAGGATGTTCTCGGCGATGTCCACGTCGCCCTGCTCCAGGGCCATGCGCCGGTCGGCGGACTCGGACATGAAGCGGATGATGACCTTCTTGAGCTTGGGCGCGCCGCCCCAGTATTTGGGCTTGGCCTCGAGCACGCAGCGCTGGCCGCGGGTCCACTCCACGACCTTGAACGGGCCGCTGCCGTCCACGTGCTCGGCGAGGAAAGCCTGGGCCAAGTCCTTGTCCACGGCATGGGACGCGACCTTGGGATTGACGATGGAGGCGCCGTCTGTGGCCAGGGTCTGCAGGAAGGGGCCGTAGGGGTTCTTGAGCGTGATCTGCAGGGTGTAGTCGTCCACGGCTTTCATCGTGGCGATGGCCCCGATGTTGTCGGCCGGGCCCTTGGCGATGGCCAGGGTGCGGTCCAGGGAGTAGCGCACGGCCTCGGCATTGAGCGCCGTGCCGTCGTCGAAGGTGATGCCCTTCCTGATCTTGAAGGTCCAGGTGAGGCCGTCGGGAGAGACGGTCCAGGACTCGGCGGCCATGGGCTCGACCTCGGTGGAACCCTTGCCGTTCTCGACCTTGTACTTCACCAGCCGGTCGTAGCAGGGGTAGATCTGGCGCCAGTCGTAGTTGTCGCTGGAGACGCCGGGGTCTAGGGTGTGGATGTCCGAGGACACGGACACGACGAGGGTGTCCTTGTCCGCAGCATAGACCGTGGACCCGACCAGGAGCAGGACGAGGCAACACAAAATTGTCCAGAATCGCATGCCAGATACCTCCTCTATGGACGATTTGTACAATCTTGGAAAGATACCACATTCCGGCAAACGTTTCAATGCGGCATATTGATTTGATACATTAATTATTGGCCGCACAAAAAACGAAGCCCCGATGTCTCTCCCCGCCTCTGCACCGCCACGGTGCATCACCGGATATGCTCATAAAAACCTGTTACCAGCCTGGAAGGATTCTCATCACGGCGTGCCCGTCTTCGCCGCCGCCGTCAAGGGCCACCTCCGGGCGCGCCCTCCCGGATCGACCGCCAGATCGGCCGCCAGATCGCCCGGGGCCTCCTCGGCTCCATCTTCGGCGGCCGGCGCTAGCCTCTGGCCTTCGGGCCGCAAAACGTGCTAGGACTTCCGGCAGTCCGCTTTTCTGCACCCCGGAGGTCACCGTGGAACGGACTCCCTCGCGCCTTCTCGCCCGCTGGCGCGCACTCCCCCGCATGGCCAGGCTGTCCGCCATCCTGGCCGCCGTGCTCGCCGCCTACACCCTGTTCGGCTTCTTCGGCCTGCCGCCAATCGCCCGCCACTACCTGGCCGAGGGTGCACGCGAGGCCCTGAAGCGCCCGGTCACGGTCGAGCGGGTGCGCTTCAACCCCTGGACGTTCCGGACCGAGGTCGAGAACCTGGCCATCGCCGAGCCCGACGGTTCCCGCCCCTTTGCCGGCTTCGACCGCCTGATCGTCGACGTGCAGTACGTCTCGCTCCTCAAGCTGGCCATGTCCGTGAGCGAGGTGCGCATCGTCGGCCCCCATGTCCGTCTGGTGCTGGAGCCCGGGGGCAAGACCAACATCTCGGACCTGCTCGAATCGGCCGAGGCGCCGCCGGCCGCGACGCCCCCCGAAGCCGAGGGCGAGAAAAAACCCTTCCCCTTCGTGGTCAACAACCTGGTCATCGAGTCCGGCCGGATCGAGATCGACGACCGGGTGCGCCGAGCGGTCCACCATGTGGACGAGCTGAACCTCACGGTGCCGTTCACCTCCAGCTTGCCGAAAGACGTCGAGACCGCCGTCAAACCGCGCCTTTCCCTGATGGTCAACGGCTCTCCGTTCACCCTGGAAGGCCGGACCCTGCCCTTTGCCGATTCGCTACGCACCGAGTTCGACCTGAGCATGGAGGAGGCCGCGCTGGCCACCTATTGGCCCTACAGTCCGCTCGCCGAGCGGCTCGACCTGCGCGACGGCCGCCTGAGCACGCACCTGACCTGGACCTTCGAACGCACGGGAGCGCTCCTGCCCGAAACTTACGTCCACGGCAGCCTGCGCCTGGACGACCTGGAACTGACCGCCGGCACGGAACGGGTCGCCGCGATCAAGGCCCTGGAGGTGGCCATCGAGCGCTTCTCCCTGCGGGAGATGGCCCTGCACCTGGCCTCGGTCACCCTGACCGAGCCCTTCGTCCGGGTGGAGCGGGCCGCCGACGGGCAGCTCAACTGGACCGGCTACCTGCCCGCGCCGGAGGCGAAGCAGGCAGAGCCGGCGAAGGAGACTCCAGCGTCTCCGGCCTTCACCGTACGCCTGGACGCGCTCACCTTGACCGGCGGCCGGGTGGCTTTTGCCGATGCCACCGTGCCCGGCGGCTTTGCCAAGGAGCTCACGCCCATAGAGCTGGCCGTAACGGGCCTCAGCACCGCGGACAAGACGCCGCCGGCCGGGCTCAAGCTCTCGGTCGGCCCGGCCGGCGGCGAGCGCATCGAACTCGACGGCAACCTCGGGCTGACCCCGCTCACGGCCAAGGCGCGCCTCACTCTCTCGTCCTTGAGCGTCCCGGCCTACGCGCCCTACTACGCCCCGGCCCTGCCCTGGCGGCTGACGAGCGCCACGGTCGGGGCCGCGACCAATCTCTCCTTCGCCGCCGAGCCGCTCGCCCTCACGGCCGACGATCTTTCCCTCACCCTGCGCGACCTGGCCCTGGCCTTGCCCGGGGCGGACAAGCCCTGGTTCAGCCTGCCCGCGCTCGACGTGAGTGGCGGCAGATTCGACCTCGCCGGGCGCCGGGCCGAGATCGCCGGCATCAATCTGAACGGCGGCACGGTCGGCCTGATCCGCGGCGCCGACGGGATGATCGACATCCTCGCTCCCCTGGCGGCCAAAGGCTCGCCGGCCGGGCCCGAGGCCCTGCCTCCGGCAGAGGCCCCGCAGGAAACGCCTGCGAAAGGTGAATCAAAACCCGCGGCCCCGGGCTTTATCCTGGCCGTCACGGCCATCGACCTCGGCGGGTTCGCCGTCAGCTTCCGCGACCAGAGCACGGCCAAACCCGTGGCCCTGAACCTGACGGACGTGGCCCTGCACGTCACGGACCTGGCCCTGCCGCTGGAAAAGCCGCTGGCCTTCCGGCTGTCCGCCGGCCTGCCGGCCAAGGGCCGGCTGGCGGTGGACGGGCAATTCGCCCCGCCCCTCGATCTGAGCGCCCAGCTCGATCTGGCCGACCTCGATCTCGCCCCCTTTGCCGCCTACCAGCCCGAGGGCCTGCCCGTGCGCCTGGCCGCCGGCAGCTTTGCCACCAAGGGCCGGCTCGGGTTCAAGGCCGGCGAGGCGGCCGGCCTGACCTATGCCGGCGACCTGGGCTTGAGCGGCCTGCGGCTCACCGACGGCGCCGGCAAGGCCGAGGCCGCCTCCTGGCAGGATCTGGCCTTGAAGGGGTTCGAGCTGGCCACCGCGCCCCTCAAGCTGACGCTCGCCTCCGCGAGTCTCTCGGACCTGCGCCTGCCCCTGGGCGGCAAGGCCGACCTGGCCGGGCTGAAGACCCTGGAGGCCAAGGGCTTGAGTCTTGCGCCCGAGGCCAAAACCATATCCCTGGCCAGCCTCACAGCCCGCGACCTGAGCGCCGACATCCGGCTCGCAGCGGACGGCAAGCTGAACCTGGCCGAGGCCGCGGCGGGCCTGCGCCCCCCGGAAAAGGCCCCGACCAAGGCGGAAAAGCCGGCACCGGCCCCCGCTCCCGAGGTCAAACCGGCGCAGGCGGCCGAGCCGGCATTCAGCACCGTGAGCCTTGGCGAGGCCAGGATCGAGGGCGGCACCATCCGCTTCACCGACCAGAGCGTGGAGCCGGCCTACTCGACCAGCCTGAGCAAGTTGAAGGCCAAGCTGACCGGCCTGACGCTCGGCTCCGGCAAGCCCGCGCCCTTTTCCTTCAACGCCCTCCTCGGCCAGACAGCGCCCCTGTCCGTGTCCGGCACCGTGACGCCAGCAAGCACGGCCAAGGACCCGCTGGCCACGAGCTTCACTCTCGGCCTGGACGGGCTCGAGCTGTCCCCGCTCTCGCCCTACTCCATCCGCTACCTGGCCTACCCCATCACCGCCGGCAACCTGAAAACCGACACGAACCTCTCCATCGCCGGCAGCGCCATGGACGGGAAAAGCTCCATCGTCATCAGGGGCATCGCCCTGGGCCAGAAAGTGCTGATGAAGGATGCGCCCAACGTGCCCATCCAGCTGGGTCTGGCGCTCCTCGAGGACCCCAGCGGCGCCATCCGCCTGAGCCTGCCGCTCAGCGGCAACTTCGACGACCCGCAGTTCAGTGTGGGCGGCATCATCTTCGGGGCCATCACCAACATGCTGGTCAAGATCGTGGCCGCGCCCTTCACCATCCTGGCCTCGATCTTCGGCAGCGGCGAGGAGCTGAACGTGCTCGCCTTCCCCCCGGGCGAAAGCAGCCTCGCCGGGCTCGACACGGGCAAGCTCGAGACCCTGGCCAAGGCCCTGGCCGACCGCCCCAAGCTCGAGCTCGGTCTCATCGGCCGGGCCGATCCGGCCAGCGACCGGCCGGCCCTGGAGGAGTCGCGCTTCAGCCAGGCGCTCAAGGCCGAGAAGTACAAGGCGCTGCTGAAAGAGGGCCGGCCGCCCGCCAGCGTGGACGAGACGGTCATCATGCCCGAAGAGTACGCCACCTACCTGGAGGAGGCCTGGAAGGAGGCGCCCATAGCCAAGGAAAAGAACTTCCTCGGGTTCGTCAAGGATCAGCCGGTGGAGGTCATGGAAGCCATGCTGCGCGAGCACTTCCTGGTCACCGACACCGACCTCATGGCTCTGGCCCAGGCCCGGGCCGAGGCCGTGGCCGGCTGGCTGACCGCCACCGGCGGCGTGCCGGCCGAGCGGGTGGGCGTAAAGCCGGCCCTGCCGAGCGGCGGCCGGGTGGTCGAGCTCGGGGTGCGCTAGGTTTATCGGACTGCGCGAAGGAGGCGGACAATGCACATACTCGTCGCCCATGACGGCTCGGACCAGGCGGGCAAGGCCCTGAATGTGGCCGCGGACATCGCGGCCAGGTTCGGCGGGCGCCTCACGGTGGTGACCGTGGTCCCGGACCTCTGCCTGGTCTCCGAGGAGATCGGCCCGGAGGCCTGCGAGGCCGTGGCCCTCTCGTTGAAAAAAGACGCCGAGGCAGCCATGAAGAAGGCCACGGACCAGCTCGCGGACAGGGGCGTCCGGTCAGAGCTGGTGGTCAAGGAAGGCCGGCCGGCGGACATGATCATGGCGGCGGCCCGGGAGGCCGGCGCGGACCTCGTGGTCATCGGCTCGCACGGCAAGCACGGCGCGGCCAAATTCCTGCTCGGCAGCGTCTCGGCCAAGGTCGCCGAGCATGCCGGCATGAGCGTGCTCATCGTCAGGTAGGCGGGCGGACGGCGCGGAGTGACGGCCGGCAACGGTTCGCGCCGGACGGTGGACAAGGCGACCGATTTGGTCCAAAGAGACGGTTTGGCCTGCGGCGGCTTTTCGCCCGCCCGGCGAAAGACTTTCCAAAGGATGCGACCATGACCAGCGAGAAGAAGCCGGCCGACGAGCCGCTCTACACCCCGCCGCCGAACTTCATCAAGGACGTCGTCAAGGCCGACCTGGCCGCGGGCAAGCACGCGGCCGTACGCACCCGCTTCCCCCCGGAGCCCAACGGCTACCTGCACATCGGCCACGCCAAGTCCATCTGCCTCAACTTCGGCCTGGCGAACGAGTTCGGCGGGGCCTGCAACCTGCGCTTCGACGACACCAACCCGACCAAGGAAAGCGTGGAATACGTCGACTCCATCAAGGCCGACGTGCGCTGGCTCGGCTTCTCCTGGGACGGCGAGCCGCGCTACGCCTCGGACTACTTCGAGCAGCTCTACGAGTTCGCCGTCAAGCTCATCAAGCTCGGCAAGGCCTACGTCGATTCGCTCACGGCCGAGGAGATACGGGAATACCGCGGCACCCTGACCGAGCCGGGCAAAAACAGCCCCTACCGCGAGCGCGGCGTGGAGGAGAACCTCGACCTGTTCACCCGCATGCGCGCCGGCGAGTTCCCGGACGGGACCCACGTGCTGCGGGCCAGGATCGACATGGCCCACCCGAACATCGTCATGCGCGACCCGGCCATCTACCGCATCCGCCACGCCCATCACCACCGCACCGGCGACGCATGGTGCGTCTACCCGCTCTACGACTTCACCCACTGCCTCTCGGACATGATCGAGGGCGTGACCCACTCCATCTGCACGCTGGAATTCGAGAACAACCGCGAGCTCTACGACTGGGTGCTCGACACCCTGCACACGCCCTGCCACCCCCGCCAGTATGAGTTCGCCCGGCTGAACATGACCCACACGGTCATGAGCAAGCGCCGGCTCATCCAGCTCGTCACCGAAGGCCACGTGGCCGGCTGGGACGACCCGCGCATGCCGACCATCTCTGGCATGCGACGCCGGGGCTACCCGCCGGCGGCCCTGCGCACCTTCTGCGAGCGCATCGGCGTCTCGCGCAGCGAGAACCGGGTGGAGTTCGCGCTCCTGGAGCACTGCGTGCGCGAGGAGTTGAACCGCAACGCGCCGCGGGTCATGGGCGTGGTCCGGCCGCTCAAGGTGGTCATCGAGAACTACCCCGAGGACCAGGTGGAGTGGTTCGAGTTCCCCTTCAACCCCGAGGACCCCGCCCAGGGCTCGCGCCAGCTGCCCTTCTCGCGTGAGATATACGTCGAGCAGGACGATTTCCGCGAGGAGGCGCCGAAGAAATGGTTCCGCCTGGCCCCGGGCGCCGAGGTGCGGTTGCGCTACGCCTATTACCTGACCTGCACCGGGGTGGTGAAGAACGCCGACGGCCAGGTGGTGGAGCTGCGCGCGACCATCGACCCCGAGTCGCGCGGCGGCTGGACCAAGGACGGCCGCAAGGTCAAGGGCACGCTGCACTGGCTGTCCGCGGCCCATGCCCTGCCGGCGGAAGTGAGGCTCTACGATCTTCTCTTCCCCATGGAGAACCCCATGGGCGCGGAGGAGGGACGGACCTTCACCGACAACGTCAACCCGGAATCGCTCACCATCGCGCGCGGCTTTGTGGAACCGAGCCTGGCGGAACAGAAGCCCGGCTTCATCTGCCAGTTCGAGCGCGTGGGCTACTTCTGCCTGGACCCGGACACGGTGAAAGACGAGCTGGTCTTCAACCGCACGGCCACGCTGCGCGACACCTGGGCCAAGATCGAGGCCAAGGGGTAGCAGGCGAACATGCCCGCATTCCCCAAGCCGGGCGACCCGGCCCCGGACATCTGCCTGGAAGGCACGGACGGCACGGTCTGTCTGAAGGACCTGGCCGGCAAGTGGGTGGCGCTCTACGTCTACCCCAAGGACGCGACCGCGGGCTGAACGACCGAGGCGCTGGAGTTTTCAGCGCTGAAAGGTGAGTTCGAGGCCCTGGGCGCCGTGGTCCTCGGCCTGTCCAAGGACTCGCTGGCCTCGCACCGGAAGTTCGCGGAGAAGCAGAATCTTACCATCACCCGCCTCTCGGACCCGGACAAGGCCGTGCTTACCCGGCTCGGCGCCGTCCAGCCCAAGGTCATGTACGGCAAGATGGTGGAGGGCGTGGTCCGCTCCACGCTGCTCATCGGCCCGGACGGAGTGGTCCGCGCCGCCTGGCCCAAGGTGGCCAAGGCGGCGGGGCATGCGGCCGAAGTGCTGGAGGAGTTGAAGAAACAGGCCGCGAGGTAGGGAAAAAACGCGGGTCCAGGCGCGGTCTTCGGGCAAACGGGCATCCCTGGCCGAGCCCGGCCTGAGATCCAAGCCGGAGCGACGGTCGATCAAACCACCCGCAGCCCGACCCCTGAAGGCCGCCAGGCGCCCCATGCCCGCGCCGACCGTCCTCCCGCCCCGCGCCGCACCCCGGTCGCGCCCTCTCCGGCCCGCCTTTTCCTATTCCTCGATGTATCGCCCGGCCCTCGGCCCGCAACAGAAGAGCAGGTCCAGGGCCGACAGGTTCGGTAAAAACTCGCCCCAGAGCTGCGGGTAGACCGGAGTTTTCGGCCACGCGGCCTCCACTTCGATGCCGGCCGCCTCCAGGGCCGGCCTGTCCAGCCCGGCGCCCGAGCCGCCGTGGACGATAAGCCGGTCCGCGCCCAGCGCCCGGCAGGCGGCGACGATCAGCGCCGCGCCCTGGCCCTCGACCCCGAGCTCGGACAGCCGGATAAGACGGGCCGCGACGTCGAAGGTTTCCAGCAAGTACTCAATCACCAGCAGGTTCAGATCCACGAGGCGTTCGAGCCGGCCTGAGAACGCATCTTGCAACAGCGGCAGATGATCGGCGAAGAACGGGGCGTCGACATAGGCGGACTCGAGGCTTTTCAAGCTCTTCCTGCGCCAGCGCGCGTCGTCATTGATGCGCACGGCGTCGGTTGCTTGCAGCCCGAGGCCCTTTTTTGCGCACGGCACGGTCAGCCAGAGTGTCCCCTGGGCGTTTTTCAGCCGGTTGCGCGAGAGCCAGGTCGTGCCCCGGGGGAACTGCACGCCGTCCAGGAGGAGGAGCGTCCCGGCCTGTTTGGCCAGGGCGAAAAAGCCCGGATAGGGCGCGAAATAGGGGCGCACGGCGTAGACGCGCATGTCGGCCTCCCCGGTCCCGGGACCTCGGCGATTGCCAAGCCGGGCCGGACAAGCTACTTCTACCCCGGTTTCGACTTCCGCAACAAGCCCTGACGGAGGCAGCCATGGACACCATGCTCGTCCCTCTGGATAATCCCGAAAGCCTGAACATGATCCTGGGCCAGACCCATTTCATCAAGAGCGTCGAGGACCTTTACGAGGCCTTGGCCTGCGCCGTGCCCGGCGGCAAGTTCGGCCTGGCCTTCTGCGAGGCCTCGGACAAGTGCCTGGTGCGCACCGCGGGCACGGACCAGGAGCTGACCGATCTGGCGGTGAAGAACGCGCTGGCCGTGGGCGCGGGCCACAGCTTCTTCATCTTCATGCGCGGCTTCTTCCCGATCAACGTGCTGAACGCGGTCAAGAACGTGCCCGAAGTTTGCCGCATCTTCTGCGCCACGGCCAACCCGGTGCAGGTGGTGGTGGCCCAGAGCCCCCAGGGCCGCGGCATCCTCGGGGTCATCGACGGTTTTGCGCCCAAGGGCGTGGAGACGGCCGACGACGTGGCCTACCGCAAGGCCTTCCTGCGCAAGATCGGCTACAAGCTGTAGCCCGAAGGCGACACGCCGCTCATGATCTTTCGCCCCAAAGGACCCGGCGCCACGGTCTACGACGTCTGCGACGGACCGATCCTCTACAACCGGGCCACGGCCGCGCCCGGAGCGCACCTGCGCCTCTTGTACCTGAAATCGCTGCGCCATCCGCTGCTCAAGTGGTTCGTGCTCTCGGGCTGCCGCCACGCGAGCGTGGCCGGCGGGCGGCTGACGGCCCTGCGCGAGACCATGGCCGAGGCCATGGCCGCGAGCCCCGCCCACTGGCGCGACGAAGCCTGGATCAACCGCACCTTTGCCCCGGTGGCCGAAATGCTCGACCAGATCCGCCCGCCGCGCTGGCAACAGCGCGAGGAGGCGAAAGGCGGGCCACGGGAGGTCACCAGGGCCGAGGTGGAGAATCTCGCCCGGCGCGTCCAGCAGCACATATTCGGCGTCTGGGACCGCCATCCCCAGGACCCCTACATCCCGGTCCAGGCCCAGGTCATGCTCTCCGGCGACGACCGCCTGGGCGGAGCGGAATTCCTCGACGCCCTGGCCGGCATCGGCTCGTTCGCCTGCCAGAACGCGGTGCTCCTCTTCGCCCTGGCCCGCATTTTTTCGCACGCGAACGAGCAGAAGCTCGCGCTCCTGCGCAAGCCCTATGCGGGCATCGCCGAGCCCCTGCGCCTCAAATCCGCCTGGATCAGCCACCGCACGGCCTTCTACGACGTCATCTTCTTCGAGCAGCTGTACGCGAGGCTGACCAAGAACGAGGTCTCCGCGGTCGAGGCCGCCAGGCTTACGGGCATGCTCGAGTCGCTGCTGTCCTACATCGTGGTCACCAGCCAGGAATGGCTGACCAGCCCGGCCAAGGGCCTGCGCCACCCGGCCCTGACCTGCCTGCCCAAGGACTCCGAAGGACGGCCCCTGTGCCGCCTGAAGCCCTCGGACTGGAAGAGGAAGTCCGAGCTCGGCTTCGGCGACTACGTGCCCGACGTGGACACCACCTTCCTCGGCCTGTCCATGGCCCGCAAGTGGCTCGACCTGACCGCGAAGCGCGGCCTGCACTGCGACGGAAAGCTGCGCGAGGCTTGCGAGGCCTTCCTCGACCAGCCCTGGCCCGAGATCATCGGCGAATACCAGGTGGGCGGACCTGTGGCCGCCAACCCGCCGACCATGGCCCTGACCAAGCCGCTGGACTACTACGGCGCCGTGCCGCTCTGGTTCCACAAGCCCTTCCCCGGCGAGAACGGCTGCCTGGTGACCGAGATGCTGGGCAACGAGATCTGCCCCGGCCACAACATGGACATCGTCGAGTCCCTGCTGGTCAACCGCCGGCAGTGGGGGGCATTGTCGGGCGAGAACCTGGAGACGCTGCGGCGTTTCGTGGAGTTCCACCGCCGGGCGTTCTCCTCGGGCAACTTCCGCGAGGAGTCGGCGGTGCGCTTCTACCTGCCGCCGATCTACGTGCACTACGCCGGCCGGGTCTACGACGCCTGGCTGGACATGAGCGAGGCCGAGCGCGCACTCGCCGACCCGCAGGGCGCCATCCCCTTCATCCGCGACAAGGCCATCGACTACTGCCGCGAGGATATCCTGGGCGCCACGGCCAACGCCTTCGACGCCGCCCTGGCCGTCTCCGCGCTCTGCCTCTTGCGCGCGCCCAAGGACGACGGGGCCATCCAGCGGGGGCTTTCCATCCTGATCGACAGCCAGGGCGAGGGCAAGGGCCGCGAGCCGTACCTGGGCTACGAATGGACGCTCGTGCGCCTGCCGACCCGGATCATCGTGGGCAGCGCCCCGGCGACCTCGCTCTTCGTGCTGAACGCCTGCACCGAAGCGCTAGCCTACCTCTACGCTTAAAGCCGATTGAGCAGCCTGAGCAGCCCGTCGAGGACCGTCCAGGGATGGGGCGGGCAGCCGGGGACGTAGAGGTCCACCGGGATGTGCGGGTCCGTGCCGCTTCCCGCCTCGGGCAGGCCGATGAACGGCCCGCCGGAGATGGCGCAGGCCCCGGCGGCAATGACGATTTTGGGCTCGGGCAAGGCGGCGTAGGTCTTGAGCAGGGCCTCGCGCATGTTCCCGGTCACCGGGCCGGTGACGTAGAGGCCGTCGGCGTGGCGCGGCGAGGCCACGAACTCGATGCCGAAGCGGCCGATGTCGAAGACCAGGGTGGTCAGGACGTTGGCGTCGGCCTCGCAGGCGTTGCAGCCCCCGGCCGAGACCTCGCGCAGTTTGAGCGACCGGCCGAAGAGCTTGGCCAGCCTCGCGTCCAGGGCCGTGGCCAGGGCTTCGGCCCCGCTGCCGAGGACGAGGCTTTGGCGCGTGCGGCCGGCCAGCCTGAAATCCCGGGTGAAGGCGACTCCCCCGTGCGGGCAGGCCGCCACGCACTCCGGGCAGAACAGGCAGCGGCACAGGTCCAGGGTCAGGTGGCCGCCAATCCGGGCCAGCGCGCCGGTGGGGCAGACCTCCAGACAGGCCCGGCAGCCCTCCGGGCAGCGCTCGGGGTGCAGTTCCGGCCGGCCGCGGAAGCGATCGGGCATGACCGGCTGCACCTTGGGGAAATTCAGGGTGCGGTGCTTTTGGCGCAGGCGCTCAGCGATGATCTCGAGCATGCCCGCCCCCTAGAGGTCGTGTCCGCAGTAGGACAGGTTGAAGCTCTTGTTGCACAGCGGAAAATCCGAGATCTGCTGGCCGCGTAGCGCCATGGCCAGGCCCATCCAGTTGTGGAAGGAGGGGTCCACGATCTTGTAGCGCGCGATGCTGCCATCGGAGCCGGTCAGGGCCACGTGGCAGACCTCGCCCCGCCAGCCTTCGGCCAGGCCCACGGCCAGGGAGTCGGGGGCCAGGGCGCGGGGAGGCGCGACCGGGGCTTCGGCGGCCGCAAGCCCGGACAGGCGGTCCAGCGCGCAGCCGATGAACCGGGCGCTCTCCTGGCATTCACGCCAGCGCACCTGCGCCCGGGCAAAGACGTCCCCGCTCTCCTCCACCGCCGGCAAGATGGGAGTGGAAGCGTAGGCCCCGGCGGCGAAATCCTTGCGGCTGTCGAGGGTCAGGCCGCAGGCCCGGGCGGCCGGGCCGACCAGGCCGAGGTCGCGGGCCACGGCGGCGCTGACCGCGCCCGTGCCCTCGAAGCGCGCCCGGACCGAGGTCGCCCCGAACATGAGTTCCACCGCGCCGGTCACGTCGCGCATGGTCTGGGCCAGGCGCTCTCGCAACTCCTCGAGCCGGCTCGGCTCAAGAGCGAAGCGCACCCCGCCGGGCACCACGAGCCCCCGGCCGAAGCGGCTGCCGCAGAGGAGCGCCGAGATGTTCAGCAGGTCGCCGCGCAGCCGGCCGCAATAGGCCAGCGTCGGCAGGAAGCCGACGTCGCCGGCCAGCGCGCCCAGGTCGCCGACGTGGTTGGCCAGGCGCTCGAGCTCCAGGGCCACTGCCCGCACGAGCCCGGCGGACTCGGATACGGCCAGGCCGGACAAAGCCTCCACGATCTGGCAGTAGGCGAGCGCATGGCCGATGGTCGTGTCGCCGGCCACGGTTTCCATGATCGGCAGGACGCGGCCGGCGGGCGCGTTCGGCAGGAAGCGCTCCAGGCCGCGGTGCTGGTAGCCGAGGCTGATCTCCAGGTGGTGGACGATCTCGCCGAAGCACTGGAAGCGGAAATGGCCGGGCTCGATGACCCCGGCATGCACCGGGCCCACGGCCACCTCGTGCACGTCCGGGCCGTACATGCGGAAATAGTCGGTCAGCCCGATGGTGCGCCTGCCCTCGAAGGGGTCCACGGGCAGGGCGCCGGGCAGCGGCGGGGCGAAACGCACGGGTTTGAGCCAGGGATGGCCCTCGGGCAGGACATTGTACTGCTCGGCGATCTCGCGCGAAAAATAGTGGGCCTGGGGGCAGAAGCGGGCCAGGCAGGGGTAGCGGTCCCGGCTCAGCTCTCCGGCGACCACGCCCAGCCGGCCTGCGGCGTCGAAGGCGACCACTGCCAGCAGCCGGATCCCGCCCATATGCGAGGATTGTGAGGGCTGCGGGGCATGGCCGAAGAGCGCGGCCAGCCGGCCGCCCTCTTCCACGGCGTGGGCCACCTCGTGGGGGAAGGCGTCCTCGGACAGGACGGGCACGGCCGCGAGCGGTGCGGCCGCACCCGGGGCGAGGTCGAGAAGCTTGCTCACGGCAGGCCTCCGAGCGGCAGTCCCGTGGCCCGGGCGGCCTCGACCAGGAAGCGGGTCAGGCTGGAAGGGATGTAGACGCCGAGCACGGCCGTGGCCGCGCAGAGCACGACCGGCGAAACGATCGAGGTCAGGCGCTCGCCGCCGGGCGGGCGCCTGAAGGACGGCGGCGGGGTGCCCTGGGCCATGCGCAAAACGGCGATGGAGAATCCGGCGAAGATGGCGGCGAGACTGGCCAGCATCAGGCCGGCCACCAGGTAGCGCCCGCCGAGCATGGCCTGGCGGACGATGGCGAACTCGCTGACGAAGAGTCCGAAGGGCGGCGTGCCGGTGATGGCCAGGAAGCCGGCGAGCCAGAAGACGCCCGTGACCGGCATGACCCGGACCACGCCGCGCACGTCGTGGGCCGACTTGGTGTGAAAGGCGGCCAGGATGTTGCCGGCCAGGAGGAAGAGCCCGGCCTTGGCCAGCGAATGGTTGACGGCATGGAGCATGGCGCCGAAGACCGCGCCGCCGCCCAGGCCAACGCCCAGGGCCAGAAGGCCCATGTGCTCGACCGAGGAGTAGGCCAAGAGGCGCTTGAAATCCCCCTGGCCGACGATGAAGACCGCGGCCAGGGTCATGGAGAGAAGGCCGAAGAGCACCAGAAGGTCCATGGCGAAGGCCGCCTGGCCGGCCGCGGCGCCGACCTCGACCACGCGCAGGATGCCGAGGAAGGCGCAGTTGAGGAGCGCCCCGGACAGGAGCGCCGAGACGATGGACGGGGCCTCGGAGTGGGCGTCGGGCAGCCAGGTGTGCATGGGCGCAAGGCCCATCTTGGTGCCGTAGCCCACCAGGATGCAGATGAAGGCCGCCTGGAACCAGGGCTCGCGGATGTCCGCGGCGCGGCGCACGAGGTCGGCCACGTTCATGGACTGCACGCCCCCGGCCTCGCCGCCGACCGCGGCAGTCAGCAGGATGTTGCCGAACAGGGCCAGCGCTATCCCGACGGAGCAGATCATGAGGTACTTCCAGGTGGCCTCCAGCGAGCGGCGCTGGCGGTGGAAGTAGATGAGCGGGGCCGAGGCCAGGGTGGTGGCCTCGACGCCGACCCAGAGCAGGCCCAGGTGGCGGGTGGTGCAGACGAGGCTCATGGCCGCGAGGAAGAAGAGCAGGCAGGCGGTGAAACGGGCCTCGGGGGCGTTCACGAACAGCGTGCCCTCGACGAAGTCCGGCCGGGGGCCGGCCTCTTCCGCCCGCAGGTAGCCGAGCGCGTAGACCGCGGAGGCCGAGAACAGGATCGAGGCCAGGCAGAGGAAGAGCCGGCCGAGGGCGTCGAAGATCAGGAGCCCGCCCCAGGCCGGGGGCACGTCGTGCGTCGCGGCGAAGAGGCTCAAGGCCAGGTGCAGCCCGGCGGCCACGACCAGCAGCGCGCGCCGCGGTCCGTCGGCGCGGATGAGCAGCGCCAACACACCGGCGGCAAAGGGGACGATGATGATGGCCGGCAGGAGCATGGGCTAGTCCTTCAGGCTGTCCACGGCGCCGATGTCCACGGAATCGAACTCGCGGCCGATGTTGTGGATGGCGATGCCCATGACGAACACGGCCACGAAGATGTCCAGGAGCACGCAGAGCTCGAGCCACATGGGGCCGTGCGGGGCGAGGCTCAAGCCGAAGAGGAAGATGCCGTTCTCGGCCGCCAGGTAGCCGATGACCTGGGTCACGGCCTTCTTGCGGCTGACCACCAGCAGGAAGCCCGAGAAGATGGTCATGAAGGCCGCGGATACGGACAGGCCCGAGACGCGCACCGGCAGGTCCAGCCGGTGTTCCAGCCAGAGCGAGACGAGCAGGCCGACGATGCCCAGGATGACCGAGAAGTTGTAGCCGATATAGGGCTCGATCTCGGGGGTGATGCGCACTCGCCTGCAGGTGCGGGTGAGGAGCCAGGGAAAGCCGAGGCCCTTGATGCCGAGGACGAAGGCCGAGAAGCCCAGGTTTGCGGCCAGCGAGCCCTCGAGGGAGAACAGAAGCGGCAGGAGGCCCAGGAGCACGCCCTGGATGGCCGCGGCCCGGATGATCAGGCGCATGCGGCTGGCCGCGAGCAGACTTAGGTTGGTCAGCATGATCAGGACGAAGACCGCATCGAGCCAGAGCTGCATGGCTTATCTCCCGAGTATGGCCAGGGCCAGGGCGGCAAAGGCCCCGGCCGCGGTCAGGAGCTGGGGGACGCGGGGCAGCCTGAGCCGGGCCATGGTTGATTCGACCAGGCCCACGGCCACGGCGCACATTCCCATGCCGGCCAGCATGGCCAGCTCGTCGAGGAGCGGCGAGCCCAGGCCCGTGGGCACGGCCGCGCCCACGACCAGGGCGGAGAAGAGCCAGAGCTTCAAGGCCGCGGCGTAGAGGATGAAGGCCAGATCGGGTCCGCCGTGGTCGAGGACCATGACCTCGTGGATCATGGTCAGCTCCAGGTGGGTGTTTGGGTCGTCCACGGGGATGCGCGAGTTCTCCGAGAGGAGCAGGATGAACAGGGCGATGACCACCAGGATGAGCACCGGGCCGCTGGCCAGCCAGTCGCCCGCGCCGGGCCAGACGTACATGCGGGAGAGCGAATAGGTCCCCGTGCGGCTGACGAAGACCAAGAGCGCAAGGAGCAGCGCCGGCTCGGCCAGGGCCGAGAAGGCGGCCTCGCGCGAGGCGCCCATGCCCTCGAAGCTCGAGCCCGTGTCCAGGGCGCCGCAAATGAGGGCGAAGCGGGCGAGCCCCAGGAAGGCCACCAGGACGAAGACGTCGCCGGGAAAGGCGACGAGGGCCGGCACGCCGCCGAGCGGCAGGACGGCGAGCGCGGCCAGCACCGCGGCCAGGCCGACGATCGGCCCGGCCTTGAAGACCCAGGTGGTGGTCCGGCTGTAAACCGCGCCCTTGCCCAGGAGCTTGGCCAGATCGAAGTAGACCTGGAGCAGCGGCCGTCCGCTGCGGCCGGAGATCACGGCCTTGGTGCGGTTGATGATGCCCAGAAGCAGCGGGGAGAGCCCCAGGGCCAGCAGGAGGTTGACGGCGGAGAGGGCGCGCATGGCCTTATCCGAGCCTCCAGGCGAGGAGCGCCACCAGAGTTGCCAGGATGTACAGAATATAGATCGGGGTGCGGCCGTGCTGCAGGGCTTTGAGCGCGTCGCAGAAGCGGGCCACGGCACCGAAGACCGGCTCGCTGACCGACTCGAGGAGCCAGTCCGGGGTCTCGGACTCGATGGCCGCGCGGGCTGGGAAGATGCCCTCGGGCGCGGCGAGGTCGGTCTCGGTGCGCAAGACCGGGCGCATGAGGCCGGTCATGGGCGCGGCAAAGGAGCCGCTGGAATACTGCATGCTCGGCGAGGGCGCGAGGTAGCCGCAATCCCAGGTCAGGCCGCGGCCGACCGGCCGGCCGGCCAGGAGCCGGCTGCGCACGAAGGCCAGGGCCGCGACCAGGAGAATGAGCCCGACTGCGGCCAGGCTGAGCCAGGTCAGGCTTGCGGTGCCCAGTGCCGCGCCCTCGGCGGCGCCGGCCGGATAGGTCCGGGCGACGATGGCCGCAGCCGGCAGCACGGCCTGGAAGAGCAGCGGCGCGCAAAGGCCCGCGGCCAGGCAGAGCCCGGCCAGGATCAGCGGGGCGGCGCGCTCGCCGCCGGCGGGGTCGTGGGCGCCGGCCGCGGCCGGGCTGCGGGGCTCGCCGAGGAAAGACAGGCCGAAGGCCTTGGTGAAGGCGAAAAGGGCCAGGCCGGCGACCAGGGCCAGGCCGGCCACCGCGCCCCAGGCGGCCAGGGCCACGGGGAAGGTCCGGCCGGCGGCCTGCGTGGCGGCGGACAGAAGCATGAGCAGCTCTGCCACCAGGCCGTTGCCCGGCGGCAAGCCGCAGATGGCCAAGGCTCCGGCGGCAAAGGCCACGGTCGTGGCCGGCATGCGCCTGCCCAGCCCGCCCAGGCCGTCGATGATCGTCCCGCCGGCGCCGTGCAGCACCGAGCCGGCGGCGAGAAAGAGCGTGCCCTTCATCAGCGCGTGGTTGATGACGTGCAGGAGCGCCGCGGCCAGGCCCAGGCAGGCGGCCGCGCCGAAGCCCTTGGCCAGGCCGAGATAGCCGAGGCCGATGGCGGTCAGGATGAGGCCGATGTTCTCCACGCTGGAGTAGGCGAGCAGGCGCTTCACGTCGCGCTGGGCCAGGGCGAAGAGGATGCCGAAGAGGGCGGTGGTCAGGCCCAGGGCCAGGAGCAGGTAGCCCTGCCAGGCCTCAGGGGCGCCGAGGAAGGTCTGGATGCGCATGAGCCCGTAGATGCCGGTCTTGATGAGCGCGCCGGAGAGGAAGGCCGAGACGTGGCTCGGCGCGGCCGGATGGGCCTCGGGCAGCCAGACGTGGAAGGGCACGAAGCCGGCCTTGGCCCCGCAGCCCACCAGGGCCAGGACGAAGAGCGCAACGCTCGGCCCGGCCGCGCCGCCGGCCAGGAGCGCAAAATCGAGGCTGCCGGCGCGGGCGTAGAACAGGGCCATGAGGGCCACCAGGCAGGCGGCGCCGAGGTGCGCGGCCAGGAGGTAGACCCAGCCGGCGTGGCGCACCCGGGAGTCCTCGTCGCGCAGGGTGATGGCGAAGAAGGGGGCCACGGACATGACCTCCCAGACGACGAGGAAGAGGAACCCGTCGCGGGCGGCCGGGACCAGGGCGGTGGCGGCGATGCTTACGTTGACGAAGAACCAGTGGGCGCCGAGCGGCCGGCGGCCGGCCTGGCCCTTGAGGGCCGAATGGCCGGAGAGGGCGGCGGCGGCGCCGAGGATGAAGGTAGGCAGAAGGAAGACGGCGGACAGGGCGTCAACGCCCAGGGAGAGACGCCCGAGCGGCATGGCCCAGGGGGCGGACCACAGAGCCTCGCCGCCGGCCGCCAGCTGCAGGCAGGCAAAGGCCAGTCCGAGCAGGGAGCCCAGGAAGGCGCCGGTTGCGCCGAAAAAGTTGGCCGCCCGTCCCCTTCCGGCCATGGGCGCAAGCACGGCGCCGGCCAGGAGAACGGCCAGAGAGGCCAGAAAAAGGCCCATCACAGCTCCTTCGAATCCCGTACGAACACCGATCAAGCGGCCCCGCAGAGTCGAAAACCGCTGATGCTTAAGCCCAAAGCCCGCCGGCCGTCAATCGGTTTCAAGGCTTAAATTCTCGGCCGCTACGGCGATCGATCTTGCCGCCGGGCCGAGGATGGCGCATGATGGGGAACTTAAATCCGAGACAAGGAGGCTGTCATGGCCTTTGCACCGAATCAGATCATCGACTGCCGGATCGAATCCCTCGCCCTGGGCGGCAAGGGCGTGGCCCGGACCGAGGGCATGGTCGTCTTCGTCGCCGGCGGCGTGCCCGGGGCCACCGTCCGGGCCAAGCTGACCAAGATCGCCAAGCGCCACGCCGAGGCCGAGGTAGTCGAAACCGTCACGCCCTCGCCCTTCGCCGCCGAGCCCTTCTGCCCGCACTTCGGCACCTGCGGCGGCTGCGCGCACCAGGACATCGCCTACGACAAGCAGGTGGAATGGAAGGCGGCCCAGGTGGTCGAGACGCTCTCGCGCCTGGGCGGCGCACGGCCCGAAACCGTGCTGCCCCCCCTGCCCTCGCCAAAAACGAGATACTACCGCAACAAGATGGAGTTCGCCTTCGTCGGACCGGCCCGCACCCTGCACCTGGGCCTGAGGCAGCGCGCCTCGCACCTGGTGCTGGACATCGAAACCTGCTTCCTGCAGCCCGAGAAGTGCACGAACCTCCTCCTGGCCGCCCGGCAGTTCGGCCGCGAGACCGGGGTGAACGCCTTCCATCCCGGCGCGAACAAGGGCTTCTGGCGGCACCTGGTCATTCGCAACGCCGCGGCCACGGGCGAGATCATGCTCCACCTGATCACCACCCCGGAAGTCAAGCACTTCGGCGCGGCCAAGGCCCTGGGCGAGCACCTCATGGCCCGGCCCGAGGCACCGGCGGCCTTCATCCACTCCACCCGCAGCGGCGCCAAGGAATCGGCCTTCGGCCAGCGCCGGGTGCTGACCATGGGTCTCTCCCACCTCGAGGAGCGCATCGGCGAGGTGCGCTACCGCCTCTCGCCCGACGCCTTCTTCCAGACCAACACCCTGGCCGCGGAAAAGCTCTACCAGACGGTGCGCGAGCTGGCCGGGCTGACCGGCCGGGAAACGGTCTACGACCTCTATTGCGGGGTGGGCGGCATCGGCCTCTATCTGGCCAAGGGCGCCGGCCGGGTCATCGGCCTGGAGCTCGCGCACGAGGCCGTGGCCGACGCCACGGACAACGCCGCCCTGAACGGGCTGACCAACTGCGAGTTCCACGCCGTGGACCTTCAGTCGCCCGAGGCCACGGTCGCCGGCCTGCCGCCGCCCGAGGTCATCGTCTGCGACCCGCCGCGCGAGGGCCTCGACGCCGGGGTGCTGCGGCTCATCCTCGAGGCCCGGCCCAAGCGCCTGGTCTACGTCTCCTGCGACCCGGCGACCATGGCCCGCGACGTCGAGCGCCTGGCCCAGGCCTACGCCCCGAAGGTCTTGCGCTCCATGGACCTCTTCCCCCACACGCCGCACATGGAATCCGTGCTGGCCCTGGACCTGACCGACAAGCCGAGTTCGAAAGAGACGCTGGGTTAAGAGAAGCTGATGAACGGAAAGGCGGCCTTGAAGTGAAATTCAAAGCCGCCTTCTTTATTGAGCCTTCAATCTGTTGCGTGCATCAACAACACATATACATTATACTGGATACCAGTATATCGCCAAGGGCTACTTAGATTGTCAATGTCTGCACGTGAATACTCAACGGCAAAATGTTCATCATCTAGCCATTTATAATCATATCGTTGATAAACGCTTGCCTTAAGCACATGATTATTGCCAGAAAATGAATTCCCTCCAAATGGCACAAGATAGACGTGATATGATCCTGAGCATAAAGTTCCACAATTTGTCTCAACCACAACAGCTTCAACTTTGTTATTGGGTGATGCTATCCGTTGTATGACAGTATCAACACACGCATCTCGCATCAAATAAGAAAATAACAAGAGTACACACGTCGCTGCCACTGAAAAGACAAACCATACCATGGCTATCATCTTGATTATTTTCATCAGCAGCTTCATTCTTCATCCCATTCCGCTCAATACCCTAAGCGCTAGCACTCCGGCGGCCTCAAGGCCAAGCCGCCCTGGGCCGTCTCGCGGTACTTGGGGCACATGTCGCGGCCGGTCTGGGCCATGGCCCAGATGACCCGGTCGAGGTCCATGACGTGCCGGCCGGGATCCTCCACCGTGGCCAACAGGAACGCGTTGTAGGCCTTGACCGCGCCCATGGCGTTGCGCTCGATGCACGGAATCTGGACGTAACCGGCCACGGGGTCGCAGGTCATGCCCAGGTGGTGCTCGAGGGCTATCTCCGCGGCGTTCTCGGTCACGGTCAGGTCGAAGCCGTGGGCATAGGCCAGCATGGCCGCGGCCATGGCCGAGGCCACACCGATCTCGCCCTGGCAGCCGACCTCGGCCCCGGAGATGGAGGCGTTGTGCTTGGCCAGAAAACCCACGGCCGCGCCGGCCAGGAGCGCGGCGCGCAGGGCCTGGGGCTCGATCTTCAGATGGCGCTGCATGACCGCCAGCACGCTCGGCACCACCCCGGCCGAGCCCGAGGTCGGCGCGGTGACGATGGTATGTCCTGCGGCGTTCTCCTCGGCCGCGGCCAGGGCGTAGGCGTCGAGCAGCACCAGCAGGCGGTCGGCCGCGGCCTGGACCGTGGGCGAGCGCCGGGCGCGGTCGCTTAACACCTTGGCCTTGCGCCTGAGGCCGATGGGGCCGGGCAGCGTGCCCTCGGCATTGAGGCCCCGGTCCACGGCCTCGGCCATGACGGCCATGATCCGGTCAAGCCCGGCCTCGATCTCGATGCTCCCCCGCTGGGTCAGGCATTTCTCGTTGGCCAGCAGCAGCTCGTGGAGCTTCAACCCGCTTGCGGCCAGCTGCGCTCTGAGCTCGGCCATGGACTCGTAGGGATACGGCGGACTGGCCTCGACCTCGGGGGGTGCGTCCTGCCATTGGATGAAACCGCCGCCGACCGAGAAGGCGACCTTCTCCAGGAGCACCTCCTCCCCGGCGAGCAGGCGGAAGACAAGGGTGTTGGGATGGCCGTAGCCGTGCTCCAGGGCGTCGAAGACCACATCCGCCGGGCGGACGCTGAGCGTCACCGGGCCGAGGCGCACGGGGAAGGCGGCACCGGGGCCGAGGTCCATCTCGGACAGCAGCGCCGGCGGGCAGGTCTCGGGCTCGTACCCGGAGAGCCCGGCCAGCACGGCCCGGTCCGTGCCGTGGCCCAGGCCCGTGGCCGAGAGCGAGCCGAAAAGCCTGACGCTCAGGCCCGTGGACCGGGTCAGGAGATCGGCCGGCAGCCCGGCGGCCTCGCGCGCGAAGGCGCCAGCCGCGGCCATGGGGCCGATGGTGTGGGAGCTCGACGGGCCGGGGCCGATCTTGAACAGCTCGAAGACCGAGGTGGTGATGGGGGGCATGGGCGTCTCTCGTGGCTTTTCGTCCGGGCCTTGGGCGCCTGCGGCGGGCCGAGGCTACCCTTTCCCGCCCGGATTTGCAGCCGAAATCTGCGGATCGCTGTCGCCCGGGCTTGCCCTGCCGGCTCCGGGAAGCTAGCCTGCCACGCATGCACCAGCCCGATGCCCCCACCGCCGTCATCGACCGCCTCGCCCGCCGCGCGCCGCTCCTCTGGGCCAACCCCGGACGCAAACCTGCGGCCGCCCTGGCCGGAAACCTGCCCTTCAACGCGGCCGACGTCATGGCCGCCGCGGCCCGCTTCGCCCGCCTGGCCCCGCTCCTGGCCGGACTCTTTCCCGAGCTCGAGGCCAGCCGCGGGATCATCGAGTCACGGCTCGCGCCCGCGCCGCGCCTGGCCGAAATCCTGGCCCGGGTCATGGGCTGCAAGCTGCCCGGCAATCTTCTCGTCAAGTGCGACCACGAGCTGCCCGTGGCCGGCTCGGTCAAGGCCCGCGGAGGTTTTCACGCCGTGCTCAAGCTGGCCGAGGATCTGGCTAGCGCGGCCGGGCTCTACGCTCCGGACGGCGGCGACCCCTCGCGCCTGGCCGCGCCCGAGGTCCGTCGCCTGTTCGCCAGCCAGTGCCTGACCGTGGGCTCCACCGGCAACCTCGGCCTGTCCATCGGGCTCATGGGCCGGGCGCTCGGCTTTCCGGTCACCGTGCACATGTCGGCCGAGGCCAAGGCCTGGAAGAAGGCCCGCCTGAAAAGCCTCGGCGCCCGGGTGGTGGAGCACGCCGCGGACTTCGGCGCGGCCGTGGCCGAGGCCCGCGCGCAGGCCGCGAAAGACCCGGCCTGCCACTTCATCGACGACGAGTCCGACCCGGACCTCTTCCTGGGCTACGCCGCCGCCCTGCCGCACCTGATCCAACAGCTCAAGGACCTGGGCCTGGCCGGCCGGCCGGTCCTCCTCTTCCTGCCCTGCGGCGTGGGCGGGGCGCCCGGCGGGATCAGCCTGGCCGCCCGGCTCCTCATGGGCGATGCGGCCCACCCCTTTTTCGCCGAGCCCGCGGCCGTGCCCTCCTTTCTCCTGGGCTTGGTCTCCGGCCGATTGTCGGCCGTCTCGATCTACGACATCGGCCTTGACGTGCGCACCGAGGCCGACGGCCTGGCCGTGGCCCGGCCCTCGCGCCTGGTCGCGCCCCTGGCCGGAGAGCTCATCGACGGCTGCTTCACCGCGGGCGAGGACGAGCTGCTCTGGGGCCTGCACGCCCTGAACGAGGCGGAGAACCTCGCGGTCGAGCCCTCGGCCGCGGCCGGCGTCCTCGGCCCCGTGCGCCTCCTGGCCGGCCCCGAGGGCCGGGCACTCTGGCAACGGCTGGCCGCCGCCGAGGACCTCTCCGACCCGGTCTTCATCGTCTGGTCCACGGGCGGCAAGCTCCTGCCCGTCGAGGCCCGCCGCGACTACCTGGACAAGGGCCGGGCCGCGGCCGCGCGCCTGGGCCTGCCCTAGACCCGCCTTGCCGAAGGCGGGCGTTTCTGCCACTCTGCCCACGACTCTGCCAAACGGACGACCATGCCACGCACCACCTCCATACCGTGCCTGCCCGCAGGCGCCTGCGTAAGCCTCATCGGCATGGCCGGCACGGGCAAATCCACCGTGGGCCGCATCCTGGCCGCGCTCACCGGCCTGACCCACATCGACACCGACGAGCTCATCGAACAGACCCACGGCAGCATCCTCCAGGCCGTCGTCGACCGCCTGGGCCGCGAGGCCTTCATCGCCGAGGAGGAGCGCCTCATCGCCGCGCTCGAAGCCCGCGACGCGGTCATCTCCACCGGCGGCTCGGTGGTCTACGGCCCGCGCGCCGTGGCCCGGCTGAGAGCTCTCGGACCGGTGGTCTGGCTGGCCGCCGAGCGCGACATCATCCTGGCCCGCGTGGCCAGGCACCCGGAGCGCGGCCTGGCCATCGCCCCAGGGCAGAGCCTCGCCTCCCTCCTGGCCGAACGCGAGCCCCTCTACCGGGCAGCCGCCGACCTAGTCGTGGACTCCGGCGGCCCGGACCCCGGGACGTGCGCCCGGGAGATCCTGCGCCTCATCGCCGCGAGCTGAAAACGTCACGGAAATTTCTCGCCTTTGCGCTACGCCTGTGGCAGCTACGAGACGTAAGGTCTCGAACCATATACCACATGGAGCACGACATGACCGATCCGCGCTACACCACCCACGGCGCCTTCAGCTGGAACGAGCTGATGACCACCGACCCGGCCGCGGCCAAGGCCTTCTACGCCGCGCTCTTCGGCTGGGAGTACGACGAGATGCCCATGGACGCCCCGGGCATGGAAGGCCAGGCCTACAGCGTGGTCAAGGTCAAGGGCACGGAGATGGCCGGCATCATGGGCATCCCGCCGCAGGCCGCGGGCATCCCGCCCAACTGGGGAGCCTACGTCACCGTGGACGACGTGGACGCCACGGCCAAGAAGGTGCTGGAACTCGGCGGGACCATCCTGGTGCCGGCCACGGACATCCCCAAGGTCGGCCGGTTCCTCGTCCTGCGCGACCCCCAGGGCGCCGTGCTCATGGCCATCAGCTACGCCATGCCGGCTGCGTAGGCGCGGCCAACGGCTCAGCCCGGCGGCTCCCCGGGAGCCTCTGCGGCGGGCGACGGGCTCGGCGACGGGTCCGGAGCCACGGGCGCGGCGGCTCCCGGACCGGTCTCCGCGGCGCCCGGAGGAGGAGCGGCCCTGTTCGGCCCGGCCTCCAGGGGCACGCGGATGAAGACCGGCTCGTCCACACCGTGGGTGTTGGCGAAGGTTTCCAGGCGCAGGATGATGGCCGTGTTGACCTCCTGGCCGTTGACCAGGAGCAGGATGCCCTGACTGGTCTTCACGTCCTTGGCCAGGACCATGCCGGGCCTCAAGTCGGCCATGGCCATGGGCTTGGGCAGGTAGCCCTCCTCGGCGAACAGGGCCAGCTCGAAGGCTGCCAGGACCTCGGGGTCATACCAGCCCGGGCGGCTTTTCATCTCGGCCAGGGCGTTCTCGCGCTCCAGCCCCTGCTGCTCCAGGTCGTCGAAGTCCATGGCGACCTTCAGGATGCGGGCGCCGAGCGGCTGGTCGGGGTGCTCGATCAGGCGCTCGTCCTGGCGGCCGACGATCTCGATGACCTCCTCCAGGCGCGGGATGTTGGACAGGAGACCCCGCGCCACCGCCGGGTGCATGTGGTAGAGGTCCTCCTCGACCGCGCTGAGCTTTGTGCCGGCGTAGCGCTTGCGCAGGATCTCCGCCGGCAGGGTCACGCAGCCGATCTGGGAGAGCATGGCCGCCATCTCGTAGCGCCAGAGCGCGCCGACGCCCAGGCGCCTGGCCGTGGCCGAGGCATGGCGCCGCAGGCGCTCGGCCCGGCCGAAGGCCTCGGGATGGACCAGGGCCAGGACATCGGTCAGGACCCGTACGCTGCCCCGGAGCGTGCCGCGCAGGAGCTCGCGCTCGGCGGTCACCAGCCGGTACTGGTCGAGGGCGGCCGCGAGCGCCTTCTGCATCGTCTCGTTGGCGCAGGGCTTGGTCAGGAAGCGGAAGACATGGCCCTCGTTGACCGCGGCGATGGCCGCGTCGAGGTCGGCGTGGCCGGTCAGGATGAGGCGCACCGTGTCCGGCGAGACCTCCTGCACCCGGGCCAGGAAGCGGATGCCGTCCATGCCCGGCATGCGCAGGTCCGAGACGACCACGGCGAACGGCCCCTCGGCCTGGATCAGGTGCAGGGCCTCTTCGGGCCGGCTGGCCGTGGCCAGCCGGTAGCGCTTGTGGAAGGTACGCCTGAAGCTTTCCAGGATGTGGACCTCGTCGTCCACGAACAAAATCTTCTCTTCCACGCCACTCTCCTGCCTTCGTTATCGGCCGGTCCCGGATCCGGACCGTTCGCTGCCCGCGGCCTGGGCGCCCGCGGCCAGCGCCGCCCGGCAGGCCTCCCGCCAGCCCGTCAGCCTGGGGCCGAAGCCCTGGTCCGCGATCCACTGAGTGGCCAGCGGATGCGGGGCACGCCGCGGGTCCCGGACCACCAGCTCGTGCTCCAGGGCGTTGGCCGCATGGACCACCGCCAGGCAGACGACCTGCCCGCTCCCGGCCTCTGGCTCGTGGTGCTGCGACACGGCCAGGACCGCTCCCTCGCCAAGGCCCCACAAGCCGAGCAGAAAGGCGCCGATCTCGGCATGTCCCGCGGCCAGCACCTGGCGCTCGGCGCCGTGGAAGCTGACCCCCTGCGCCCGGGCCGCCTCGGTCACGGTCTTGAATTCGGCCGGCATGCGGCCGGCCATGACCAGCTTGCCCAGGTCGTGGAGCATACCGGCCAGGGCGCAGAGATCGACGTCCTCGGCGCACAAGCCCTCCACGCCGGCTATGACCCGGGCCAGGCGGCTGACGTTGCCGCAATGGATCCAGAAATGCTCCGGCGTGAAGCCCGGGAAACAGTCGATCCTAATGGCCGCGACCAGGTTGGCGGTCAGGAGCACGACCTTGAGCACCTCGGTGCCGAGCAGGCTCACGGCCTGCAATGGGCTTGCGATCTGGCGGCAGAAACCGAAGAAGGCGGAGTTGACGAGTTTCAGCACCGTGGCGGTCAGGGCCGGGTCGCGGGCGATGTGCTCGCCGATGACGGCCATGGACGGCTCCGGTTTGTCGAGCTCGCGCATGACCTCGGAGAGGTTCGCCGGCAGCACCGGCAGGGAGTCGAGCCGGGAAACCACGGCCCGGCAGCGCTCGTCGCCGACGATGCTCTTCAGCCTGACGATCCGGCCGAGGGTCTTGGCCAGGGTCTCCGGGGAGCAGGGTTTGCTCAGGAACTGGTGGGCCGAGCGCACGGTGCGCAGGACCGCGGCCTGCTCCATATGCCCGGAAAGGATGATGCGGATGACCTCCGGATGCTCCGTGCGCATGGTGTCGAGCAGCCAGGCGCCGTCCCGGCCGGGCATGCGCATGTCGGCCACGACCACGTCCACCGGGTTTGCGTCGAGTATCGACAAGGCCTCCAGGGCGCTGCCGGCGAATCGCATCTCCCACTGGCCGCGCCAGGGCCACAGACCCCGGCGCAGTCCATCCAGGACGCTCGGCTCGTCATCCACGAACAGGACCCGGTTGCGCGTCACCGTGAAGCTCCCCTCCCTTGAGGCCGCCGTTTCGTCCCGGCGGGCCGCTACGACCGTGCGGCAGAGCCTACACTGCGTCCGGGCGGACGTAAATGACTTGCAAACATCCGTTCCTATTTGCCCAGGCCCTTGAGGAAGTCTGCCGGGCTCTTGGGCTTCTCCTTGGCCGGCGACGGCGCGGGCGTCGTTTTGCCCGGGGACTTCTTGCCGCCGAGTCCCTCCAGGAGTCCCTTGGCCTTCTCCTCCACCGCGCCCTTGACCGCCTCGGTCTCCTTCTTGAGCGCGCCCTTGGCCAGGGCCTCGGCCAGGGCCTTGGGGTCGAGGGCGAACTTCGGCTCGGCGGTCGTGCCGCTGACCCGGATGGGGATGGGCACGTTTTTCAGCGCCGTCAGCTCCTCGCCGCCCTGGCCCTTCAGGCTGCCGACCACGGAGGCGGTGACTAGGTAGTCGATCACGTCCTTGGGCAGGTTGACGCTGCCCTCGCCGGTCACGCGCAGAAGCGGCGACTTGAGCGAGAGGTCGTTGTTGGTCACCAGGCCGTTGTCCATCTTGAACGTGCCGGAAAGCTCGGCGAAGTCCGTGGCCTCGTTTTCGTCCGCGACCGGCTTCTTGCCGCTCAGGACGTCCTGGGCCTCGCGGATGAGCTTGGCGATGTTCACGCCCTTGACTGCGCCGTTCTTGAAGGAGAAGGCCGCGGTGCCGGACAGGGTGCGCTTGATCGCCTCCCCGCCCTCGCCGCGGCCGCTGACGTCCAAGCTCAGGTCGGTGGTGCCGGTCAGGCGCTCCTTGCCGGTCAGGTCGGCCAAAAGCGGTCCGGCCTGGACTCCTTTCAGCACGGTCTTCTCCTTGAAGGCCGGCTCGGCGCCGCGCACGTCGAAGACCATGCTGTTGTCCACCCGGCCCTGGTAGAGCTCGGCGGCCAGGGGATCGACGGTGATCACGCCGCCCTCGGCGGTCAACGCAAACTTCAAGTTGGCGAGCTTTAAGTTCCTGATCTTGAGCTTGCCGACGCTCAGGTCGCCCTTGGCCTTGAGTGCGCGCAGGGCCGTGTAATCGGGCTTCTTGGCCGGCTCGGCCGGTGCGGGCGCGGGTTTTGCTTCCGCCTTGGCCGCTTCGGGCTTGGCCGGCGGCAGGTAGCGGTCGGCGTCGATATCGTCGACTGCGAAGGAGAAGGCATAGGCCGGTTGCGCGAAATCGGTGATCCCGGCCCGGCCGGTGATGGTCGTTCCATCGAGGAGGACCTTCACGTCCTTCACCTGGGCCGCGCTCGCAGAACCGGCCAGGGAGAGCGTGGCCGCGAGATTGGTCAGGGCCGAGGCGTCGGCGGTCTCGAGCGGGGCCAGGCCGAGCTCGTTCATGAGCTTCTTCGGGTTGAAGGCGGCCAGGTTCAACTGGCCGGTGAAGCTCGGCTCGGCATTGAGCCCGGTGGCGGCCAAGGCGCCGGTCAGGGACAGATCGCGCAAGGTCAGCGCAAGCTCGGCCAGGCTGGCCGTGCCGGCCTTCAGGTCCGCCGCGACCTTGGCCGTGAGCTGGCCCTTGACCTCCTTGCCCGGCAGCTTGTCGCCCTTGGCTTCCAGGTTCACGGTCAACTTGGGCAGGTCGACCCGGCCGGAGGCCTGGTCCATGTTGAAGCTCTCGCCGGCCAGGCTGAGGCTGACCGTGTCCATGGGCAGGCCGCCGCCACTGGCGGTCACATCGAGGGCCAAGCCCTTCAGGACGTAGACATGGGCCTTCTCGTCGGCGTCGGCCGAGGCCAGGGCCAGGGTCAGCCTGGCCGTCTTGGCCACGACCGCCTCGCCGGAGGCGTCCACGGTCAGCTTAAGGTTCGAGAGCGCGTAGCGCCGGGCCTCGAAATCGCCGTTGAAGGTGCCGGAGACGACCGGAGCCAGGCTGACCTGGGGCTTTGTGCTGTCAAACTTGAGGGCGACGCGGAAATCGACCGGCTTGTTCTCGGCCACCTCGCCCAGGCTGACATTCACGTCGGTCACGGCGAAACGTTGGCCGGCCTGCTTGTCGTCCCAGACCACGTTCGCCTTCTCGATCTCGACTCCGCCCACACGCAAGGCCACGGGCAGAGCGGCCGCTTCGCCGGGCTTCTCCTCGGCAGGCTTCTCCGCCGCCGGCTTTTCGCCCTCGGCCGCGGTCTTGGCCACGAGATCGTCCCAGTTGGTCTTGCCCTCGGCGTTGCGGGCCAGGTTCACGGTGAGCCCGGAAACGGACACCGTGTCCAGCTCCACCTTCTTGGACAGAAGCGGCAGGAGCTTCACGCTGACCGCGGCATGGTCCAGCTTGAGCATGGGCGCCTCGCCGAATCCGGGGGCGTTGGACAGGCTGACCGGGCCGAGGGAGACGCCGAGCCAGGGGAAGAAGGTCAAACCGAGGTCGCCCTCGAAGGTCAGGGTGCGGCCGGTCTTCTCGGCCACGGCCTTGGCGATGGGTTCCTTGTAGTCGTTGGGGTCCACAAGAAGGACCACTGCCAGGATGGCGATGACGACAAGCGCAACCACGGCGCCGACGACGATGGCCAGAATCTTGATGAGCGGGCGCATGCGCGAGCCTCCTGTACGGATATGGAGTCGAATATGTTGGACCTTACGCGAGCCTAACCGAAGACGGAGGCATGTCAAGGCGACGGAAGGAAAAAAACGCTCAGCGATCAGGCCGGAGCCGGGGCCGAGACGGACGTCCGGCCGCGTCCCGGGCCAAGGCGGCACCGGCGCCAGCGGTCCACCGGAACCTCGACCAGCGCACGCAGCAGGAGCGCCGCGGCCAGGCTGGCGAGAACGACCGGCGGCAGGCCGTATTCGGGGTCGAATTCCTCGAAGCAGGCAAGGATAAGGAAATGGACCAGGTAGAACGGATAGCTGAGCTCGGCCCAAAAGCGGTCCAGGCGGCTTGCCCGGGTCCAGGCGAAGACCGCCGGGCAGGCCGCCGCGCTCAGCAGCAGAAAGCCGGGCCAAGCCAGGGCCGGGGGGAGATGGGGGTAGGCCATCACGGCCAAGGCCAAGGCCAGGAAAGCCGGAAGGCCCAGGCGGGCGAGCCAGGCGCGGTCCGCGAGGCGCACGTAGGCCGTGTGGGCCAGGGAGCCGAGGAGAAAGAGCCAGAGCTCGGCCGGAAAGAGGCGCCGGGCGAGGAGGTCGCAGTCCGGGTCCCAGAGGTGAAGGGCAAGGCGCAGGCCCAGGCTGGCCAGCAAGAGGCCGGAGCGGAAAAAGATGGAGCGGCGCAGGATGAAAGGCGCAATGAGGTAGAAGAAGAGCTCGGTGGACAAAGACCAGGCCTGGGGCACGAGCAGCAGCCGGAAGGCGTCGTCGGCCGGGCCGCAGTGAAATGACGGCACGAGCCCGCCCTGGGGGCCGATGGCCAACAGGAAGAGCAGATCCTGGCCGAGGATGCCCAGGTTGGTCCACAGGCCCGCGGCCAGGACGGCCGGACCGGCGGTCAGGTCGGATGCGAAACCTGCCCAGCCGGTGAACGGGCCGACGTCAAGGTATTTCAGGGCCGCGAGCGAGGCGGCCAGGACCACGAGGTAGACGGGCAGGAGCCGGAGCAGGCGGTTGCCGATGAACAGCCCGAACCGGCCGGGGCCGTATTTGCCGGTCAACACCAGGGTCATGAAGAAGCCGGACAGGATGAAGAAGGCCTGCACCGCCACCTGGCCAGGCAGCAGGGCCAGGTCGTGGCTGACGGCGTGGGAGGCGAAGACGCAGGCGGCCAACAGCAGACGGACGCACCCCATGCACGCGGCCCCTCTGGAAGCGTCCCCGCGACGGCCGCAGCCGGCCGCCCGGGGCAGAGGAGCCTATCAACTTTCATGCCGCGGGGGATGGCGGAAAATAGGGAAGCAATTCAGTGCGATATGAAAGGCATGCGGGCCGACATCCACGGCCATACGGAAGCGGCGTTTCCGCTCCCGATCCGCCGGAAGGCAGGATTCCGGTCTCGAGATGACCGGGGCTGTAGGCACCCCCCGGGTGATACCTTTATCATGGCGTATTTACAGGCTATTATTTGTCATTGACTTTGCGGTAGACGGAAATAATAGTTCCGATTGTCATGAACCAGAAGAAAGAGCTCAACTCCCGCACGCCGGCCCGGCGCGTCCTGGTGGCCACCCGCGACGCCGAGGCCGTGGCCGTGGTGCGCGAGGCTTTCGGCCCGGACAGCCTGATCGAGGCCGTGCAGACCCCCGAGGCCTTCCAGGAACGCGCAGCGGCCCAGGACTTCGATCTGCTCCTGGTCGACATCGACTTCTTCGAGACCGCGCCGGGCAAGAAGGCCGACGACTACCGCAAGGACCTCCAGAAGTACTGGGGCAAGAATCCCCAGACCGAGATCATCGTCCTCACCCGCCAGGAGCGCATCCGAGAGACGGTCAGCCTGGTCAAGGCCGGCGCCGGCAACTACCTGACCTACCCCTTGAGCAAGGACGAGGTCCGCTATGTCCTGGAGAGCCTGTACGAGTCGCTGAAGGTCCAGCAGGAGCTCGACTATTTCCGCGACGAGCACCGGGTCCGGGACACCAGCCGCATCGCGCTCCTGGCCAGCCCGGTGATGCAGATCGTCTACGAGAAGGTCAAGCTCGTGGCCCCGACCAAGTCCATCGTGCTCCTGGTCGGCGAAACCGGCACGGGCAAGGGCGTCATCGCCCGGCTCATCCACTCCCTGTCCATCCGCCCCGAGGGGCCGTTCATCAGCGTGCACTGCGGCGCCCTGCCCGAGGAGCTGGTCCAGTCCGAGCTCTTCGGCCACGAGAAGGGCTCGTTCACCGGGGCCGTGCGCCGCCGCCTGGGCAAGTTCGAGCTGGCCGCGGGCGGAACCATCTTCCTGGACGAGATCGGGACCATCAGCCCCTCGACCCAGATCAAGCTGCTCCAGGTGCTGCAGGAGAAGATCTTCCAGCGCGTGGGCGGCGAAACCGACATCCCGACCGACGCGAGGATCATCGCCGCGACCAACTCCGACCTGAAAAAGCTCTCCGACGCCGGCGCGTTCCGCACCGACCTCTACTACCGGCTGAACGTCTTCCCCATCGAGATTCCGCCGCTCCGGGAGCGAAAGGAGGACATCGCCCCCTTGTGCGAGCATTTCCTGGAGCGGCTGAACGCCATGCACTTAAAGGAGATCCACGGCTTCCATCCGCTGGTCCTCGAGGCCTTCTATCATTATGACTGGCCGGGCAACGTGCGCGAGCTGGAGAACCTGATCGAGCGGGCCTTCATCCTCGAGACCTCCCACGTGCTCACCCCGGAGAGCTTCCCGGCCGAGCTGGTGCAGTCCATGGATCCGGGCGGCGCGGCCAGCCTGGACATCTCCCAGCCTCTGGCCGAGATCCGGCGGCGGACGGTGGAGTTCGTCGAGCGCGCCTACCTGCGCGAACTCCTGGCCGAGCACGGCGGGCGCATCAAGTCGAGCGCGGCCCACGCCGGCGTGACCCCCCGGCAGCTCCACAATCTGCTCACCAAGTACGAGATCCGCAAGGAAGATTTCAAATAGCCCGGGCCATGCCGGGCAAAAAAGTGAAATGAGATTTCCGACAAAAATACATCGGCAGTGTTGCTTCCGATTTTCAGAGTTCGCTTCATACGCCGCCATCCGCTTCCGTGAGCCTGGAAGGCGTGCCCGGCCATACCGATAACATCGTGATTTTAAATAACAAATTGAATCAAGCTTTTTTTTGCAGAAGCCCATTGAGAACAAGAAATCAAATTTCCGAAAAACACCGTGCGCAGACGAACAAATCATGTAATATCAACATGTTGCGACATTTGGAACGATCGTTGCTTTGCGCGCGCTTATCGACCGTGCCGCCGGGCGGCGCGGCCGCGCACAGCCACAGGGCGTCGCCGGATGATCCCGCGCCCGTAAACGAACCGACCCAGGCATAGGGAGAATGATGGACACCTCCAGGGATACCAGCTGCGAGTCTCCTGCCGCATCCGAGCCCCCCTCCAAAGGGTGGTGCCAAGTCCCGGTTTCCAGACCCCAGATCATCGGGCTCAAGCGCGAGCCCGGCACACAGTTCCCCGTCACCCCCGCCACCGACGCCTTCCGCCGCCGCTTCTTCCCCGAGGCGAGCCAAGCCCAATGGAACGACTGGCGCTGGCAGCTGAAGAACCGGCTGACCAAGAGCCGCCAGCTCGGGGCCATCCTCGAACTGACCGATAGCGAGCGCGAGGCGCTCGAATTCTGCGAGGGCCGGCTGCCCATGGCCGTGACCCCCTATTACGCAAGCCTGCTTAACCCGCGCGACCCGAACCAGCCCCTGCGGCGCACGGTCATCCCCACCGTGAACGAGTTCGTCCACTCCCCGGGCGAGGCCGACGACCCCCTGGCCGAGGACCACGACAGCCCCGTGCCCGGCCTGGTCCACCGCTATCCCGACCGGGTGCTGCTCCTGGCCACGGACTTCTGCTCCACCTACTGCCGCTACTGCACACGCTCCCGCCGGGTGGGCAAGCGCGACTCGGCCACGCCCCACCCCCGCGGCTGGGACCAGGCCATCGACTATATTGCCAACAATCCCGTGGTCCGCGACGTGCTCGTCTCGGGCGGCGATCCGCTGACCATGCCCGACATGGCCATCGAGTACCTGCTCTCGCGGCTGCGCAAGATTCCCCACGTGGAGATATTGCGCATCGGCACCAAGGTGCCCATGGTCCTGCCCCAGCGGGTGACCGCGAGCCTGACGCGCATGCTCTCGCGCTACCATCCGCTGTTCATCTCCATCCACTGCACCCACCCCGCGGAGCTGACCCCCGAGGCCGCGGCGGCCTGCCGCCGGCTGGCCGACGCCGGCATCCCGCTCGGCAGCCAGACCGTGCTCATGCAGGGCATAAACGACTCCGTCCCGGTCATGACCAAGCTCTTCCAGGGGCTACTCAAGAACCGGGTCAAGCCCTATTACCTCTACCAGTGCGACCAGGTGTACGGCTCGGCCCACTTCCGCACGCCGCTGGCCAAGGGCATCGAGATCATGCGGGGCCTGCGCGGCCACACCTCGGGCTACGCCATCCCGCACTTCGTCATCGACCTGCCGGAGGGCGGCGGCAAGACCCCGGTCTGCCCCAACTACTTGAGCGGCGTTGAGGGCGAAGACCTCGTCTTCACCAACTACGAGGGCCTCGAGCACCGCACCCGCGACGAAAGCGCCCAGGCGATCGCCCGGGAGCTGCGCCCGGACCTCGCGGGGTTGCGCGGATGAAGGTCGGGTTCACCTACGACCTGCGCGCGGACTACCTGACACTGGGCTTCAGCGAGGAGGAGACGGCCGAGTTCGACAGCCAGGTGACCATAGACGCCATCGCCGGCGCGCTTGAGGGCATGGGTTTCGAGGTCTCGCGCGTGGGCCACGTGCGAAACCTCGTCTCGCGCCTGGCCGCGGGCGAGCGCTTCGACCTGGTCTTCAACATCGCCGAGGGCCTGCACGGCTACGCTCGCGAGGCCCAGGTGCCGGCGCTGCTCGATGCCTACGGCATCCCCTACACCTTCTCCGACCCGCTGGTCCTCTCCTTGTGCCTGCACAAGGCCATGTGCAAGCACGTGGTGCGCGACTGCGGGATTGCCACCCCGGACTTCGCCGTGGTCGAGGACGCCGCCCAGGCGCGGGGGCTTTCCCTGCCCTTCCCGGTCTTCGCCAAGCCCGTGGCCGAGGGCACGAGCAAGGGCGTGTCCGCGGCCTCCAAGGCCGAAAACCCCAAGGAGCTGGAGCGGAGCTGCGCAAGGCTGCTGAAGGAGTTCCGCCAGCCGGTGCTGGTCGAGGCCTACCTCCCCGGCCGGGAGTTCACCGTGGGCCTGGCCGGCACGGGTTCGCGGACCAAGATCCTCGGGGTCATGGAGGTCCTGCTCCTGGCCGAGGCCGAGCAGGAGGCCTACTCCTACCACAACAAGGAACACTACGAGAACCTGGTCCGCTACCGCCTGGCCGACGACGCCAAGGCCAGGGCCAGCGCCGAGCTGGCCGTGGCCGCCTGGAAGGCGCTTAACTGCCGCGACGGCGGCCGGGTGGACGTGAAGCTCGACGCCTGCGGCAAACCCGGCTTCATCGAGGTCAATCCTCTCCCGGGCCTCAATCCCGAGCGCTCCGACCTGCCCATCCTCTGCGGTCTGGCGGGCCTGGCCTACCGCGACCTCCTGGAGATGATCGTGCAGTCGGCCCTGGAGCGGCGGCCCGCGCGCCTGCCCTAGGCTCTGCGCCGCGATGCGCGTCCTCATCCTGCATAGCGCCGTGAGCGCCGCGGCCGCGGCCGACGACCTGGACACCCTGGCCCAGGTCGAGGCCGTGGCCGCGGCGCTCGCCGAGCTCGGCCACGAGAGCCCGCGCCTGGCCTTCGACCTCGACGCGAAGAGTGCGGCCGCGCGCCTGTCCGCCGCTGCCCCGGACGCGGTCTTCAACCTGGTCGAGACGGTGGCCGGCTCGGCCCGGTTCATCTCGCTCGCCCCGGCGCTCCTGGAGCACCTCCGGCTGCCCTTCACCGGCGCCGGCAGCCTGGCCATGATGGTCAGCTCCAACAAGCTCGGGGCCAAGGCCGTGATGGCCGCCGCCGATCTGCCCACCCCGGCCTGGTGCGACGCGCGCGGCCCCGGGCCGGCGGGCTTCGTCCCCGGCCGCTACCTGGTCAAGTCGGTCTGGGAGCATGCCTCCAAGGGCTTGAGCTCCGAGCTGATCGTGGACGCACAGGAGCCTGATGCGGTCCTGGCCCTGATCGAGCGCCAGCGGGCCAAGGACGGCGGCGAATGGTTCGCCGAGGCCTTCGTGGACGGCCGCGAGTTCGCGGTCACCGTCCTGGACGGCCCTGGCGATGAGGACGGCCCCGAGGTCCTGGCACCGGCCGAGATGCAGTTTCTGGGGGGCGGCGCGCCCGAGGAACGCATCCTCGACTACGCCGCCAAGTGGGACGAGGGGTCGGCGGCCTACCGGAACTCGGTCCGGACCTTCGACCTGCCGGCCTCGGACGCGGGCCTGGCCGCCGCACTCGAGGACGCGGCCCTTCGCGCCTGGCGGGCCTTCGGCCTGGCCGGCTACGCCCGGGTGGATTTTCGCGTGGACGAGGCCGGCCGGCCGTTGATCATCGACGTCAACGCCAATCCCTGCCTGACGCCCGACGCCGGCTTCGCCGCGGCCGCAGCCCGAGCCGGCCTGAGCTACCCGCAGCTCATCACGCGCATCCTCGACACCGCCCTGGCCTCGCCCTGCCGCTAAAGCGGCCGGCCCGCGCTCGTCCGGGCTTGCAATTTTTCAATGGATGGACTATTCATGCAAATGATAATCATTCGCACCGCAAGAGATTCTGGACTTCTTTCAAGCAGTTATGTATTTTCCGAAGCCGCGTGCCACATTATTGACGTTCAGTGACACAACCCACCCGCCCCCAGACCGAGGATGATATGTTCAAGCTCCGCGCCCTGCCCACTGACGAGGCCCTCGACAAGCTTGTCGTGCGCTACCCCGGAATGAACCGCGCCGCGCTCAAGGCCGGACTCACGCTCCTGCGCCTGGGCCACGACATGACCGACGCCCTGGACGCCTTCCTGGCCCGCTACGAATTGAACCAGGGCACCTTCTTCTGCCTCACGGTCATGAACCGCGACCCCGACGCGCCCTGTTCCGCAAACCAGCTGGCCGACGCCCTCGGCGTCTCCTCGGCGACCATGACCAGCCTGCTGAGCCGTCTGGAGAGCCTCGGCTACATCCAGCGCAACATCGACCCCAGCGACCGGCGCAAGCTCTGCGTCAGCCTGAGCCCCGCCGGCCGCCGCTTCCTCGACGGCTTCCTGCCCGACTGCTACGCCAACCTGAGCGGGTTCATGGACGCAGTGGGCAAGGGCGAGCTGAGCCAGCTCTCCTCCATCCTCGAGCGCCTGTCCGGCGCCACCGACCTCCTGCGCGGCCCCGCGCTCTAGCACCTCATTCCCGCCGAGCCGGGCCGCAGGCAACCGCCTGCGGCCCGGCTGTCATTTCGGACGCCGGTTAGCAGCTCGAACGCCGCTGTGCGGCTACGTCACAACCTCGGATGATCGCACGAGATCCAGCCGACAGGAGTGTATTGTCCAGGCTCACTGTATGACATTATGTATGTCTCACAAGAAAATTCACGAAGTGCACAATAAATCAGGTGCGAAGCCGCTACCGAAGACGCTCTCCGCCTGATTACAAGCAAATTTCATGCCTCCAGCAGAGTTCCTGGGCAGAGGAGCATCAAGACGGAAATGCCTCCGCCCGTCGACATTTTTCTGAATTGATTTTTTATCGCCCACAGCAACCGGCACGAACCGGTCGTCGTCCACCGCCGCGCACCTCGGCAATAAAGATAAATATATTCAAATTGTTAGCCGCCTAGAGCAATGCGAGCCCGGGCGTATTACCGGCTCTCCAGGCGGGAGGAGACCGCGACACCCCCTCTCCAACGCCACGAAGAATTGCAGGCGATACTCATTAATATATTGAATTAATTGATAGAAAAAAATAAATACCACTGGTAATAACATTTTTATTTACAGAGCTAAAAATTTTTAGCATATGATTAAAACAACTGGAATTTGCGGTTCCGGACCGCGAAGATGAGAAAAAAGCGCAAGTTATTCAGTGAGATAGATATTCACAGGCCGCGGTGGCCGCTTTCTGACAACACGGCACGGGGAGGGAGTATGTACAGAGGGAAGTATGTGTGGTTTGTGGCCACGAGCCTGGCCATCAGCCTGTTGGCCCTGGCGTTGAACGCCACGCCCGCCCATGCCGTGGCCGTTACCGTCACCGACCCGGCCGGCAATCCGATCAGCGGCTTCCGCTGGATCATCGAGGAGGACAACACCCTCCAGACCCCGCCGCAGCAGACGGTCAACCCGAGCATCGGCATCGCCAACCACAAGAGCCACGCTCCGGTCATCGCCAGCGGCGAGGAGAACAGCGCGCTGGTCAGCGTGCCCATCCCCGCGCCCTACAACCAGGGCAGGGTCATGGTCTCGGTCCTGCCCTACACCGGCTACCAGATGAGCGGCAAATCCATCGACGCCGCCTCCGGCGCGCTGCACACCATCGTGGTCAACCCGCTGCCCATCCCCACGGCCCAGATCTCCGTCCTGGTCTTCAACGACAACAACCCGATCAACAACGTCGCCGACCAGGGCGAACTCGGCCTCGCCGGCTTCAAGGTCAGCGTCGACGACACCGCCGGCCAGATCAGCCTGGACGTTTTCGGCAATCCACTGGGCACGACCTACCAGACCGGCCCGGACGGCCAGCCGATCCTGGTGGGCGGCGAGCCCCAGGTTCAGACCGTGGGCTCGGGCTACGTCCTGACCGGCGCCGACGGCCAGGCCCTGGTCAAATACCTGGCCCCGGGCAAGTACGGCGTGAACATCGTGCCGCCCACGGACCAGCCCGGCTGGCTGCAGACCGCGACCATCGAGGGCACGCCCACCGTCGACGCCTGGGTCAAGGCCGACGAGCCGGCGGTCTTCACCGAGGGCTTCGGCACCGGCTTCAACCACGTCTTCTTCGGCTTCGTCAACCCTGACCAGCTGCCCTACGGCGCGATCGCCGGCGGCACGCCCGGAGCCAAGGGGGAGATTCCGCCGGAAGCCCAGGCCAACCTCATCGGCACCATCAGCTCCAACCATTTCTCCGCCCCGCCCACCCTGCAGGGCTTCTTCAAGGGCGTGCCCGTGGACCAGTGTTATGTGGGCTTGAACGACGCCGCCACCCGGCAGGGCCTGATCGTCGTGCCCTGCACCGAGAACGCCAGCGGCGACGCCGAGTTCTCCATCTCGGGCATCCCCGCGGGCACCTACCAGCTGGTGACCTTCGACAAACCCCTGATCACCCTTTTCACCATCACCACCATCATCGTTCATCCCGGCACCAACGTCGTCGGCCCGGCCGATCCGAACACCGGCACCCCCCCGCCGGCCCAGGCCTCCCTCGACTTCCTCATCTTCCGCTGGTTCGGCAACCTGGACGGCTCGGTCTTCTTCGACACCAACCAGGACGGCTTCCCCGATCCCGGCGAGCCCGGCATCCTGGAGCAGGTCATCAACATCCGCTACCGCGACGGCTCCATCTACCAGACCCAGATCACCGACCCCCTCGGCAATTACGAATTCGCCACGGTCTTCCCGTTCTTCAAGTGGCTGGTGGTCGAGGGCGACTTCGCCCGCTTCAAGCCCACGGGCATGACAACCGTGGTCGATGCCGGCGGCCAGATCCCGGTCACCGACCCGACCTGGGTGGCCGATGGGCGCCGCAATCCGCAGATCCAGGCCGACGGCAAGCAGTGGCGCACCGAGACCGGCACGATCCTGACCCAGGCCATGCACCTCTTCCTCGGCCAGTTCAACCGCATCGACTGGGGCAAGACGGCCTACGGCCCCAACGAGAACGGCGGCATCTCCGGGCTGGTGGTCAACGACCTCACCCGGGCCAACGACGACCCGCGCCAGGAGGTCCAGGACTTCCTCGACACCGGCATCCCCCGGGCCCAGGTCAACCTCTACACCGACGTCAACGGCGACAAGGTCATCGACGACAAGAACGGCGACGGCCTGCCCACCCTGGCCGACGTGGACAACTACCCGTTCGGTTGGGAGGTCGCTGCCTACCTGAAGGGTCCCGAGGACGTGGACCGCAACGCCAACGGCATCTTCGACGCCGGGGATGCGGTCCAGATCGCGCGCACCGACAGCTTCGACGACGCACCGCCCGCCGACTGCGTCTGGACCGGCCGGACCAAGCCGGTCATCGCCGGCCAGCCGGTGCAGGACTGCTTCGACAACTTCGCCAACTGGAACCAGGTGGTGCCGGGCGTGTTCGACGGCGGCTGGGCCTTCACCGACTATTATCCCAATGGCATCGTCAACGGCGGCACGCCCATGCCCCTGCCCGGCGCCCAGCACTACATCGTCGAATCCCCGCCGCCCCATGGCTACGTTTTGCAGAAGGAGGAGGACAAGAACGTCGATTTCGGCGAGTCCTACGTGCCCTCCACCCAGGCCCAGACCCCCGAGTGCGTCGGCGACGTGCGCCCCGTGCCCGACTACACGAGCTTCCAGACCGTGGCCGGCGCAGGCCTGCAGGCCCTGCCCGGGGTCGATACGGCGGACCTGGTGGCCGCGCCCTTTGCCGGGGAAAGCCGCCCGCTGTGCGACAAGAAGTGGGTGCTCTTGACCAGCGGCGCCAACGCGCCGGTCGAGTTCCACCACTTCACCCACGTGCCAAAGGCCGCCCGGGCCGTGGGCTTCGTCAACAACGACCTGGGCGCCGAGTTCGACGCCACCAGCCCGATCTACGGCGAGAAGCCGGCGCCCAAGTGGATTCCCATCTCCTTCCGCGACTGGGCCGGCCGCGAGGTCTCGCGCATCTACTCCGACGAATGGGGCGCCTACAACTCGCTCCTGCCCTCCAACTTCACCTCCAATCTGCCGACGCCCCTGGGCAACGGCTACCAGATGTACACCCTGTTCCTGAACCACCCCTTCATGACCACCAGCACCGGGGCCACGGTGCCGGACCCCAACTACAACCCGAACTACAGCCAGATGGCCTGGACCTTCCAGTACTCCGGCGGCAAGACCAGCTATCTCGACACGCCCATCCTGCCCGTGGCCGCCTTCGTGGGCTCGCCCGACTTCGGGGTGGACGTGAGCCCGGCCAACCTGACCCCGGTCATCGAAAGCGTCAGCGGCGAGAACGGCGTCGGCCCCCTGCTGCGCGCCGACGGCGACAACCTGGTCCTGACCTCCCGGGGCATCAGCCTGGTGCCAAACCCGGCCTACTCGAGCCTGACCCCCAATGTGCCCAAGACCATCAGCCGCGACTACGGCTTCGGCTCCGGCGGCACGGTGACCCTGAACGGGGTGCCGCTCTCCATCGTCTACTGGACGCCTTCGACCATCTACGTGCGCGCCCCCACGGGCTCGATCAGTGGCAACCAGCTCCAGACCGGCCAGCTCGTGGTCACCCGCAGCGACTCGAGCCTCAGCTCCGAGCTCTCGGTGACCGTGCACGTCATTGCGCTCACCGACCCGACGCCCATCGTCTACGTGGACGCCGCCCAGGGCCAGACCATCCAGGCGGCCATCGACGCCCCGACGACCACCGACGGCTCGCTCATCCTGGTCAAGCCCGGCTTCTATCCGGAGTCGGTCATCGTCTACAAGAACGTGCGCCTGCAAGGCTACGGCGGCCACTCCACCCAGATCTACCCCTACCCGCAGCCGCTCGACACCCTGGCCACCTGGCACGCCAAGGTCCAGGCGCTCATTGCCGCCGGCGAAATGAAGAACCTCGGCGACCAGCTCTTCTTCCGGCCCATCGAGCGTCCGGGCTTCCTGGTCCTGGTCAACGACGCCCGCATCCTGCTGCCGACCATCGGCAAGCGCCAGATCGACGGCTTCTACGTGAACGGCTCCATCGCCGGCGGCGGCATCCAGGTGCCGGACCTCGGCGACAACCTGGTCATCAGCAACAACACCATCACCGGCAACCAGGGCACGGTCGGCGGCGCTGTCGTCGTCGGCAACCTGAACGGCCCCGCGGTCAACCCCAACGTCCAGATCCGCAACAACTGGCTCTTAAGCAATTCGAGCCGCGGCAACGGCGGCGGCGCCATCTCGCTCTTCGAGGGCGCCAGCACCTACCAGGTCAAGAACAACCGCATCGCCGGCAACCTGTCCACCTGGTACGGCGGCGGCATCCTGCACTTCGGCGAGTCCGACGGCGGCCTCATCCAGGGCAACAAGATTCTGGTCAACGAGGTCTTCTTCGGCGCCCAGGTCGGCGGCGACGGCGGCGGCATCTACATCGCCGGCGCGCCGGCCGCCCTTGGCGGACTGGCCGCAGGCGCCGGCTCGGTGACCATCGCCGGCAACCTGATCCAGGGCAACCTGGCCGGCTCGGGCGCGGGCGGCGGCATCCGCGTCGACGCCTTCAACGGCACCGACACCCAGACTCCCGGCATCACCAACTGGTGGCACCTCCAGATCCTGTCCAACATCATCGTGAACAACGTGGCGGCCATGTACGGCAGCGGCATCTCCCTGAAGGAGGTGGCCCGGGCCGGCCTGCTGCACAACACGATCACGGCCAACGACACGACGTCCACGGCCCGCGCCGCCTTCCCCGTGGGCGCGGCGCAGTCGGTCCCCAACGGCGCCGGGCTGGTCAGCGAGGTCAACTCCACCCCGCTGGCGACCAACACCGGCGTGGTCTACCCCAATCCGGTCCTGGTCAACAACGTCCTGGCCTTCAACCGCTCCTTCTACATGGACACCACCCTGAACAACGGCTCCGGCGGTCTTGTCTATGAAGCCTACAAGGACATGCGGATCATCGGCGACACCGGCACGCTCTCCCCGGTCAACTGCATGCTGACCGACGCCAGCGGCTTCCCGGGCAACTTGCCGGCGACGAACCTGAACCCCGTGCTCTCCTACCACAACTCGCTCCTCTTCTCGGTGGTCATCGACGAGGGCGGCAACAACATCTCGGCCCGCTTCTCTCCGCTCTCCCAGTTCGCCGGCAACTATCACCTGACCGCGACCTCCGGCGCGCTGGCCCAGGGCGCAAACGTGAACTACTTCGATTACCCGCTGCTGGTCTCGGACATCGACGGCAGCCCGCGGCCGGCCACGACACCGGACATCGGCGCGGACCAGTTCCTGGCCGCCGTCACTCCCTGCCCGGGCGACCTGGACGGCAACCGCAGGATCGACCTGAGGGATCTGCGCATCCTCAGGAACGAGTTCGGCTGCACCGGCGCCTGCCAGGCCGACCTGAACCAGGACGGCCTGGTCAACCAGACCGACTACACGATCCTCACCGGGGTCATGGGCACCCAGTGCCCGTAAAGCCGGATTCGAAAAACCGGAAACGGATATGACGCCAATGCGTGAAGCAGATGCCCAGAATGGCAACGACCGGCGCGCCGCCTTCGGGCCCGGTTCAATGAGGCAACAAGGAGAACATGCCATGCCGTCCACCCTCATGAGACGAGCGCTCGGTCTGCTGCTGGGAGTGTGCCTCCTCGCGCTGGCCGTCCCAGCGGCCCGGGCTGCCGTCATCGTCCAGTGCCCGGGCGACAACAACGGCGACGCCGACCTCGTCGATGTCGGGGACACGCCGGATCCGGATCGGGTGGTGCGCTGCATGCACCTGACCGGCGGCGACGGCTATGCGGTCATGGCCGACGGCCGGCGGCAGTACACCTTCGGCTTTCACGACCTCACCGGCACGGCCATCGGCCAGGTCATCAACGAGGGCCGGATGAAGGCCAACTGGCCGTCGCCGCTGATCGCCAGGGACGAGGGCGACGAGTTCTTCCTGACCCTGACCAACGTCGGCATGGTCCAGCGGCCCGACCTCTTCGACGCCCACTCGGTGCACTTCCACGGCTTCCCCAACTCCTCCTCCATCTTCGACGGCCTGCCCGAGTCGAGCTTCGGCATCAACATGATGTCCAGCCTGACCTACTACTACAACGTGGTTAAGGCGGGCACCTACATGTACCACTGCCACATCGAGGCCACCGAGCACATGCAGATGGGCATGCTCGGCAACCTCTACGTCCGCCCCGCACAGAACCGCTACCCGGACGGCCACCCCCTGGGCGCCCTGCCAGCGGGCAAGGGCGCGGCTCACGTCAACGGCGACTACGCCCTGAACCCGAACCAGGACGATCCGCTGGTCGGCTACAAGTACGCCTACAACGACGGCGACGGCTCGACCTACTACGACGTCGAGTATCCGATCATGATGGGCGGCTTCGATTCCAACTTCCATGACGCCGACGAATTCGTCCAGCCTCTGAACTTCGCCGATCTCGAAGACAACTATACCATGCTGAATGGTCGCGGTTACCCCGACACGGTCAACACCGCGCCCGGCGCGATCGTGAACGTCAACGGCTTCGAGGCCCAGAAGACGCCGAGTCTCATCAGCGTGAACTCGGGCCAGATCATTCTCCTGCGCATCGTCAACTTGAACGTGACCCATTTCTGGGGCCTCTCCGCCCTGGGCCTGCCCATGAAGGTCATCGCCCACGACGCCGACCTGCTCCAGACCGCCGACGGCTCGCAGAAGCTCTACTATCTGACCAACTCCGTGACCATTGGCGGCGGCGGCTCGGTGGACGTGCTCATCGACACCACCGGGCTCCCGACCGGGACATACCCGCTCTACTCCACGCTGCTGGACCACCTCTCCAATCCAAGCGAGGATTTCGGCGGCATGATGACCGAGATCAGGATCAACTAACCGCGCCCGCGGAAACGAGGAGGCTTTCGTGAAGACGTCAGCGAAGAAACGAACCATGCGGGCGCTGGGACTTGCCGCGATCCTCATCCTGGGGCTTTTCGCGACCGCCCAGGCCAAGGTCGACGGCCTGTACAACGGCGCCAACCCGACCTTCAACCTGACCGCCGCCACAGGCTACATCGTTGGTGGCGACGGAGCTGTCCTGCACATCTGGGGCCTGTCTCCCCAGGGTGGCCCGGTCCAGTACCCGGCGCCGACCCTGATCATCCCCCAGGGCAGCACGGTCACGGTCAACCTGACCAATCAGCTCGCCGAGCCGGTCTCGCTCGTCTTCCCCGGCCAGACGAACGTCCAGGCCACGGGCGGCATCGAGGGCCTGGTCACCCGCGAGGCCGTCCCCGGCGGCACGGTGACCTACACCTTCACCGCCGCCACGCCCGGCACCTTCATGTACCAGAGCGGCTCGAACATGGCCCTGCAGATCGAGATGGGCCTGGCCGGCGCGATCATCGTCCGGCCGGCCGGCTTCGCCATCCCCGGCAACATGACCGCCTACGGCACGGCCGACACGGCGTACGACCAGGAGATCCTCTACTTCCAGTCCGAGATGGACCACCGCATCCACGAGAAGGTGGACAGCGGCCAGGCCAGCCTCGTCGACCTGACCACCTGGTTCCCCTACTACTGGTTCTACAACGGCCGCAACGCACCGGACGTCTTCTCCGCGGCGGGGGTGCCCTGGCTGCCGAACCAGCCGTACGACTGCTTCCCGCACCTCCTGCCCGGGCAGAAGATGCTCCTGCGCATCGTCGGCGCCGGCCGCGACATGCACCCCTTCCACCACCACGGCAACTCGGCCACGCTCATCGCCGTCGACGGCCAGGTCCTGGAAAGCACGCCCGGCTCGAACAACCCAGACCTGGGTGAGGTGCTCTTCACCCAGCCCGTGCTGCCCGGACAGACCCGAGACGTCATCTTCAGCTGGAACGGCAACGAGCTCGGATTCGACATTTACGGCCACGTGGCCACCGACCCCATCCTTGAAGTCGAGGTCTTCGCCGCAGCGACCCTTCAGGACCCGCTGGCCGAAACCGACACGGGAGTCAATGTGGCCGCCCCCAGCCAGGGCGCGTTTCCCAAGCGTCGGGCCTTTCGCGCAGTGCTGACCTCGGGCCTGGCCACCGACCCGGCGCGTGAGGTGGTCGTCCTGCGCATGGACGATCCGGCCCAGCCCAACATCCTGACCGTGGTCAAGCGCGGCCAGGAGGGCACCACCACCCCCGCCAGCTGGCCGGCCAACACCTCGGCGGTCATCGGCACCTATCACGGCCAGATATTTGCCGGACCTGCCGACAACCGCTTCCCGGTCACCCTTCCGGACCAGAAGGACCTGACCATGGGCGCCTTCTACAGCGGCAGCCCCTTCCTCGGGGCCATGGGCACCCTGCCGCCGGGCGAGGGCGGCTTCAACCTGAACAACGGTCTGGCCTTCATGTGGCACTCCCACAGCGAGAAGGAGCTGACCAACAACAACATCTTCCCCGGCGGCGCGATCTCCATCGCCATTGTCGAGCCCTTCGGGACGACCATCGAGCAGAGCGCTCACTAAGCGAGGTGACACCGTGAAAATCTACGTTCGCATCCGACGCGCCCCTCGCCCCTCCCGCCTGGTTGTGGCCGCCGTGGCCCTGGTCCTGCTCCTGGCCCAGGGGGCCTGGGCGATCAGCTACGACCTGACCGCGGGCGCCTTCACCAAGACCATGCCCGGCGGCCAGATCGTGACCATGTGGGGCTACAAGCTGACCGGCACGGCCGACCCCTTCACCTCGCCCGGCCCGGAACTGACCGTGCCCACGGGCGAAACCACCTTGACCGTCAACTTGACCAACGCCCTGCCGGCCGGGCCCGCGCACAGCCCGACACTGCACGATACTTCCATCGTCATCCCCGGGCTCATCGCCACCGGGCAGGCCCCGGTGTACCAGACCATCGGTGCTATCCCCAAGAACCGTATGACCTCCTTCGACCGCGTGGCCACCCCGGGCGGCGGCGCGGTGACCTACACCTTCCAGAACGTGCGCCCCGGCAGCTACCTGTACATGAGCGGTTCGAACCCTGCCCTGCAGGTCGAAATGGGCCTCTACGGCCCGGCCAAGAGGCTGGCCGCCCCGGGCCAGGCTTACGCCGGCGTGGCCTTCGACACCGAGGCGACCCTGATCCTCGGCGAGATCGATCCGGCCATGCATGCCGCAGTGGCCGGCGGGACTTACGGCACTCCCGTCTATCCCAGTGCATTCGACCATCATCCCAAGTTCTTCCTGGTGAACGGCGAGCCCTTCACCTCCACCCGTGCCCCGGTTTTCGTCGGCGCCGCCAACCAGACCGTGCTCCTGCGCATCCTGAACGCCGGCCTGCAGATCCACGTCCCGGCGACCACCGGCGCCTACATGACCGTGGTCGGCGAGGACTCCTACGAGAAGGATCATCCCCGCAGGCAGCTGGCCCTCATGCTGGCGCCCCAGAAGCGCCTCGACGTGACCATGACCGTGCCAGACGGCAAGACGCTCATCTACGACCGGACGCTCGACGTGGTGAACGCCAACATCGCCGGCCCGGGCGGCATGATGGTCTTCCTGCAGTCCGGCGCCGCGCCCATCCCGACCTGCAGGGGCGACCTGAACCAGAACGGGCAGGTGGACGCCTCCGACCTGCAGATATTCCTCGACTCGCCGGAATTCGGGCGCAGCAACTGCACCGTGAGCGCCCCCTGCGCCACGGACTACAACGGCGACGGCCGGGTCAACATGCGCGACCTGCGGCTCATCAACTCCTGGGTCGGCACCTGTCCCGCGCCGGCCGCTGCCGTTGTCGAGCCGGCGGCTTCGTCCGGTGCTCCGGCCCTGTCCCGGGGCGGGAAGCCGCCGCTGAACGGGGACTTCGACGGCAACGGCAGCGTGGACCACAAGGACCTCCGGCTCATGCTCGACGCCGTGGACGACCCGGCCTGCGCCGCCGGCGACTGCGCCGCGGACTTGAACGGCGACGGCAAGATCGACACGGCCGACCTGGCGCTGTTCAAGGCCGCCATGCTGGCCTCGGGCAAGAAGGGCAAGAAGTAGCGTCAGCTCCGCCACAGGCAACAAACAACGAGGATGGCACCAATGAAACACCTGCTGCTGGCCAGCCTTCTGGCCCTGACCTTCATCGCTGCGGCCCAGGCCGCCGGCAATCCCGACCTCGACAGGGACGGCACCATCACCTCCGCCGACTTGGCGCTGCTGAAAGCCGACCTGGGACGGACCGACTGTGCCCGCAACCAGTGCGACGGGGACCTGAACGACGACGGCAAGGTCGATCTGAAAGATCTCGGCCTCTTCCGCCAGTCCAAACTGACCGACGGCCAGAACACCAAGTAACCTCGACGGACGGCCCTCGGGCGCCGGAGCACAACGAGAGGAAGGAAAAACCATGCGCAAGGCCATAACCATCGTCCTGTCCCTGGCCCTGGCCGGACTTCTGGCCGGCTCGGCCGCCGCCGCGACCTTCACCATGAACATCACGGGCGCCGCCGGCAAACGCGTCTGGGGCTACCAGTTCTACATCGACGTCAACGGCTTCGCCCCGGCCACGATCAGCGAGGCCGACATCGTCCTGGGCAACGCGAGCCCCGCCGGCTGGACCGTGTCCTTCGCCGGCGTCCAGCCCAACCCCCTGGGCGGCCAGTACCTGAACATCATCGCCAACCAGGACTTCGGCGCTCCGACCTATCTCCAGGACGGCGAGCTCTTTCACTTCACCTACACCGCCGGCATCTTTTCCAAGGTCAGCAGGGAGTCGGACATCGGCATGGACGACGCGCTTGGGGTTGACACCGGCGTGAACGGCTACGGCCGCATCTTCCTGGCCCGGCAGCTGTCGGCCACCGGGGCCACGGTCATGCGTTTTGCGCACATGGCTCCGATGTTCCTGGAGCTGCTCTAGCATGCAGCCCGACCTGATCCCTGCCAGGCCTCGCCGGAGCCGACATGGCGGCCGGCTTCGGCCGGGCCTGCCGGCGCGGATCGGCCAAACCCTGTCTGCTCGACACGCAGACCGAGGTCACATCATGCGACTGGCGCTCCTGTCCCTTCTCGTGCTCCTTGCCGGCTGGTCCGTGCCGGCCGCGGGCCAGGTCACCCCGGCCAGCGCGACCAGCCGGCAGGCTCCGTCCCTGCCCTTCACGGTCAGCTCCGATCCGCAGGCGCTGGGCGCCCTCGAAGCGCGCTTCGGCGTCCAGGTCATCGGCCTGCGCCTGGCGGCCGGCGGCTACATGCTCGACTTCCGCTACAAGGTCGTTGACCCCGAAAAGGCCAAGGCCCTCGTGGCCAAGGACCTTGAGCCCTACCTGCTCGATCCCCAGACCGGCGCCAAGACGGTCGTTCCGGCCAGCCCCAAGTTCGGCTCCCTGAAGCCCATGTCCGGCGAGCCGCTCATCCCCGGCCGGAACTACTTCATGATGTTCGCCAATCCGGGCAAGCGCATCGTCAAGGGCCGGGAGGTCTCCGTGGTCATCGGCGACTTCCGGGCCGACCGGCTCGTGGTCAATTGACCTGCGCGGTACATTGTGGGACGCGTAGTCCATGCCCCTGCCTCTCCTCGCGGTTGCCTTGATTTCGCTTCTCCTCACGGCCGCGCCTCCGGCCAGGGCCGGGAGCCTTTCGCCCGACCTGGCCGCGGCCCTGGAGAGCCTGCCGGCCGGCGAGGAGCTCGCGGTCATCGCCGGCATCTCCGGCCGGCCGGTTCTGCCGTCAATATCCGAAGGCTCACCCAGGGAACGCCGGCGGCGGATCGTCTCCAGCCTACGGACCGCGGCCCGGACTGACCTCGATCCGGCCGCAACCCTGGCCCGCTCGTTCGGCGCACGCACGGTCCGGAGCCTGTGGCTGGCCCACGCCATCGCCTTGAGGGGTACGCCTGAGGCCATTACTGCTCTGGCCGCCCAACCCGGAATCGGCATAATCGTCCCCGACTATCTGGTCGGACTGCCCGGCCCCCGTGACGTGACCAAGGCAGCGGCTTTCGCCCCGCCCGGATCGCCCCCGGAGTGGAACATCGCCATGGTCGGCGCGCCCAAGCTCTGGAGCCGGGGCATCACCGGCGCGGGGCAGGTCGTGGCCGTGCTGGACACCGGGATCGACGCGACACATCCCGATCTGGCCGGCAAGAACCGCCCGACGTACTTCTGGTACGACACCCAGGATACCCTCAACACGACACCGATCGAGACCGACGCAGCTGGTGGCCACGGCACGGGCGTCACGAGCCTGGCCATGGGCGGCGAGGCCGGCGGGACCGCGCTCGGCATGGCGCCGGATGCCCGCTGGGTCGCGGTGCGCCTGCTCGACGACCAGCAGGTGGCCCATTTCTCCAACGTCATCGAGGGCTACGCCTGGCTGCTCGACCCAGACGACGACCAGGGCACCGACGACGCGCCCGGGGTGGTCAACAACTCCTGGGGCTTCACCGAACACGTGGGCGAGTGTATGGAGACTCCCTTCCCGTTCCCGGACGTCCTGGCCACCATGCGCGCCGCAGGCGTGGCCATGGTCTTCGCCGGCGGCAACTACGGCCCGAACCCGGCCACGAGCCTGCCGCCGGCCAATGTCCCCGGAGCCCTGGCCGCGGGTTACCTCGACGTGCTGCAGACGATCGCGCCCGAGAGCAGCCGCGGCCCCTCGCCCTGCGACCCGCCCGACACGGTCTATCCCGAGCTGGCGGCGCCGGGGGTCAACATCCGCATGGCCGACCGCATGCTCGTGTCGGGTATCCCCCAATACCGGTACGGCAACGGCTCCTCCTTCGCCGCGCCGCACGTGGCCGGGGCCGCGGCGCTGCTGCGCTCGGCCCTGCCGAGCGCGAGCCTGGAGCAGGTCGAGGCGGCGCTCCTGGCCTCGGCCGTGGACCTGGGCGAGGCCGGGCCTGACAACGTCTACGGCGACGGGCTCATCGACGTGGAGAAGGCCTACGACCTCCTTCTGGACGCCACCGGAGCCTGCCGCGGCGACATCAATCTGGACGGCCGGGCGGATTTGAAGGACCTGCGCCTGTTGCGGGCCGACTGGGGCCGGGCCGACTGCGCTACGCTGGGCTGCGCCGGCGACCTCGATTTCGACGACGCCGTGGACCAGGCCGACCTGGACATCTTCACCGCCGACCTGCACCGGACCTGCCCGGAGCGCTGAACGCGGCCCGCGCAGAGAGACTTCTGGCCGCAATACGCTTTACATTTCATTGATCCAGTGTATTATTCATTCTATTATTGAATAATTTGGTATTCTTACCTGCCTAACCTTGCCGGGAGATACGCCATGAAACGCTTGCTGTTGCTCATTTCCACAAGCATCCTGCTGTGTTGCGTCTCATTGCCGGCCTTCGCCGGCAGCCCGTCATACGACGTGGCCGAGCCGCAGAAGGCGGCCTGGGCCCGTTCGCTCGGCTTCCTGGCCCAGGAGCTGGCCGTCTGCCAGGAGCATTGCGGCAACGACGCGGCCTGCCTGGACAAGTGCAAGCAGGTCCACGACCACCGCATGGAATTCGAATACAAGCGCCTGACCGCCGGCAAGGCCGACAAGGGCGCGGACTGGACCTGCTGGCCGTCCTGCCCGCTGTGCGGCATGAACCGCGAGAAGTTCCAGCATTCGCGAATGCTCCTGGAATACGACGACGGCTCGGTCTTCCCGGCCTGCTCGCTGCATTGCGCGGCGGTGGACATCGCCGGCAACCTGGACCTCTTCCCGGAGCAGATCCTGGTGGCCGACTACGACGGCCATGAGCTGATCGACGCCGAGACCGCCACCTGGGTGGTCGGCGGCGACATCCCCGGGGTCATGACCAAGCGGGGCAAGTGGGCCTTTGCCGCCAAGGCCGCGGCCGAGGCCTTCATCAAAGCCCACGGCGGCAGCCTGGCGAGCTTCGATGAGGCCATCAAGGCCTCCTTCGAGGACATGTACCAGGACACCAGGATGATCCGCGAGAAGCGCAAGCTCCGGCGCGCCAAGATGGAAGAGGCCCCGGCCAAGTAGCCTGCATCCGGCCGTAGCGGGACGAGCACCCGCCGCGGCTCTTTCGAACACACCGAAGGACCGCCATGCCCCACCGTCTCCTGCCGCTCCTCACGCTGCTGCTCCTTCTCGGCATCGCCGCCCTTGTCGTCGCGGCCGAGGCCCCGGCGCCCAAGACCCCGGCCAAGGGCGACAAGTGCCCGGTCTGCGGCATGTTCGTGGCCAAGTATCCGGACTGGACGGCCCAGATCGCCTGGAAGGACGGGCAGACCGTCTTCTTCGACGGCGTGAAGGATCTGCTCGTCTGCCTCTTCGACCTGCCGCGCTACGCCCCGGGCCGCAGCCGCCAGGACGTGGTCGCGATCTACGTCACGGAATACTACGCCATGACCCCGATCCGGGCCGAGGAGGCCCTGTTCGTCGTCGGCAGCGACGTCTACGGCCCGATGGGCGCCGAGCTCATCCCCTTTGCCGGCCGCGCCGATGCCGAGCAGTTCGCCAAGGACCACCGCGGCAAGCGCATCCTGCCGTTCGCCGAGCTGACCCCGGGACTCCTGCAGACGCTCAAATGATGCCGCTGCGCCCCTCCGACCGCTTCGGGCTCCTGCTCGCCCTGCTCGCCCTGGCCCTGGCCGGCCTCCTGGCGGTGCATCCGCGGCTTTCGGCCGAGGCCGGCGCACGGCGCACGGCCGAGGCGGCCAGGCTGGTGGCCGAGCTCGGCCTGACCGACCTCTGCCTGCTGCCCGAGGCCCGCTACACCCGGCACCTGAGCCAGGCAGACCTCTTCTCCGCCTTCCAGGACCACCCCGGGGCCATGGACCATTTCCCGTCCGGCAGCTTTCTCGCCCCGCCGGCCGGGCTCTGGCAGGCGGCGCCATGAGGTGGCTCGCCCGGCAGCGGGCCTTCCTCGACTTCACCCTCTTGAGCCTCTGGCGGCGCAAGGGCAAGAACGCAGCGCTCATCCTGGCCTATGCCCTCGTCGTCTTCCTCGTGGCCTCGGTCATGTTCGCCGTGCGGGCGCTGCGCACCGAGGCGGCAAACGTGCTCGCCGGCACGCCGGAGCTCATCGTCCAGCGCATGCTCGCCGGCCGCCACGAGACCGTGCCCGAAAGTTACGTAGCGACCGTCAAGGCCATCCGCGGCGTATCCAGGGTCACGCCCCGGCTGTGGGGCTACTATTTCAACCGCGCCGCGGGTGCGACCTACACCGTCATGGCCCCGGCCGGCTTCGCCCACGGCCATGGCGAGATCGTGGTCGGCCCGGGCGTGGCCCGCACCTGGCTCAGCCCCGTGGACGGGCAGTACCTGTTCCGGACGGTCGCGGGCGATTCCGCCGGCTTCGTCCCGGTGGAAGCGCTGCCCGAGGACACGGAGCTCGTCTCCGGCGACCTCATCCTCATGTCCGGGGCCGATTTCCGCCGGGTCTTCGGCCTGCCGGAGGGGTTCTACACCGACCTCGCGGTCAGCGTGCCCAACGAGCGCGAGCTGGAGACCGTGACCGAGAAGATCCAGCGCGCCCTGCCCGACACCCGGCCGATCCAGCGCCGGGAACTCCTGCGGACCTACGCCGCGGTCTTCGACTGGCGCGGCGGCTACGTCATCGTGCTCCTGTCCGGCGCGGGCCTGGCCTTCTTCATCTTCGCCTGGGACCGGGCCACCGGCCTGTCCGCCGAGGAGCGGCGCGAGATCGGGGTCCTGAAAGCCCTGGGCTGGGACACGGCCGACGTGTTGTCCATGAAGCTCTGGGAGGGCCTGACCATCTCGCTCACGGCCTTCCTCCTCGGCCTGATCGCGGCCTACGTCCATGTCTTTCTGGCCGGCGCCGGGCTCTTCGCCCAGGCCCTCAAGGGCTGGAGCGTCCTGGCCCCGCGCCTGGACCTGACCCCGGCCATCGACCCCACCGAGCTCTTGAGCCTCTTCTTCCTGACCGTGGCCCCCTACGCCGTCATCACCCTCATCCCGGCCTGGCGGGCGGCGACCACCGACCCCGACGCCGTCATGCGCGGATGATGCCCCGATGATCCGCCTGGACCACGTGACCAAGGTCTTCAACCCCGGCCGGCCCAACGAATACGCGGCCCTGCACGGCGTGAGCCTGGACATCGAGGCCGGCAAGGTGACCGTGCTGCGCGGCCCGAGCGGCTCGGGCAAGACCACGCTGCTCTCCCTCATCGGCTGCATGGCCCGGCCCTCGTCCGGGCGCATCTTCGTCGAGGAGCGCGAGATCACCAGCCTGCCCGAGCGCTTCCTGGCCGACATCCGGCGCCGGACCTTCGGCTTCGTCTTCCAGAGCTTCAACCTCGTAAGCGGCCTGTCCGTCCTGGAGAACGTGGTCCTGCCGGCCGCGCCGCTGGGCGAGCCGCCGGCTGTGGTCCGCAGGCAGGCCCGGGCCATCCTCGATCGCCTGCGGCTCGGGCCCAAGGCCGCGCAGAGCGTGGAGCTCCTGTCCGGCGGCGAGAAGCAGCGCGCGGCCATCGCCCGGGCGCTCATCAACTCGCCCCGGTTGATCATCGCCGACGAGCCCACGGCCCAGCTCGACAGCGAGCTCTCCCTCGAGCTCATGGCCATAGTGGGGGACCTGAAGGCCGAGGGCCGGACCTGCCTCATCGCCAGCCACGACTCCCTGGTCTTCCGCCATCCGGTCGTGGACCGGGTGGTCGCCGTGCGCGACGGGCGCATTGTCGAGGCCGGAGCCGATGTCTGTTAAGCCCGCGGTCCTGGCCCTGCTGCTGACCGCCGGCCTGGTCTGCCTGACCCTGGCCGCGGCGGCCGTGCAGGGGCTCCTCATCCGCCGGGGCTTCGACCTCGCCTCGGGCTCGCCCCGGCAGCTCGCCCTGGAGCGCCGGACCTACCTCGTGTCCACGGCCCTGTCCCTGGTCATGGCCTTCGAGATCATGTCCCTGTTCCTGCTCGTCTACGTGGCCGACGACCTGCACGAGCTCTTCGTCGGGGCCATGTGCGCGGCCGGGACCTTCAACGTGAACAGCTACGGCTACACCGCGCTGACGCTGAAAACCCTGGGCGCGCTCGGCTGCGGCGTCTGGCTCGCGGTCAACCACGCCGACACCCTGGGCTACGACTACCCGCTGCTCAAGTCCAAGTACCTCTGGCTGTCCCCCTTGAGCCTGCTCGTCATCCTGGCCGACTACGTCGAGACCCGCTTCCTCCTCGGACTCGCGCCCGACCAGATCACCTCCTGCTGCGGCGCGATCTTCAGCGAGGCGGCCGCCGGCGTGGCCGGGACGCTTAGCCACGTGCCGCCGCGCCTGGCCCAGGCGCTCTTCGTCGCCGGACTCCTGGCCGTGGCCAGAAGTGCGGCCCACGTGCTGGCCACCGGCCGGGGCGCCCGGATATTCGCCGCGGCCAGCGCCGCCCTGTTCGCTGCGAGCCTGATCGCGGTGGTCAGCTTCATCTCCGTATTCTGGTACGAGCTGCCGACCCACCACTGCCCGTTCTGCCTGATCCAGGCCGAATACGGCTTCGTCGGTTATCCGCTCTACGCCGGGCTCATCCTCGGCACCGCCTGCGGCCTGGCCGTGGGAGCGCTGGCCGGCGCCGGCCGCCACGCCTCGCTGGCCGAGGTCCTGCCCCGGCTCAAGCGCCGGCTGACCGTCGCGGCCCTGGCCGGCTTCGGCCTCACGGCGGCCATCGCCGCCTGGCCTATGATTTTTTCCGACTTCCGGCTAGGATGAGCCGCGAAAAACCCGAAGGATTCTGCGCATGATACGCCCGGCTCCCCGATGCGCCCCGGTTCTTGTCCTGATCGCGGCCCTGTCCCTCGTCTGCCTGGCCGCCTGCGACCGGGCCAAGGAGCCCCCCCGGGCCGCCAGCACAGACACGAGCGGCCGGCGGGTGGTCTACGTCTGCCCGATGAACGACGTGCCGCCCCTGCCCGAGCCCGGCGACTGCCCGGTCTGCGGCATGACCCTCACCCCGCTGGCCCTGGAGACCGAAGACCAGGCCCACCCGGCCCGGCTGCGCCTACGGCCCGGGGAGGTCCTGGGCGCCGGCATCCGCACCGCTCCGGTCGAGCGCCGCTTCGCCACGGCCAGCGTGCGCCTCTACGGCCAGATCGAGTACGACCCCGGCTATTCCACGCAGCTGAACGCCTTCACCAGCGGCGTCATCGACAAGCTCTACGTCCGGCGCACCGGCGAGTACATCCGGGTGAACCAGAAGCTCTTCGACTTCTACTCCGCCGAAATCTACGAGATGGAGCTCGAGCTCCTGGAGATCATGCGCCGGATCCCGGACTACGTGGCCAGCCAGCTCGGCGGCTCGGTCCATCCGAGCCAGCTCGGCTACCCCGGCGCCCAGGGCAGCCCGACCCGCGGCGGCCAGAAGGACAAGCGCGAGCTCGCCCCCCTGGCCCCGGGCTCGGCCGAGATGGAAAAGAACCTGGAGCTCGAACGACGCTTCGCCGCCATCCGCTTCCGGCTCAGGAGCTTCGGCCTTTACGACACCGACATCAACCGCATCCTGCGCCTGGAGGAGCCGGTGGGCATCATCACCGTGCGCGTGCCGACCCTGACCTCCACCGTGGGCGGGGTGCTCATCGCCAACAGCACCTCCCAGGGCCAGTACGTGAACAAGGGCACGCCGCTCATGACCATCGCCGACCCGCACTTCATCTGGGCCAACTTCCAGGCCTTCGAGGCCGATTACGCCTGGTTGCGCTTCGGCCAGAGCATGGAGTTCTCCACCCCAGCCAGGCCCGGCGAGGTCTTCAGCGGCAAGATCACGACCATCGACCCGGTCTTCGATCAGGCCACCCGGACTTTTCGCATCGGCGTGACCTACGACGACCCGAAGACCTTGCTGCGCCCGAACATGCTGGTGCGCGGCCTGGCCAAGGCCAGCCTCAACCGCGAGGGCTTCGTGGTCAACGAGCACATGACCCCGGACCAGGCCCCGCTGGTCATTCCGGACTCGGCGCCGCTGGTCACCGGCGAGCGGGCGGTGGTCTACGTGGCCGTGCCCGGCGAGGAGGGCGTCTTCGAGGCCCGCCAGGTCGTCCTCGGGCCGCGGGCCGACGACGGCTGGGTGGTGGTCTCGGGCCTGTCCGCCGGCGAGACGGTCGTGGTCAGCGGCGCGTTCGCCCTGGACAGCGAGCTGCAGATCAGGGCCAGGCCGAGCATGATGCAGCCGGACGGCCTGCCCGAGGCCGCACCCGCCGGCAGACACGGCCACGGCGACCGGGTCCTTGATCCCGAGGCGCCGATGCCGATGACGCCGAAGCCGGCGGCCGTTCCGGAGACGCAGGCGCCTCACGCCCAGGTGGGCATGCCGGACGAAAGCCCGGTGGCCGCACCGGACAAGGCCGCGCCGGCCGAACCCCCGGCGAAAAAGACCGGCCGGCCCAGGCCCGGGACCTTCCTCAAGCGCCCGGGCCTGCCGGAGCAGTACAGCCGCAGCCCCGGCGGCCTAGCCGGCCCGCAGCCGGCCGCGCCGCAGGCTCCCGGCAAAGCGCAGGAACCGGCCAAGTGAGCACCCCGCCCGGCCCGGACGCGGGTCCTCCCGGCGCCAGCCCGACGAACGGCGCGACCGCGCGGTTCATGGCCTTCTGCCAGGGCCGCAAGCTCATCGTCTTCCTGCTGGCCGGGCTGCTGGTCTTCTGCGGGCTGGCCGTCGCCCCCTTCGACTGGACGCTGCCCGGGCTTTTCCGCTCGCCGGTGCCGGTGGACGCCATCCCGGACATCGGCGAGAACCAGCAGATCGTCTTCACCGAATGGACCGGCCGCTCGCCCCAGGACGTGGAGGACCAGGTCAGCTATCCGCTGACTTCGGCCCTGCTCGGCGTGCCCGGGGTCAAGACCGTGCGCAGCGCCTCGGAGTTCGGCTTCTCGACCATCTCGGTCATCTTCGAGGACGACATAGAATTCTACTTCGGCCGCACGCGCATCCTGGAGAAGCTCTCAAGCCTGCCCAAGAACCTGCTGCCGGCGGACGCCTCCCCGCAGCTCGGCCCGGACGCCACGGGCCTCGGCCAGGTCTTCTGGTACACCCTGGAGGGCGTCTCCCCGGACGGGCGAATGGTCGGCGGCTTCGACCCCCAGGAGCTGCGCACGCTCCAGGAGTTCACCGTGCGCTGCGCCCTGCAGGCCGCGGACGGCGTGTCCGAGGTGGCCTCCATCGGCGGCTTCGTCCGCGAGTACCAGGTGGACGTGGACCCGCTGCTGCTGCAGGCCTACGGCCTGTCGCTGGCCCAGGTGGTGGACGCCGTGCGCCGCGCCAACCTCGACGTCGGCGCCCGGACCCTGGAGGTCAACCGCGTCGAGTACCTGGTCCGGGGCCTGGGCTTCATCCGCAGCCTGGACGACCTGCGCCAGGCTGTGGTCGCCACGCGCGACAACGTGCCCATCACCCTGGACGCGCTCGGCACGGTCGGCTTCGGCCCGGCGCTCCGGCTCGGGGCCTTGGACCGCGACGGCCACGAGGCCGTGGGCGGAGTGGTCACCGCGCGCTTCGGCGCCAACCCCCTGCAGGTGATAAAAGAGGTCAAGGAGCGCATCCGCCGCCTGGAGCCGGCCCTGCCCAGCCGCACCCTGGCCGACGGCACCGTCTCCCGGGTCCGGGTGGTGCCCTTCTACGACCGCGCGACGCTCATCGGCGAGACCCTGGGCACGCTCGATTCGGCGCTGCTCTCCGAGGTCCTGGTCACGGTGGTCGTGGTCCTGGTCATGGTCGCCAACCTCGGCAGCGCGCTCCTCATCTCGGCGCTCCTGCCGCTGGCCGTGCTCGCCTCGTTCATCGCCATGAAGCTGACCCACGTGGACGCGAACATCGTGGCCCTGGCCGGCATCGCCATCGCCATCGGCACCATGGTCGACATGGGCATCATCCTGGTCGAGGCCATCCTGCGCCGCCAGGCCGAGGCGCCGCCGGACGAGCCCCATGCCCGCACGGTGCTGACGGCCACGCGCGAGGTCGGCGGCGCGGTGCTGACCGCGCTGTCCACCACCGTGGTCAGCTTCCTGCCCATCTTCGCCATGGTCGGGCAGGAGGGCAAGCTCTTTAGGCCCCTGGCCTTCACCAAGACGTATGCCCTGCTCGCCTCGCTCCTCCTGGCCCTGGCCCTCGTCCCGCCGGCCGCCGAGCTCCTGCTCCGGCGCCGCGACCCCGCCCGGCGCCGGGGCTTCTCCTTCCTCGAGATCCTGGTCGCCCTGGGGCTCATCCTGGCCGTATTCGTGGATCCGGTGGCCGGCCTGGGCCTTGCCCTGGTGGCCGGGGCCAGCCTGGCCGCCCGGCACGTGTCCGGCCCCTGGCTCATCGCCTGCCGGCGGGCCGCCCTGGTCGCGGCCGTGGCCACGGTGCTCATCCTGCTCGCCCGGCACTGGCTGCCGCTCGGCCCGGAGCGCAGCATCTGGGCCAACCTGGCCTTCATCGCGCTGCTCATGGGCGCCTGGCTCGGCCTCTTTGCGCTCGTAAAGCGCCACTACGGCGCGCTCCTCGGCTGGTGCCTCGGGCACAGGAAGGCCTTCCTGGCCATGCCCGCGGCCTTTGTCCTTTTCGGGCTCCTGGTCTGGCTCGGCGTGCCGCGGCTCCTGGGCTGGCTGCCAGCCTTCGTGCTCGACTCCGCACCGCTGCGCGTCCTGGCGGAGAGCTTCCCCGGTCTGGCCAAAGAGTTCATGCCGCCGCTGGACGAAGGCTCCTACCTGCTCATGCCCACGACCATGCCCCACGCCTCCATCGGCCAGGTGGCCGAGGCCGTCCGCCGCCAGGACGCGGCCATCGCGGCCATCCCCGAGGTGGCGGGCTGCGTGGGCAAGCTCGGCCGGGCGGACACGGCCCTGGACCCGGCGCCGGTGTCCATGATCGAGACCGTGGTCAACATCCGCCCCGAATATCTGGCCGATGCCGAGGGCCGCACCCTGCGCTTCCGCTACGATCCCGAGGGCAAGGAGCTGGTCCAGAACTCCGCCGGCGTGCCCCTGCCGGCCGGCGACGGCGTGGGCTACTACGCCCCGGGCCGGTTTGCGCGCGACGCCGAGGGCCGGCTCATACCCGACGAGAGAGGCCGGCCCTTCCGGCTCTGGCGCCCGGCCCTTGACCCCGGGCTCAACCCCGGCCGCGAGCCCTGGCCCGAGGTCGGCTCGCCGGACGACATCTGGGCGCTGGTGACCGCGGCGGCCAGGCTTCCGGGGCTGACATCCGCGCCGAAGCTCCAGCCCATCTCGGCCCGCCTGGTCATGCTCGAGAGCGGCATCCGCGCCGCCATGGCCGTGATCGTCTCCGGACCCGATCTCATCGCCATCCAGGAGGGAATGAACGCCATCGAAGGCTTTTTGCGCGAGGTGAAAAACGTCGCCCCCGGCAGCGTCATCGCCGACCGCATCGTGGCCAAGCCCTACCTCGAGATCGCCATCGACCGGCCGGCCGCGGCCCAGTACGGCCTGACCGTCCAGGATATCCAGGAGGTCATCGAGGCGGCCGTGGGCGGCCGAACCGTGACCACCACGGTGGAGGGGCGCGAGCGCTACCCGGTGCGGGTGCGCTACGCCCGCGAGCTGCGCGACGACCCGGTGTCCCTCGGCCGGGTGCTGCTGACCGCGCCGAACGGCAGCCAGGTGCCGCTCTCCCAGGTGGCGGCCGTCCGCTACGCCCCCGGCCCGACCATGATCAAGGGCCAGGACGCTTTTCCGGTGGGCTACGTCATCTTCGACGCGAAACCCGGCGTGACCGCGGTTCAGGCCGTGGAGGACGCCGCCCGCTACCTGGGCGGACTGCGCGAGGCCGGCATCCTGAGCCTGCCCGAGGGGGTGAGCTACGCCTTCACCGGCACGTACGAGAACCACCTGCGGGCCTCGCGCCGGCTGGCCTTCATCCTGCCGCTGACCCTGGCCCTGGTCTTCCTCATCCTGCACCTGCACTTCGCCCGGGCCTCGACCGCGTTCATCGTCTTCTCCGGGGTCGGCGTGGCCTGGGCCGGCGGTTTTGCCATGCTCTGGCTCTACGGCCAGGGCTGGTTCATGGATTTCAGCCTGTTCGGGGCGAATCTGCGCGAGCTCTTCCGGATGCACCCGCTGGCCCTGTCGCTGCCGGTCTGGGTCGGCTTTCTGGCGCTGTTCGGCATCAGCACCGACGACGGCGTGGTCATGGCCACCTACCTGGACGCGCGCTTCGCCGCCGACCCGCCCTCGAGCGCCGCCGAGGTCCGCCGGGCCGCGGTGGAGGCCGGCTTGAAGCGCATCCGGCCCTGCCTCATGACCACGGCCACGACCGTCCTGGCCCTGCTGCCGCTGCTCTCCTCCCGGGGCCGCGGCGCGGATCTGCTCGTGCCCATGGCCATCCCGCCCTTCGGCGGCATGGTCTTCGTGCTTATCACCATGTTCGTGGTGCCGGTGCTCTACGCCTGGCGCGAGGAGCGCCGCCTGGCTGCCCGCAGAGAACCGGAGCCTGCGGAGGACCGGAAGAGGCACGAATAAATTTTTATTATTGAAATAAATTTTTCACTTCATTTAACAACGGTCCAAATAAATACGTGAAGTTCCCGCGCGGCAAGATCAACTGCGCCAGCAACCTGCCGGCCATCAACGGCGATCCGGGCATCCGCGCTACCTGATAAACGGCCCCGACGCCCAGGCCTTCTTCGGCGGCCTCGCGGGCTGGGGCGACACCATCTACGGGCTGTGGCATCACAACCACGGCCTGGACGGCCAGGGCCGGGCGGTGCCGGGCGTCGTGCCCTTCGCCATGACCACGGCCACGGCCACGCCCAACTTCGCGGGCCTGCCGGCCGTGCTCTCGCTCCTCGATTCCTAGCCGGCCCTCTCGATGTCCTGCGGGCCGCCGCTCACGGATCGGCGGCCCGCTTCACGGATAATTTGCGGCGAGCGGAGGCGGCAGCGCGTTTCCCGCCTTGAACACCTTCCCGATTTCGGATAAGAATAAAATCATATCCCAGGCCCGGATGTCCGGGCCGGGACTCTCCTCCCTTTTGGCGTGCTTGCCCGATCACGGACGAAGCCGCCGGCGCGGTGCCGGCGGCTTCGTTCCGTCTTCAGCCCAGCCATTTCCTGCGTCTGAAGTAGACGAGCATCCCGACAGCCACCAGGGCCATGAGCCCGAGAGCGAGCGGATAGCCCAGGCGCCATTTGAGCTCGGGCATGAACTCGAAGTTCATGCCGTAGATGCCGGCGATGAAGGTCAAAGGGATGAAGATGGTGGCGATGAGGGTCAGGACCTTCATGATGGCGTTCAGGCGCATGCCGGTCAGGGACATGTGCAGGTCGAGCATGTCGGCGAGCATGTCGTGCAGCGTCTTCAACGCGTCCACGGCATGGCGCACGTGGTCCTCCACATCGCGCAGCAGGCCCATGGAGGCCGGCGCCACCTCGCCACCCTGGTCCTCGCGGGCCATGAGCGTCAGGATCTCCTGCAGTGGCCAGAGGTGGTTGCGCATGGACAGGACTTCGCGCTTCAAGTGGTAGAGGTTGAACAGGATGGCCTCGGTCGGCCGGGCCAGGAGCCTCGCCTCCAGCTCCTGAACGTCCTCGCCGAGTTCGCCCAGGACCTGGAAATAGCGGTCGGCCACGGCGTCCAGGAGGCCGATGACCAGGTAGTCCACGCCCGAACGCCTGAGCCGGCTCTTCTCCTTGTGCAGGCGGGCCGCGACCGCTTCCCATACGCCGCCGGGTGTCTCCTGGAAGCTGACCAGCCAGCGCGGATGCCAGACCAGCGAGAGCTGCTCCTCGCTGATGCGTTGCGCTGCCTGGTCGTAGCCCGGCACCTTGACCACGATGAGCACGGTCTCGCCGTTCTCCTGCAGCTTGGGCCGTTGGCTGGTGTTCAGGATGTCCTCGACGAACAGCGGGTGGATGCAGAAACACTCGCCGATGCGGGTCACCAGCCCGGCATCGTGGATACCGCTGACCTTGAGCCAGCGGTTGAGCCCCTCGGCCAGGTCGCCCGGACCCTGTCCCTGCCAGGCCGTTTCGGTGAAAACCTCGGGGCCGTAGTCGAAGACCACGGCCTCGGGCGCATAGTCCCGCTCCGGCCCGATGTAGCGGGCCGTTCCCGGGGCGTCGCCCTGCTTTTCGGCGCGGCGCTTCATGGCGTCGTACATGATGGGGGCCTCGTTTTTTTCCCGGCTTAGCACGGCCCGGCGCGTCTTGCATCCCCTGCCACGAGGTCCCTGCCGGCCGTCCGGCAGAGGCGGTGCTTGTCCGTTGCCGCGCCGTGGCGTATGAGATGCATGGACCGTATTCCTCGACCCGGCGCCCACCCGGGCGCGCAGTCGGAAGACACGCCTCGCGGCACAAGGGAGAGCCCATGAACATCCAGCTCCAGACCCAACCCGCCCTGGCCCTCCTGGCCGGGGTCCTGATCCTGGTCATGCCCAAGCTCTTAAATTACATCGTGGCCATCTACCTCATCGTCATCGGCCTCTTCGGACTCATCCGCTGAAGGCCGTCGGCGGCGGGCCGAACACCCCGTGGCCCCCGGCCATGGCCGGCAGCAAATATGTCAAAATTGACATAAACGCACAGAGGGCCTGTTGACAACTTGCATTACTCAAGATTTGGCACTAAACTTGATTCGTAACCCGACCTGGCGTAGCAGGAGGATACCGCCCTTGTGCCCGCTTTCCGGATAATCGTGTCGATCGACACATAAAGGAGCCCGCATGCCCACGGACTGGGACCAGGAACGCCGTCGCCTTTCGCGCAAACTCGAAGCCCTGCGGAAGAAAAACTACCTGCCCCAGGGGCTCCTCCAGATGGTCGGGCGCACCGCCGAGCTGCAGCTCGAGGCCAGGGCCGCGGCCAAGGTGACGGTACCGGCCGATTCAGAGCTGGCCAGTCCGGACCAGCAGGCCCAGGGCGCGGCCATTCTGCCCCGGGCGCGCTTTACTTGGGACGCGGGCCAGGCCGCCGACCTCTTCCACCGGCTCCTGGAGCTGGTCCTGGCCGCCGAGCCGCCGCTCTCCGGCGCGGCCAAGACCGTGGCCGCGGCCCTGGCCGACGGCGAGCTCGACCTGCCGGCCGCCTTCGCCGCCTACGTCAGCGGCGAGGAGGAGCTGTTCGCGGCCTGGGCGGCCCGGCTGCCCGAGACCCCCCGGCTCCTGGACTTCCTGGTCAGCGCGAGCCTCGCCCCCGGCCTGGAGAGCCTGGCCGCCGCGCTCGCCGAGCGCCAGGCCAAGGACCGCAACTGGACTCACGGCCACTGTCCGGTCTGCGGCAGCCTGCCACTCATCGCCCGTCTGCTGGAAAAGGAAGGCCGCAAGCACCTGACCTGCGCCTTCTGCCACACCGAATACCGGGCCAAACGCCTGCAATGCCCGTTCTGCCTGGAGGAGGACGCCGCCAAGCTCGAATACTTCGAGGCCGAGGAAGAGCCCGGCATCCAGGTCCATGTCTGCCGCAGCTGCAACTGCTACCTGAAGACCGTGGACTTCCGGCAGCTCGAGCACGCTTCCCTGCCGCTGCTGGACGACCTCGAGTCCATCGCGCTCGACATCCTGGCCCAGAACCAGGGCCTGGTCCGCCCGACCCTGTCCGCCTGGGGGTTCTAGGATGGAGCACGCCGGCCCCCTGCCGCTGGCCTGCCGCCGCTACCAGAACGGCGCCTTCCAGGAGCTCTCCGACCTGGTCAGCCCCGAGGTTCCGGTCTTCGTGCGCTTTCCCGGCCGGCCGGACACGCGCCTCTGGGCCTACCCCGTGGATCTGGCCGGCCTGGCCCTGGGCCACGCCCGGATCGAATGGTGCGCGCCCGGCGAGGAGCCGGTGCTGACCGGGCGGGAGGACAGCCTCTACATCCTGGACGTCCGGCCGGCCGCCCCGGCCGGCGCCGCGGACTGGCCCGCGCCCATGGCCGCGCCATCGGTGCTGGCCACCATGCAGAGCTTCATCTCCTCCTGCGGGCTGTGGGACGGCACCGGCTGCTTCCACCGGGCCGCGGCTTACGACCCCGCCAGCGGCGCCTTCCTGGCCCGGGCCGAGGACATCGGCCGGCACAACTGCCTGGACCGCCTGGCCGGCTGGGCGCTCGGCGCGGGCCAGGATCTCGGCCGGCTGGCTCTCTTCGTCTCGGCGCGCATCACCGCAAGCCTCATGGACAAGGCCCGGCGGGCGGGCTTCCGCGTGCTGGTCAGCCGCTCGGCGGTGACCACGGCCTCGGTGGATGCGGCCCGGGAGCACGGCCTGACCCTGATCGGCTTCGCCCGCAGCGAGGAGGCGCGCTTCACCGTGTTCAACGATGAACGGGGCTGGGTACGGCCATGAGCGCCCGGGACCCGGGCGGCGTCCTCCCGGTCGGCGTGATCCTGGCCGGGGGCTTAAGCCGGCGGCTCGGCCGGGACAAGGCCGCCGTGGTCCTGGGCGGCCGAAACCTGCTGGCGCGCACCGTCGACCTCGTCGGGCGCCTGACGCCCGAGGTCCTGGTCATCGGCCGCGATCCCGCGCCCCAGGGCCTGACCGGCGTGGATTGGCAGCTGGACGACAGCCCGGGCCTGGGGCCGGCCGGCGGCATCGCCACGGCCCTGCGCCTCACGGCCAGGCCCTGCCTGGTCCTGTCCTGCGACCTGCCGCTGATGAACGAGGCGACGCTCGCGCACCTGCTCGCGGCCCGTGCCGAGCGCGGCCCTGCGGCCCTGCTGACCACCTTCTTCCAGCCGCACACCGGCTACATCGAGGCCCTGGTCGCAGTCTACGAGCCCGGTGCGCTGACCGTGCTCAGCCACGCCCTGGCCGCCGGCCGCAAGAAGCTCTCGGCCATCTTTCCGCCGCATCTGCGCTGCCATATCCCCTACGGGCCGGACGAGGCCCAGGTCTTCTTCAACATCAACCATCCGGCGGACTTGAGCCTGGCCCGGCAGCTCACGGCCGCGCCCTGAGCAGCGCCGCCCGAGAGCGGCTGCCCCATGGACCTCATCGAATACGAAAAGCTCATCCAGTCCGAGGAGGCGGCCCGAAGCTACCTGCTCGGCTTCTGCTGGAAGGAGGGCAGGCGCTTCTGCCCCCGCTGCGGACAGCACCCGGTCTATGTCTTGTCCGACCGGCGCCTGCGCTGCGGCGGCTGCCGCTACACCTTCCACGACTTCACCGCCCGCTGGCTGAACCTCGGCGGACTCTCCTGCCGCGACTGGCTGCGCCTGGTCAAGCTCTTCGAGCTGGAGCTCACGGCCTTGAAAATGTGCGGCCAGCTCCGCCTGGCCTACAACACCATCTACAAGGCCGTGACCGCCGTCCGCTTCGCCCTCCTGGCCCAGGCCATCGACGCCCCCCAGCTGTTGTCCGGCCCCTACGGCGAGCGGCTGGGCTTTGCCAAGGGCCGGCTGCGCATGGAGCGCGCCTCGGGCGAGCAGGAGGTCATCCCGGTCTTCGGGCTGATGGACAAGGGCGGCTGGATCTTCGCCGACTTCCTGCCGCACATCGAGGCCGCCGACGTCATTCATTTCCACCGCAACTTTCAGCTGCCGCTCGAGCGCATGGGCCAGCTCGTCTACACCGACCGCTACCAGCGCTACGACGCGCTCATCTTCTGCGGCGACGCCCACCTGCCCTACGGCCTGATCCAGAAGTCCAGCCGCAAGCCCTACGTGGACTCGCTGAAGGGCGGCTTCTGGAACTTCGCCCGGCCGAGGCTGAAGCGCTTCAACGGCGTGACCTCGCGGCGCTTCCCGCTCTACCTGAAGGAACTCGAGTTCCGCTACAACCACAAGTCCGAGGACATCTTTCCCATCCTCGTGCGACATCTCTGCTCCCTGGTGCCAAAATCGGAGTAAGCCACTTTTTTTTGCACCCGCCCGTTTTTCGGTCTCGTATCGCCGCATAGCATCCGTTTTCCGTCAACCCATAGACATCCTGCCGGCCTTACGTCCGGCGGGAGGGGAGTCTGTCCCATGAACGGCACTCCTGCCGATCGTGGAGCTCCAGGTCGCCTGCCTTTCTCCGGGCTCGGCTTCGACCTCGCTCCCGTCCGGCACCGGGCCGCCCGGCTCCGCCTCAGGAGCCTGCGGCCAGACGAGCGCCCACGCGTCTACCAGAGGCCCCCTGTCCCTGCACGGCCCAGCGGCTATGGCCTGCAGATCCTGCTCGGCAGGGAGATCCGCGGCCGCTAACTTCCAAACTCGGTTGAGGAGGCACGATGAACGTCTTAAGGCGCCAATTCCTCAAGCTCGCCGGCGTGGCCGCAGCCGCCACGGCCTTCGGCGGCCTCGGCTTCGACCTGAAGCCGACAACTGCCCACGCCCAGCTCCTGAAGCTCTCCTGGGCAAAGCAGACCACTTCGGTCTGCTGCTACTGCTCGGTCGGCTGCGGGCTGCTGGTCCACACCGCCAAGGAAGGCTCCGGCCGGGCCATCAACGTCGAGGGCGACCCGGACCATCCGATCAACGAGGGCTCGCTCTGCGCCAAGGGCGCCTCCATCTGGCAGCTCGGCGAGAACGACAAGCGCGTGCTGACCCCGATGTACCGCGCGGCCTACAGCGACAAATGGGAGCCCAAGTCCTGGGAATGGATGCTGGAGACCATCGCCAAACGCGTGAAGGATGTCCGGGACCAGACCTTCGAGACCAAGAACGCCAAGGGCCAGATCGTCAACCGCACCATGGGCCTGGCCTCGGTCGGCTCGGCGGCCCTGGACAACGAGGAGTGCTGGATCTACCAGTCCATGCTGCGCGCCTTGGGCCTGGTGTTCATCGAACACCAGGCACGTATCTGACACAGCGCCACTGTTGCGGCTCTGGCAGAGTCGTTCGGACGCGGCGCGATGACCAATCACTGGATCGACCTGAAGAACAGTGATTGCATTCTCATGATGGGCAGCAACCCTGCCGAAAACCATCCCATCTCCTTCAAGTGGGTCATGCGGGCCAAGGAAGCCGGCGCCACGCTCATCCACGTGGACCCGCGCTTCACCAGGACCACCACCAAGTGCGACATCTTCACCCGCATCCGTTCGGGCTCGGACATCGCGGTGCTGGGCGGCCTGATCAAGTACATCCTGGACAACGACCTCTATTTCAAGGACTACGTCCTCAACTACACCAACGCCGCCTTCATCGTCGGCAAGGACTACACCTTCAAGGACGGCCTGTTCGCCGGCTTCGACGAGAAGGCCCTCAGCTACGACCGCTCCAAGTGGGCCTTCGAGCTGGACGAGAACGGCGTGCCCAAGCGCGACCTGACCCTCAAGGATCCGCGCTGCGTCATGCAGGTCATGAAGCAGCACTATGACCGCTACACGCTGGACAACGTCTCCAGGATCGCCGGCACGCCCAAGGAGGACCTGGTCAAGTTCTACAAGGCCTACGCGGCTACGGGCAAGCCCGACAAGGCCGGCACGATCATGTACGCCATGGGCTGGACCCAGCACTCGGTGGGCGTGCAGAACATCCGGGCCATGTGTCTGGTGCAGCTGCTGCTCGGCAACATGGGCGTGGCCGGCGGCGGCGTGAACGCCCTGCGCGGCGAATCGAACGTCCAGGGCTCCACGGACCAGGGCCTGCTCTACCACATCCTGCCCGGCTACATCGGCACCCCCGAGGCCAAGTGGCAGACGCTCGAGGAGTACAACAAGGCCAACACCCCGGTCACCAAGGACCCGATGAGCGTGAACTGGTGGCAGAACAGGCCCAAGTACTTCGCCAGCCTGCTGAAATCCATGTGGCTCGACGACGAGCCGGCCACGGCCTACAGCTTCCTGCCCAAGCTCGAATCGAGCTCGGCGGCCAAGTACTCCTGGCTGGTGCTCTTCGACGAGATGCTCAAAGGCAGCTTCAAGGGCTTTTTCGCCTGGGGCATGAACCCGGCCTGCAGCGGCGCCAACGCCGAGAAGACCCGCGAGGCGCTCTCCAAGCTCGACTGGATGGTCAACGTCAACATCTTCGAGAACGAGACCGGCTCGTTCTGGAAGGGTCCGGGCATGGACCCGGCCCAGATCAAGACCGAGGTCTTCTTCCTGCCCTGCGCCGTGTCCATCGAGAAGGAGGGCTCCATCACCAACTCCGGCCGGCTCATGCAGTGGCGCTACGCCGGCCCGAAGCCGCTCGGCGACACCAAGCCCGACGGCGACATCATCTACGAGCTCATGAATGCCATCCGCGGGCTCTACAAGGAGTACGGCGGCGCCTACCCCGACCCGATCCTGAAGCTCAACTGGGACATCGCCAGCGATCACGCCTTCGACCCCCACAAGGTGGCCAAGCTGATCAACGGCTTCTACACCAAAGACGTGACCATCGGCGACAAGACCTACAAGAAGGGCGATCAGGTGGCCGCCTTCCCGGCCCTGCAGGCCGACGGCTCGACCTGCTCCGGCAACTGGGTCTACTGCGGCTCCTACACCGCCGACGGCAACAAGGCCGCCAAGCGCGACAAGACCCAGACCGAGATGCAGGAGAGGATCGGCCTCTACCCGAACTGGGCCTGGGCCTGGCCGGTCAACCGCCGGATCATCTACAACCGCGCCTCGGTGGACAAGACCGGCAAGCCCTTCGCGCCGGAAAAGCCGGTCATCGCCTGGGAGGGCGGCAAGTGGGTCGGCGACGTGGTCGACGGCGGCGGCGATCCCGGTGCCAAGCACCCGTTCATCATGACCAAGGACGGCTTCGGCCAGCTCTTCGGCCCCGGCCGGGTGGACGGCCCGCTGCCCGAGTACTACGAGCCGCTGGAGTGCCCGGTGGACAAGCACCCCTTCTCCTCGCGGCTGCACAACCCCACGGCTCTGCAATTCGCCGCCGAACAGAAGGCCGTGTGCGATCCGCGCTACCCCTTCGTCGGCACCACCTACCGGGTCACCGAGCACTGGCAGACCGGTCTCATGACCCGCAACACCCCGTGGCTGATCGAGGCCGAGCCGCAGATCTTCTGCGAGCTGAGCCCCGACCTGGCCAAGGTCCGCGGCATAGGCAACGGCGACAAGGTCATCGTGGAATCCCAGCGCGGCAAGATCTGGGCCATGGCCATCGTCACCCCGCGCATCAAGCCCTTCACCGTCATGGGCCAGCTCGTCCACCAGGTCGGCTTGCCCTGGCACTACGGCTGGTCTTTCCCCAAGGATGGCGGCGACTCGGCCAACATCCTGACTCCGGCGGTGGGCGACCCGAACACGGGCATTCCTGAAACCAAGGCCTTCATGGTCAACGTGACGAAAGCCTAAGGAGGGCCGTGAACCATGTCCGGAAAGACCTTCTTCATCGACCTGACCAAGTGTACCGCCTGCCGCGGCTGCCAGGTGGCCTGCAAGCAGTGGCACAAGCTCCCGGCCGAGGCGACCAAGCAGCTCGGCACGCACCAGAATCCCCAGGACCTGTCGTTCACGACCTACAAGCTCGTGCGCTTCAAGGAGATCGAGGACAAGGGCGGGGGCCTGCGCTGGCTGTTCTTCCCCGAGCAGTGCCGGCACTGCGTCGAGCCGCCCTGCAAGGCCGTGGCCGACGGCTACGACGAGCGGGCGATCATCCGCGACGAGCTGACCGGCGCGGTGATCTACACCGAGTTCACCAAGGCCCTCAAGGATCTTGAGCCGACCGAGCTCTGCCCGTTCAACATCCCCAGAAAGGACTCGGTGTCGGGCATCTGGGGCAAATGCGACATGTGCCTGGACCGGGTGCACAACGGACTCAAACCCGCCTGCGTCCAGTCCTGCCCGACCGGAGCCATGAACTTCGGCGAGCGCGACGACATGCTGGCCCTGGCCGAGAAGAGCCTGGAAGCGGCCAAGAAGCGCTTCCCCAAGGCGGAGATGGCCAACGTGGACGACGTGCGCGTGGTGGTGCTCTGCGCCTACCCGCCCGCGGACTACTACGAGTTCCTGATGGCCGACGCCGGCCCGAACGTCGCCCCCATGACCCGCAAAGCCATGCTGGCGATGCTGACCCGGCCCTTCAGGCAAAGCTAGAAACCCGCGCGGCCAGGCCCTCGCCGGGGCCTGGCCGCGCTCCGCGCGACCCGATTCACCGCATGTCCGTCGGGGCAGCGCACCTCCATGATCAGGCCGGGAAGACGACTTCCCGGCCCTTTTTCATGCCGGAAAGACACAAGAGAAGACGCCATGAAGGGCAAGATGCCGGAGGGGATGGGGGGCAATGAACGGATATCCCCGGCCGCAGGGATAGGCCGCCTTCTCCAAGGCAACGGCCGCGCCGCGGGTGGGATCACCCCACCGGCCCGCCCAGAAGCTTCCCTCGTGGCCGTCTCTTTCCTTTCGCGGCTTCCTGATCTGCCTATGGCCGCCTGAAGACCAGCACGCCGATGCCCGGGACCTCGAAGCGCCAGCCGGCGTCCAGGGGGCGGCCGGTGAGCACGCCCCCGGCCTTGGTGTGCAGGACGAGCTGTCCGCCGGTCGTGCTCCAGCGCACCTCCACCGCCTCGTCGGCGGCCGTCCACGTTCCCCGTCCGCCCTCGGCCAGCTCCAGGATGACCGTGGAGCCGTCCGGCGCGGCGGCCGACCAGGAGCCGAGAAGTCCGGCCGACTCCCTGCCGCAGGCCGCGGCAAGAAGGACCATGAGGGCCAGGCCGCAGAGCATCACGCGCGAGTGCCGTCTCATGCCTCGATGTCCTTCAGGGGTTTCAAGACCATGCGGTCCAGGTGCAGGTAGCGGTCGAAGAGATAGACATGGCCGGCCATGGCCAGCCAGGACAGATCCCGGGCCACGGACCACCAACTGATGGGGTCCTCCACGGTGTGGAAGCAGCCGCAGGAGATGGGCGCGCCCCGGACGAGGTTGACCACGATGGCCACGGTGAACACGGCCAGCAGCCCGGCCACGACCGTGAGCGCCGAGCGCAGGCGCAGGCCGGCCACGAGCATGAGCCCGCAGGCCAGTTCGATCCAGGGCACGACCACGGCCGTCACGTTGACCAGGACGAAAGGCACCAGTTGGTAGGAGGCGATGGTCGCGGCGAACTCGGCGGCGTAGTTGATCTTGTACATGCTGGCGTAGATGAACAGGCCGCCGAGGTACAGGCGCAAGGCGAGCGCCAGGAGCGGGCTTTTCAGCCAGCGCGCGAGCGTTTCCATCAGCCGCCCTCCGCCGTGGCCAGCCCTCGGGCCTTCCAGTCCGCAAGCCCCCCCTCCAGGACCGAGATCTCGCTCACGCCCATCTGGGCCAGCCGGGCGGCCACCTCCCGGTCCCAGTGGCGGCTGAACGTCCGGCCGTAGACGATGAACCGCGTCCCGGCCGGCAGGGTTGCGAGCTTCATGGCGTAGACGAAGTCGAACAGGGGCAGGGGCAGGCTCTCGGCTCCGGCGATGTGCTCCTGGCGGTAGAACTCGGTCGGACGGGCATCGACGATTACCGCCGCCCCCCCGGCCACGGCCCGTTCGGCCTCGGCGATGGACACGGCCGGCGGCGGCGGCGAAAAAAGCACCTGGGGCACGAGCTCGATGCCGGCCGGGTTGGTCAGGTTGAAGAGCAGGCCGAGCATGGCGGCAACCAGCACGATGGCGGCGATCTCCAGCGGCGAGACCCGCTCCAGGCGGGCAAAGCCGCCGCGCACGGCGGCGAGGATGCGCTCCCTGGCCACCTTCAGGCGGCCGATCTCGACCTTGGCCGAGGTCAGCTCGTCCAGAGTGCGCTTGAGCTCCACGTTGCGCCGGTTGAGGTCCGCGTTCAGCCCGGCGATGGTCTCGAAGCGCCGGGCGTTGTCCAGGCAGACCAAGAAGTTGGCCATGAGCGAGGTCATCAGCCGCTGCTCGTCCTTGGTGTACGGCCCGCCGGCCAGGCGGTCGAACAGGCCCACGATCCCGCGGGTGGACTCGTCCAGGGCGAAGATCACCGCCGCCGAGGTCGGCAGCGGCAGGTCGGTGAGCCCGGCCTCGTCGGTCAGCAGGAGCGACTCCATGGTCTGGGGCAGCCGGTCCTTCTGGGCCACGAACAGCTTGAGCAGCTGCTGGCGGACCTCGGGAGCGAGCAGGCGGTCGAAGCAGTCCGCCTCGTCCCCGGCATGGCGCAGGGCGATCTGCGGGGCACTCCGGGCGTCGTCGAGGAGGATGACGTAGCCCCCGCCGACGGAGAAGGCGCCGAGGATCATGAGCAGGAAGGTCTCGAGCAGCGTGTCGGAGTCGAGCACCCCGGCCAGCTCGCTCGAGGCGTCGTACAGGGTTTTCAGCTGGAAGGCGCGCAGGTTCAGCTCCTCCCGGGCTCGCTCCATCTTCTCCAGGGTGCGCTCCAGGCGGCGGTTCTGGGCCGTCAGGCTGTCGTTCAGGCGCAGGATGGTCCTGGCCGCGCTGGCCCGGGCCAGGGCCAGGCCCAGGCTGCGGGCCAGGCCCTGGAGGAGCTCGATCTCGGCCGGGAGGAACGGTTCGCCAGAGAGCTTGGCCCCCAGGCCGAGAAATCCGGCCAGGCCGTCTCGGCCGGGCAGGGTGACGATGGCCCGCGTGCCCGAGGGAAGCAGGGGGTCGCGCTCGAGGTGCTTGCCGGCCAGGACGCCGGGCTTGGCAGGGTCGGCCAGGGCGGCGTCGGCCTCGGGGAAGAACTTGGCCACCAGCTCCCCGGCGTGCTCGGCGAGACTGGCCGCGGCGCCTTGGCCGAGCCCCCGCTCGGCCACCTGGCAGTCGGTCTGGCCGACGCCGCACAGGGCCACGTAGGCCGAGGTCACCCCCAGCGAGCCCATGGCGATGGGCAGGAAGATGTCCAGGAGCTCGGCCGGCTCCTCGGCCTTGGCCAGCTCCTGGCCGAGCTCGTAGAGGATCTGCAGATGGAAGAGCTTGAGGGCCAGGCTGCGCTCCGGTTCGGCGCCGCCGGCCTCCTCCTCTCGGCGCGGATCGTCCGGCGAAAGCATCATTCCACCAGGCGCTTGATCTCGGCGAAGAAACCGTCCACGTCCTCGATGACCCCCAGGTGGGCGAAGCGAACCTCGCCCTCCCGGGACACGATCATGGTGAACGGCGTCTTGGGCTCGGCCAGAAGCTTGTGCACGACATAGCCCTCGTCCGGAACCACCGGGAAGGGATAGGCCCCCTGCTCCTTCAGGTAGGCCACCTCCATGGGCGTGCCGCCGGCGGCCACGGCCAGCATCCTGATGCGCTTGTCCAGGCCCGAGCGCTTGAGGCGCTTGAAGAGCTGGCCGAACTTGGGCGCCTGCTGGTGGCACTGCGGGCAGTAGACGCCGATGACCTCGAGCAGCACGAAGGGCGCGCCCAGGTCCTTCAGGCCGAAGGGCGTGCCGCCGGCCAGGCCCAGATAACCCTGCTCCGCCTTGTCGGCCGGCGCGGTCAGAACCAGGGGCGCCAGGGTGTCGCCCGGTTTGGGCAGCTCCTCCGCGGCGGCCGGCAAGGCGCCGAGCGGGCAAAGGAGAAAGACCAGGGCGGTGACGGCTCGCAAGTGCATGTTCATCCCCCTCAGTTCCGGGCGCCGATGCCGGCCAGGGCCTCGGCCTCGGAGTCGTAGAGCCGGGCGAGCTTGTTCACGCCCACGATCTCGAAGACCTTGCGGAAGTTCTCGGACAGTCCGGTGATGCCCACGGCCAGCCCGCGCTTCTGGCAGTCGAGCAGGAGCTGGGTGAGGAGCGCGATGCCGGCGCCGTTGATGCTGGCGTTCTCGTTGAAGACCAGGACCAGCCCCTTGACCTCCCGGCCGGCCTTCTGGAAGGCCTCGGCCAGGAAGGGCTCGGAGCGCGAGGAGACGTTGCCCTGGATGTCGATCAGGCCGGCCTCGCCTTGCCGGCGCACGGCGATCTCGTCGCTCTTGTGCCGGGCCAGCTGGATGCGCTCCTTGGCCCGCTTGAGCGCGGCCTCCAGCTCCTGGCGCTGGATGGGCTTGTTGATGAAATCCGTGGCGTCGAGGTTCAGGGCCTTGATGGCCAGGTCCATGTCGCCGTGGCCGGTGATGACGATGACCTCGGTCACCGGATCGATCTCCTTCACCCGTTTCAGGACCTCGATGCCGTCCATGCCCGGCATCTTGATGTCGGTGAGCACGATGGGCGGGCGCTCGGCGGCAAAGACCTCGAGGCCCTCCTCGCCGGTTTCGGCGGTGAGCACGGTGAAGCCGTAGACCTTCAGGAACAGCCGGAACATGGACAGGGTGGGCTTCTCGTCGTCGATGACCAGGATTTTCGACATGGAACGGTTTCCTCCGTTGGAACAGGCTCAAACGGCAAGGGCCGGGAAGGTCAGCTTGAAGGTCGTGCCCTTTCCCGGCAGGCTCTGGATGCGGATGTCGCCGTGATAGTCCTTGACGATGCCGTAGGAGATGGACAGGCCGAGGCCCATGCCCTGGCCGGTCTCCTTGGTGGTGAAGAAGGGCTCGAAGATCTTGTCCCGCTCGGCCTCGGGGATGCCGGCCCCGGAATCCCCGACCTCGATGGCCACCTGACCGTCCTCGGCGTAGCTGCGGATGTCGATATGCTCGCCGCCTTCGGACGGGGAGGTCCGGCCGGCGATGGCGTCGCGGGCGTTGGTCACCAGGTTGAAGAGGACCTGCTGCAGGCGGTTGTCGTGGGCCGAGATGGCCGGCAGGCGCGGGGTCAGGTCCAGGCGTACGTCGATGTTCTGGAGTTTCAGCTGCTGGCCGACGATGTTCATGACCCCGCGGATGGAGGTGTTCACGTCGAGGCGCTCCTTGATCAGGTCGGCCTTGCGGCCGAAGGCCCGGAGTGTGTTTATGATCTCCGTGGCCCGATCGACCTGGGCGCTTATCTCCTCGGACACCTGGCGCAGGTGCTCGGTGGGCACGGCGCCGTCCTCCTGGGCGACCATGGACAAAAAGTCCGAGCCCATCTTGATGGCGTTCAGCGGCTGGTTGATCTCGTGGGCGATGCCGGCGCTCATCTCGCCGAGGGTCTTCATCTTGCTGGCCTGGATGAGCTGGGCGTCCTTCTCGATCATCTCGGTGATGTCGGCGGTGGCGATGATCAGCGACTGGTAGCCCTTGTAGGTGATGGGGCAGGCGTGGAGGTTGACGTAGAAGGGCTCCTTGCCCTTCTTGTAGTGCAGGACCTTGGTGCAGTAGACGCAGGCGCCCACGTCGCCGGACTCCTGGAAGCGGGTCTTGCACTGGTTCTCGTAGTCCGGGTCCAGGTTCCTGAAGGACTGGCCCAAAAGCTCGTCCTTGTCGTAGCCGTAGAGCTCCTCGGCCCGGGGGTTGGCGTCGAGGATCTTGAGGGAGGGATAATCGACCACCAGGATGGGGTCGGGGCCGGAATCGAAGAGCGAACGGTACTTCTCCTCGGACTCCTGCAGGCGGCGGCGGTAGAGCTTGATGGACCAGACCATGTTGCGAAACGAGTCGGCCAGTTGCTTGACCTCGTCGCCTTCGTGCTTCTGGTAGAACATGCACTCCCGGCAGGTGCGCAGGTTCTCGGCCGAGCGGCCCTGGTGGTTCTCCTGGTCCAGGGTCTGGTCGAAGTGCCAACAGGGCAGATCGGTGTTCTGGTAGGCCGGGCAGCGCTGGGGCGCCCAGTCTTTCAGCTTGTCGTCGAGCTCCATGGTGATCTCGAAATTGCCCCGGGAAAGCTCGTCGGACATGCGCGTCAACCTCCGGATGGGCAGGGTGACGTAGTTGGCCAGCCGAAGCGAGATGATGAAGATGATGACGATGATGAGCGAGATGAAGCCGAGGAAGGTGATGCGCAGCTTGCCCACCAGGTTGTCGATGTGGCGCTTGTTCAGGCCCACGTGGACCGCGCCGATCTGGTAGATGCCCTCGGTCACGGGCACGGCGATGTCGTAGGCCGGCTGGCCGAGGACCAGAAGCGGCCGGATGGCCTGCTTCTCGCCCTGGCCGATAACGTTGGCCGCGGCCAGGCCCTCGGGGAAGGGCCGGGTGTAGGTGTGGGCCAGGACCTCGCCGTCGGTGCCGGCAACGTAGATGTAGGCCACCAGGTCCTTTCTCTCGCCGAGGAAGGCCGTGTCGAAAAGAAGCGTCACCAGGCGCGCAGTGTCCTTGTCCAGGATGTAGCCCCTGGCCTGCTCGGCGATGGACTGGGCGATGGCCGTGCCGCGGTGCTCCAGCTCCGAGGTCAGGCTGGAGACCAGGATCCAGCGGGCCAGGAAGGCGATGGTCACGCTGATCAGCAGGACCACGGCCAGGGAGGTGAAGAAGATCTTGTTGCGCAGGCTGACGTTGCGGAAAACCTTCATTGCCCGCGCCCCTTGCCCGCGGCCTGCTGCTTGGCCTGAAGCTCGAGGCGAATGGCCTGCCAGTCGGTGATGAGGCTGAAGCGGCCGTCGGAGAGGCGGGTGAAGTAGACCTTGTCCAGGCCCTGGTGGTCTGTCGGGCTGAAGGAGACGTTCAGGGACTCGGCCAGGGAGAAATCGTCGATGGAGTCGATGGCCGTGATGAAGCCTTCGCGGGTCAGGTTGGGACCGGCCCGGCGCAGGCCCTCGACCAGGACCTTGGCGTTGAAGAAGCCCTCCAGCCCGATGAAGTTGGGCTCGTCGTCCGGGTAGCGCTTTTTCAGCAGCTCGATGTAGTCGGCCTGGTCCGCCAGGCTCGGGACCGGCGCCAGGGTATTGGGCGGCGGCACCACCTGGGACATGACCAGGACCTCGCCCCGTTCGCCGGACAGGCGCCGGGCCAATTCCTCGGCGCCGACAAAGGAGATGGTGTAGAAAAGCGGGTCGAAGCCCTTGGCCCGGGCCTCCATGATGAACTTGGCGCAGGGGTCGTAGGTGCCGATGATGACCACGGCCTGCGCGCCCGAATCCACGATCTTGTGCAGCCCCTCCTCGATGTTCATGGTGCCGCGCACGTAGGTGCCCCGGGCCACCGGGGCCAGGCCGTAGCGCTTGAGGGCCAGCTCCGTGCCGGTCAGGCCGTCGAAGCCGAAGGCGTCGTACTGGTAGAAGACGGCGATCCTCTTCAGGTCCAGGTCCTCGACCAGGTGCTTCACCATGGCCTCGGTCTCCTGGTAGTAGGAGGCCCGGACGTTGATCAGGTAGCGGTTGAAGGGCACGCGCAGGGCGTTGGCGCCGGTGAACATGCCGATGAGCGGGATGCGGGCCTGCTCGACCAGGGGCAGGATCTTGACCGTGGTCGGCGTGCCCACGTAGCAGAACAGGGCGAAGACCTGGTCCTGGACGATGAGGCGCTGGGTGTTGACCACGCATTCGGGCGGGTCGTAGGCGTCGTCGTAGGCCACGACCTTGATCCGGCGGCCGTGGACGCCGCCCTGGGCGTTGACGCGGTCGATGTAGGACAGCGCGCCGCGCAGGGTCTGGATGCCGAGGTACTTGGCGTGACCCGAGAGGGCCAGCGAGGAGCCGATGCGCACCTCGGTGTCGGTCACCCCCGAGGCGGGCAGGTCGGGCATGCCGGGCGTGTCGCCGCCCTCGCAGCCCGCGACCAGAAGCGCCGCGGCGGCAAGGAGACAGGCGAGCCCCAACGTCCTGAACAGGCAGGCCATGTGCACCGATTCTCACCTGGAGAGAGGTTTCTGGAGACAATTGACGGTAGCACACCCGGGAACCGCGTCAAGCGCACCGGCCGTCCGGCGAAAACCGCCGTCTTGGCCGTGGACGCCACGCCGTCCGCGGTATAATGGACGGGGTAAGACGTGAAAGCCCGAGCCAAGGACCCGCCATGACCCGACGCACCTTTGCCGCGGCAGCCGCAGCCGGCCTCCTGCTGGCCGCGAGCCTGCTGCTCTGCGCCCCGGCGGCCGCCCGCAACACGGTCAAGGCCATGAGCCTGGACGAGTTCAAGGCCCTGGCCGGCACACCCGGCACGACCGCCGTGGTCGTGGCCATGGCCGCCTGGTGCGGTCCCTGCCGGGCGGAGCTGCCGGACCTGATCGCGGTCTACGCGGCCTACAAGGACAAGGGGCTCACGCTCTACGGCGCCAGCCTCGACTTCGACGGGCCCAAGGCCATTCAATCGATCGTCGACCGGTACGGCGTGCCCTTCCCGGTCTACTGGCTGGGCGAACCGGCCATCGAGGCCTTCGCCTTCCATCCCATCCCCATGACCCTCGTCTTCCGGGACGGTGAGATCGTCAAGCGGGTTGCCGGCAAGCAGTCCAAGGCCGAGATCGAGGCCCTGGTGCGCGAGGCCCTGGCCGGGAAGTGAGCGCTACCAGACGGCCGTGAAGCCGGCCGGCGGCAGGTTCCAGGTCCGGCCGTAGACGTGGATGCGTTTCGTCTCCCGGCCGGAAGGGTCGTGGACCGCACCGCCCTCGTGGACCCAGCCCAGGAGCCCGGCCTTGATGTTCACCATGCGCCGGCCCTCTCCCGCCATGCGCACGGCCAGGACGCCGCTGCGGTAGCCGATGGTGCAGTAGCTGACCACCAGGGCTCCGTCGTAGCGCCCGGGATCGGCCAGGTACGTCTCCTCGGTGATGGCCCCGGGCAGCATGGACACGGCCCTTTCTCCGGGCTCGCGCACGTCCACCAGGACCACCTCGAGGCTGTCCATAAGGTTCATCAGGGTCCGGGCGGAGATGTCCAGGGCCTGGGGAAAGTCCTTAGCCTTGTAGTCCGCGTACAGCTCGTAGACCCGGGCCTTGTTCCCGGACCAGCGGTCCGCGGCCGCGGGCGGGACGGCCAGGGCGGCGAGCAGGGACAGGACGAGTGGAATCCGGCCGGAAGTTGGGTGCATGATGCTCCCGGGCTTGCTTGCGGTGGTTCGGCAGGCGCTGCCCGCAGCACATGCGCGGGTCGGTGCATTGGCGACCCTACCCGGTCCGGCCGGACAATGACAAATCGGAAAAAAAGATAAGACGCAGGAATTCCTCGGCCGAAAGCCGATGGAACGGCCCTGGCCGCCCAGGCTGGAAGCCGGACGGCGGCCCTACTTGGGCTCGATGCGGTAGCCCAGGGACTCGGCCATGATCTTGAGCGGGGTCACGTCCTCGGCCGCGCGCATGATGTCGACCAGGTCGTCCACGCCGACCTTGGCCCCCTTGTCCCAGGGATTGAGCTCTCGCAGGAGCGTGGGATAGGGCTTGCCCAGGGACTTGGAGACCTTCTTGGCCAGTCCCCGGCGCCCGACCACGATATCATGCAGGATCTTGGTCACGCTGCCCATAAACCCCTCCTGTCGCAAGGCGGCTGACGTCCTGATGCGCCCGCCCGCCCGCCGAGCCGGCGGATACGGATGTTATGCGCTTGATTGATATGTACTACAGGAAGCGGAGTTTGTGAAGAGGTCCGGGTCAAGACCCGATCAGGCCAGGAACAGAAGCAGGCTGAGGGCCATGACCGCCATGCCGCCGATCAGGCCGTAGGCCGCCAGGTGGTGCTCGCCGTAGGCCTCGGCCGCGGGCAGCAGCTCGTCGAGCGAGATGAAGACCATGATCCCGGCGACCAGGGCGAAGATGATGCCGAAAAACGCCGGTCCGGCCCAGCGCAGGATGAGCAGATAGCCGATGAGCGCTCCGGCCGGCTCGGCCAGCCCGGAAAGGAAGGAGTAGGCGAAGGCCTTCTTGCGATTGCCCGTGGCGTAATAGAGCGGCACGGACACGGCGATGCCCTCGGGGATGTTGTGGATGGCGATGGCCACGGCGATGGACAGGCCGAGCACCGGGTCCTCGAGTGCCGCGGTGAAGGTCGCCAGGCCCTCGGGGAAGTTGTGGATGGCGATGGCCAGGGCGGCGAACAGGCCCATGCGGTAGAGCCCGCCGTCGATCTGCTGGCCGGCGGTGGAGCCGGTCATGGCCTCGACTCCGCGGACCTCGTGGGGGTTCTCGCTGCTGGGCACCAGGTAGTCGATGCCCGCGGCCAGCATGATGCCGCCGAAAAAGCCGAGGGTCGCGCCCCAGGTGCCGCCGGCCGGCCCCCAGAGGGCGACCAGGGACGTCCGGGCCTTGGCCAGGATCTCGACGAAGGAGACGTAGAGCATGACCCCGGCCGAGAAGCCCAGGGCCAGGCAGAGCAGACGCGTGTTGGTCCGGCGGGTGAAGAAGGCCAGCGCGCTGCCGACACCGGTAGCCAGGCCGGCAAACAAGGTCAGCCCGAAGGCGAAGAGGAGTTCGTGACCTGGCATGCGCGGGCTTTACGCGATGGTCACCGCCGGATCGAGGTAGACGTCCTGGATGGCGTTCAGGAGCTTGACACCCTCGGCCACAGGCTTCTGGAAGGCCTTGCGGCCCGAGATGAGGCCCATGCCGCCGGCGCGCTTGTTGATGACCGCGGTGCGCACTGCCTCGGCCAGGTCGTTCTCGCCCGAGGCCCCGCCGGAGTTGATGAGCCCGGCCCGGCCCAGGTAGCAGCAGGCCACCTGGTAGCGCACGAGGTCGATGGCGTGGGGCGTGGTCAGCTCGGAGTAGACCCGCTCGTCGGTCTCGCCGTAGGCCAGGGCCGGGTATCCGCCGTTGGTCACGGCCATCTTCTGCTTGACGATGTCCGCCTCCACGGTGGCGGCCAGGTGGTTGGCCTGGCCGGTCAGGTCCGCGGCCAGGTGGTAGTCCTCGCCGCCCTTCTTGAAGGCCGAGTTGCGCAAATAGGCCCAGAGGATGGTCGCAAGGCCCAGCTCGTGGGCGGCGGCAAAGGCCCGGCTGACCTCCAGGAGCTGGCGGCTCGATTCCTCGGCGCCGAAGTAGACCGTGGCGCCCACGGCCACCGCGCCCATATCGAAGGCCTGCTTGACAGTGGCGAACATGACCTGGTCGTGCTTCTCGGGGTAGGTCAGCAGCTCGTTGTGGTTGAGCTTCAGGATGAAAGGGATCTTGTGGGCGTATTTCCGGGCCAGGGAGCCAAGCACGCCCAAGGTCGAGGCCACGGCGCTGCAGCCTCCCTCCATGGCCAGGGCCACGATGCCCTCGGGGTCGAAGTAGACGGGGTTCCTGGCGAACGAGGCCCCGGCGGAGTGCTCCACGCCCTGGTCCACGGGCAGGATGGAGAGGTAGCCCGTGCCGCTCAGACGGCCGTGGGAAAAGAGCGCCTGGAGGTTACGCAGGCAGGCCGGGCTGCGGTCGGAGGGCGCGAAGACCCGGTCCACGAAGTCCGGTCCGGGCAGGTGGAGATGCTCCTTGGGGATGGTCGTGCAGACGTGAGTCAGCAGGCTTTGGGCCTCGCCGGCCAGAATGGATTCGATCCGGGACATGGGGCAACCTCCGGGAGTCGGCTTTCGAGTTCCGGGGAGGATAGCCTATCCGCGTGACGAGTGGAAGGCGCCGGGCGGGGGAAAATGCTTCCGCCACTGTACATTTCACCGCCCGCGCTGCTAGGAACGGGACAGACGGCGAAAAGGAGCGGGGCATGGCACAGACGCGCACCGTGCAGGAGATGGCCCTCGGGCTCGGCGCCCGGGCCGGAGCGGCCATCGTGGCCCTGACCGCGGACGGCCGAGAGGAGACCACCTTCGACGCCCTGGGCGCGGAGGTGACGCGCCTGGCCGCGGGCCTCGCGGCCGCCGGGCTCGCGCCCGGTGAGCGGGCCGCGGTCCTGGCCGAGACCCGGCCGGAGTGGATCGTGGCCGGCCTGGCAATCCTCGCCGCCGGCGGCGTGCTCGTGCCCCTGGACACCCAGCTCGCCGCGGCCTCGCTCAAGTCCGTGCTCGCCGACAGCGGGCCGCTTTTCGTCTTCACCACGGCCGAGCATGCCGCGCGCCTGACCCGGATCCTGCCCGGCCACGCCTTCCGCCTGGCGGTGCTCGACGCCCCGGGCGAGGCGCCGGAGTCCTGGCGAAAGCTCTTTGCCGACGGGCCGGCCGACCTGCCCCGTCTCGGGCCGGACGACCCGGCGGCCCTGTTCTACACATCGGGCACCACCGGCGCGCCCAAGGGCGTGCCGCTCTCCCAGGCCAACCTGTCCTTCCAGATCGACGCCGTGCGCGCGACCGGGCTCCTCGGCCCCGGCGACCGGGTGCTCCTGCCGCTGCCCTTGCACCACGTCTATCCCCTGGTCATCGGCATGCTCTCGCCGCTGGCTCTCGGCGTGCCGCTGGTCCTGCCCTACGCCCTGACCGGGCCGGAGCTCGTCCGGGCGCTCGGCGAAGGCGCGGTCGGCGCGATCATCGGCGTACCCCGGCTCTACCGGGCGCTCTACGAAGGCATCGAAGCCCGCATCCGGGCCAGGGGCCGGCTGGCCGCCGGACTTTTCGCCCTGCTCCTGGCCGCGAGCGCGTCGGCCTACCGGCGCCTGGGCCTGCGCCTGGGCCGCAAGCTCTTCGCCGGGCTGCACGCACGCTTCGGGCCGAACATCCGGATGCTGGCCTGCGGCGGCGCGCCGCTGGACCCCGAGCTCGCCTGGCGGCTGGAGGCCCTGGGCTGGCCTCTGGCCATCGGCTACGGCCTGACCGAGACCTCGCCGCTGCTCGCCGCCAAGCTGCCCGGCGACCGTGCGCTCGACACCGTGGGCACGGCCTTTCCCGGCGTTTCCCTGCGCATCGATCCGGCCGGGCTGCCCGGCGGCGCTGCCAACGAAGGCCCGACCCAGGGCGAGATCCAGGCCCGCGGCCCGGGCGTCTTCGCCGGCTACCGCAACCTGCCGGACAAGACCCGCGAAGCCTTCACCGCCGACGGCTGGTTCAGGACCGGGGACCTCGGCTTCCTGGACACGGGCGGCCGGCTGCACGTGCTCGGCCGGGCCTCGACGCTGATCGTCACCGAGGGCGGAGAGAAGGTCCAGCCCGAGGAGGTCGAGGACGCGCTGGCCGGGCATCCCTTCGTGCGCGAGGCCGCGGTCCTCATGCGCGAGGGCCGCATCCGGGCGCTCATCGTGCCCGAGACGGCCGAGATACGGGCCAAGGGGCTGACCGACCTGCGCGAGGCCGTGGCCCAGGCCCTAAGCCAGCAGGCGAAACTCCTGCCCTCCTATGCCCGGCCGGCGGACTTCGTCCTCTCCGCCGAACCCCTGGAGCGCACCCGGCTGGGAAAGCTCCGGCGCCACCTGCTCCCGGAGCGCTACAAGGCGGCCGCAGCGGGCGCCCGGCCCGCGGCCGGGGCCGGCCCCCAGGCCATCGCCGACATGGCGCCCGAGGACCAGGCCCTGCTCGGCGAGCCCGCGGCGCTCGCCGCCTGGAACATCCTGGCCGAGCACTTCGCCGGCGCGCCGCTCACACCCGGCGCGAGCTTCCAGCTCGACCTGAACGCCGATTCGCTGGAGTGGATGACCTTGGGCCTCGCGCTGCACGAGCGCGCCGGCCTGGAACTCACGGGCGAGGACATCGCCCGCCTGGAGACGGTGCGCGACGTGCTGAAGCTCGCGGCCGAACGGTCCGCGGCCGGCCCAGGAGCCGCGGCGCCGCCCTCGGACCCGGTGCTGCGCCTGTCCCCCGAGCGCCGGCGCTGGCTCGCCCCCTTGCGGCCCTTCGAGACCGTGCTCGCGGCTCTGGCCTACGGCCTGGTCTGGATCATGTTTCACGCCCTCTACCGGCTGCAGGTCGAGGGCAGGGAGAACGTGCCCGCGGCCGACCCCGCGGTCGTGGCCCCCAACCACGCAAGCTATCTCGACCCCTTCGCGGTCATCCTGGCCCTGGGTTTCACGCGTCTGCGAACCATGGCCGTGGCCGGCTGGACCGGGGCGGCCTTCGTCAACCCCGTGACCCGCCTCTTCAGCCGCCTGGCCCAGGCCGTGCCCATCGACCCGACCCGGGGCGCAGCCGAGAGCCTGGCTTACGGCGAGGCCCTGCTGGCCTCAAACCGGAGCCTGGTCTGGTTTCCCGAGGGCCAGCGCAGCCCCGACGGCTCGCTCCTGCCCTTCAGGCCCGGGCTCGGCTTCATCCTGGCCAAGCAGTCCTGCCCGGTGGTGCCTGTGGCCATCGGCGGCACGTACGCCGCCTGGCCGGTGAACCGGCGCCTGCCCCGGCCGGGCCGCATCCGGGTGGTCTTCGGCCGGGCGCTCACGGTGGCCGAGCTCGAGGCCGCCGGCACGGGAGCGACCCGGGCCGAGCGCATCGTCTCGGGCTTGGAGGCCGCGGTCAGGAGGCTGTCGCCGGAGCCGTGAAGAGCGTGAGCCCCGCCGCGACGCATTCGCGCGAGCCGAAGACGTAGACCACGTCCCCGGCAGCCAGGCGGAAGCCGGCGTCCGGGTTGGGCAGTACCTCGCCGTCCCGGACCACGGCCACCACGGATAGGCCGTGGGCCTTGCGCAGGGCGGTCTCCAGCAGGCTTTTCCCGTCCAGCGGCGCACCCGCGGCCAGGGACAGCCCGGCCACCTCGTGATCGCCGAGGTTGCGCTTCAGGGCGTCAAGGACCTGGCCGGTCTCGTCGCGCGGCCGGAGGATGTCATAGCCCTCGGCCCGGATCTCGGCGGCGAAGCGTTCGATCTCGCCCCGGGGCACGAGGTAGCTGTTCAGCACCCGGGTGAAGATCTCGATGGAGGTCTCGAACTCCTCGGGCACGACCTCGCTCGCGCCCAGAGCCAGGAGCGGGCCGAGCTCGCTTAAGAACCTGGTGCGCACCACCAGGTGCAGGCTCGGGGCCAGCTTGCGCGCGGCCTCGGTGATGCGCCGGGTGGCCGAGGGGTCGGAGATGGCCACGACCATGACCCGGGCCTCGGTCACGTGCAGGTGCTCGAGCACGGCCTGGGCCGTGGCATCGCCGTAGACGATGGGCTCGCCGGCCTCGGCCTCGCGCCGGACCGTGTCCGGGTTCATCTCCAGGACCGCATAGCGGATGCCCGCGCGCTTGGCCGCCCGGGCCAGGTGCCGGCCGCCCACGCCGAAGCCGATGATGATCAGGTGGTCGCACAGGCCCTTGCAGGCCGGGCTGTCGGCGCAGGCCGCGCCGCCGACGTCCTTCGGCTGGCGGCCGCCCCTGCCGGTCAGCCGGCAGACCCGGTCGGCGATGGCCGGCGCGCCGCGGATGACGAAGGGGGTCAGCGCCATGCTCAGGATGCTCGCGGCCAGGAAGAGCTGGTAGCCGCTCGCGCCGATGAGCCCGGCGGTAAGCCCGGCGCTGGCCAGGATGAAGGAGAACTCGCCGACCTGGCAGAGCGCGAGCCCGGAAAGCACGTCGATGCGCAGAGGGTAGCCGAGCATCCCGGCCGCGCTCCCGGCCAGCAGGCACTTGCCGGCCATGACCGCCAGGGCCAGGCCGGCCACCAGCGGCAGGTGGGCCAGGAAATAGCCGGCATCGAGGAGCATGCCGATGGAGACGAAGAAGACCGAGGTGAAGACGTCGCGAAAGGGCAGGATGCCCTCCAGCGCCGCCAGGCTGTATTCGGAATCGGCGATGACCAGGCCGGCCAGGAAAGCGCCCAGGGCGATGGACAGGCCGGCCAGCGAGGTCAGGTAGCCCACCGCCAGGCAGATGGCCAGGGTGGACAGGAGGAAGAGCTCGCGGCTCTTGGTGCGCACCACCCGGCCGAGAATGAAGGGCACGATCTTGCGGCTGAGGACGAAGACCGCCCCGACCACGGCCACGGCCTTGCCGCCGATGAGCAGCAGGGCCAGGCCCCCCCCGGCCCCGCCGGTGCCGGCCAGGAAGGGGATGAGCAGCATCATGGGCACGGCCACTATGTCCTGGAAGATCAGCACGGAAAGGGCGATGCGGCCGTGGGGCGCCTCGATCTCGGCCCGCTCCTGGAGGAGCTTCAGGACGATGGCCGTGCTCGACAGGGAGACCAGGAAGCCGACGAAGAGCGCCCGGTTGGGGGCAAGGCCGAGGAGCCAGGCCAGGCCGCCGGCCAGGAGAACGGAGAGGCCCACCTGGGCCGCGCCGCCGACGAAGACCGGCTTTTTCAGGCGGGTGAGCTCGGCCACGGACAACTCCAGGCCGATGACGAAAAGGAGCATGATCACGCCGATCTCGGCCAGGGTCTCGACCTCGTGCACCGCGGTGACCAGGCCGAAACCGTGCGGCCCGGCCAGCACGCCGGTGAGCAGGAAGCCAACGATGGGCGCGATGCGCAGGCGGTGGCAGAGAAGCACGACCACGATGGCTAGGCCGAAGATGGTCACCAGCTCGTCAAGAACGGGAATTTCCATGGATGTGACCTGCTAGACGGCCGGCTGGCCGGGCTTGTGGGGCGGAGGGATGGGCCGGCCGCAGCTCTCGCAGGTCACCGGCTTGTCCAGCTTGTCGGCCGGCACGTACTGCTTGTGGCCGCAGGCCGGGCAGAACCGCGTCCGGCGGAATTTCTGCAACAGCGGGGCAAGAAAGAAGAGCGGATTCATATGGTTCCTTTCCTGAATCTCTTATCTCTATCGGCGCGCGGCCTCAAAGGCAACCGAGGCGGCCTCGCGGGAAGTCCCGGCCGGGCCGTTTGCTTTTATCGGGAAAAGCATTATTTCCCTGGAAATCGTGACCCAGGACAACCCATGCCCCGCGCGGCCGGCCGCCGGGAACATTCCTTCCGCCACGGGGCGGTGGCGGGAACGAGCGGTCCGAGGTCCGGTTTCCCCGCCCGAGGCCGCGGCTCAGGGCGGAGCGTGGTGTCCCGACTGCTCATCACCGCAGCCAGAGACGAGATCATGAACATAAGCAAATTTGCCATTCCCGAGGTCATCTTCGGCCAGGGCAGCATCAAGGCCCTGGGGCAGTGCGCGCTCAGGCTCGGCGCGCGCCGGGTGCTCATCGTCAGCGACCCCGGCCTGGCCCAGGTCGGCTGGGTCGAGAAGCTCTTCGACCTCCTGGAGGAGGCCGGCCTGACCTGGACCTACTTCGACAACGTGAGCTCCAACCCGCGCGACTACCAGGTCCACCAGGGCGCCGAGCGCTACATCGAGGACCAGGCCGACGTCATCATCGCGCTCGGCGGCGGCAGCCCCATGGACACGGCCAAGGGCATCGGCATCATCGCCGGCAACGGCGGCTGCATCAGCGACTACGAGGGCGCCAACCGCATCATGCGCCCCCTGCCGCCGATGATCTTCATCCCCTCCACCTGCGGCAGCGGCTCGGACACCACCCAGTACTGCATCGTCACCGACATCGGCCGCCAGGTGAAGATGTCGATCATCAGCCGCTCGCTGGTGCCCAACGTCTCGATCATCGACCCGAGCCTGCTCCTGACCAAGAGCCTGGAGCTGATCATCGCCGCGGCCATCGACGCCCTGTCCCACGCCATCGAGTCCTACGTCTCCAAGCTGGCCTCGCCCTTCACCGAGACGCTCGCCCTGCAGGCCATCGGCATCATCATGCAGAACTTGAAGCCCGCGGTCGAGAGCCGCTCCATCCAGCATCTCGAGCAGCTGGCCATCGCCAGCACCGCCGCCGGCATGTCCTTCAGCAACGCGGGGCTTGGCGTGGCCCACGCCCTGGCCCATTCGCTCGGCGGCATCTACGACACGCTGCACGGCCTGGTGCACCCCATCCTCCTGCCCGCGGTCATGCGCTTCAACCTGCCCGCCTGCCAGGAGAAGATGGCCCGCATCGGCAAGATCGTCTGCGGCCCGCGCTTCAGCTCCGGCCGCGAGCTGGCTCACCGCTGCATCGACGAGCTGGCCTCCTTCTTCCTCCAGTTCGGCGTGCCGGTGCGCATGCGCGAGATACTGCCCGACACCTCCAAGCTCGAGAGCATCGCCAGGATGGCCTGCCGGGACGCCTGCGCCCTGACCAACCCGCGCGACGCCAGCTGGGAGGACCTGCTGGGCATCTGCCAAGAGGCCTGGTGATGGACACGAAACCGGCCACCACCCTCGAGGACCTGATCGGCATCGAGCACAGCAAGCTCGGCTTCTTCCAGGAGCTGCGCGCCAAGGTCGGGGAGCTGCAGAAGTCCAACAAGGAATCCGAGGACCAGCGCCGGGAGATCTCGGCCATCCTCGACGGCATCACCGACGTGATGATGGTCCTCTCCGAGGACCTGCGCATCATCTCGGTCAACCGGGTCTTCTCCGACCTCTTCCCGGAGGAGCGGCCGGTGGGCAAGTACTGCTACGAGATCTTCCGCCACGAGTCCCACCCCTGCCCCGAGTGCCCGGCCTTCCGCTCCCTCTCGACCAACACCGTCTGCCGCGAGACGGCCATCTTCAAGATCGGCGGCCGCAACATGCAGTTCGAGATGGTCGCCTCGCCGCTCAAGAACCCCGAATGGCCCAAGCACCGCGTGCTCATCTTCAAGCGCGACGTGACCCTGGAGAAGGAGTACCAGGCCAAGTTCTACCTGGCCGAGAAGATGGCCACCATCGGGCTCTTGGCCGCCGGCGTGGCCCACGAGGTGAACAACCCCCTGGCTGCCGTGGCCGGCTTCGCCGAGGGCATCAAGCGCCGCCTGCACCGTCTGGACGGCCAGCTCGAGCCCGAGATGGCCGGCGACCTCGCGGAGTACACCGAGACCATCCTGAAGGAGTGCCGGCGCTGCCACGACATCGTCAAGACGCTACTCACCTTCAGCCGCCCGGTCTCCGGGGACTTCATCCCTCTCTCCGTGAACCGCGTGGCCAGCGAGACCATCCGGCTCATCCAGCACCACATGAAGAAACGCCCGGGGCTGACCCTGGAGCTCGACCTGGACCAGCGCCTGCCGCTCATCCGCGGCGACGAGCCGCAACTCAAACAGGTCATGCTGAACCTCCTGACCAACGCCCTGGACGCCATCGCCGACGCCGGAGTGATCCGGATCAGGACCTATGCCCGCAAGGGCCGCGGGGTCTTTCTCGAGGTCAGGGACACGGGCTGCGGCATCCCGCCCGAGAACATGGACAAGCTCTTCGAGCCCTTCTTCACCACCAAGCCCGTGGGCCGGGGCATCGGCATCGGCCTGGCCAACTGCTACAACATCGTCAAGGAGCACGGCGGCCAGATCAGGGTCGAGAGCGAGCCGGGCAAGGGCTCGACCTTCGGCGTACAACTGCCGGCGGAGGAGGAATAAGGCATGCAAGACGCCTACAACGTCCTCGTGGTCGACGACGAGGAGTCCATCCTGCGCCTGTTCAAGAAGGAGCTGACCACCGAGGAGCGCCACATCCATCCGGCCATGTCCGGCCACCAGGCCCTGGACCTTTTGTCCAAGAACCAGTTCGACGTCGTGGTCCTCGACATCCGCCTGCCCGACGCCGACGGCATCGAGCTCCTGACCGAGTTGAAGCAACGCTACCCGGACGTGGAGGTGATCATGATCACCGGCCACGGCGACGTGGACACCGCGGTCGAGGCCATGAAGATCGGGGCCTACGACTACATCACCAAGCCCTTCCGCCTGGACAAGATCGAGCTGGTCATCGACCGGGCCTACCAGCGGGCCTGCCTGCAGCGCGAGAACCGCGGTTTCCGCCACTCCCAGAAGTCCGCCCGGCTGCCCCAGTTGGTGGGCAAGTCGCCGGCCATCCGGGAGGTCCGCTTCCTGGCCCAGAAAGTTGCACCGACCGAGGTGCCGGTGCTGGTCACCGGCGAGTCCGGCGCGGGCAAGGACGTGGTCGCCCGGACCATCCACGCGCTTTCCAAGCGCTCGGAGAAGCCGCTCATCGTCAAGAACTGCGCCACGCTGCAGAAGGAGCTGGCCCGCAGCGAGCTCTTCGGCCACACCAGGGGCTCCTTCACCGGCGCGACCGAGGCCCGTGACGGGCTTCTGTCGTTTGCCCACCAGGGCACGCTCTTCCTCGACGAGATCGGCGAGCTGCCGCTGGAGGTCCAGGCCTCGCTCCTGCGCGTGCTCGAGAGCAAGGTCTTCCGCCGGGTGGGCGAGAAGGAGGAGCGCCATACCGACGCCCGCCTCATCTTCGCCACCAACCGCAACCTGGCCCGCGAGGTCGAGGAGGGCCGCTTCCACGAGGCCCTCTACCACCGCATCAACGTCTTCAACATCGAGATTCCGCCGCTCAAGGAGCGCAAGGAGGACATCCCGCTCCTGGTCGAGCACTTTCTCGGCACCATGTGCAGCGGACTCATGCGCTGCAGCGTGGTTGACCGGGCGCTGCAGCTGCTCATGCGCTACGACTGGCCGGGCAACGTGCGCGAGCTCAAAAACGTGCTCGAGCGCAGCATCATCCTCTCCGAAAGCGGGATCATCACCGACAAGGCCCTGCCCCGGGAGCTGGTCGACAGCTCGGGCAACGGCAACGGCGAGCAGTCCACCCTGGCCCTGGACCTGATCGAGCGCGACCATATCGCCCGGGTCCTGGACCTCTACGACGGCAACCGCCAGAAGACGGCCGAGGTCCTGGGCATCGGCCGCAAGACGCTCTACCGCAAGATCCAGAAATACCAGCTCTAGCCTCTGCCCGTCTGCCGGGCGAAGTTCGACCCGCCGGGAGGCCGCAGCCTCCCGGCGGGTCTTTTTGACCCAAACTGCCTTTTCCCCTGGGTCAAAAGGAGACTCTCAAATAACATACTGATATCACTTGATTTTTAGCAATTTACCCGGTTCCCCGCCGGGTCGATCCGGCCCCGTGTCCCGGGAACGCCCCGGCCGACCCTGCCGGCTGATCCGAGACTAATACACATCATATTGAAATAATTATATAATAGGCTTTGGCCCGGAAGTTGCCTTTAGGACTGGAGATGGGAAAAGCGCCCGCTCATGGGCCGCAGAAACATTAACACATATACCAAGGAGCATTCCCATGGCAGTTCGCGAAGAGGTCTACGGATTCTTCATTCCCAGCGTGACCCTGATCGGTATCGGCGCCTCCAAGGAGATCCCGAGCAAAATCAGCGATCTCGGCGGCAAGAAACCGCTCATCGTCACCGACCAGGGCATCGTCAAGGCCGGCATCCTCAAGATAATCACCGCCCGCCTGGACGACGCCGGCATGAAGTACGAGGTCTACGACGAGACCATCCCGAACCCGACCGACGAGAACGTGCACAAGGGCGTCGAGGTCTACAAGAAGGCCAAGTGCGACAGCCTGATCACCCTGGGCGGCGGCTCCTCCCACGACTGCGGCAAGGGCATCGGCCTGGTCGTGTCCAACGGCGGCAAGATCCACGACTACGAGGGCGTGAACAAGTCCACCAAGCCCCTGCCCCCCTACGTGGCCGTGAACACCACCGCCGGCACCGCCTCCGAGATGACCCGCTTCTGCATCATCACCGACCTTTCGCGCAAGGTGAAGATGGCCATCGTCGACTGGCGCGTGACCCCGGGCATCGCCCTGGACGACCCGCTGCTCATGGTCGGCATGCCCCCGGCGCTGACCGCCGCCACCGGCATGGACGCCCTGACCCACTCCGTCGAGGCCTACGTCTCGACCATCGCCAACCCGATGACCGACGCCTGCGCCGAGAAGTCCATCGAGCTCATTTTCAAGTACCTGCGCCGCGCCGTGGCCAACGGCCAGGACATCGAGGCCCGTGAAGCCATGTGCTTCGCCCAGTACCTCGGCGGCATGGCCTTCAACAACGCGAGCCTCGGCCACGTCCACGCCATGGCCCACCAGCTCGGCGGCTTCTACGACCTGCCCCACGGCGAGTGCAACGCCATTCTGCTGCCGCACGTGGAGAAGTTCAACCTGATCGCCAAGGTCGAGCGCTTCGCCAAGATGGCCCAGATCATGGGCGAGAACATCGAGGGCATGTCCCCGCGCGCCGCGGCCGAGAAGTGCCTCGACGCCATCCGCCAGCTCTCCACCGACGTCGGCATCCCGTCCGGCCTGGTCGAGCTCGGCAAGCGCTACGGCAAGAACGTGCGCAAGGAAGACATCAAGATCATGACCGGCAACGCCCAGAAGGACGCCTGCGGTCTGACCAACCCGCGCTGCCCGACCGACAAGGACGTGAACGCGATCTACGAGGCCGCCCTCTAATCCGTTTCCGGCACGCCAAACGATTCCCCCGGGGCGGTCCGCCGCCCCGGGGGTTTTAGCCGGATGCGACGAACCGGCGCGGACCGGCGAGCCCCAGAATCGCCGCCGGGCGACGAAGTGAAAGCCCCCTGCAATCCCCGGCGGCCCGCCGCGCACTCGGGCCCCTCCGGGCAACTTTCAACCCCCCAGAGCCTATGGACGTCATCAATCTTTCGATTTCACCTGACTTGGAGTTCATCCGTGCGGTGGAGGAGGAGAGCGGGCAGAATGTGTCGCTCTGCTACCAGTGCGGGAACTGCACGGCGGGGTGTCCGTACACCTTCGTCTACGACATCCCGGTGAGCCAGGTCATGCGCTACCTGCAGGCCGGGCAGAAGGAGAAGCTTCTGTCCTGCCGGTCGATCTGGCTGTGCGCCACGTGTGAGTCGTGCACCACGCGCTGCCCGAACGAGATCGACGTGGCCCGGATCATGGACACCTTGCGCCACATGGCCAGGCGCGAGGGGTATGCGGCCGAGAAGAACGTGAAGACCTTCTGGGACAGCTTCCTTCATTCGGTGCGCAAGCACGGCCGGGCCTTCGAGATGGGGCTCCTGGTGGAGTACATCGCCAGAAGCGGCCGGTTTTGGACCGACCTGGATCTGGGACCGAAGATGCTGCCCAAGGGCAAGCTCGCGTTCAGGCCCCACGAGATCAGGGGCAAGGCCGAGGTGGCCAAGATTTTCGAGCGCTTCGAGCAGGAGAATGTGAGATGAGCCCGCGCTACGCCTACTATCCGGGCTGCTCGGGCCTGGGCACGTCCATGGAGTACGAGTCCTCGACCCGGGCGGTCCTGTCCGCCCTGTCGCTCGACCTGATCGAGATTCCGGACTGGAGCTGCTGCGGCTCGACCCCGGCGCACACTGTGGACCACGTGCTGTCCTGCGCGCTGGCCGCGCGCAACCTGGCGCTGGCCGAGGAGGCCGGGGCCGAGACTGTGATCACGCCCTGCCCGTCGTGCCTGACGAACCTCAAGGTCGCGGTGCACCGCATGGCCGAGCCGGCCTTTAAGGACAGGGTCAACAAGCTGCTGGACCGGCCCTTCTCGGGCAAGGTGCAGGTCAAATCCGTGCTCCAGGCCCTCTATGAGGACATCGGGCCGGAGGAACTGGCCAAACGGGTGGTCAAGCCGCTCACCGGCCTTTCTATCGCGCCCTATTACGGCTGCATCATGAACCGGCCGCCGGAGGTCATGGAGTTCGACGACCACGAGAACCCGGTGGCCATGGACAAGCTCCTGGCCGCGGTGGGCGTTGACGTGCGGCCCTATCCGCTCAAGGTCGAATGCTGCGGGGCGTCCTACGGCATCGCGCGCAACGACGTGGTCATGCGCCTCTCGGGCAAACTGCTGGAGATGGCGGTGGACGTGGGCGCCGCGGCCATGGCCACGGCCTGCCCGCTGTGCCAGATGAACCTCGATCTGCGCCAGGGACAGGTCAACGCGGCCACGCACAGCCATTACGAGCTGCCGATCTTCTACTACACGCAGCTGATCGGCCTGGCCCTGGGCCTGCCGGCGCGCGAGGTGGGGCTAGGCAAGCTCTGCGTGGACCCGCGGCCGCTTCTGTCCTCCCTCGAGGCGGCGCAGAAGCAGGCGGCGAACGCGTAAGGTCCGGACGGTT
>DIXN01000046.1 GCA_002428705.1 Desulfovibrio sp. UBA6079
GAGAGCCTCGACTACGGGGCCGTCAGGCAACAGCCCGACAAATTTCGCAGGACAGGCTCTATGATGGAGGGATTTTTCCCCATGATCTTGGCAATCGCCGCCTTTGCCACCTTGGCGTATGGGGTGCCCTGAGCACTCTCTGCGGCATCCGCCCCAGATCCGGCTAAGCCTATAACGCTCATGCCCAAACAGATGAGTAGCAGTTGAAAAGAAATCATCACCTACTCCTCCCCTTAGTTCGGAAAATACAATGAATTCCAACAGGCAAGGCAAGAACACGCAGAATAAATAACACAGTCTATCACACTACGCAAATAATCTGGCACCAAATTTATTTCATTAACAATATTATTAAAAGATAAAGCAAACTGCCTTGGCTGGGCACAGCGCATCTTATCCATTGTCCTTCCTCCCGACGCCGAGAATAGTCGCCTATAATTTCGGCCTTTCTTCCCCCTCAGCGGCCGTCTTCTCCCCCTCCCCCGCCGACTTCCACCCCAGGCCTAACGAACCGCTTGACATTCCTCTTCTCGTTATATAAATGACTGACCCGTCAGTCATTAAATAGGTTCCACCATGATCACGAACATTTTCAAGTGTTGCGGCCGCGGGCGGCCGCGCGATCCTGATTTGGCCGAGTCCAGGCGAGAGGAGATCCTCGCCCAGGCCATCCCCCATTTCGCCAGCAAGGGCTTCGCCGGCGCCGATGTGGGCGAGATCGCCACGGCCGCGGGCCTGGCCAAGGGCACTGTCTACCGCTATTTCGAGAACAAACGCGCGCTGTTCCGGGCCTCGGTGGACCAGGTCATGCTCGGGCTCATCGAGACCACGTCCTCGATGTCGGACATGGACCCGCTGGAAGGCGTGGCCCACGGCGTGCGCGCCTTCCTGGCCTATTTCGATGCGCATCCGGAGTACATCGAGCTGTTCGTCCAGGAGCGAGCCGAGTTCCGCGACCGCGAGATCCCGAGCTACATGCGCTTCCAAGACGTGGGCCTGGCCCGGCCGCGCGAGAGCTTCAACCGCCTCATAGCCGACGGCCGCTTCCGCGACATGCCGGTGGATCGCTACCTGGAGATCATCGGCGACATGCTCTACGGCTTCATCTACAACAACCATTTCGCCGGCCGGCCGGCGAGCCTCGAGTCGCAGGCCGAGGACATCATTGACCTGCTGCTGCTCGGCCTGCTCACCCCGGAAGCGGCCGCGAAGTGGCGCGCCCGGCAGCCGGCAACGGACGCCGGCACCGACTGAGCGCCTGCCGAACGGCCGCCCACCATCCAGCTCATATTCTTCATCAAGGAGTTCCTCGTATGGACAATGGTCATCCCGCCGCGGGTAGGCCGGCTAGCCCTGCCGCCAGCCTCATCCGAAAAGCCTTCGCAGCCTTCGTCCTGCTGGCCGCGGTGGTCGGCGCCTTCCTCTACTGGCGGGCCGCGGACCACGCCCCGCACGCCGTGCAGGGTCAGGCCCCGCGCGGCCCGGCCCCGGTCCACGTGCTGCGCCTCGCGGCCCAGACCATTCCCATCGAGCCGGTCTATCTCGGCCAGACCGAGGCCGCCCAGACGGTGGAGATACGCGCCCGGGTGAACGGCTTCCTCGACCGGCGCACATTCACCGAAGGCTCCATCGTCTCCCCCGGCCAGCAGCTTTTCCAGATCGACCCGCGCTCCTTCAAGGCCGACCTGGACATCGCCAAGGCCGGCCTGGCCAACTACGAGGCCGTGCTCACCCGCGCCCATCACCAGGTGAAGCGCTACGAGAAGCTGGCCACCACCGGCGCGGCCACGGCCAACGACCTGGAGGAGTGGCAGACCGAGGAGCTGGTGGCCCAGTCCAACATCGAGCTGCAGAAGGCCAAGATCGCCCAGGCCGAACTCGACCTGAGCTACACGAACATCGCCTCGCCCATCACCGGACGCATCGGCGAGGCCCAGAAGGACGTGGGCAGCTACGTCAACGCCTCCAGCGACGGCCTGCTGGCCGAGGTCGAGCAGATCGACCCGATCTACGTGCGCTTCACGGTCAGCGAGCAGGACCTGCTGCGCTGGCAGCGCCAGATCGAGAGCGGCGAGATCGTCTCCCCCGGCCTGGGCAAGCTCGGTCTGGCCGTGACCCTGGCCGACGGCACCGAATACCCCCATCCCGGCACCATGAACTACGTCGGCGTCAGGGTCGACACCAACACCGGCTCGGCGGTCATGCGCGGCACGGTCAAGAATCCCGACGGCCGCCTGCTGCCCGGCCAGTTCGTCAACGTCCGGGTGAACGGCATGACGCGCCCGGACAGCCTGCTCGTGCCCCAGACCGCGGTCCTCCAGAGCCCGGCCGGGGCCATGGTCTACGTGGTCAACACGGCAAACCAGGCCGAGCTCAAGCCCGTGACGCTCGGCGCCTGGCGCGGGGACATGATGATCGTGGAATCGGGCCTCACTCCCGGCGACCAGGTCATCACCGACCGGCTCATGCAGCTCCGGCCCGGCGCCTCGGTCCAGGTCCTGGAAGACGCCCCGGCCACGGCGCCGCAAGCGGCCCCGGCCGGCGCGGAGAAATAGCCATGTTCTCGCGCTTCTTCATCGACCGGCCGGTCTTCGCCTGCGTCCTGTCCATCCTCATCGTGCTGGCCGGCAGCGTGGCCATCTTCATGCTGCCCATCGACCGCTACCCGGAGATCACGCCGCCGACCATCCAGATCGACGCCGTCTATCCGGGCGCCGACGCCCAGACCGTGGCCGAGTCCGTGGCCGCGCCCATCGAGCAGCAGCTCTCGGGCATCGAGAACCTCATCTACTACAGCTCCCAGAGCGCCAACAACGGCACGGCCAGCATCGTGGCCACCTTCGAGATCGGCACCGACCAGGACCTAGCCGCGGTGGATGTCCAGAACCGATTGTCCCTGGCCGAGCCGAGCCTGCCCGAGGAGGTCAAGCGCCAGGGCATCACGGTCACCAAGGCCTCGACCAGCATGCTCGGCGTCATCTCGCTGGAATCCACGGACGGCCGCTACGACGACGTGTTCTTAAGCAACTACGCGACCATCAACCTGCTGGACATGCTCAAGCGCGTGCAGGGCGTGGGCGACGCCCAGGTCTTCGGCTCCAAGGACTACTCCATGCGCGTCTGGGTCAATCCCGACCGCCTGTCGCTTCGGGGCCTGACCGTGTCCGACGTGTCCGACGCCATCAGCGAGCAGAACGCCGTGTTCCCGGCCGGGACCATCGGCCAGCGGCCATCGAACGGCGAGGTCGAGCTGACCGTGCCGGTGCTGACCCGCGGCCGGCTGTCCGAGGTGGCCGAGTACGAGAAGATCATCCTGAAAGCCAACCCCGACGGCTCCATGATCCGCCTGGGCGACGTGGCCCGGGTCGAGCTCGGCTCCAAGAGCTACGAGCTCTTCGGCCGCGTGGCCGGCCAGCCGACCACGCTCATTCCCATCTACCTGCAGAACGGGGCCAACGCGCTGGGCACGGTCCAGCGCCTGCAGGCGGCCCTGGAAGAGGCCGCCGCGAGCTTCCCGCCCGGCGTCACCTACCGCCTGCCCTACAACTCGACGACCTTTGTCCAGGACTCGGTCAAGGAGGTTGTCCTGACCCTGGTCGAGGCCGTGGGGCTCGTGCTCCTGGTCGTGTTCATCTTCCTGCAGTCCTGGCGGGCCACGCTCATCCCGCTGCTGGCCGTGCCCGTGGCGGTCGTCGGCACGTTTGCCGGCATGCTGGCGCTGGGCTTCTCCATCAACACCCTGACCCTGTTCGGCCTGGTCCTGGCCATCGGCATCGTGGTCGACGACGCCATCGTCGTGGTCGAGAACGTGGAGCGGATCATGGCCCAGGAGCGCCTCTCCCCGCGCGAGGCCACGATCAAGGCCATGGAGCAGGTCACCGGCCCGGTCATCGCCATCGTCCTCGTGCTCTCGGCGGTCTTCGTGCCCGTGGCCTTCCTCGGTGGCATGACCGGCCAGCTCTACAAGCAGTTCGCGGTGACCATCGCCGTGTCCGTGGCCATCTCCGGCCTGGTCGCCCTGACCTTGAGCCCGGCCCTCTGCCGGCTCATCCTCAAGCCCGGCCACGGCAAGCCCTTCATCCTGTTCCGCGCCTTCAACCTGCTCTTCGAGAAGGCCACCAACGGCTTCACCGCGGGTGTGAAACAGGTCATCCGCTACGGCTTCGTCTCGATCGCGGTCTTCGGGCTGATCTGCTTCGGCACCTGGAAGATGTCGCAGTCCGTGCCCACCGGCTTTTTGCCAGAGGAGGACCAGGGCTTCCTCATCGCCGCCGTGCTCCTGCCCGACGGCGCCTCGCTGGACCGCACCGACAAGCTGGTTAGCGCGGCCGAGGACTTCTACCTGCACCACCCGGCGGTGGACAACGTGGTCACCCTGGGCGGGCTCGATCTCCTGACCGGCTTCACCAGCAGCAGCAGTGCCGCGACCCTGTTCATCGCGCTGAAACCCTTCAGCCAGCGCCAGGCGCCGGGCTTGAGCGCCCAGGACCTGGTCGGGGCCTCGTTCGCCCACTTCGCGGCCCGCGGAGACGGCCTGGTCCTGGCCCTCAATCCCCCGGCCATCCAGGGTCTTGGCCAGCGCGCCGGCTTCCAGATGGAGCTCCAGGACCGCGGCGGGACGAGCATCGGCGAGCTGGCCCAGGCCGGGGACGCGCTCATCGGCGCGGCCAACGCCGATGCGCGGCTCATGGCCGTGCGCGGCACGCTGCGCATGACGCTGCCCCAGCTCTACTTGAGCCTCAATCGCGACAAGACCAAGATGATGGGCGTGCAGGTGGCCGACGTGTTCACCGCGCTCCAGGCCTACCTCGGCGCGCTCTACATCAACGACTTCAACAAGTTCGGCCGCATCTGGCGCGTCCAGCTCCAGGCCGAGCCGGAGTTCCGCGACGACCCCGAGGATGTGAACCGCATCTACGTGCGAAACGACCAGGACGAAATGGTACCCATCTCCGGCGTGGTCGACGCCACCTTCCGCTCCGGCCCCAACGTGGTCTCGCACTTCAACGGCTTCCCATCCATCCAGATCACCGGCGCCCCGGCCGAGGGAGTCAGCAGCGGCACGGCCATGGACCTCATGCGCGAGCTTTCGGCCAAGGCCCTGCCCGAGGGCTTCGGCTTCGAGTGGAGCGGCGCCTCCTACCAGGAGGTCAAGGCCGGCAACCAGGCCCCGCTGGTCCTGGCCTTCGGCATCTTCGTGGTCTTTCTGGTGCTGGCCGCGCAGTACGAGAAATGGAGCCTGCCGCTGGCCGTGCTCCTGCCCCTGCCCATCGCCATCCTGGGCGCGCTCATCGCCATCTCCCTGCGCGGGCTGGTCCAGGACATCTACTTCCAGATCGGGTTGCTCACCCTGGTCGGACTCTCGGCCAAGAACGCCATCCTGATCATCGAGTTCTGCGTCGCCGCCCACCGCGACGGCATGGACGCGGTCGAGGCCGCCCTGACCGCGGCCCGGCTGCGCTTCAGGCCGATCATCATGACCTCCATGGCCTTCGTGCTCGGCGTCGTGCCCCTGGCCGTGTCCGTGGGCGCCGGCTCGGCCGCCCGCCACTCCATCGGCACCGGCGTCATCGGCGGCATGTTGGCCGCGACCTTCGTGGCCATCTTCTTCGTGCCGCTGTTCTTCGTGCTCATCCAGAAGGCCAGCGACTTCGTCATGCGCCGCCAGGACAGCTACCTGGAGAAGCTCGACCACGAGCCCGCGGCGGATGCCGGCGAGGAACGACCCGGGGCGAAAAACTAGACCCATCCCACCTGGCGAAAAGAAGACGCCCGGGTCCGCCGCTGCGGACCCGGGCGTTTTTGCTGGACCCGGGGAGATCCTAGTACAAGCCGCCCAGGTTGGCCGCGGTGTGCACCGTGTCGAGGTAAAAGACGATGCGCCCGCAGACCGCGCCGACCAGCATGAGCACCGGCGCGAGCGCCGGGATACGCCCGGCCTTGAGCACCAGCGCCAGGGGCAGGGCCAACCCCAGGACCACGTGCGTCCAGTAGAGCGGCGAGGCGAGATAGGCCTGGGCCGTCTCGCGCATGACCGTGCCGCCCGAGAGCCAGACGCAGGGCACGACCAGGAAGACGACCATACCCACGGCGAGCCCCACGGTCAGGATGCCGGCGATGAGCCCCTGGCGGGAGTCCGGCGCGAGCCAGGCGGCCGCGCCCGCGCCGAGCGTCACGGCGGTCACGGCGAAGAAGACGAAGGGCAGGCCGTTGTGCAGCGCCGGGAAGCTCGGCGGAGCATAGGTCATGCCCTGGACCAGGAGCGCGCCCAGGCCGAGGGCGGCGCAGAGCCCCACCAGCCCCCGGCCGAGCCCGGTCAGGGCCGCGGCCAGGATCGCGGCCAGAAGAAGACCCAAGACCAGCACCTCGCGCGAGAGCCAGGCCGTGGCCAGATGGGTGATCGCCCGGGGCGCGCCCCCGGGGTGACCGAGGTGGAAAAGCGAGGCCACGAGCCCGGCGGCCAGCAGCCCGGCGGCCAGCAGCCATTCGCGCCGCAGGCCCGGTGCGCCCGTTCCGGCCGGCCCGTCGCCGGCGAATTGCCGGATCGCGCCGACCAGCACCAGGCCGATGGCCAGCTGGCTGAGGAGAGTGAAGACGACCAGCGGCAGTTCCATGGCGCTCATTGGGCGTCCCTCCTGTAGATCGTGGGCAGCTCCGCCTGGCGGAAACGGGTCGAGGGGTTCAGCTTCTCCATGCGCGGATAGCCCGGCGGGTACTGCACGGCGTTGGGCTCGTCGAAGGTGGAGAGATCGATGAGCGAAAGCGCGCTCGTCGGGCAGCTCTGGACGCAGGCCGGGGCAAGCCCCGCGTCGATGCGCTGCCAGCACAGGCTGCACTTCTCGGCCTTCTTCAGGGCCGGGTTGTAGCGCGGCGCACCGTAGGGGCAGGAGCGGATGCAGTTGCCGCAACCGATGCATTTCTCCTGGTCATGGACCACGATGCCGTCCTCGCGCTTGGCGTAGGCATTGACCGGGCAGACCTCCAGGCAGGTCGGGTGCTGGCAGTGGTTGCAGGCCAGCGAATAGAAGGCCCTCTCGTGGTGCGGGTAGATCTCGGTCTTGAGCGCGTAGACCTGGCGCCAGACCACGCCGTTCTCCTGATGGTACTGGTTCTTGCACGCCATGGCGCAGGTGAAGCAGCCGATGCAGCGCTTGGCGTCCACGTAGAATCCGAGTTGCTTTTTCATGGTCCTCGCTCCTTAGGCCCTGGCCACGTCGGCGAACTGGTCGTGGATGGCCACGCCCGGCGCGCCGGTCTTGAAGGCCCCCATGTCCGCCGAGGTGTCGTCCACCAGGTTCTGGCAGTTGAATTTCCGGCCGTTGAACCAGGCCTCGTAGAGAAGGAGCGCGTCGGGCGGCACGTTGGCCGTGAGCACGGCTCTCAGCTTCTCCTCGCCGACCTTGTTGAAGACCCGCACCGCGTCGCCGTGCCTGATGCCCCTGGCCTCGGCAGTCCGGGGGTGGATGTAGACCACGGGCGCGGGGTTGAACTCCTCCATCCAGTCCAGGTTCTGGAACTGCGAGTGGAGGCTGAACTTGCTGTGCGGGGTGAGGAGCCGCAGCTTGTCGTAGGCTTTGCGCCCCTCCTTGTAGGCCGGCAGGGCCTCGTGGCCGTTCTTGGCGCACAGCTCGCTCTTGAATTCGTACTTCTTCGAGGGCGTGGCGAATTTCCGGTCGTGCCAGGCGGCCGAGGAGGCGAGCTTGGCCTTGACCGGGCCGTCTCTCAGCTCCTCCCAGCTTTTGAGGCCGAAGAGATCGTAGATGCCCTTGTTGAACTCGGCCTCCATCCACTCCCTGGTATCGATCTCGGTGGGGAAGGTGCAGGAGCCCGGGGCGAGCTCGTTTATGCGTCTGGACAGGGCCGCGGCGATCTCGATGTTCGACCTGGCCTCGTGCAGGGGCTTCACGGCCTGCTCGTTCAGGGCCAGCCAGTAGTGCCAGTAGGAGACGTTGACCGTCCATTCCTCCAGGCAGGTGGTCACGGGCAGGACGATGTCGGCCTGCTCCACGGTCTGGTTGAAGAAGTGGTCAACGACCACGACCATCTCGAGCTTCCCGAAGGCTTCAATCATCTTGGGCCGGTCGAAGTCCTGGGACAAAACGTTCTTGCACGAGGCCCAGAGCATGCGGATGGGCGGGTTCCTGGCGTCGAGTATCTCCTGCGCGGTCTTGTTGATGTTCACCGCGCGGTCGGTATGCTTGACCGTCTTGTCCCCGCCGGCGAAGTCGAACTCGCCCTTGGGGCCGGAGGCTCCGACGAAGCCCACCGCGCCCTCCGGCGGCTTCTGGACCATGGCGTGGTAGTTGAAGCCCCAGGTCTGGAGGTGGCCGTAGCGGGCGCCGCCGCCCTCCTTGCCGATGTTGCCGGTCATGGCCACGAGCGCGTCGATGGCCCTTACCGTGGCCCCGCCGTTCACGTGGCGCTGCAGGCCGTAGCCGATCCAGACGGTGGCCGGTCTGGCCGCGGCGAACTCCTCGGCCACGGCTACTATACGCTCGGCCGGCAGGCCGCTCAATTTGGCCGCCCAATCCACGGTGACGTTTGAGCGCAGGTAGTCGGCGAACTCCTCGAAACCCAGGGAGTTGGCCGCGACCCAGTCCTTGTCGTACATTTCGCGGTCCAGGATGTGCCGGCACATGCCCAGCGCCAGGGCGCCGTCCGTGCCGGTGGCCACCTGCCAGTACTCGTCGCCCTTGGCCGCGGTCTGGGTGAAGACCGGGTCGATGACCACGATCTTGGCCCCGGCCTCGCGCGCGGCATACAGGTACTTCATGGAGTGCACCGAGCACCAGGCCGGGTTCGCGCCCCAGACGATGATGTAGCGGCTTTTGACCATGTCCTCGGGGTCGTTGCACCACATGCTGCCCATGTCGAAGTTCTGGGCGTCGATGCCCGCCGGCCAGCAGGGCGTGCCCACGAAGCGCGTGGTGTAGCCCAGCGACGACATCATGCCTTCCACGCCGTAGTTGGTGATGCCGAAGTTGCCGGAATACTTGGTCAGCCCCAAGCCCAGGAGCGAGCCGTCCTGCTCCTTGATGGCCAGGATCTTGCGCGCGATCTTGTCCATGGCCTCGTCCCAGGTCAGGCGCTTCCACTTGCCCGTGCCCCGGCCCTGCTGCTCCATGGGGTACTTGATGCGGTCCGGGCTGTAGGTCGAGCGGATGTAGCTGTTGCCCTTCACGCACAATCCGCCGCGGGTGAAGGTCGATTCCGGCGCGCCCTCCACGAACTTGGCCACGCCGTCCTGCACGTAGGTCTTGATCGCGCAGGTATCGTAGCAGTTGCGCGGACAGGCGTTGCGGAAGACCGTGTAGCCGCCGCCGTAGCTCTCCGTGGCCCCGGCCGCCTCCGGCGCCAGGAGCCCGCAGGGCAGGACGGCCATGGCCCCGGCCGCGGCCATGCCCTTGAGGAATGTCCGGCGGGAGAGCGGCCCGGTGAGGGCCTCTTCCACCCGCTCCTTGGTCCATCTGCTCATACACACCTCCGTTGACGTTCGTCCCGGCCGTACTCGCCGTATTCGGGCACGGCCGACAGTTCGTGATCGAGCCAGTCGAGCAGCCGCGAGACGGCGCAGGCGACGGCCGGGTGCGGCGACGCCTCGCGCACGCGCGCGGCGAACGCGGGCAGCCAGCGCCCCAGGTGCTCGGCCAGAAAGTAGCGGCGCAGGGCGGCCATCTCCGGCCCGTCCGCCTCCCCGGCCGCAGCCCGCAAGGCAAGGGCCGCGTCGAGCTCCAGGCTCAGATGGTCGTCGGGCAGGGCGCTTTGCCGCGGCGAGGCCAGGCCCAAGGCATGGTAGACGGCGCGCACGAGCAGGGTCGTCTCGCCCATGAGCCGGGGCTCGGTTTCCAGGTAGACCGAGGCGTACGGCGGGGCGGCCAGGCGGCCGGGGCCGACGAACAGGCGGTTGAAGTCGTACTCCAGGTCCTCGTCCGCCTCGGGCGGCGGCACGCACCCGGCCGTTGCCAGGCGGGCGCAGGCCCGCTCGAGCTCCGCGCCCGAGCCGGCGGCGAAGAAGTCGCGCAGAGCGGCGAGCGCCGCGTCAGGATGAGACATGTCCACCTCCTGCCGGAAACCACTTCCGGATTCCCGAGCATGGCCAGATTACGGCCGTGCGGGCGAGGCGGACAAGATGAGGGAGTGGGGTGAAAATGGGTAGATGAGGCTACCCGATCGAGGCTTCGGCGAAATAGCTTTCCTCACCGGCCTCTTCGCCTCAATCAACCGGCGGCTCGTCCTCGTGACCTTTTGCCTGCAGGTAGGTGAAGAGGTTCAGGCCGCGGTTCTGCAGCTTCAGCTTGCGGCGGATGTTGCGGCGGTGGGTCTGGACCGTGGCCACGGACAGGTTCAGGGCCTCGGCGATGTCTTTCGAGCTGCTGCCGGCCTGGACGAACTGGCAGACCTTCATCTCCGACGGGGTGAGCAGCAGCAGGCGGGCGTCGCCGTCGGCCCCGGAGGCGGCGTAGAGCCGCACCAGCCGGTCGGCCACCAGGTCCACGTAACCTTTTCGCGCCGCGGCCGAATCCTCGCCGCGCAGGCGCTTCAATGTCGGCAGGAGGAGGTTCTCCACGGTGTCGGCCAAGCCCCGCAAAAATTCCTCGCGGTCGCGCTCGATGGCCCCGAGCACGTTTCTGAGCGTGATGTTCATCTCCTCCAGCCGGCGCTTCTCCTGCTCCAGCTCCGCCGTGCGCTCCTGCACCCGCTCCTCGAGCATCTCGCGCTGGCGCACGTGCCCGGTGATGTTGGCCAGCAGGAACAGGTAGCCGTCCGAGGCCAGGCTCACGGCCCGGAGCGGAGTGACCTTCAGCTCGAGGAAGACCGTGTCCTCGTAGAGGCTCAGCTCGTGGGAGGCGCCCGCGGCGTAGTAGCCGACCACCTCGGCCATGCTCGAAGCCTCGAGCCCGAGCACCCGCCAGATCGGCCGGCCGATGATCCCGGTCTCCTCCAGGAAGGTCCGGGCGGCCTCGTTGGCCTCGGTGACCAGCCCCCCGGCGTCCGTGACCAGGACCAGGTCCGTGGTCGAGGCCAGGATGTTCTCGTACTTGTTCTTCTGCAAGGTCAGCCGGCGGTTGGCCTCGTCCAGCCGGTCCGTGGCGTCCTTGACCGTGGAGACCGACCAGTCCGCGGTGAGCAGCGTCTCCAAACCGTCGGCGTAGCGCCGGATGATGTCCACGGCCGAAAGCTTGGTCTCGGCCGGGGCCGGAAATTCCCGGATGATCTCCTCCACCACCTGGACCAGGGTCTTGAAGCAGCCGATGAACATCTCCGAGGTCACGCCCCGCGCCCTGTGGCGCCGGGCCATGCCGATCACCGCGTCGGCGAATCCCCCTGGGTTCGGCAACAGCTCCGCGAACTCGCCCGCCACCGTGCCGGCCTTGACACAAGCCCAGATGGGCTCCATGAATCCGAGGTAGGACAGGATGCAGTCCTCGCGCTTGGCCGTGGTGTTGCGCAGATACCCGGCCCGGTCCATGGCCCGCGCCCACAGGACGAGAAAGGCCTCCACCTCGCCCTCGAGCGCCAGGATCAGGGCCTCTGGCGTCTCCGGCCGGGCGCCGGGCGTAACGCAACGATCCGGATGTCCTTTTCTCATTGTTTTCATGCTAACCGTGATCAACAAACAGAGCAAGAAATCCATACCCGAATGAAACCCGCCGTGCCCCTCGTCCGCCACCTCACCCTCGCCCTGCTCTGCCTCGCGCCCCTCCCGGCTTCGGCCGCGACCAGCCAGCCCGACGCCTGCCCCCTGGCCGCGCCCACCGTGGTCGCCGCCATCCCCCGGACCGACTACCAGGGCCGCGCCGGCGAGCCCCTGGACGTGACCGTGACCGTCGATCCGCCCGAGGTGCCTCCCGGCTTCTACATCACCAACGTGGTCAACACCTTGAAGCGCCCCGACGGCCCCAAGCCCAGAATACTCCCCGGCTTCCCCGAAACCACCATCACCTGCGCCGCCCCCGGCGACTACGTCTTCCGCTTCATGGTCAACCTCGTGGCCAAGTCGAGCTGCGGCGGCGCCAAGGCCGCCACCCTGCTCGAGCGCGAGGTCCATTTGACCATCCGCTGAAGGCCTGGCGGCGAGGATGTTTGCGCTCGATGGCCCGGCTGGGCTATGGTGGAATGATGCGGGAAGAATGAACCGGGGGAGGCGGGGAACCCCTTTCGAAAAAGGGGTTCCCCG
>DIXN01000069.1 GCA_002428705.1 Desulfovibrio sp. UBA6079
CTCCTGATCAACGAGCTTCTGCAGCTCGGCCAGGGCTCGGTGGTCGAGCTGAACAAGCTGGCCGGCGAGCCGCTCGAGATCTACGTCAACGGCAAGCTGGTGGCCCGCGGCGAGGCCGTGGTCATCAACGAGAAGTTCGGCGTNNAGCGGGTGAAGCAGCTTGGCTGACGCGACCTCCCCCCTGGCCGCCACGGGTCCCGGCCTGACCGACCTGCTGCAGGTGGTCGGCGGGCTCCTCCTGCTGCTCGGCCTGCTCTACGTCGGCTTCTACCTTCTGCGCAAATACGGCCACAAGGCCGGCCTGGGCAGCGCGGCCAAGGGCCGGCTGAAGCTCGAGGGCGGCCTGTCCCTCGGCCCCAAGCGTTCCCTCGTTCTGGTCCGCTTCTTGAATAAGCACCTGCTGCTGGGGGTCACCGACCACAGCATCACGCTCCTAACCGAAGCCGAAGCGGACCACGATGACGGACACCAGACCTTCTCCGGCGCGCTCACCAAGGCGCGCGACGATTCCGGCGGCGAGTAGCCTCCTCTTCCTTCTCCTGCTCAGCGCCGCCCCGGCCCTGGCCCAGGGCGGCTTCCCGGGGCTTTCCCTGCAGCTGTCGGCCGGCCAGAGCGAGCCGGAACAGATCAGCATGCTGCTCGAAATCCTGTTCATGCTCACGGTGCTCTCGCTCGCGCCGGCGATCCTCCTCACCGTGACCTCCTTCACCCGGATCATCATCGTCTTCCATTTCCTGCGCCAGGCCATGGGCACGCCGCAGATGCCGCCGAACCAGATCATGGTCAGCCTGGCCATCTTCATGACCGTGGTCATCATGCTGCCGGTGGGCAAGGCGATCAACGACACGGCGCTGCAGCCCTACTTGAACGAGCAGATCGGCTTCGACGAGGCCGTCGAGCGCTCCCAGGCTCCGCTCAGGGAGTTTCTCTTCAAGCACACCCGGGAGAAGGATCTGTCCGTGTTCTACGGCATCGCCAAAATGGAGCGGCCGGAGAACAAGGAGCAGGTGCCGACCATCATGCTCGTGGCCGCCTACGTCATCAGCGAGCTGAAGACCGGCTTCACCATCGGCTTCATGATCTACATCCCCTTCCTCATCCTGGACATGGTGGTCTCCAGCATCCTGCTGGCCATGGGCATGATGATGCTGCCNNATCCTGTTGTTCGTCATGGTCGACGGCTGGAATCTCTTGACCGCCTCGCTGGTCAACAGTTTCGCCCCCTGACGCCAGACAAGGAGAGAGGCCATGTCGCCCGAATTCGTCATCGGTTTCGCCAAGAACGCCATCGAGCTGGCCTTGACCATCTCCCTGCCCATGCTCGGCATCGGCCTGGTCGTGGGCGTGGTCGTCAGCATCTTCCAGGCCGCGACCCAGATCCAGGAGATGACGCTCACCTTCGTGCCCAAGATCCTGGCCATCTTCGGGGCTCTGCTTCTGACCTTCCCCTGGATACTCGACAAGATGACGACCTTCACCCGGGAGGTCATCGTCGGCATCCCGACCTACATCCGCTAGCGACTCCCCCGCAACGCCTGAAGGAAGCGGGCCGCCAGGATGGCCCCGGCCTGGGCCACGTTCAGGGAATCGAAGGGCCGCAGCATGGGGATGGCCAGGCGAACGTCGCAGCGCTTGGACACGCCCGGACGGATGCCCGACTCCTCGGCCCCCAGCACCAGCACCGCCGGCAGCTCGAGCGCAGCGGCCAGGGCGTCGGCGGCGCCCTCGCCGGCCGCGGCGCAGTAGACGGGCAGACCCCTCTCGCGGCAGGCGTCCAGGGCCTGGGAGAGGTTGGTCACCCGGGCCACGGGCAGCCGGGCCAGGGCGCCCGAGGAGGCGCGCATGGCCCCGGCCCCGAGGCGCGCCCCGCCGTGCTTGGGGATGACCAGCCCGGCCGCGCCCAGGGCGTAGAGCGTCCGGGCCAGGGCGCCGACGTTGCCCGGGTCCTGGACCTGGTCCAGGACCACGGCCAGGGGCAGCGGCGCGGCGGCGAGCCCGTCCAGCAACTCCTCGAATTCCATGAAGGGACTGGCCGCCAGAAACGCCGCCACGCCCTGGTGGTTGCCCGGCACCAGCCGGTCAAGCTCCGTGCCCGGCACCAAGCGGTAGCGGATGCCCGCCTGGCGGCAGACGTCAATGATTTGACCGGCCACGGCCGGCTTCAGCCCCTTTTGCAGCAACACGGTCTCGACCCGCTCCGGTCCGGCCGAGAGGGCCTCCAGGACCGGCTTGCGCCCGGCGACCACCGTCTGTTCCGGGGACTCCATCTCTCGCTTCACATCCATTTCGGCCTCCATGGCCCCGGCGCTTGGGCTGGCAGCCGCAGGCAAGTGCGCGGATTCATTCTATTGCGCTCCTGACAGAATTGGGTTAGCAGACAATTTGTCGCAGCTTCTCAAGGGCTTTGCGTAGCCTGGGGACTCACTATGCGTCCTTTTCCGACCATAACGCGGCTTTGGCCGCGGAAAAAAGCTAAAGGAACCAGGGTCGACTCATGCCGCACGGAACCGTCTCCCGACATGGCCGGTCCGCCATCCGCAACCTGTTCGTTGCGGTCCTGGCCCTCGCCCTCTTCGCCTGCGCGCCGAAAGCCACCATCACCAACATCACTCCGGAAAAGAGTCTAAGCCTCAAAAGCAAGAGCCACAAGGTCCCGTCGGGCGAGGCAGAAGACGACCAGGAGGTCGACCTCGAGCCCGAGCTGTATGTCGAGGTCCCCGAGTCCGAGCTGGACAAGCCGCTGACCCCCGAGGAGCAGCAGGAGCTCTCGGCCGAAGGCTTCACCTTCGACCAGCGCGAATCCCGCGAGTTCCTCACCTACTACAACTTCTACACCAGCCGGAATGCCGACGGCAGCCCGGGCAAGGGCCGCCAGGCCTTCGAGCGCTGGCTCAAGCGCTCAGAACTCTACGTGCCCCATGCGCGCAAGCTCTTCAAGGAGCGGGGCCTACCCGAGCAGCTCATCAGCCTGGGTTTCGCCGAAAGCGGATACAATCCCTTCGCCTATTCCCGGTCCGGCGCGGCCGGCATCTGGCAGTTCATGCCCTTCACCGGCAAGAAGTACGGCNNCCGCCGCCGCCGCCGACTACCTGACCAAGCTCTACGAGCAGTTCGGAGACTGGTATCTGGCCATGGCCGCCTACAACGCCGGCGAAGGCAAGATCGCCCGGGCCATCGAGCAGAGCGGCTGCACCGACTATTTCGAGATCTGCGAAACCTCGCGCTACTTGAAGGAAGAAACCCGCCACTACGTCCCGAAGATCATGGCCATCGACAAGATCCTGCGCAACCTGGAAAAGCTCGGCTTCACCCGGCCCAATTGGGAGATCGAGTCCGACATCGTGGCCATCGAGGTCAAGGGCGGCCTCGACCTCCAGGCCCTGGCCGAGGCCAGCGGCATGGACTGGCTCACCTTCCAGGGCTACAACCCGGCGCTCAGGCGCAAGCTCTCTGCTGCCGGCGACGGCTGCACCATCTACCTGCCCTCGGCCAAGGTGGCCGCGGCCCAGGCTCATGTCGCCACGGCTCCGACCAATCCCTACGCCGGCTTCACCGCCTACAAGATCCGCAAGGGCGACTCCTGGTACCGCATCGCCAAGAAATACGACGTATCCATCGACCTGCTGCGCAAGTACAACCCTGAGGTCGGCAAGGAGCTGAGCGTCGGCAAGACGGTGCTCATCCCCACCGGCGGTGGCGTGGAATCGGCCGAGATGACTTCCACCCCGCCGGAGAAGACCCGCAAGATCGCCCAGAATCGGGCCAACTACGCGGTCAAGCGCGGCGACACGCCCTGGGCCATCGCCCAGAACTTCAAGGTCGACCTGGACACCTTCCTCAAGGCCAACGGCCTGACCAAGCGCAGCCGGATCAGCGTCGGCCAGCGCCTCTACATCCCCAGCGGCGGCGAGGAGAAATCCCGGGTGGCGGCCATGGAGGCCAAGGACGTGCAAAAGGTCGTGGCCTACAAGGTCCGGCCCGGCGACACGGTCTGGTCCATCGCCCGCCAATACAAGGTGAACCCCAAGCAACTCCTGTCCTGGAACAACCTGGGCAGGGACGCCGTCATCAAGCCCGGCGACACGCTCAAGGTCTACCCCTAGGCCGCCTCGCCCGCGTCCAGCACACCCCGGAGCAGCTCCCGCGCCTCGTTCGCGGGGAAGGCCAACCCCGTCCAGCGCGTGAACTGCCGGGCGGCCTGGCCGAGGAACATCTCGAGCCCGGTGACCGCCGCGCAGCCCGCGGACTCTGCCTCGCGCACGAACCGGGTCCTCAGCGGCCGGTAGACCAGATCGTAGACCGTCAGCCCCAGCCCGAAGGCGTCGGCCGGCCAGGGTGAAAGCTTCTCGCGCTCGCCCTGCATGCCCAGAGGCGTTGCGTTGACCAAGAGGTCCACGGAACGCCGGACCCGGTCCTCCCAGGCCACCGGCGTGCAGTCGAACTCCCGGCACAAGGCCTCGGTCCGCTCCATCGTCCGGCTGGCCACCGCGACCCCGGCCAGCCCCAGGCGCCGCAAACCGGCCAGCACCGCTCGCGCCGCGCCGCCAGCGCCCAGCACCAGGGCGCGCTGCCCCGGCCTGACATGCGCCTCCAGCGGGGCCATGAACCCGGAAACGTCCGTGTTGTCGCCCCACAGCCGGCCATCCTGCCAGTAGAGCGTGTTCACCGCGCCCACATCCCGGGCCTCGGCGGTCAGCTCCTCGCAGGCGGCCATGACCGCCTCCTTGTGCGGAATGGTCACCGACACGCCCCAGATGGGCAAGGTCCGCACCGCACCCAGGAACCCCGCTAGCCTCTCCGGCGGCAGGGGCCAGGACATGTACACCCCGGGAAACCCGGTCAGCTCGAAGGCCCGGTTGTGCAGGAGCGGACTCAAGCTGTGCCCCAACGGATGGCCGATGATGCCGCAAAGCTTCTCGGGTACGTGTGTCATAGATTGATGATGCCCCGAACGCGCGGCCGTGACAAGATGCCTCCGGCGGCCAGAGGGCTTTGCCCCCTGGACNNCCCCCTGCACCCCGTGGTTCTGCGCGTTGCGAGAAAAACAAAAAACGAAGAGGCCATCGAGGGTGAAACGGTGAGGGAGAGAATCAGGACATGCTTGCTCACGACGCCCTGTCAGATCTTGCCGCGCACAATCGGAGCACCGGGCACATCGTATGCGTGCAGGCAAATCTCACATGCCAACCCGAGGCATTTTTATCCTTATGGTTGCCTTGGCCTTTTTTCCTCTCGTGACCCGAACTGAAAATCGCAGCTCCCCGGCGGTCTTTCCGCCGGGGAGCTGCGATTTTCAGACTAGGGGGTCGAGG
>DIXN01000019.1 GCA_002428705.1 Desulfovibrio sp. UBA6079
AACACGCTGTTTTCAAAGAACAAATTAACAGAAAGACGGCTCCGCCTCAAGAACTGAATGAATGTTCGTTAGACAGGCTCAATCGAGGCCGTCATTGATGAAGAGGCGGTCTTCATACAGCTTTTCAACAAGCTGATGCTCGCCTCCCTGGCGGCCAAGGAATTGATAGCGACCAAGGCCATACCGATCCCGGATCTCGTTCATGAAGCCTCGATCATCGCGGTGCATGCGCCTGATCTGACCGAGGACGAGATGGTATTTTGGGAGTACCTCCTGCAGTATTTGAAATTCTGACCGGATGGCCCACTGCACGTCGCGAGGCGAGCGTCGAAGACCTTGGGTGTCCGCCAGCCATGGAGGCGACCAAGCCGACGCCATCGCGCATGATCATGGGCATGTCGCTGTCTCGCCAGGCATTGGGCGCGGTACGCGCACGCGTTGAGCGCAGGAGACGGCTCGGCCCCGGTTACATTCCCCGGATTCCTCAATTGCGGATCGGGCACTTCGCTGGAAGACTGCGCGTTTCGCTCAAAATCGGCCACCCGAATCGGGGCAAACCGGCCGAGGGAAACGGTTGAGGCCATAAGGGGGGAGGGGCGGTGCCGTGGCGGCAGGGCTGCGGCCCTGGGATTCCGACTGATGATCACCGGGAGCGGACAGCCGTAGGCGCCGATCCGATCGTTGTTACCGGACCGACATTACCGGGGATCGGCAGCCCCGGGCAGGATTCCGGACCCGGCCGGCGGCTCACGACCCTACGGCCGCCCTCTTCCTTATCATGGCGTCTTCACTGTCTTTTCTTGAGCGCCGCGGCCCGCAGGCTGTGCAGCACCTGGGCCGACTTCTCGCCCTGGTCGCGCTGCTCGTCGGGCAGGCGCACGGCCAGGATGGTCGTCAGGTCCGCCTCCAGGGTATCGATAAGCTCCGGCCCCTGGTCCGCGGCCACGAGCATAGCCATCTCCCGGGTCAGGCGCGCGGCGTGCAGCGCGGTCAGGATGTCGACCTGGGTGCCGGCGCGCAGCTCCGGGTAGCGGCCCAGCGTCATGTGCCAGCGCGCGGCCAGGACCGCGGCCTGGCGGTGGCGGTCGGGCAGGCGCAGGCGCTGGGCCAGACGTTCGGCCAGGGCCACGCCCAGGGCCTCGTGGCCGTAGTGGTGCGGCCAGCGCGCCGGGTCGGTGGCGGTCTTGCCCAGGTCATGGGCCAGGCCCATCCACACGGCCAGCTCACCGGCGGACACGGCGGCCAGCCGGTCCATGACCTCGCAGAGGTGGGCGAGCACCGGGCCCTGGTGGAACGGCGCCGGGCCGGCCGGGATGTCGGCCGCCGGGGCCAGCTCGGCCAGCCAGGGGCAAAGCGTGTCGGTTTCGGCCAGGAGCGAAAGAAAGCGGCCGGGTTTGGCTGCGGCGCAGGCCTTGCGCACCTCGGCGCCCACGCGCTCGGCCGGCAGCCCGGCCAGCCGCCCGGCGGCGCCCACGGCGCGCATGACGCGCGGCGTCTCGGGGTGGACGGTGAACTCCGGGAAGACCGCGGCGAAGCGCGCGGCGCGGTAGACGCGCAAGGGGTCGTCGAAGAAGTTGGCCTCGCTGACCGGCCGCAGCACCCGGTTGGCCAGGTCTTCGCGCGCCCCGGGCAGGCCGACGACCTCGCCGGTCTCCTCGTCCAGGGCAAGGGCGTTGACCGTGAGGTCGCGCCGGGCGAGGTCGTCGTCCAGGTTCTCGGCCAGGACGTATTCGCAGCCGCTGACGATGTAGGCGACCTTGCCGTGCCGGCCCACGGGCTTGGCCTTGGGGTGCGCGGCGAGGAATGCGTCGAGCGTGGCGCCCACGACCGCGTAGTCCCGGTCGCCCTCCGGCCGACCCAGCAGCCGGTCGCGCACCGCCCCGCCCACGAGATAACGCTTCATGCCCGGGTCATGCCTCGCGGATGGGGGCGCGTCAAGGATGGAGCCAAAGCGCCTTGACCCGGGCATATGGCTGCTCTAGGCTTGGCAATGGAAGAAAAAAGACGCCACGAGGACGGGATGATGAGCATCCACGAGGCCGCACGGACGGCGCGCGCTGACGACCTGCTCGCCCGGGCCGCGGAGCTTTTCGGCAGCAGCGAGGCGGCCGAAGCCTGGCTCAAGACCCCGCTGGACATGCTCGAAGGGCAAACCCCGCTGGCCTGCGCCGACGCCGAGCCCGGTGCCCGCTTCGTGCAGGACCTGATCGGCCGACTGGAGCATGGGGTCTTCAGCTGATGCGCGTGGGGCCGAGCGCGGTCACCCGGATTTCTCCAAGGTGACCATCGGCCCGGCCCAGGCCTTCGCCTTCGACGAGCGCCTGGGGACGTGAAAAAGGCCGCCCGAAGGCGGCCCAAAGAACGTCATGCGGGGTGAAACCGGATCAAGCCCTTCTGCCTACTTCACCGGCTTCTCCTGCTCCCCCTCCTCCTTTCCCGTACTCTTATCCAGCATTCGCCTCACAGCCGCAGGCACGCAGAAATAGCGCTGGCCGTCGGGTTCGCCGAAGTCCGCGGCGTCCTCGAGCGGCAGCCAGTGTGCCTGCTCGGTGATGACGAAGCGCTGGTCCGTGGCCATGAGCTTGCCCTCGCACAGGGGCCGCGCCGCCTGCGGCCTTGGCCCCGGGGCGCGCGGCGAGGGGCTATCCGGGCCGGAATCCGACAGGGTGCTACTCTGTCGGCACCTCGTCCGGGTCGGTGTCCTTCGAGCCTTGCAACTTGGCGCGCAGGGGTTCGTAGTAGACGGCTGAACGGGCTTCGCCGGTGCGCCGGTTGAGCTTGAGCTTGCTTTTGACGTCGTCCGGAAAAGTCCACTGGTAGACGGTCCATTCCCCGTCCTGGGAGACTTTGGCCGGCGGGCCTGCCTTGGCCTGGATGCTGGCCAGCATCGTGTCCAGGTCCTCGTCGAAGGTGCGGATGATGCGGGCGTAGATGCGGCCGTCCACGAAGGCGAAGGAAATGGCCGGATTGGTGTTCTCGTGCAGGCCCATGCGGCAGGAGCCGACGTAGTTGTAATAGGCCACCCCGCCTTTTTCCTTGTATCGGACGAAGTTGCCGTCATCCAGCTCGCTCAGCGGCGTGCCGAAGGTGATGCGGCCACAGTCGAAGGCCTGGGCCGGGCACGAGACGCACAGGACGGAGAGAAACAGGACGAGCATGGGCAGGCAACGCATGAAGGCCTCCGTGGGCATGGATGGGACGACTGGTGGGCTTTTAGTCCACCGCGCCGCAAAACGCAAATCCATACCATATCGTATCACAGGAAATGCGCAACGCCAGGTTCATCACGAAACAGAATTCCGCTAAAAACCTGGCCGGCAGTGCGGCATTGCAGAGTCATCCTCCGCGGCTCCACGCCTACTGCCCCCCCGCCTTCTCCCCCTCCCCCTTCGCGGCATTCTTGTCCAGCGCCCGGCGCAGGGCCGCGGGCAGGCAGAAGTAGCGCTGGGTGTCGGGTTCGCCGAAGTCCGCGGCGTCCTCGAGCGGCAGCCAGTGTTCCTGCTCGGTGATGACGAAGCGCTGGCCCGTGGCCATGAGCTTGCCCTCGCACAGGGCGAGCGCCGCGCCCTGGCCGTCCTTGGCCAGGAGACGCACGGCGCGGCCGTCCTCCAGGTTCTGCCAGATGGCCAGCATCCTGGCGTGGCGCTTGGCCGAGGCGTCGAAGGCCAGGCCCAGGGCCAGGCCGACCAGCAGGCCCAGGACCGTGCCGGCCACGGCCTTTGGCACCCAGCCCTGCAATTGCCCGAGCTGGCCGGCGAGCATCCTGCCGGCGGCGATCAGGCCCAGGCCGAAGACCACGGCAAAAGCCGTGGCCTGGTGCCAGAAAATGCCCAGGGGATCGTCGGTCCAGGCGGCCAGGGCGGTGTCGCGGTCGATGACCAGGCCCACGGTCAGGCCGAAGGACACGACCGCCGCCGGGAAGAGCAGCCACGCCGCCGGCTCGCGCTGCTCCTCGCCGGATGCGGCCGCGCAGGCGACCCAGTAGGCTCCGGAGCAGATCAGGAAGGCCACGCCCACGGCCAACAGGTCGAGCAGCATCGAGATCCCCCCTCCCGGACGCCCGGCCCACCGGTGCCGCGCCGGATTTTCGTGCCGCGGCCTACCCCGCGCTACCGCAGCACTTCTTGTACTTCTTGCCGCTGCCGCAGGGGCAGGGGTCGTTGCGGCCGACCTTGGGCTCCTTGCGCTTGACCGGGGCCTTCTTGGCCTGGGCCACCTCTTGGCCACCGGAGTACTGGAGGTTGGCGGCCTCCTCCTTGTGCGTGAACTCCTCCTCCTGGACCTGGGCCCGGATGCGCAGGCGGCAGAGGGCGAAAAGCGTGTTCTCCTTGATGCGGTAGAGCATGTCGGAGAAGAGCTCGAAGCCCTCGCGCTTGTACTCCTGCTTGGGGTCCTTCTGGCCATAGCCGCGAAGCCCGATGCCCTGGCGCATGTGGTCCATCTGCAGCAGATGGTCCTTCCAGTTGCGGTCGAGCGACTCCAGGAGGAAGTAGCGGTAGATCTCCTTCATGTGGTCGGGCGCCTGGGCCGCGGTCTCGTCCAGGATGGAGATGATCCTGGCCCGGGCCTCGTCCTTGCTCGGCAGCGTGCCGGCGAGCTCCGGGAAGCGCTTGAAGTCGAAGACCTCCTCCAGCCGGGCGCGGACCGCGGCCTTGGTCTCCTCGTCCGGGCCTTCCTTGCCGGCGTGCTCCAGGGCGGCGTAGATGTCGCCGAGCAGGTCGTCGACGAAGGACTCGACCATCTCGCGCAGGTTCTCGGCGCGCATCAGGTCGCGGCGCTGGGAGTAGATGACCTTGCGCTGCTGGTTCATGACGTCGTCGTATTCGAGCAGCGTCTTTCTGATCTCGAAGTTGTGGGCCTCCACCCGGCGCTGGGCGTTCTCGATGGCCCGGGAGACGAGCTTGTTCTCGATGGGCTCGCCCTCCTTCATGCCCAGCTTGTCCATGAGCCCGGCGATGCGGTCCGAGCCGAAGAGGCGCATGAGGTCGTCGTCGAGGGCCAGGTAGAAGCGCGAGGAGCCCGGGTCGCCCTGGCGGCCGGAGCGGCCGCGCAGCTGGTTGTCGATGCGCCGGGACTCGTGGCGCTCGGTGCCCAGGATGTGCAGGCCGCCGACGTCGACCACGCCCTCGCCGAGCTTGATGTCCGTGCCGCGGCCGGCCATGTTCGTGGCGATGGTCACCTTGCCCTTCTGGCCGGCCTCGGCCACGATCTCGGCCTCGCGCTCGTGCTGCTTGGCGTTCAGCACGTTGTGCGGCACGCGGCGCTTCTTCAGAAGCTCGGAGAGCATCTCCGACTTCTCGATGGAGACCGTGCCCACCAGCACCGGCTGGCCCAACTTGTGCAGCTCCTCGATGTCGTCGGCGATGGACGAGAATTTCTCGCGCTGGGTCTTGTAGATGAGGTCGGGGTGGTCGGCCCGGACCATGGGCATGTTGGTCGGGATGACCGCCACGTCCAGATTGTAGATCTGCTTGAACTCCACGGCCTCGGTGTCGGCCGTGCCGGTCATGCCGGCGAGCTTGTCGTACATGCGGAAATAGTTCTGGAAGGTGATGGAGGCCAGCGTCTGGTTCTCGGCCTTGACCTCGACCTTCTCCTTGGCCTCCAGCGCCTGGTGCAGACCCTCGGAATAGCGCCGGCCGGGCATCAGGCGGCCGGTGAACTCGTCGACGATGACCACCTCGCCGTCCTTCACGATGTAGTCCACGTCGCGCTTGAACAGGTTGTGGGCTTTCAGGGCCTGCAGGATGTGGTGCTGGAAGGTGATGTTGCGCGGGTCGTAGAGGTTCTCGACGCCGAGCAGCTCCTCGCAGCGGACCACGCCGTCCTCGCTCAGGGTCACCGAGCGGGCCTTCTCGTCCACGTCGAAGTCGGCCTCACGCGCAAGGCGCGGCACCAGGGCGTCGATGCGCCGGTAGAGGCTGGTGGACTCCTCGGCCTGGCCGGAGATGATGAGCGGGGTTCTGGCCTCGTCGATGAGGATCGAGTCCACCTCGTCGACGATGGCGTAATGAAGCTCGCGCTGGACCACGTGCTTGAGCGAGAAGGCCATGTTGTCGCGCAGGTAGTCGAAGCCGAACTCGTTGTTGGTGCCGTAGATCACGTCCGAGCCGTAGGATTCGCGGCGCTCGTCGGGATTCAGGCCATGCAGGATGACGCCCACGGACAGGCCCAGGAACTTGTAGATCTGGCCCATCCACTCGGCGTCGCGCCGGGCCAGGTAGTCGTTGACCGTGATGACGTGCACGCCGCGGCCGGTGAGGGCGTTCAGGGCCACGGGCAGGGTGGCCACGAGGGTCTTGCCCTCGCCGGTCTTCATCTCCGCGATCTTGCCTTGGTGCAGGACCGCGCCGCCGACCAGCTGCACGTCGAAATGGCGCATGTTGAGCGCGCGCTTGCCGGCCTCGCGCACCAGGGCGAAGACCTCGGGCAGGATGGCGTCCAGCGATTTGCCCGCGGCCACCTGGCGCTTGTATTCGGCCATGCGCGACGGGAAATCGGCGTCGGCGAGCCTGGCCGTCTCTGGCTCGAGCTCGTTAACCCGGGCCACCATCGGCCGCAGGGTCTTCAGATATCGCTCGTTCTGCGAGCCGAAAATCTTCTTCATGACAAAGTTGATCATGATCTCTCCTTCACTGCCGGCAGGGCCTTTCCGGCCCATCGGCGACACTCCCCCTACCACGCCCGGGCGGCAATGAAAACCGCCGCAGGGCACCAGGGTGCGCCGCTGCCGCGGGCAATATAAGACCGATTCGCGCCCTGCCTAGCAGGCCGCCCCAAAACCGCCATCCGCAACGTTGCCGCGAAATGTTCAAACTCTTGCGTAGGCCGACAACGCGGCGAGCTTGAACTTTTCTTGCGCCTCGCAGCTGGCGATTTTTGAACGGCCTGCGGAAAGGACTTTCGACATTCTGCTAGACCTCGACCCCGAGCAGGACCACATCGTCGGCCGGCTTTCGGCCTTCGGGCAGGAGCGCCCGGGCCACGGCGGCCACGGCCTCGGGCAGGGGCAGGCCCGCGGCGGCCAGGGCGGCCTCGGCCAGGCGGCCAAGCCCCCGCGACAGACTGGCCTCCCCGGGCAGCGGGCTTTCGATCAGCCCGTCGGTGCAGAGAAACAGGCGCTCCCCGGGGGAGACGGCGCGCACCACGGGCCTGAGGACCATCCCGGGAAAGGCCCCGAGCAGGTCGCCCCGGGCCTGGATGAGCTCGGCCCGGCCGCCGGGAGTCACCAGCAGCGGCGGCAGGTGGCCGGCGCACAAGACCTCAAGCCGGCGGGCGCGGCGGTCGAGGACGGCGTAGGTCGCGCTGACAAAGGCCCCGCCGGTGAGCACGGCGTTCAGCACCCGGTTCATGTTCTTGAGCGTCTCGGCCGGGGTATGCAGCGGACCCGCGTTCTGGGCCAGGAGCATCTTGAGCCCGGAGGTGACGAAGGAGGCCGAGAGGTCGTGGCCCGCGACGTCGGCCACGAAATAGCCGAAGCCGCCGCCCACGACCACGACATCGTAGAAGTCGCCGCCGGCCTCGAGCACCGGGCGGGCGTAGACGGCGAATCCGGCCCCGGGCAGGTCCTCGGGGCGGACGAGCATGGCCTCCTGGGCCGAGCGGACCTGGGCCAGGCGCGCGGCCTGGGCGGCGATGACCGAGCGGTAGGCCTCGGCCAGCTTCAGGTGTGTGCGCAACCGGGCCAGGACTTCCAGGGTCTCGAAGGGCTTGGCGATGTAGTCCACGGCGCCGAGCTCGAAGCCGGCCAGCTTGGTCTCGGTGTCGTCCAGGGCCGAGAGCAGGATGACCGGGATGTCCGTGGTCCGCTCCTCGGCCTTGAGCTTCTCCAGGGTCGTGAAACCCGACTCGCCGGGCATCATGATGTCGAGCAGGATGATGTCCGGCGGGGCCAGAACGGCCAGACGCCGGGCCTCCTCACCGGAAGCGGCCAGGACCGGGGTGAAGCCGGCGCCGGCCACCAGGGCATGCAGCACCGCGCGGTTCACCTCCTGGTCGTCGACGATGAGCACGCGGGAGGCGTCGGGCATGGCTGTGGGGGCGCGAAATCAGCTGATGACGATGCCGGCGTAGCCGACCACGCGTTCGAAGTCACCCGAGGTCTCGCCCGAGGTGGCGTAGGCCGCCAGGCGGGCGCTCGTGGCGCCCATCTCCAGGGCCGCGGCCAGGGCCAGGGTCATCGGCAGCACCCCGCACATGGAAATGCCCTTGGCCCGGACCACCTCGTAGAGCCCGGCCGGATCCAGGGCGAGCATCCGCTCCACGGCCAGGGAGTCTCTGGCCTTGGCCTGGGCCTGGGTCACGTAGTGGCTCATGTCCGAGCTGACCACCAGCGACACCGGCCGGCCCGCGGCCAAGAGCGCCGCGCCCAGGGCCTTGCCCGCGGTGATGAGCGCCTCGGGCCGGCGCTCGGACACGGCCACGGGCACGATGCGCGTGGCCGGGTTCAGGGCCGAGAGGAACGGCAGGACGACCTCCAGGGAATGCTCGTGGACATGGGCCTCGTAGTCGGCGGCACAGCCGGGCACGGCGTCGATGAGCGAGGCGGCCAGAGTCTCGTCCACCATAAGGCCGCCGCCGGGCAGCTCCCAGAGCCCCTCGTCCCAGACGGCCAGCGGCCGGCCCAGGCCGGTGTGGTTGGGGCCCAGGAGGACCACGGTCGGGGCCAGGTTGGCGCTGCCGAGGGTACGGCCGGCGACCGCGCCGGAATAGACGTAGCCGGCGTGCGGGACCATGGCCGCGATGGTCGGCGCGGCGTCCTTGGCCTCGGCCGCGGCCAGGAAGCTTGCGACCGTGTCGGCCAGGACGCGGGGCTGCCCGGGATAGAACTGGCCGGCGACAACGGCTTGGCGATTCATGGGCGGACCTCCGGGGGGCGAAAGGCGACGCATCCCTACATACACCAGCGCCAGGGCGCGGGAAAGGGGGTGGGAGGAGAAAAGACAATGAGGAGAGGAAGATGGCCGGCGCAGGGACCTTGAAACGAAGAGGCCATGAGGAAAAGATGGCTTGGACCGATCAGGGCACTCCCGCCAGGCCATGTCCGGCGTGCCGCGGGCCTCGGAGCTGCGGGGTGCATTTGATTGCAACGGCCGGCCCGGGGGCTGCATCGGGCATGACCCGCCCTGCGCCCGCGCCGCGTGTACATCCCGGGGATCGATGCCGACTCGGGAGACCGCCTGCAACGGGGCAACGACAGCATCCCCACCCGGCCCGCGTATCCCGGACGTCCGATTCCGGGCCGTCCCCCCGTCGCGCCCTTTCGCGGCCTGCCTTATTCCCGCTTTGCCTACTGCCCCTGGCTGTACTGCCTGGCCCGGTCCTCGAGGACCTGGGCTTCCAGGGTGGTCTTGGCCAGGCGGGCCTGGAGCGAGTCGGGCGCCTTGGCGATGAGGTCTTCGAGGATGGTGCGCCAGCCCTTCAGGTCGTTCATGCTCTTGCGGATGTCGGCCAGGCGGAAACGGTAGGCCGGCCAGTTGGGGTCGGACTCGGGCACGAACCTGCCGAGCTCGTCGGCCCAGCGCATGGCGTCCTCCAGCCGGCCGGCGCGCTGGGTCACGTCCATGAGCATGGTCAGGGTGTCCTTTATCTTCTCCGTGTCCCTGGTCTTGGCCTGGAGGAAGAGGGACAGGGCCTCCTGGGCGTAGAGGTACTCGTTCTGGAGGTTGTCCTCCTCGCCGGCGAAGCGCGCCAGGTAAAAGAGCGCGTAGGCCCGCTGGCCCGGGTCCAGGTCGGTCATGGCCGCGAGCTTGGTCCAGATCGGCTTGGATTTGGTCTTCTCGCCCAGGCTGACCAGGGCCAGCGCGTGGGCGTAGTCCACCTCGCGGCGCTGCTTCTCCGGCAGCTCGGCCACGCCCGGATTTCCCGCCAGGGCGACGATGTCGCTCCAGGCGCTGTTGTCCAGGTAGATGGACAGGGCCAGGTTCACGGCCATCTGCGAGAGCTTGTCGTTCTTGACCGTGGTCAGGAAGGGCTTGGCCATGGCCAGCGCCTTGACCACGTCGCCGCGCTTCCAGCAGCTGAGCGCCAGGGCCATGCGCGCCTCGGGATCGAGGCTCTCGAGGTTGGCGGCAAGATAGGGATAGCGCTCCCAGAGATCCACCACCCGGCCGTAGTTCTCCTCCTCGGTCATGATCCTGGCCGCCTGCTCGAAGGCCGCCAGGCCGGTCTTCAGCGCGCTGTCGACCAGCGGGCTCGCGGGGTAGCTCTTGAGGTACTCGTCCACGGCCGCCAGCGCCTCGTCGAACTTCTTCTGCCACAGCTTCCACATGGCCAGCTTCAGCTGTGCGAGCGGTGCAAGCCCGCTCTTGGGATAGCGCTTGATGATCCGGGTGTAGATCTCCTCCGGCCTCAGGTTGAGCGGGCGGTCGAAGACCGAGAACATCTCGCCGGTGCTCGGATCGTCGTGGATGCCCTCCTCGGCCAGGCGCATCTGGGCCACCAGCCCGCCCTGCTCCTCCGGATAGCGCTCGACCACGGACTCGTAGACCTCGCGCGCGGTCTGGGGCTTGTCCTGCCTTAAGTAGATGTCGCCGAGCCGGGCCAGGACCAGGTCCATGCCCGGAGCCTTGGGCTCCAGGTTGTAGTAGGTCCAGTAGTCCTCGCGAGCGAGGTCGAGCTTGTTCAGGTGCAGGGCGACGTTGCCCGCGAGCTCGAGGAAGCTCGGCGCGTCGAGGTAGTAGCGCGGCCAGCGCTTGCGGATGTAGTCCACGATCTGCCAGGCCTGGTCGAAATACCCCAGGGCCTCCAGGGAGCGGGCCAGGCCCACCGAGGCCTCGCGCACCACCTCTGAATCGGGGAAGGCCTGGACCAGATGCTGGAACTCGTCGGCGGCCTTCTGGTATTCGCCGTGCTCGTAATAGTACTGGCCCCGGTAGAAGGGAATGTAGGGCAGGTTCGGGTCGCCCGGATACTTCTGCTGCAGCAGGTTGAAATAGCCGCTGGCTTCGGGCAGGTTGCCGACCTTCAGGTGGACCAGGCCGAGGCTCAGGAGCGCGCTCGGGAGGCGCGGCGACTTGGGATTGAAGTTGATCGCCCGGTCGAAGGCCTTGACCACGGTCTGGTGGTGCGCCGGGAGTGCGTCGCGGTGTAGCTGGAACTGGGCATCGGCGATGGTGTAAAGGGCTCCCTCCCTGATCGGCGCGGGCGTGCCCGGGTCGTCGACCAGCGGCTGCAGGGCGGCCAGGGCCTGGGAGTACTGGCGGTTGGCGAAAAGCATCATGCCCGCCTGCAGGGCTTCCTGCATCTTGCGCTGCAGCTCGGCCTCGGCGGCGTCCGCAGCCGGCTCCAGGCCTTCGCGCGGCGGACCGGCGTTGTCCTTGGTCCGGCGCTGCGCCTCCAGGTCCGGGGCGATCTCCGCCTTCGGGGGCGCGGCCGGATCGGCCGGGGGCAGGGTCTGCGGGGCGTTGGTCTTGGCCGCCCTGGCCTCCTCCACGGCGAGGTCCGCGGCGGCGCGCTCCTTGTCCATCTGCTCGCTGCCGGTCTCGGCAGCGCGCCGGGCCACGGTCAGCAGCTCGTCAAGGGTCTTGGTCGTCAGCCGGCCGCGGACCTCCTGGCCGACGGCCAGGGCCGGGGTCGGGGTTGGGGCCGGAACCGGCGTTTCGCCCTGGGCCGCGGGCGGTGCGGTCTGGGAGGCGGCGGCCTGAGCCGGCGCCGGGGCGGGCGCGTGTGCCGTGGCCGGTTGGGCCTCGGACCGGGCGGGCGCGGCCGGGGTCACGGGTGGCGCCGGCGACGGTGCCTCGGCGACCTTGGCCACGGGCTGGGGCGCGGAATAGCTCGGGGCATTGTCCGGGCCGGCGGCGTCGATGGGCGCGCGCAGGGCGCTCGACCCGCTGAACTGCGCCACGGGCGCTGGCTGGGCTGCCGGGGCCGGATGCTGCGCCGGTTCCGTCGCCTTGGCCGGCGTGGAGGTCGAAGCCGGCGGCGATGCGCCGGGCTTGGCCGTTTTCTCCGGCGTCGATTCCTTGGCTGGCAGCGGGGTGGCGGCCGGGGCGGCCTTCTCCGGCGACTTTACCTGAGCCTGGGCCGGAGCCGGGGCCGCCTCTTTCGGCTTGGCCGCGGCGGGCTTGGCCGGCGCGGGGTTTTGCGCCGCCGGCCGGACCGGCTCCTGCGGCCGCCAGCGGGCGCCGAGTGGGTCGGCGAAGAAGGTCAGCTCCAGGCGCCCGCCCGTGGCCGGCAGGGCGATGGAGCCGAAGGATTCGGTGGACAGCTCGATGACCAGGCCCCGGTCGGTGGGCGTCACGGACCTGACCAGGCCGCCCTCGAAGCGGGCGGGCTCGGGCCGTGGCTCCTTGTCCCAGGTACCCTCGGGCAGCTCGACCAGGATCTCGCGGGGGCCGACGCGCACGGCCTGCCCGGCCGCCGGGCCGGCGGAGAAGACCAGGCGCAGGTTTTCCGCGCGCGGGCCGAGGCTGCGCTCCACGGTCAGGGCCGCGGCCGGCTCGGGCAGGAACGCGGCCGCGGCGGCCAGGAGGAGCCAGGCCAGCCCGGCGGGCAGGAGGAGCCAGGAGCGCCTGGCCGCAAAGGGAATGGTCACGCCGTCATGCCAAGCAAGAACCGTGCTATGGCCCCGCCGCGGGCGTCGCGGCCCGGATTCACGTGGTTTCGAGCTTCTTTTTCTTGAGCTTTTCGATGAGCGTCGTACGCTTGATGCCGAGGAGCTCGGCGGCCTGATTCTTGACCCCGCCGACCCGGTCCAGGGCCTCCAGCAGGAGCCGCTCCTCGACCGTGTCCAGGAATTCCTTGAGGCCCAGGGCCTCGGCCGTCAGGTCGGCCAAGGTCGGCCAGCGGAAGCCGGCCGGAACGGCCGGCGCCTCGGGCTTGGGCCGCTCGCGGCCGAGATCCCGCCAGATCTTCTCCGGCAGGTCCTCGGGGGTCACGGCCGTGCCCTCGCAGAGGATGGACAGCCGCTCCATGATGTTCTCGAGCTCGCGCACGTTGCCCGGCCAGAGGTAGCCTCCGATCATCGCCCTGGCCTCGGGGCTCAAGCCCAGGGCTTTGCGTTCCCTCTGCCGGCAGGCCCGGGCCAGGAAATGCTCGGCCAGGAGCATGAGGTCCTCGCCGCGCTCGCGCAGGGGCGGCAGATGGATGGGAATGACGTTCAGGCGGTAGTAGAGGTCTTCGCGGAAGCGGCCGGCCTCGACCTCCTTCTCCAGGTCGCGGTTGGTGGCGGCGACGATGCGGATGTCGGCCTTCATGATCTTGGCGCCGCCGACGCGCTCGTATTCGCGCTCCTGGATGATGCGCAGGATCTTGACCTGGAGCGAGAGCTCCATCTCGCCGATCTCGTCCAGGAAGACCGTGCCGCCCTGGGCCAGCTCGAAGCGGCCCGCCCGGGTGCGGATGGCGTGGGTGAAGGCGCCCTTCTCGTGGCCGAAGAGCTCGGACTCGAGGAGCTCGCGTGGGATGGCCCCGCAGTTGATCGGCACGAACGGCGCCTCGGCCCTGCGGCTGTTGGCATGCAGAGCCCGCACCACGAGCTCCTTGCCCGTGCCCGATTCGCCGGTGACAAGCACGGTCGAATCGGTCGGCGCGACCTTGGCCAGGATGCGGAAGACCTCCTTCAAGGTCCTGCTCTGGCCGATGATGCCCTCAACTTTAAGCTCCATTACCCTCCCCGGGCCATGGTTGCCGTCCACAGCTATATGGTGCCGACTGCGATCATGTCAATAAACTGACGGGATTTGGCGCATATTTCCGGCCGTTAATTTCCGACCCTCCTGAGCAGATGACCTTCTCCGTGCTTGACACCTGATGCCAAATCACGTTTAGTGTTGGAGTATGCAAAAAACCCGTGACCCCGTCGCATGACCTACGACAAAAGGAGCAAGCTTATGAGTAACACACGCATGCCGCGTCTCCCCATCCTCGCTGCCCTGATATTGTGCCTTGCCGTCGCCGCACCGGTGATGGCCGACACTTTCATCAAGAAGGCCGACAACTTCATCGTCCTGGCCGACACCTCCGGCTCCATGGGCGAGATCTACACGGAAGGAAAATCCAAGATGGTCGTGTCCAAGGACATCCTGCGCTATATGGCCGCGAACGTCCCGGACCTCGGCTACAATGGCGGCCTCTACACCTTCACCCCGTTCGAGGCCTACGCGCCCATGGGCGCCTTCGACCGCACGGCCTTCGAAGCCGCCGCGGCCAAGCTGCCCGAAGACCAGCCGACCTCGGGCTTCGGCCGGCCGACCCCGCTCGGCAGGGGCTTCCAGGAGCTCGAGCCGATCCTCGACAAGCTTCAAGGCCGCACCATCATCTATCTCTTCTCCGACGGTCGCAACACCGGCGACGTGAACCCCGTGGCCATGGCCCGGCGCCTGGACAAACGCTACGACGTCTGCTTCCTGATCATCTCCACGGCCAATGATCCCGAGGGCCGGAAGATCCTGGAGGAGATCGCGCGCATTAACTCCTGCTCCAAACTCGTGCCCTTCGACTACGCCGCCGAATATCCCCAGGTCTGCACCGGCGAACTCTGCGCCATCGTGCCCGAGGCCGTGGTCCCGCCTGTGGCGCCCGTGGTCATAATCGAGGAGAAGAAGGTCGTCCGGGCCAACGTCGAGACCATCCACTTCGACTTCGACAAGTTCAACATCAAGCCCGAGGACGAGCCGATGCTCGATGCCATCGGCACAGCCATGAAGGAAAATCCCAAGGCCACGGTCTACATCGCCGGCTACTGCGACTGGATCGGCACCGACGAGTACAACCTGGGCCTGTCCGAACGCCGGGCCAAGAGCGCCGCCAGCTACCTTGAGAAGCGCTGGAGCGTGGCCAAGGACCGCATCACCCTGCAATGGTACGGCGAGAACGCCCCCCTCGCCGACAACCAGACCTCCGAGGGCCGCGCGCTGAACCGCCGCGACGAGATCATTCTCATCACCGGCCAGTAACATCCGCCTGGGGGGAGAGAGGAACCCTTTTGAAAAAGGGTTCCTCTCTCCCCCCACACCCCCCTTTCTCCTCCCAAACTTCCGGCCTGCT
>DIXN01000030.1 GCA_002428705.1 Desulfovibrio sp. UBA6079
AACAATTTTTACGAAAAGCGCCTTGCCGAAAAAGGGGGTTTCCTCCCCCACGTCTTCGCCTTTTCACTCAATCGAAAACGCGCGCCCCTTGCTTTTTTGCCGCCGGGGGGCGAAACTGGCCGGCCTATGAGCACGTCACCCGCGCGCTATGCGCTTTATTCCATCGCCGCCTCCATCGCCACGCTGGGCCTCAAATTCGGGGCCTGGGGGCTGACCGGGTCGGTGGGCCTGCTGTCCGACGCCCTGGAGTCCTTCGTCAACCTGGCTGCCGGGCTCATGGCCCTGTATTCCGTGCTTCTCGCGGCCAAGCCGGCGGATACGCGCCATGCCTACGGCCACGGCAAGATCGAGTTCTTTGCCGGGCTGGGCGAGGGTTTGCTCATCCTGACCGCGGCCGGCGGCATCGTCTGGGCCGCGGTCGTGCGCTTCCTGCATCCGGCCGAGGTCGAGCGCCTGGGGCTGGGCCTGGTCGTGGCCCTGGTGGCGGCGGCCGTGAACTGGCAGACCTCCCGGGTCATGCTCAAGGCCTCGGCCCGTTTCGACTCCATGACCCTGGAGGCCGACGCCCGGCATCTGATGACCGACGTCTGGACCTCGGTCGGCCTGGTCGCCGGCCTGGCCGTCCTGGTCGCGGTTCCGGAGTGGCATTTCCTCGACCCGCTCATCGCCCTGCTCATGGCCGCGAACATCCTGCGCACGGCTCTGGAGCTGATCACAAAAGCCATCAACGGGCTCATGGACCACGCCTTGCCCGAGGACGAGCTCGGCCTCATCGACCAGGCCATCCGCGCGGCGGCCGGGGAGCACGCCCACTACCACGGCCTGCGCACGCGCAAATCAGGTGCCGGGCGCTTCGTCGAGTTCCACCTGCTCGTGCCCGGCAGGACCACCGTGCGCCAGTCCCACGACCTGTGCGAGGCGGTCGAGGCGGCCATCCACGCCCGCCTGCCCCGGTCCTACATCACCTGCCACGTGGAGCCCGAGGAGGACCCGGCCTCCTGGGACGGCGAGGAGGCCTGCGCCGTCTGCGGCCATGATGTCCATTCGAGTCCGGGGGAGAAGGCGTAGTGCCGGGGGGAGGCGGGCACCCTCCACCTTTCCGAGACTTTTTGGTTCGACGGGGGTCAGGAGCGTGATCGGCGCCGGGCTAATTCTTCCTTCAGGCGGGCGATGATCCGGTCGTAGCCTTCGGGGCGGTGGGGAATGGTGCAAGGCGTGCAGTCCTTCACCCCCTCGGGCGTGAGCCGGCCCTCGCCGCCGCAATCATCGAGAAAGTAGAGCGGGCAGAAGCAGAAGAGGCAGTTGAAGTCCTCGGGTGCGTCCGTCTGGTGGCAGGGGAAGTACCGGCAGTCGCGGTTGGAGAAGAAGCGGTGGCTGGCCTTCACGTGCGGCTCCGGGGGCTGAAGAAGCGCAGGCGCAGGGCGTTGGTCACCACCGAGACGGAGCTTAATGCCATGGCCGTGCCGGCGATCATCGGGTTCAGCGTCGGGCCGCCGAAGGCGTAGAGCAGGCCCGCGGCCACCGGGATGCCGACGACGTTGTAGCCGAAGGCCCAGAAGAGGTTCTGGCGGATGTTGCGCATCACCGCCCGCGAAAGCGAAAGCGCGGTGAGCACCGCGCGCGGGTCGTCGTGCATCAGCACCACGTCGCCGGACTCCACGGCCACGTCTATGCCCGAGCCCATGGCCAGGCCCAGGTCGGCCCGGGCCAGGGCCGGGGCGTCGTTGATGCCGTCGCCGACCATGGCCACCACCTCTCCGGCCTCCTGCAGCGCGCGGATCTCGGCTTCCTTGCGTTCCGGCATGACCCCGGCGATGACCGTGTCGATGCCGGCCTCGGCGGCGATCGAGCGGGCCGAGGCGGCCTGGTCGCCGGTGAGCATGACCGTCTTGAGGCCGAGCGCCTTCAGCTCGGCAACGGCCTCGGCGGCGCTCGCCTTCAGCCGGTCGGACACGGCCAGGAGCGCCGCGAGCCGGCCGTCCACGGCCAGGTGCAGCACGGTCTTGCCGGCCTCGGCCAGGGGAGCGGCGGCCGGCTCGGCGCCCTCGGTCCCGGACACCCCTCGCTCGGTCATGAGCGCCAGGTTGCCGAGCAGCACGGCATGTCCCGAAACCGCGGCCGAAAGGCCCCGGCCGGGCAGGGTGGTGTAGCCTTCCGGCTCGGACAGGGCGAGGTTTCGCTCGCGCGCCGCGGCGACCACGGCCCGGGCCAGGGGATGCTCGGAAGACGACTCGGCCGAGCCGGCCAGGGCCAGGAGCGCGGGCTCGTCGAGGTCTGCCCCGGGCAGGAGAACGATGTCGGTCAGGGCCGGCTTGCCGTGGGTCAGGGTGCCGGTCTTGTCGAAGACCACGGTGGTCACGGCCTCGGCGGTCTGGAGCGCGGCGCCGCTTTTGACCAGCACGCCGAGCTGGGCGCCGCGCCCGGTGCCGACCATGATCGAGGTCGGCACGGCCAGGCCCATGGCGCAGGGGCAGGCGATGACCATGACCGCTATGAAGATGCGCAGGGAGAAATCGAGGCTGGCCCCTCCGAGCACGTACCAGCCGAGGAACGAGAGCACCGCCGCGGCCATGACCGCGGGCACGAAATAGTAGCTGACCTTGTCGGCCAGGCTGGCGATGGGCGCCTTGGAGCCCTGGGCCTCCTCCACCAGGCGCACGATGCGTGCGAGCACCGTGTCCGCGCCCACGCGCTCGGCGCGCACGACCAGCGCGCCCTCGGCGTTCAGCGTCCCGCCGGCCAGGCTGTCGCCGGGCTTCTTGGAGACCGGGATGGGCTCGCCGGTGAGCATGGACTCGTCCACATGGGACTCGCCCCGCACCACCCGGCCGTCCACGGGCACGCGCTCGCCGGGCTTGACCCGAACATGGTCGCCGGGCTCCAGCTCCGAGGCCGGCACCACGCGCTCGGCCTCGCCCTCGATGAGCGTGGCCGTGTCCGGGGTCAGGGCCATGAGCCTGGTTATGGCCTCGGAGGTCCGGCGCTTGGCCCGGGCCTCGAAATACTTGCCGAGCGAGATCATGGCCAGGAGCACGGCCGCGGACTCGAAGTAGAGGTCGTGGGCCTTGGCCACGGCGTCGATGCCCAGCGCGATCTCGGCCGTGTTCCACAGGCTGCCCAGAAGCGCCGCGCCGGTGCCCACGGCGATCAGCGAGTCCATGTTCGGCCCGCGGCGATAGAGCGCCGGGAAGCCGCGCAGATAGAAGTCGCGGCCGGACCAGACCACGGGCAGGGTGAGCAGGAGCTGGGCCAGCGCGAAGGTGAGCGGGGCGTGCATGGGGTCGAGGAAGGCCGGCAGGGGCAGGCCGGCCATGTGGCCCATGGACAGGATGAGCACCAATCCGGCGAAGACGAGGGCCGGAATGAGGCGCTTGCGCTGCTCGGCCAGCCGCGCGGCGCCCTCGGCCTCGCGGCGTTTGGCGGCCTCGGCCGCGCCGGAGCGGACCTCGGAAGTGAAGCCGAGCTCGGCGATGGCCGCGCGGATGGCCCGCTGGCTGACCACCTCCGGATCGAAGGCCACGCGCCCGGTCTCGGAGGCCAGGTTGACCGAGACGGAAGCGACGCCGGGCATCCGGCCGAGCACGCGCTCGATGCGCGCGCTGCAGGCCGCGCAGTGCATGCCGCCGATGACCAGGTCCACCTGCGCGCCGGAGGCCGGGGCCTCGGCCTCGAAACCCAGCTCCTTGACCGTGCCGGCGATGTCCGGAAAGGTCAGTTTCGCCGGGTCGAAGACCACCTTCATGGTCTCGGCGGCCAGGTTGACGGAGACGTCTTTCACGCCCTCCATCTGCCCGACCACGCGCTCGATGCGCGTGGCGCAGGCCGCGCAGTGCATGCCCGAGATGCGGGCCTGCACCTTGCCGTTCTTCTTGTCGTCGCTCATGGCAATCGTTCTCCCATGTCAGCAGAACATATGGCGATTCCAGCGCCGTTGGCAAGGGACCCGTCCGGCAAGTCCATTGGACAGGCCGCGGCGTCCGGGCTATGGTGCCTGATGGACCAAAGCACCATCAGCTACCGCACCGACCTCGATTTCATCCCCGTGGAAGACGCCGGGGAGCGCCTGTTCCTCATCCGCGACCCGCTGGGCCTGGTGGCCGAGGGCGCGGCCCTGCCGGCCGTGGTCGCCACCATCATGGCCCTGTTCGACGGCACGCGGGGCGAGGCGGACGTGCTGGCCGAGCTGACCCGGCGCCAGGGCGGGGAGCTCTTTCCGGCCGAGGACCTCAGGCAGCTCATCGACGAGCTGGCGGCGGCCTACATCCTCGACACCCCGGCCTACCGCGCGGCCCGGGAGGCGCTCGTGGCCGAGTTCGCGGCCAGCCCGGTGCGCGAGAGCGCGCTGGCCGGCCGGGCCTATCCGGACGAGCCGGCGGAGTGCGCCGCCTACCTCGACCAGGTGTTGTCCGGCGCCGAGGACCTTGCGCCGTCCGCGGCCCCCAAGGCCCTCGTCGCCCCGCACATCGACCTCGAGGCTGGCCGGCAGGTCTACGCCCGGGCCTACGGCGCCCTGGCCGGGGCCACGCCTACCCGGGTGGTGGTGCTCGGCGTCGGCCACCAGCTCGAGACGCTCTTTGCCCCCACGGCCAAAAGCTTCCGCACCCCCCTCGGCGAGGTCCGCACCGACGCCGCGGCCGTGGCCCGGCTGGCCGCCGCCTGCCCGGACCTCGGCCCCGAGGCCGAATTCGTGCACAAGAGCGAGCACTCGGTGGAGTTCCAGGCTCTGCTGCTCTCGCGCCTCCTCGGCGCCGAAACCTTCAGCCTGGTGCCGGTGCTCTGCGGTTCGCTGTCCGGGCTGCCGGAATACAGCCGCCAGGCCTTCCGGGACGCGGCCGGACCCTTCCTCGAGGCCCTCGCCGCCATCGTCGCCGAGCCCGGCACCCTGGTCGTGGCCGGCGTGGATTTCTGCCACATCGGCCCCAAGTTCGGCCACGAGCAGAGCGGCCGGGAGCTCGAGGAGCCGGCCGCGGCTCACGACCGCGCGCTCCTGGGCCACCTGGCCGCCGGCGACGCCGAAGCCTTCTGGGCTGAGTCGCGCCGGGTGAAGAACGCCTTCCACGTCTGCGGCTTCACCGCCCTGGCCACGCTCCTCGAGGTCCTGCCCGCGGGCCTCGGCGGCCGCGTCCTCGACCACCAGGTCTGGCACGAGGGGCCGACCGAGTCCGCGGTCGGCTTCGCCGCGGCGGTCTTCGGCCGGGAATAGGTCAACCGGCTTGAACAGCGGTCACGGGCTTGCCTCCCGGGCGCCCCGCGGCTAGGCTCACGCCCATGCTCACCGCCGGCCTGGCCGCCCTGCTCGTCGTCCTCCAGATCCCCGACATCTGGACCACCAACGTCATCCTGGCCGCCGGCGGCCGGGAGCTGAACCCCGTGGTCCGAGTCATGCAACGCCGCCTCGGGCGCTGGTGGTGGCTGCCCAAGCTCCTCCTGGCTCTGGGCGGCGCGCTCGCCTTCACCCTCATTGACGACGAATTGTCGCCGTGGGCCCTGGCCGCGCTCTGCCTCGTCTACCTGCTTGTTATCCTCTCCAACCTGCGCCAGATGGCCCGCATGGGCCGCCGCCGGAAGGCGCTCAGACCATGAAGGCCCTCGTCCAGGTGGCCGGGGTGATCGACCTCGCCGAAGCGAGAGCGCTCCTCGCCTGCGGCGTGGACTGGCTGGGTTTCCCCCTGCGCCTCGACGTCCACCGCCCGGACCTGGGCGAGGACGAGGCCGCGGACGTCATCCGCGCCGCCGGCCTCGCCGAGCGGGCCGTGCTGATTACCTACGAGACCGACCTCGCGGCCCTGGTCGCCCTGGCCGCCGCCCTCGGCCTTAGGCGCATCCAGCTCCACGCCGACTGCGCCCCGGCCGTCGCGGCCGAGGTCAAGTCCCTGAACCCGGCGCTTTTTCTGATGAAAAGCCTGGTCGTGCGCCCGGACAACCGGCAGGCGCTCCTTGACCGGATGCAGGCCTTCGCGCCCCACGTCGCGGCCTTCATCACCGACACCTTCGACCCCAGGACCGGGGCCTCGGGCGCCACGGGCCAGGTCCACGACTGGACGGTCAGCGCCGGACTGGTCGCCGCAAGCCCCCGTCCGGTCATCCTGGCCGGCGGCCTCACCCCCGACAACGTGGCCGAGGCCGTCCGTGCCGTGCGCCCCGCCGGGGTGGACGCCCACACCGGGCTGGAAGGGTCGGACGGACGCAAGGATATGGGCAAGGTGAGGCTGTTCGTGGACCGGGCGCGGGCCGCGTTCCGGGAGGCGGGCCTGGGTTAGCGGGGCCGGGATGGCGGGGCTGCCGCCCCGCGCCCCGCCCGGGAAAAGGCGGGCCTCCGGCGGCCGGGGGGCCGAGGGCCGCCCGGACCCCCCGATCTCGTCCCGGCGTTTCCGGGCGGCGGCCAAGGCCCCGCCGCCCGGAAACGCCGGGACGGACTGCCGTTTTCAGAAGATCGGGAATCCAAGGGCGCGGCTGAAGAAAATCACGAAGAAGACATTGAGGTGGGGGAGGGGCGGCGTGCGCGGACTCGACCCGTGCTGGTGATCCGAGCCTGCCGTGGAATCAGAACGATCGGCTGTGTGCTGCCGCGGGTAGGATTCGGGCCGTGTGCGCGGCTTGCGTGCCTGCGCGTCCGGTCTTTACCCTCGCCGGCAGCATTTCGGTTTTTTCAATCCCGCAGCGTCCGATCCGTAGCCGGTCGGTGATCAGCATGACCGCCGCAGAGCAGGGGAGGGGCCGGATTCAGGTCATGGTCCGGTTTATGACCCGGACACCGTGCCGTTCCTCGCCTTGACCCTCATTGCTGCCTTCTTCCGGGTCGCTCCGTCCGATTCCGCCCCGTCGTCGGTTCCCGGCCCGGTCTGAGCGTGCCCCGCGAAGCGGACCAAGGGTTTTTGGGGGAGGGGAAGGGGGTGTGGGGGAAGGGGGACCCCCTTTTTGCCTATAATTTATCATATCAATGCTATATAATGCAGAAAAATGCCATCCGCCATCTGGGCGTACTCGGCGTTTGGGCTTGGTCACGTATGGCTTTCGAGCCTTAGTTGTCTGCTAGAGTTGTACCTCGATCCATAGTTCGGTTTCTTTGATATTCGTCAAGCTGGCGCCGGGCGCCGCGGCGATGCCCTTGTCGGAGCGGGCAACGGCCGTCTGTGCCTTCTCGGCAAGAGATTCCATCAGCCCGGGCAGCGGGATCGGCCAGTGCCGTTTGTCGTGAGCAAACGCCTCGTCCACTGGCACAAGGGCCGTCTGCAGGTTGTCCATGGTCTCCAGGCCCATTTCCCTCAGGGTGGCGTTGTGGCTGCCGTGGTGGCCGACCTTGTAGAGCACGGTGCGGGCGATCAAGTCCGGGCCGGTCACCTTGCGCCCGTCCACCTGCCAGGCTAGGTCCTGCCAGGAGAGCCAGTTGCCCACCTGGGCGTCGGCGGCGAACAGGAGCACGTCGCCCTTGCCGGGCTCGTCGCCGAGCTCGATGGCCAGCACGAGGCTCGTGTTGTTGGTGGCCTGGTCGAGCTTGAGGGCAAAGCTCGCGGCTGAGGCCAGCCAGTCGGCGTCAATGCGCCGCCAGTCGTTGCCCAGTTCCTCCTGGAACTTGTCACTCCTCTCCTCGGCTACGGGTTGTGGCTCGTCGAAGTAGTGGGCCTTGAAGAAGTCGAGCCCGCTGGCAACCGCCAGGGATATGCCCAGGCGAGCGACGAAAGGCGTGGCCCTCTGGTCGGTCAAGGCGTCGCCCAGGTCGTTCAGGAAGATGTTCGCGGCTTCCAGGTCATAGGTTTCCGGGTGGCTGCGCGAGGGGTTGGAGCGGCTCAGCATCCTGGGATCAATCGGCGGGCCGAGCACGTAGAGGCGGGCCTTGGCCCCATCGGGCCGCGCCGGGGCGTCGGTCGGCCGCTTGTAGGAGACGTTGTCAGTCTTCTCCCGCACGGCGTCGAAGGCACCACTGGTCGAGCCGGCGGCGCCGAAGAAGCCGAGCAGCCCGGCGACCTCGCCGGCGGTTTTCTGGTCTCCGGCCAACTCCAGGCCAGACTGGGCCAGCCGCAGGGCGGCGGCCAGGGCGTTGCGCTCCTTCACCAGCCCACGGGCAGAATCGTCGTCCGGGTCCTCGGGCCAGCCGAGCCAGGTTTCGTCCACGGCCAGCTTGGCGAAGTCCTCCTCGGCCTGGATAAAGCCGGAGACATGGTCCCAGTGCTCGTGGGTGGCGATGAGCAGATCGAGCCTGCCTCCGGTCGCCGTGAGGACGTCGGCCATGACTTGGCGCATGAGCCTGCTGCCGTCGGGCGTGCCGACGAAAACCCCGCAGTCGATGAGAATTGTGTAGTCCTTCTCGCCGTGATCCCGCGGTAGGAAGACCAGCAGACAGTCGCCGAAGCCCTGGCGGTACATGCGCACCCGGGCGCGGTAGTTGTTGCCTGGACCGGGATTTATCTTTCGGGTGGTTCGTTTTTCGGCCATGATGGCCTCCTAACAGCCGCGGTTGAGGAGCGCGAAGGGGTCGTTCGCGCCCCAATGCTGGTTGAAATAGGTCGATGCCGGCGTGCCCTGGGCCATCCCCAGCCGGAAATTGAGCTGGTTTTCGAGACGCCGGGAATTGTCCAGCCGTTTGCCGACCACATAGCGGATGCGCCGCTCGGCGAGCCCGATGAGCATGGTGCAGCCGCCCCTGTGGGTCACGCCCAGGCCGCCGTCGGGCGTAAATCCCTGGGTGATTTCCACCACAAGATCCTCGCGGCTCTGGCCGTCCGGGCCGATGCGCCGCGCCGGCCGCACCGAATGGATCTCCAACGGTCGGAGCTTCCCCGTCTGGTCGCCGATGCGGATGGTCGTGCCGATACGGCTGCGGTCGAGGCCGAGGGAGCGGATGAAGGGTTCCGTGATCGCCGTCCAGTCGTTGAGCAGATAATGGAGGCTGGCGGCATTGATCCGGGCGGCTTTGAAGGCTTGAAGCCGGTCGCAACCGAGCTTCCAGCCAAGGGACTTCCTTGACATCCTGGCCAGCATCGTCCTCATCGTCTCCTCTTGCATGTCGATCTCCGGCCCGTCCCAGACGAGGCTTCCCTCGGAGAGTGAGGTCACGCCCTGGGGGTAGATTCCCCGGCCGCGGAAGGCGGAGATGAAGGCCACGCGGTAGGTCTTGGTGTCCTCGGGCACCAGGTCGCGGTCGGCGGTGATGAGCGCCCGGAGGTAGTCGCCGAAGGTGATGTCTATGGGCGGGCAGTAGTCGAGCGCCCGGATGCAGATGTTCAGGATATGCTCGGCGGTCTTGGCCGCTTCCTGGGCGAGTCGCCGGGCCAGATCGGGGTGGATGGCCCCGGGGGGCAGGACGCCTGTGCCGCCTGTGGCCAGCCGCAGGAGGTCGCGTGTGCGCAGCTCGTATATCTGGAGGAAGGCGTCGAAGACCGCGGCCACCAGCACGGCCCCCCGGTCATGAGGACCGCTGGCCTTGTTGTAGTCGTCTTTGGACGGGACGTGCGGCACCCAACGACGATCCTTGTAAGTGCCGATGGCGCTACGCAATCCGCCGTATCGTCCGGTCGCCTGCCCGAACTGCACTGCCAGCTCGCCGAGGTGGCTTTCCTGGCGCAGGTCACCCCGGGTCTTGGCCACCTGGTCCAGGAGCGCCTCGGGGATGGTGAAGTGCTGGAAAAGGGCCACGATGTCGGCAAAGGCCTCGTGGAAGGCCAGGACGTCCTCGTTGGTCGGTTCTTGGAAGCGTCGGTGCAGTCCGTCCAGCAGGGCGTGGGTCGTCTCGTGGGCGATGATGTCGTGGGATAGGCAGGTGAAGACCATGCCGCCCGGCAGGTTGTCGCCGGCGTTGTCCTTGGGCGCCCGGAAATAGCCGAAGAGCAGGGCCTTCTTCTCGGGGCTGTAGTAGGCGTTGCGCTCGCGCAGGGCATGGGGATGGATGCGCAGGCGCCGGACGAAGCGCTCCTCCCACTTGCCATCCGGCCGGTGCGTCCGTCGCGGCGCCCAGAGGGCGGTGCGGCCCAGAGCCCGCTCGAAATGGCCGATTGTCTTCATGGCCACGGCGTAGACCATCTGCTGGTGGAACTGCGGGCTGCCTTCGCCCGGGGTCAGCCCGTCGGCGGCCAGGAGATGGGCATGGCCGAGGTCCACCGGGGCGTAGGCCAGATTGCTCGGCGGGTCCACGTCGACCACTTCGAGGTAGTCGCCCACCGGGCCGGGCGCGAGATCCTTTTCCCACGGAATTTCCAGCGTGGCCTCGTTCAGGGGCAGTGTCTCCAGCCGGGTGCCGAAAAGCGGGTCGGTGGCGTAGACCTTGAGCAGGCGAACGGTCGGAGTCGGCGCTACGGCCGCCTGCCGCCAGCGGGCCATGTCCTCCGGAGGCAACTCCGGCGGCGGCTCGCCGGGCGGGACTGCTTCTGCTCCCGGCGCAGTCGGGCCGCCAGGCGCGGTGGTCGGCGGCGGAAAGACCTTGCCCAGGCCTCTGCGCAGCTGGGCCTTGAGCCGCTCCGAGGCCGCGGGCTGGGCCAGCAGCCATTCGCCGACTCGCCGGCGCTGGGCGACTGAGATCCTGTCCGGCGGGGTTTCGGGGTCATCCAGGAGGCTCTCGAAGTCCGCTCCGGTCTGGGTGAGCTGCAGGGCCTCCAGCTCGAGCATGCGCACGGGCTCGCCGGGAACGGCAGCGGCCAGGCCGAGACCCAGCAGCACCCGCAGCAGGGGGAAGGAGACGTCGTCCTCCTCCGTCTTTTTGAGCTTTGCCACCGGAGCGCGTTCCATGGCCTTGGCCGCGCGCAGGATGCCGTTGCCCAGGCGCCGGTCGTCCACGTCCGGTCCGCTGGCGGCGCTGGCGAAGAGCGCCTTGCGGCAGGCCTCGATGCGCATCCACGGTTTGTCATAGGCCGCGACCGCCTCGCGGTGCCGCGTGAACCACAGGGCCGCGGCGGCCGCGATCTGGGGCGTGGCCGAGGAGGTGCCGTTGCCGTCGAGGTCCACCACGTCCGGGCAGCCCAGGCGCGCCCAGGGTATGTTCGGGGTGAAGGCCGCCAGGGCCGTGTCCATCAACCGGTTCGGGCCGTAGTTGCCGGCCATGAGCTTGCGTTCGAGGTCGGCGTAGGGCTTGCCGCCGTACATCATGCCGCAGGCCGCGACCACGCGGTGGAAGCGCGCCGGGTAGACCAGGTGGTGAGTGGGCAGGTTGTCGTAGTTGTTGCCCGCGGCCGTGACCATGAACACGCCCGCGTCGTAAAGGGCGTTCACGGCCTCGGCCCAGGCCCGCGAGGCCAGCCCGCCCATGCTCATGGTCAGCACGCTCACCGGCGCCCGGCCCGAGACCGTGAGCTGGTGCACCCAGTCCATGGCCCTGGCGATGGCGCTGGTCCAGAACAGCACCACGGAGTCCGCCACCCGCAGGGGCACCACCTCGGCCTCGGGCGCGCCGCCCAGGGGGCCGCCGCCGGGCATCCTCCCGGCCAGGATGGTCGCCGTGGCCGTGCCGTGACCTTTGTTGTTCATGAGCCCCGACGAGCGGTCGGACACGTCGCTGCCCTCCTCGCCGGGCACGAAGCTGCGGGCGAGGTCCAGGCGCAGGTGCTCGGGCAGGGCGTGGTGCTTCAGGTCGAGGCCGGTGTCCAGGTGGGCGACGAGCAGGCGGCTTACGCCCTGTGGCTGCGGTGCGAGCGAAAGCGCCCTGTCCAGCCCGGAATGGTCGTCGTCGCGATACCAGCCGGGAGTGTTGGTGTCCGGATGGGGGTAGTCGTCGCTGAAGGGCGCGGCGGTGCAGGGCGCGGCGGCCAGGGACGCCTTCGGGTCTTTTTGCTGCTCCACGGGCCAGGGTTGCGCCAGGTCCGGCTCGACCCAGGCCACCTCGCCCATCCCGTCCAGGCCGAAGCCCTGGCGCATGAGCGCGTGGCAGGCGTCCCAGGCGGCAGCGGACGTGGCCGGGATCGTTTCGGCCAGGGCCTGATCGGGCCGGACGGTCAGGCGGTACCAGGCCGGCTTGTCGGCCAGGCCCAGCCGGCCGGCGTCGATGCTGGCGAAAAGCGGCTCGAGGCTGAAGGCGCCGCTGACCCCGGCCAGGGACAGGCGCGCCGCAGCCGGCAACCCGCCCGATGGGGCCACGGTCTTGACCAGGATGGCAAAGGGGGTGGCATCGCCCATACCGGCCTCCGCAGGTTGAGATATTTATGATGATGAAAAAGCGATTATCACATCGCTTATGTCGAAATCATGTCATTCGCAATGAAAATGCATATTATTAGTATAACTTATACGATGATACCTGTGGTATCATTGCGGATAAATATTTTCCGTAATGCACGCCCGGCATGACACCCTGAAAGAAGCAGAGAGGAAGAACCACCAGGCAAGAAAGAAAAATAAAAGCGCCGCGAGGTGAAGATGGGAAAGGACAGGCGCGGCCCCGGGGTCAGGACCGTGGCCCGGGACCGGCGGGATCAATGAGGGTGATCTAGCACCGGGCCGGCTGATCGGGGTGTCAGTTCTCCGGGCCGCCCTCGTCCGCGCCGGGAGTGTCGACAATTATCAAGTTGATGCCCTGCACCTTAAGCCGTTGCTTCAACGCCTCAAGCGCCTCGGGGCAGTGTGCTTGGAGGTCATGAAGGCATAATTCCGCTGTTAAACCCCATACCTCTTGCTGTTTCTGGGCAAAGGGCAGAATTGTCACGACGGCCGCCAGATAGGCCTCGCAGGCAGGCTCTTTCTTGCCGATCTCATGCAACGTATCGCCTAGACTATGCAGGCTCCATGCCAGATTTGGCATAAATATTGCCGGTTGTGTTTCTGCCAAAGCGTCGTAGATTTCCACCGACTCTTGCAACATAGTCAGGGCTTCCTTACTTCGCCCTAATTTGGAGAGCAGGTCGCCCAAATTGTTCAGACAGATGGCCAAATCCGATAGATAAACTTCTGGCTGTGATTCTACCAGCGTTCGAAAGACACTCTCCACCTCTAGCATAGAGGATAAGGCCTGTTTATACCTTCTCAGATCTAAAAACAGTAAGCCCAGGTTACCCAGGCACTTAGCTAGCTCCGGCAGGAATACGTCCGATTGCCCCTGGACCAGCCTGCGATATATAATCACTGCCTGTTGCGCCGGTACCAGGGCCTTCTTGTACTGCCCCTGCACAGCAAAACGATTACTCAGGTTGTTTAAGCTCATAGCCAAGTCCGGAAGGTGAACTGCGGGCTCTGTCTTTGCAAGCCTACGACGGATTTTTACAGCCTCTTGGGTGGATTTCAGTGCTTCCTCATATCGTCCCAGTTTGGCAAGCTGATTCCCAAGGTTGTTTAGACTCATGGCTAAATCCGGGAGATAAATAGTGGGCTGTGTCTTGGCCAGGCTGCGACGGATATCCATAGCCTCTTGCGCTGGTCCCATGCTCTCCTCGTAACTCCCCTGCGCAGCGTATATGGTGCTCAGAATGTTCAGACAGTTGGCAAACTCCGATAAAGAACCCTCATGCTTAGCCTCAACCAGCATGCGTAGCGTATCAGTAGCCTCTTGCGCTAGGGGCAGAGCTTCCTGATGCCTCCCAGCTCTAGTTAGAGAAAGAGATAAGTTGCCTATCAGTCTTGAATGGCGACTTTTATCGCTTACTGGTGCATCTGCTCTTGTTATTTTGAAATTATCCGATAGGCTCTGCAAATGCTGGATAACATCCACCGATGGTGGGAAATGGCTCGAAAATATTAGCAAATTATTCAACAATGCATCAGACATCTCTGGCTGCCCAATGACCAATAACTCACCCACTAGGTCTAGGACCGTGTTGCGTTCATCGAAGACTGCCGACATTTCGGTCTGTTCCTTGAGCCATCCCGCATAAACCGTTGCCAGCCTGCCCATGAACTCCGGCTCGGCTTGCCGGAGTTTCCCAAAGCCGATGCGGCGCAGGGCGGGTTGGATGTTCACGAACTTGCGCTGGCCGGTTTCGGGGATATGGGCCAGGCCGACGCGTTTCAGCTCCTTGAAGGTTCGGAGGTCGAATCCGACTAGGTCCTTCAGGAATGCGGGCGGAGGAATGGCCAGGCCGTCCCGGAAGGCGCACAGGCGAAAGAAAAGGGTTCGGGCCTGCTCACCCAGGCGCGTAAGGGAGAAGTCGACGATTTCCTCCAGACCGAGCTGGCGTGGGGGCAGTGCGGGGTCGTCCAGGCGGGCGAGGTTCGCGAATCCCGCTTCGAGTTCTTTCTTGAACTCCGCGGCGGCCTCGGCGAAGGAGCCGTGCAGCTCCCGGATGTCCTTGAAGGCTGCCACCAGGAAGTGCAGTGCCAGCGGATGGCCGCCGGTGATCTCGACGAGCAGGTTGACGAGGCCCTGCTCCTCCGGCTGCATCGGATCGGCTTTGAAGCTCGATGCGCCGCCCAGGCGCTCGATGATGAACTCCCGCGCGTTCTCCGGCGACAAGCCTTCCACCAGGCATTCGTCCACCAGATTCCCGGCCGCGCTGCCGAGAGGGAAGCGGGAGGTGCACAGGACGCGGACGCCCTCGCCAGCCGCGGCCAGGGTTTCGAGCACCTGGTACGTTTCCCGACCAGCCGCCCCTTCAATGGCCTCCTCGATGTTGTCCAGCAGGACGAGCGCCGGTTGCTCGCCCGTCCGGGCCGCCACGGCCCGGGCCAGGGCGGCGCGCACGTCGTCCCATTCGCCGGGTGGCTGCTGGTATCCGAGGGTCTGGAAAATGCGCTCGGCCACCACCTGCCCCGAGGTCGCGCCCTCCAAGCCGACCCCGAAGATACCGCCCGGAAAGCGCTGATCCTCGCGCATGCGCTTGGCCGCCATCAGGGCCAGGGTGGTCTTGCCAGTGCCGCCCGTGCCGTGCAACAGCACCACGGTCGGCTTGTGTCCGGCGATGCCCACTTCCTTGGGCAGCAGCCGGCGCGTGACCTCGTACAGCTCGTTGGTCCGCTCGACCATGCCCTGCGGCCGAGGAAGGTTGGGGTCCAGGACAAGCTCGGCTCCCGGAAGGTCCGGCAGCGTCGGTGCGCCTTCCGGCGCGGCGGGCAATGGCTCCCCGGCCTGGAGGAGTTGGAAAAGATTCTCTTCCAGTTCCCTTCCGACCAGCGTGTCGAGCCGGGCGCGTGCGTCTGCTTGTTTCAGAGCCGTTTCCGCCGGCAGGCCTTCCAGCAGGAAGCCGTAGAGCGCCTCATAGAAGTGCAGGGCGCTGCGCTGGTAAACGCTGAGAGCCGGATGTACCGCGATGACCGTCAGCCCGTCCGGCAGGGCGCCGTCGAAGGTCGCGGCACCGTGGCAGACGGCCAGGGTGACCAGCTTGCAGGACGTTGCACCGATGGCCGCCAGCAGGTCCGTGCCGTTCGATTTGTATAACGCGCCCTCGCCGTCCTCCATGCAGAGAATGCCGCTGGATGATCCGTGGCAGAGGAGGTGCAGGGCATCATACCCGACATGACGAATTTCTCTTTCAATACTCTTGGGCGTGGCGGCCATGAGCACGCCCACCTCGAAGTGCCGCTTGATCTTGCCCAGCTCGGCGACGAGGCCGGTCACGTTGTCGTAGTCTATGGGCGCCCCGAACGGCCGGGCAACGGCGATGAGCAAGCGCATATCCCACCTCCCGATACGTGTCGTCGGTTCTAAACGACAAACCGGTGAGGCACAAGCCGCGTGCGTCTTGACGCGGCGGCAGGATCGGTCATAATCTGGTAGTCGTCAGAGACGGAGGACCTCATGAGCACCAAGAAATTCGAGTTTTCCGGCAAGGGCGCCGAGCTTCTGGAGCAGCTGAGCAAGGAGGAGGGCGTGAGCGAGGCCGAGATCCTGCAAAAGGCGCTCTCGACCTACCGCTATATCAAGAAGGACGTGTTTTCCAAGGGCAAGAAGCTCGGCGTGCTGGACGCAGACAAGAAAATTGAGTCCGTGATCAAGGAATAGGCATTGCCATGGCCGCGAACGAGACGCCCGAAGAAACCAGCCTCAACGACCTTGCCGGACACGGCGCCGATGCCAAGCCGGCCATCGAGGAGAACAGCCTCCAGGACCTCTCCCGCGGCGAGGCGGGGCCCGCCCCCAAGCAGCTGAGCGACCGCGAACGCGACATGCTGGCCTTCACCTATCTGAAATGGGTGTCCATTTTCCTCGCCATCTATATCATCCTCGCCACGTTCTACTTTCAAAAGTCCGATACCACCATGCCACTGAGCATCATCAAGGACGGCGCCCTGCCCATCGTCACCTTGCTCCTGGGCTTCATCTTCGGCGTGCGCGGGCCGAAGTAAAGAACGTATTCGCCTGCATTCATTACATTCCTGGCTCAGTCCAAAGTTTTATCGCTTTTTTTATAGACAGCCTCCGCCCGCACTCAGTAATTTCCGCAAAACATGTGTTTGCGTGTAAGTAGCTACGGGGGGAGCATGTCCGTCACATTGCACGTCGAAACCGGCCATGCGGCGTTATTCCATGGGGGCAAGGAGCTGTTCCGGCGCGACCTGCCGGCGGGGGAAGTCGCCAGGCTCCAGGCTATTGCCGACCGCTACCGGGACCTGCTGAAAACCAAGGACAACGACCCCGGCCTGCTGACCCTGGGCCGCGAACTTTTCCACTGGCTCGACGGCGACGGCCGGGACTTCGAGAAGGTCCTCGATGAGGTCGAACCGCCGCTCATCCTGGAAATCCGCTGCCTGACCCGGCGGCCCACCCCGGCCCAGAGCAGCGCGCTGCACGCCCCCTGGGAGCTGCTGGCGGATGCAAACGGCTTCCTGGCGCAGGACGCACGCCTCGGTTTCAGCCCGGTGCGCAGGCTGCAGGAGCCGCGGCAACCCGAGGCCTCGGATGATTTCCGGCTGGGTCTGACCTTCATGGCCTCCTCGCCGCGCGGACAGCACATGCTCGACTACGAGGCCGAGGAAGCCGCCATCCTGCACGCCGTCCGCGACGAAGACCTCGACCTGGTAGTGGAGGAAAGCGGCGATCCCGAGCAGCTCGGGCACCGCCTGGCCGGACTGGCCAACATGCAGATCCTGCATCTTTCCTGTCATGGGCACAACGCCTGGCGGTCGGAGGATGAGCCCAAGGCCGAGCCCCGGCCGGTGCTGATGATGGAGGATGAGGAGGGCGACGATCGTCCGACCTTATCAGAGGACCTGCTGGCGGCGCTGGGCGGACACGGCCCGCGGCTGCTCTTCCTGTCCGCTTGCCTGAGCGCGGCCCTGCCCGGAGCCGCGGCAAACAGCCGGTCCGCGTCCATGGCCGCCGAGCTGGTGCAGAGCGGCCTGCCCTGCGTGCTCGGCTGGGACGGCTCGGTGCGCGACAGCGGAGCGACCCATTTCGCCCGTGTGCTCTACGGACACCTCGCGGACCGCAAACCCGTTGAGCGCGCAGTGGGCCTGGCCCGGCGCGCCCTGCTGAACAGCGGGGACGAGCGCAAACGGGACTGGCACCTGGCGCGTGTGTGGCTTGGCGCCCGGGGCGGCGGGGCCATCGTGGGCGGGGCGCGGGAGCGAAGCCTGCTGCCCGCCACTCACGGTTCCAAAGGTCGCCTGGGCGACAAGGACCTGCCCGTGGCCTCCCACGAGATGTTCGTGGGCCGGCGGCGGCAGTTGCAGGAGTGCCTGCGCGTGCTGCGGCAAAAGGACAAGTCCGGCGTGCTCCTGCACGGCATGGGCCGGCTGGGCAAGTCGAGCCTGGCGGCCCGGCTGGCCAACCGGCGAAAAGACCTGGCCCTGGCCGTAGTCTACGGCGCTTACGATGCCGGCAGCGTCCTCGCCGCCCTGGCCGAGGGCCTCAAAGACCATCCAGCGGCTCTTGAAGTGATCAAAGCGCACCGTCAGGCGGTGACTGAAGACCCCGCCAATCTGGAAGATGCCCTCCGGGCGCTCATCCTGGCCAAGGGCGCGCCCTGCCGCCAGGACGCGCCGGTGCTGCTGGTCATCGACGACCTGGAGCGGATTCTCGACGACCCGGCCGCCCCCGGCGAACGGCATCGCCTGCAACCGGCCTGTGCACCGGTTCTGGAAGCCGTCCTGAAGGTCTTCGACCCCGGCCACACCAACAGTCGCCTGCTCCTGACCAGCCGCTACACCTTCCAGCTCAAGGACCTGGAAAAGAACCTCCACGAGAAACAGCTCTCGGCCTTCTCGGACAAGGAACAGCAAAAGCTCCTGGTCCACCAGCTGGCAGCGGCCAGGGAGGGCGGCAAAGGGCGGCCGAAGCTGAGCGAGGAGGAGATCAAGGCCTGCGAACCGCTCATCCTGCGGGCGCTCGCCGTCGTGCGAGGCAACCCCGGGTTGCAGGACCTCATCGTGGACAAGCTGGTGTTGTCCACGGCCGTGCCGCCAGAGCAGGCGGAGAAGACCATTGCCGAGATGGAGGCCTGGCTGGAAGGCGGCGATCTGCCGGAAGAGGCCGAGATTCGGTCCTTCCTGGAAAACCTGGCCCTGGGTACCCTGCTCGACCTCGCGGGCACGGATGGGCAAGAACTTCTTTCGGCCGCGCTGCTTTTCGACCTTCCCGTGCCCGAGAGCGTCATGGCGGCCTTGGCCGCGCAGGTCGGGGGCAGCGTGCGGACGCTGCGCGATCTTGGCCTGCTGGAGCCTTACGAGGACCTTGTAAACCCTGCCGTCACGGCCATCAAGGTCAACGCCCTGGCCGCCGCACGCCTCTCGCCGCCGAAGAAGGAAAAGGCCGCCGGCATCCTGGCACCCGTGCTGCCCGATCTGTTTGAGGCATGGGGCGGCGAGAACCGCCAGAAGATGCCGACCCTCACGGACATCGAACTGACCCGGCTGGCTCTCGTGGCCCGAAATGCGCAGGTCGTCGCGGCGTGCGGGCCGAATGCCGTCAGAGAATTGATTGACAGAGCCGGAAACCGTGTCGCAGCCGAGATAGGTCGTGCTGCCCTGGAGGTATGCGCTGAGCAGGCCGTCGAGCCACCATTGATGCTTCTGATTGAAACCTCACGGACGCTTTTTGCAATCGGCGAGACCAGGGAAGGGGAAGACCTCCTGGCCCGCGGTTTCGCGCTGGTGGAGCAGGCCAGGAAATCAGGACTTCCGTTGGATTCAGGTGATGAATGGGCACTTATCTACTACTACGGTCTGTTATTGCACCGACAGGGAGATCTCCAGGGGGCCGAAACCCGGTTCCATGAGCTGCATGCACTGGCAACGGAAGCAGGCGATGAACGTGGCGCGGCCATTGCCCAGGGAGTGATCGCCGACATCCTCTCCGCCCGCGGCCAGTTCGACGAGGCGCTGACTACTTATCGAGAAAAGGTTTTTCCCGCGCTCGATCGCCTGGGCGACGTGCGCCACGTTGCCGTTTGCCAGGGCAAGATCGCCGACATCCTCTTCGCCCGCGGCCAGCTCGACGAGGCGCTGAAGGTGCGGCAGGAGGTGCAGCTGCCGGTCTACGAGCGCTTGGGCGACGTGCGCTCCGCGGCCATAACCCAGGGCCAGATCGCCGACATCCT
>DIXN01000005.1 GCA_002428705.1 Desulfovibrio sp. UBA6079
TGCTACAACAGATTCTCTTGGATGTCCAACTCGTTTTATTCTCTCTCCTGGAAATGCTTCCGATTATTCGTACGCACTGCCGTTGCTTAAAGAGCAAAAAGCTGATTGTGTAATCGCCGACAAGGGCTATGACTCGAACGAGATTGTTGATGAAGTCGAAAAAATGGGGGCAGAGCCAGTCATCCCTCCACGATCACATCGCACTGTGGCCAGAGACTACGACCGCTATCTTTACAAAGAAAGAAATTTGATCGAACGCATGTTTTGCAGATTAAAACAGTTCAGAAGAATTGCAAGTCGCTACGACAAACTGGCGTCGTCGTATCTTTCGTTTCTCTATGTCGCCTCGATTTCAATCTGGCTGGCTTAAATGTCGACAGGCCCTAGTAATTTCGAATCCTCCCTTTCCTGCAATTCCCGCTATGACGGCCGACGAACAAGGAATTGGATGGCACATCCCGACCATCCAGTCCATCCTGCGTCACCAGAACAGCTTGACGACCTCGCGCTACCTGAGAAAGCTTGGGAATACCCGAAACGTGTTGGAGGAGGTGTTCGTCATCAAGGCGTTCGAGAAAAGCAAGACCCCCGAAGGCCGATCGGCTTTCGGGGGCTAGGAAAAAAACTCCACCTCGGAATTTACACCCGATTTACACCCGGCCGAGGTGGCCGTCTGAAAAGGCTGGCGTCCCCAAGGGGATTCGAACCCCTGTTGTCGGCGTGAAAGGCCGGTGTCCTGGGCCAGGCTAGACGATGGGGACGCGTGCGATGGTATTTGAGTGGCTGGGGGACGAGGATTCGAACCTCGGTTAATGGGGCCAGAACCCATCGTCCTGCCGCTAGACGATCCCCCAGCGCGAGAGACAGCCCTAATATCCATGCAGGGCTGCCCTGTCAAGCGAAAATTCCCGCTCCTACTTCGCCGCGGTCTTGGCCAGATCGGCGTAGCGGCGCGACTTCTTCTTCAGCCGGCCGATCTTCTTGCGCAGGATCTCGCGGTCCTTGCGCGAGGTTGCCGCGGCCTTGGTGACCTTCAGCTCCTTGACCTTGGCCTTCAGCGCCCGGGCCATGGTCTTGTTCTCGTTCTCGACCGGCTTGGGCTCCTCCGCGATGCCGAGAACCTGCTTGATCTCGGAGAGAAGGACCTCCTTCACCATGCCCGAAGCGCCGACGATCATCGGCAGCTTCTCAATGACCAGCTCACGGAGTTCCTTGGCCGTCATCTTGTCCAGGGGCTTTTTCAGCTCCAGGCTCTCCAACGTGATCTCGCTCATGTCGTCCTCCAGGGATCGTGTCTCATCTTCCGGCAAAGAACCGGACGTAGGCCCGGTAGCAGCGCGCCACCGCTGAATCGTCCTGCCACAGCGCGTCCAGCGCGCCAAGCCGTTCGGGCTTCGGGGGCTCTTGTCGCGGCAATGGAGCCGGCCGCTCTATCGCCGCGTCGAGCGGAATCCTGTCGCTTAGCAACTCGAACGTCACCTTGTCAAAGTATTCCTTGCCGAGATAGGCGTTGACCCGGGCAAGCAGCTCGTTCTGAACGTAGGCGATCTCCTGGAGCACCACCGGGTCGTGGCCGCCCAGCACCAGCGTCCGGCCGCGGACCTCCAGTGGATGGGCGTACTCGGCCAGCTCCGGGCCAACGGCCTCGGCCCAGCCGCGCCACAGCGGCATGAAGGCCAGCCGGCCCTTCACGTCCAGCCGGCCTAGCACCTTGGAGACCGCTTCCCTGGCCGTCTTCAGCCGGTCCGCGTGCCATTCCAGGCCGTCCCAGTCGCGGGTGTGTTCCCTCGCCATCCACCTCTCATGCCAAAAAGCCCGCCGCTCGGCAAGGTTTACGCCGAAATGCGGGGTATATTGACAACAACATCTGGTTTCTGTATCAGTGCATCAGGATATCATGATATGCTGATTTTGAAGCTGACCAAGGCCCTGTCCGATCCTACCCGCCTGCGCCTGGCGGCCCTGCTGCTGGCTTTCGAGCTGAACGTCGGCGAGCTCGTCTCCGTTCTCGGCCTGGCCCAGTCGCGGGTCTCCAACCATTTGCGCATCCTGGCCGGGTGCGGGCTGGCCGTCTCCCGGCGCGACGGCCTGTGGGTCTACTACCGAGCCGCGGACGAGGGGCCGGCCCGGACCTTCCTTGCGGCCCTGCGCCCACTCCTCCTGGCGGAGGACGACATCCGCCGCGATGCCGCCGCCGCGGCCCGGGTGGTGGCCGAGCGCACCCGCGAGAGCCGGAAATTCTTCGATGCCCTGGCTGACGAATGGTCCGCCCTCTCGCGCGAGATCCTCGGCGATTTCGACCTTACCGCGTACGTCTCCGCCCTGCTTCCCGAAGTGGGCACGGCCGTGGACCTGGGCTGCGGCCCGGGCGAGCTGGTTCCGGCCCTGTCTGCTCGCGCCCGGCGGGTGATCGGCGTGGACCAGTCCCCGAACATGCTGGCCGCGGCCCGCCAACGCTTCGGCGAGGACGAGCGCATCGAGTTCCGGCTGGGCGAGCTCGAGCATCCCCCCTTGCGCGAGGGCGAGGCCGATGCAGCGCTCTTCTGCCTGTGCCTGCACCACCTGGCCGCTCCGGCCCGAGGCATCGAGGAGGCCACGCGCTGCCTGGCACCGGGCGGGCACCTCCTGGTGGTGGAGTTCGAGGGCCACCAGCGCGAGGAGATGCGCACCCGCCACGGCGACCGCTGGCTGGGCTTCGACCCGGCCGATGTCGGCGCCTGGCTGAGCCAGGCCGGCTTCTGCCCGCCCGAGATCAGCCGGAAGGCGCTGCCCTCGGGCCTGACCCTGGTCTTCTACCGCTCGCGCAAGGCCGCCGCACCCACGGCCTGCGCCAACCTGCACTGAAAAACCCGGAGGTATAAAGATCATGAGCGTGAAACCCGTTGACCCGAAGCTGCCCTACAAGGTGGCCGACATCTCCCTGGCCGACTGGGGTCGAAAGGAGCTCGACTTGGCCGAGAACGAGATGCCAGGCCTCATGGCCCTGCGCGCCAAGTACGGCGAAGAAAAGCCGCTCGCCGGCTTCAAGATCGCCGGCAGCCTGCACATGACCATCCAGACGGCCATGCTCATCGAAACCCTGAAGCTCCTGGGCGCGGACCTGCGCTGGGCCTCCTGCAACATCTTCTCCACCCAGGACCACGCCGCCGCGGCCATCGCCGCCGCCGGCACGGCCGCGGTCTTCGCCTGGAAGGGCGAGACGCTCGAGGACTACTGGTGGTGCACCGAGCAGGCGCTCACCTGGCCCGACGGCTCGGGCCCGGATCTGATCGTGGACGACGGCGGCGACGCCACGCTGCTCATCCACCAGGGCGTGAAGGTGGAGAAGAACCCCGGACTCCTGAAGAAGACCCACGACAACAAGGAATTCGCCATCGTCATGGAGCGCCTGGCGGCCAGCCTGGCCGCGGACACCGGCCGCTGGCAGCGGGTGGCCGAGGGCGTGCGCGGCGTGTCCGAGGAGACGACCACGGGCGTGCACCGCCTGTACCAGATGCAGCGCACCGGCGAGCTCCTCTTCCCGGCCATCAACGTCAACGACTCGGTGACCAAGTCCAAGTTCGACAACCTCTACGGCTGCCGCGAGTCGCTCATCGACGGCATCAAGCGCGCCACGGACGTGATGACCGCGGGCAAGGTCTGCGTGGTCTGCGGCTACGGCGACGTGGGCAAGGGCTGCGCCCAGGCCCTGCGCGGCATGGGCGCCCGGGTGCTGGTCACCGAGATCGACCCCATCTGCGCCTTGCAGGCGGCCATGGAAGGCTACGAGGTGACCACGGTCGAGGCAGCTCTCCCGGTCGCCGACATCTATGTCACGGCCACCGGCAACTATCACGTCATCACCGGCGAGCACATGCAGGGCATGAAGAACGAGGCCATCCTGTGCAACATCGGCCATTTCGACAGCGAGATCGACATGGCCTATCTGGAGAAGACCTCGGGCTGCGTGAAAACCACCATCAAGCCCCAGGTGGACAAGTGGACGCTGCCCGGCGGCCGCTCGATCATCGTCCTGGCCGAGGGGCGCCTGGTGAACCTCGGCTGCGCCACCGGGCACCCGAGCTTCGTCATGTCCAACAGCTTCACCAACCAGGTCCTGGCCCAGATCGACCTGGCCCAGAACGACTACGAGCCCAAGGTCATGGTCCTGCCCAAGCTCCTGGACGAGGAGGTGGCGAGGTTGCACCTCGCCCGCCTGGGCGTGAAGCTGACGACCCTGCGCGCGGACCAGACCGAGTACATCGGCGTGCCCGCGGAAGGCCCCTACAAGCCCGAGTTCTACCGCTACTGAACATGATCCGGGGCAGGGCGGCCGCACCGGCCGCTCTGCCTGTACCCGCGCCCGGTCTTGCGCCTCTTCCCTCTCACCTCCGGAGCCTGGAAATGACCGAAAATCCCCTCGCGCGGTTCAGGCGTGATGTCTCCCTGCCGGCAGTGGTCGCCGGCATCGTGGCCGTGGTCGTATCCTACGGCGGGCCGGCGGCCATCATCTTCCAGGCCGCGGACCTGGCCCACCTGAGCGCAGCCCAGCTGTCCAGCTGGATCTGGGCCATCTCCATCGGCAGCGGGCTGACCGGCATGGGCTTAAGCCTCTATTACCGCCAGCCGGTGATCATCGCCTGGTCCACGCCCGGCGCGGCGCTGCTCGTCTCCAGCTGGGCGGCCTACGGCTACCCCGAGGCCATCGGCGCCTTCGTCCTGTCCGGCGCGATCATCGCCGTGTTCGGCGCTACCGGGCTCTTCTCGGCGCTCATGGAGCGCATCCCCAAGGCTGTTGTCGCGGCCATGCTGGCCGGGATTCTCTTGCGCTTCGGGGTGGATGTGTTCGTGCGCCTGGAGGCCGCGCCCTACCTGGTCGCGCCCATGATCGCGGCTTATTTCCTCGGCCGGCGCTTCTCGCCGCGCTACGCCGTCTGCCTGACGCTGCTCGCCGGCGCGGCCGCGGCTATTGTCCTCGGCCGGCTGCACCTGGGCGCGGTCTCAGCCGCGCTGACCTGGCCGGTCTTCACCGCGCCGCGCTTCGGCCTGGACGCGCTCATTGGCCTCGGCATCCCGCTCTGCCTGGTGACCATGGCCGGCCAGAACGCCACGGGCCTGGGCGTGATGCGCGCCGCGGGTTACGACGCCCCGGCCGGCCCGCTGGTGACCACCACCGGCCTGGTCTCGGTCCTGCTCGCGCCCTTCGGAGCCCACGGCGTGAACCTGGCGGCCATTACCGCGGCCATCTGCACCGGACCCGAGGCCGACCCGGACCCGAAGCGGCGCTATACCGCGGGCGTTGCCTGCGGCCTGGCCTACGTCCTGGTGGGCGCCTTCGGGGCCACGCTGGTGGCCGTGTTCACCGCCCTGCCGGGCGAGCTCATCGCGGTCATCTCGGGCCTGGCCCTGTTCGGGGCCATCATCTCCGGCCTGTCGCAGTCCATGGCCGACGAGACCCAGCGCGAAAGCGCCCTGGTGACCTTCCTGCTGACCGCCTCGGGCGTGAGCCTGTTCGGCATCGGCTCGGCCTTCTGGGGCCTCATCGGCGGCGTTCTGACCAGCCTAGTGCTGACCGGGACGGTCAGGCCGAGGCAGGAGAAGAGGAAGGCGGCCTAAAGGGAAAAAACCGCGAGAGGCATACCAAAGGCAGCATAACCTGCCCCTGCACAAGGATGGTAGGTTTAGGTGAACACTATCTCTGAACACACTATTTCTCTACATCCCCTAGATTTATTCAATAATCATTGCAACAGGTTGCTGATAAATGTTTTAACCAATTGAGGGATATTATAATCTTTTAATCCAACTACAACAGAGAACAATAGCAAAGCAACAGTTAGTAATAGCATCGATTTTTGTATTTTTATATTTACGCGGGAAGCTTTATTGTTATAAATTGCATTAGCTAAGCTTATCGATCTATCCAGAATCACATTCATTTCCTTATCCAGTTTCATAGCTTCACTTGCTATACCGTTCATCACTTCAGAGTCTCTTTCAATTAAAAAATCCTTATACACTTTTCTTGTGAAAGTAATTGTTCTTGAAAAATGAAATATATCTCTGAAAATGAAGGCATTCTTATTTTTAAAATAGTGAAGGTAATCTTTTAAAAATACAATAAATGTCAATTGAAGCTCATTCATCTTTGAGTACATAGTATAAATTTGCTTTAACTCTGGCTCATCCTCAATAAAAAGCTGATTAACCATGTCTCTTAACTCGAAATACGCATTTTGAATCATTTTAACACAATAAAACATTGCGTACAATGCAACGTTGTTCGAAAAATCTACAAGATATGAAGTGAGCTTATCTTTAACATCGCCACAATAGTGTTTGAATTCATCTTTATCATTCAGATCGTTAATGTTGCAATACAACGTCAAATTATACCCGTCTGGCTCATCATAATATTTTTTATTTAGATACAATTTTTCCAGCTTGGAGCATTGCCAGCTTTCAAACCGATCGCCAAGATCAAAAAGCCTTATATATTCTTGTTTATTGTCTTTTTTTAGGCATGGTCTGTACTCTTGAAATAACAATATATCAACAGTTGGGTATTTTCTTGCAAAGACATTAGCAAAAACACCTGGAAATGTATTTGCAACCCACTCCGTGCATAATGATTTTATATACTCTCTTTCTGTTTTTATTCTCAATTTCTTTTTCCAAAAAACTCCGCGATTAACAATCCTAGTGCCGTAGACTTCAACATCTGATTTTATTCTTTCATACAAAACTTCATTGACGATATCGCTCACATATTCATCAAAAATGAATTGAAATACCGCTATTGTGGCACTAGGAAATGGCTGAATAATACAACAATGTACATATTTGACGTATTGCGGTAATTCCGCGACTCTTTCTCTAAAAACAGAATTATTATCTTTATTATAAATTATACCAAGGTTTAACCATCCGCACAAACCATTTACCCTCATTTTTGCTACTTGATCGGTGAAATCGCTGTTCAGGCTAATGCAATCGTCTTCCCAACCAAGTTCTTTTGCTTTCATATAGAAATTACTGATCTGCGACGGTGGAAAGATCTCTGAAACCCATATACACGGGAGGGATATCCTTTCGTTGTTTTGCGGAGTAAATTCAATATTCTCCCTTTCATCGTATTCTTTGTAGAATTCTTCGATGTTCTCGGCCATACTTTATCCTTAATTCTATCGTTATGCTTGTTTAAATGATCATCCTCATAGAGTCAACAAAACAAAGCCCCCGGCGCTCTCGCGCCGGGGGCTTGTCACAAGGGGCCTAGCTATAACGGAAGCGTTTTAGAGCGTCGGCAGATAGCGGTAGGTTTCCCAGTCGGTGACGTGGATGCGGAACTCGTCCCATTCCTTGCGCTTGGCCGAAATGTAGGCGGCGTGCAGGTGCTCGCCCAGGGTCTCCTGCATCAGCGCGGACTTGGCGAAGAGGTCGGTTGCGTCCTTCAAACTGCCGGGCAGGCTCGAGATCTTGTACTTGGCCATCTCGTCCTCGGTCATGTGGAAGATGTTCTCCTCCACCGGCCGGTCGAGTTGGTAGCCGTCCTCGATGCCCTTCAGGCCGGCCGCGAGCATGACCGCGAAGGCCAAGTAGGGGTTGCAGGACGGGTCGGGATTGCGCAGCTCGATGCGCGTGGCCGCCTCCTTGCCGGGCTTGTACATGGGCACGCGGATGAGCGCCGAGCGGTTGCGGTTGGCCCAGGCCACGTAGACCGGGGCCTCGTAGCCGGGCACCAGGCGCTTGTAGGAGTTGACCGTGGGGTTGGTGATGACCGCGAACTCCGGGGCGTGCTTCAAAAGCCCCGCGATGTAGGCCTTGCACTCCTTGGACAGGTTGTACTCCTCGCCCGGGTCGAAGAAGGAGTTCTTGCCGTTCTTGAACAGCGACTGGTGGACGTGCATGCCGGAGCCGTTGACCCCGAAGATGGGCTTGGGCATGAAGCTCGCGTAGGTGCCGTGCTTGCGGGCGACCTCCTTGACCACCACCTTGTAGGTGATGACCGTGTCGGCCATCTTCAGCGCCTCCTGGTAGCGCATGTCGATCTCGTGCTGGCTCGGGGCGACCTCGTGATGGCTGTACTCCACCTGGATGCCCATGCGCGCCAGGTTGAAGTTGATGTCGCGGCGGATGTCGTTGCCCAGGTCGAGCGGCGGGGCGTCGAAGTAGCCGCCGACGTCGATGATCTTGGGCTCGCTGGACGAGGCGAAGATGAAGAACTCCAACTCCGGACCGACGTACATGGTGTAGCCCTTTTCCGCGGCCTTCTGCAGCACCTTCTTCAGAATGTGCCGCGGGTCGCCGGCAAACGGGCTGCCGTCGGGGTTCTTGATGTCGCAGAACATGCGCGCCACCGGGCGTTCGGTCGGCCGCCAGGAGACGAGCTGGAAGGTGGTCGGGTCGGGGAAGGCCACCATGTCCGATTCCTGGATGCGGGTGAAGCCGAGGATGGACGAGCCGTCGAAGCCCATGCCCTCCTCGAAGGCGCCCTCGAGCTCGCTGGGCACGATCTGGAAGCTTTTCAGCACGCCGAGGATGTCGATGAACCAGAACTGGACGAAGCTGACGTTGTAGTCCTTGACGGCCTTCATGACGTCGTCGGCGTTCTTGCAGTTGAACACGGGGGTTTCCATGCAGCGTCCTCCGAAACTCGGTCTGTTGCAGGTTGGCTGATGGCCGCAGACCGGCTGAGGTTTACAAAAATGGTTCCATTTTCAAAAGCATATGGAATATCAATATATTAAAAGCGACATCCACGTCGCTGCCGAGCTTTCCTTACCATTTTTGAAAAAATCCCTCGGATTTCCTCGCCATCTGCTTTCAATATTGTCACATCTTCGCCGGCTCAATCAGCCTCCCGCATGAGCAGCCGCCACAGCTCCCGGCCCAGGCGCCGGTGGCGCTCGTCCAGGCGCGTCAACCCCGCCCGCCTGGCCTCGGCCCGGGCCGCGTCGCACTCGGCGGCCGTGGGCGGCGATGAAAGCTCGGCAAAGCGCGCGGCCTGATGGCAGGGGCGGTACTGGTCCATGACGTTGACGTAGGTCTGGGGCGAGAGCGCGGCCAGGAAGGCCATCCAGTCGGGCGTGCCGGCCAGGCCGCCGGGCATGACCAGCTGCCGGACGAGGAGCCCGCGCACGGCCAGGCCGCGCTCGTCCAGGGCCAGGTCGCCGACCTGGCGGTGCATCTCGCGGATGGCCCGTTTCGCCGCCTCGGGGTAGTCGGCGGCGCGGCAGTAGTTCTTGGCCGCGGCCGCGGACCAGAACTTGGCGTCGGGCATGTAGATGTCGACAACGCCGTCCAGAAGCCGTAGGGCCGCAAGGCTGTCGTAGCCGCTCGAATTGTAGACCAGGGGGACGGTCAGGCCCAGGTCAACGGCCAGGGGCAGGGCTTCCAGTATCTGGGCCACGACATGGGAGGGGGTGACGAAATTGATGTTGACCGCACCGCGTCGCTGCAGCTCGATCATCATCGCTGCGAGTTCCGCGGCCGTGACCTCGGGGAAGGCCTCGCCTGACTGGCTCAACTCCCAGTTCTGGCAGAAGACGCAGCCGAGGTTGCACTGGGCGAAAAAGATGGTGCCCGAGCCGGACTCGCCGACCAGCGGCTCCTCCTCGCCGAAGTGCAGGTCGAAGCTGGCCACCTGGGCCAGGCGGCCGGTGCGGCAGAAGCCCACCTGACCCTCCAGGCGGTCGACCGCGCAGGCCCGCGGGCACAAGGTGCAGGAGCCGAGTGCCGCTATGGCGGTCTCGGCCCGGCGGGCCAGCTCGCCCGAGGCGAAGAGGGATTGATAGGCGGCGCTCACGGGCTCCTCGAAGGACGGAAAAGCATCCACTTCCTCCAGGATATACCCGGCCCCCACGGCTTTGGCAAACGCCTGCGCGGCCGCCAGGATCGAAAAAAACGGCTTGTGAGCTACTTGCTGAAGGGCACCTGCATCTGGGTCAGGGCCTGGGAGAAGACCGCTGCCTTCTTGGACGAGACGTAGTTCAGTATCTCGCCGGCCTGGCGGCCGCGCATGCCTGCCAAGATTTTGACCGCGGTGTCCTCGTCGAGGCTCTCCAGGGCCTGGGCCGCCTGCTGGGCCTTCATGTTGGCGTAGACGTCGACCAGGTGCCGGAACTTTTCGTCCTTCATGCCCTTGGCTTCCTCGAGCATGGCCTTGATCTGGCCCTCAAGCTTGATCAGCCGGGCCAGCCGCTCCTCCAGGTCCTTCTCCATGACTTGCAGCGACTGCTCCTTGCGGGCCAGCTCCTCTTCCTTGCGCTTGAGCGCCTTCCAATCCGCGGGCGGGCCGGCGGGCTCGGTCTGGCTCGCCGCCGGGGCGGGTTCCCCGGGCTGGGCCGGCGTTGCGGGCGTGGCCGGGGCCGGGGCATTCTCCGCGGCTGGAGCCTTTTCGCCGGCAGGAGCCTTGGTCGTGGCGGCAGGCGCCTTGTCCGCAGCCGGGGCCTTGGTTTCGGCGGCCGGCGGCGTCTTGGCCTCGGAGGCGGCCTGGGCCACGGCGGCCAGCGGCACGTTGCGTCCGGGCAGGGGCGCCAGATCCAGGGCCAGGGCCAGGAATACGGCCAGCTTGACCGCGGCGATAAGGCCCAGAACCTTAAAGAGCCGAGATATCCTGGTGCCGGAAGCGCAGGGAGGACATTTCATCGAACTCTTTCTGTTCCGCGAGGTTTTCGGCTTTGGCATGGAGTGCGGCCTGTCGGGTTTTGAGTTTGTCGAGCAGTTTGCGGTCGCGAGCCCGGTCGATGAGCTCGGCCTGGGCCTTGGCCACCGCCTCGGCCTGGGCTCTCAGCTGCGCCGCCGCACGCTCCAGGTCGAGCGCCAGGCGCTCGCGGTAGCGCTGCCAGAGCCAGATGTCGGCCGTGGTCAGGTCGGCGCGGCCGGCCAGGGCGGCCTCGGCCGCCTCGCGCGCGGCAATGATCGCATCGAGGGCGTCGGACAGCCGGCGGTGCTGCATCCTGGCCTCGGCCAGGGCCATCATCGCCCGTTCCTCCTGTTGGCGGCGGTACTCGAGGACCTTGTCGAGCTTGAAGCGGAAGGGCGTTGGCATGCGTCTGACCGTCGGGGTTTCGTCTTCACCGGACTCTGGCCGGCGAGACAGCAACAAGCGTGCCGGCGGGTCTAGAGGAGGACGGCCGCGGCCAGGAGCGCGGCCAGCTCGCCCAGGGTCGTGGCCGCGCCCAGAAAATCGCCGTTCAGCCCGCCCTGCGCGCCCGCCAGGCGCTTGAAGCCCAGCACTACGACCAGGGCCAGAACCAGGGCCAGGACGAGCACCCTGCCGGGAGCGATGAGCAGGCCCAGCAGGCAGGTCTGGGCCAGGCCCGCGGCCAGGACCGGACCGCTGGCGCCGGCCAGGAAGAGTTGCCCGAGCCCCGGCCGGGAAAGGTCGCGGCCGAGCCAGGCCAGAGCGAGCGCGGTCAGGCGGCCGAGCACCGGCGCGAAAACGAGACTTCCCCAGGCGCCGGCGGCGAAGAGCGGCTCGGCCAGCACGATCCGCCCCGAGTAGGCCAGGACCAGGCCGACGACCCCGAAGGCGCCGATGCGGCTGTCCTTCAGGATCGCCCAGAAGCGCTCGCCGCGGGCGCCGGAGCCCCAGGCATCGGAGACGTCGGCCAGTCCGTCGTCGTGCAGGCCGCGGGTCAGCCAGAAGGCCCAGCAGGCCAGCAGCCAGGCCTGGACAAAGGAGTGCCCGCGGCCCAGGCCCAGGGTAAAAGGCGCGATCCAGAGCAGGCCGAGGGTTGCGCCGACCGCCGGGAAGGCCTGCATGGTCCCGGCCAGCTCCGCGGGCGAGGCCGTGCGGGCCGGCCCCAGGCGGGTCATGAAGCCCATGGCAATGAGATAGGAACGCCAGAAGCTCATGCGCCGCCTCCCTCGCCGCCGGAGGTCAGCCGGACCAGGGCTCCGGACTGCAGGCCGAGGTGCGCGGCGGCCGAGGCCCGGTTCATGGCCAGCTCCAGGTAGCCCTGGCTGCCGGGCAGAAGCCCCACGGCCTTGGCCGGTATCCGGCCGTAGAGGAGGCAGAAGGTCAGGGGCGCGGGCCGCGGATGGTCCAGGCGAAGCGCCGGCCAGGCAGCCAGGGTTTCGGCCCAGGGCTCGAGGGCCAAGTTGAGGATGCAGTTGCCGAAACGGTCGGGGTGCAGAACGTTCGCCAGGAGCACCCGACCTTTCAGCTGCGGCCGGGACCAGGCGGCGACCACCAGCTCCGCCACGGGCACTTCCGGGCCGAGGCTGTCCGGGCTCGCGCCGTGAACCAGGGCCGCGGCCAGCGGGGCAAAAACGTCGCGGCCGTGGAAGGTGGCCACCCCGGGCGGGGCGGCCGGGGTCAGGTCGAAGGCCCGCCGCTCCCCTGGGCGCTCGAGCACCAGACCCAGCAGGCCGTTGTCCGGGGCCAGGAAGAGCTGGCCGCCGGCCTCGAGGAGCACGATACGCCGCTCGCTGCCCACGCCCGGGTCGACCACGGTGACGAAGACGGTTCCGGCCGGGAAATGGGGCGCGCTGGCCGCGAGGAAGAAGCCGGCCTGGATCAGGTTGAAGGGCGCCACGCCGTGGCTTACGTCCACGACCAGGGCCGAGGGGGCGCGGCTGGCCAAGACGGCCTTGATCTGGGCCACGTAGGGGTCGGACAGGCCGAAATCGGTCAGCAGGGCGATGATCGGCGGCATGGTCGGGCTTCCTCAGTAGCGCTTGCGGGTGGAGAAGCCCCGGCCCAGGACGCTCAAGGTGTTGCCGAAGATGGTGAAGGCCTCGGGGTCGAGGGTGTAGACGATCTCCTCCAGGCGCTTGACCTGGAGGTTGTTGACCACGGTCAGGAGGATCGACCGTTTCTGTTTGGTGAAGGCCCCGCGGCCGTAGAACAGGGTCGCGCCGCGCTGCAGCTCGGTGATGACCTTCTGGGCGATGGCCTCGGCCTGGTCGGAGATGACCAGGGCCATGCGTCGCTGGTTGAAGAGCCCGAGCACGTAGTCGAGGACCTGGGACTGGATGAAGACCAGGAGCAGGGAATAGAGCACGAGGTCGGTATCGAGGAAGATGAGGCCCAGGCCGAAGACGACCAGGTTGAAGGCGAAGCCGACCTGGCCCACGGACAGGTTGTACTTCTGGAAGAGCAGGATGCCGACGATGTCCAGGCCGCCGCCGGAGCCCAGGGACCGAAGCGAGATGCCGGTCCCGGCGCCCATGATGCTGCCGGCCACGAACAGGGCCAGAACGTTGTCGTGGATGTCGATGGTCCAGGGGATGTACTGGATGTACAGCGTGATCAGGACCATGCCGTAGAGGCTGTAGAAGAAGAAGCGCCGGCTGAGCATGATCCAGCCGAGGAGGAAGACCGGCAGGTTGAGGATCAGATACCACCAGCCCGGGGTGAGGAGCCCGCTGAAGGTGGCGCAGAGCTGCCCGGCGCCGGCAAAGCCTCCGGCCAGGAAGCCGTGGGGCATGAGCACGGCCTTGAAGCCGAAGGAGAAGACGAAGCCGCCCACGGTGATGAGAAAGAGATTCCACGGGACGGAAAAACTGAATGGAAGCCGGCGCGGGGAGGACGTTGCCTCGGGCTCGGCCCCGGCGGGCTCGATATGGCTCATGGTCCTTTCGCTACCAGAAAATCGCCGCGCTGCAAACGCCTGCCTCGCCCGTCAGGGTCGCGGCAGGCGGCGCAGAGCCGCGCGGGCTTCCAAAATCAACCGTTGGGCAGTTCGCGCAGAGTGATCTTGAAGGCCACGTTGAAGAAGTTGTGGAAGAAGTCGACGTACTCCACCTCGACCTCCTCGGGCACGCTGAGGCGCGTCGGAGCGAAGTTGACGATGCCCTTGATGCCGGCGTCGACCAGGTAGTTGGCCGCGCGCTGGGCGCGCTCGGGCGGGGTGGTGATGATGCCGATCTCGATGTCGAGCTCCTTGACCTTCTCCACCAGCCGGCGGGAGCAGATGACCTCCTGGCCGGCGAGGATCTCGCCGATCTTGAACGGGTCGCAATCGAAGACCCCGACGATGTTGAACCCCCGGGTGCGGCATTCTTTGTGCCGGAGCAGCGCCCGGCCGAGGTTGCCGACGCCGACCAGGGCGCAGTTCCAGGTGCGGTCGACGCCCAGGGACTTCTTGATGGCCGAGATGAGGTCCTCGATGTAGTAGCCGACGCCGCGCACGCCGAACTCGCCGAAATAGGCGAGGTCCTTGCGGATCTGCGAGGGGTTGACGGCGCAGATGCGGGCCAGGTGCTCGGAGGAGATGACCTCCGTCCCGTCCCGCTTCAGGTTCTCCAATACCTGAACATAGACTGCCAGGCGTTGGATGGTGGCTCGTGGGATATGTTCGCTTTTGATGTGCGCCACTGGCGTGTACCGATGCATGTGGCCTAATGTGAAATATTGGACAACCCGGCGGGAAAAAAGGGGGCCGGCAGGCCGGCCCCCTTTCGAGCTCTTTAGGCTTAGAGCTGGCCCATGAGCGGGTTGGCGAAGAGCAGGATGAGGCAGACAACCAGGGCGTAAATGGCCAGGGACTCGATGAAGGCCAGGCCCAGGATCAGGGTCACGGTGATCTTGCCGCCGGCTTCCGGGTTGCGGGCGGTGCCTTCGCAGGCGCCCTTCAGGCCCATGCCCTGGGCGAGGCCGCAGGCGCCGGCAGCCAGGCCCATGCCGATGGCCGTGGCCCAGGAGATGGTGGCGACGACGTCGGCCTTGTCCGCGGCAAAGGCCACGGCGGCGACGGCAACCAGGAGCAGGGTGTTGAACACGGTGAACAGAACTTTGCGCATCGTAGGACTCCTTTAGCTGAATACAGTTGTTGGTCTGACGACCATTTCCCCCGATTTCGCGGCGATCTAGTGCGCGTGCTCCAAAGAGCCCTTGAGATAGATCATGGTCAGCATGAAGAATATGAAGGCCTGGATGGTCTTGGCCAAGCCGAAGAGGAAGTACATCGGCAGGGTGGCGACGACCGGCGCCAGGGTGAAGAGCAGGATGAGCACGATTTCCTCACCCCGGATGTTGCCGAAGAGCCGCAACGTCAGCGACAGCGGCCGCGAGATGTGGCTGATGACCTCAATGACGAACATGAGCGGGGCGATGAAGGAGACGGGTCCGAGGAAGTGCTTGATGTAGCCGAAGCCGTGTTCCTTGATGCCCCAGTAGTTGTAGTAGAGGAAGACGACGATGGCCATGGCGGCGTTGGTGTTGATGTTGGCCGTGGGCGCGTCGAAGCCGGGCAGCAGGCCGGTCAGGTTCATGAACCAGATGTAGATGAAGATGGTGCACAGGATCGGGAAGACCTTGCGGCCGGCCTCGCCGATGTTGGCCACGACGAAATCTTCGAGGCCGCCGATGACGATCTCGAAGAAGTTCTGGAGGCCGCTCGGCACGAGGCTCAGCTTCTTGGTGACCATGGTGCCCATGAGGACGAGGACGAGCAGGACGAACCAAGAGAACAGCACGTTGTGGGGGATGTTGAGCCCCATGCCCTCGAAGATGGAGGGAAGAATGAGCCAGCCTTGATGCATCTGCCTATGCCTCCTTGACGTTTTTCCCCATGATGCGCCGCACGCCGAAGTAGAGCGCCGTCGCCACCACCGTCGACAAACCGGCCACAAGGGCCGCCACGTTCGCCCCTGCCCAGACGATCAACCCGTAGAGCACCACTCCGGTCACGATGAGCCGCCCGTAGAACCGGAGAAGCAGGGAAGCCACCGCCCCGTGGCGCGCCTGCACGGCCTGCTGGACGAAGAGGGCCAGCTGATAGAAATTCATCGTGACCAGCACGGCCCCGGCCCCGTAGGACAGCCCCCAGTTGCTAAAGCCGCTGGCGACCGCGGCGCCGAGCGCGCTGACCAGCGCGATCAGGAGCTGCAGGCCGACCAAGCTGCGGACCTCGGCATTGGCGAAACCGCGCCGGTAGAGCGCGGCTTCAGTCCTTTGGCGGATTGCGGCGAGCGTCATCGTCCTTCTCTTGGGCCTTCTGGATGCGCTTGACCTCGAGATAGACGTTCTTGAACCCCGCAGCGATGCCGCAAACCAGCCAGAGGATGGTCATCCAAGGCTTGGTGCACCAGCCGATATCACAGAGCCACTTGTCTAAAAAATATCCGATGGCCAACCCGACGAATGTTGCCGTGACCAGATGCAGCCCGATGGTCGTGGCGTTGAGCAGCATCTCCAGCGCGCCGCCGCTCTTGTTCTTCAGGTTGAAGATCATTTCCGCCGGCTCGCTCTGGTCCCGCGCAAACGGGCGTCTGGCAACGTTTTTGGGCGCGATCGTTCAATCATTCACAAATCGTTGCGTTCCCTACCACGCGAACGGGCCGGAAGTCAACGCCGGAAGTCGCCGGATGCACGGCTTTTTTGTCGCCTCCCGCGAACGTGGCTGTCCGGGAGGCGCCGGGCCTCGTGACAAACCGCGCCGAAGGATTTACATGGCCCATCTGATCCGCCAGCATCGAGGACACCCATGCCCAAAGTCAAGCCTCTGCCGCCCAAATCGCTCCGTGCCAGTCTCGACCCCGAGCGTATCGGCTGGGCCGATTCCAGCCGGGTCGCCCCCGGCCGCTCCAGCACCCACCACCAGCCGCGGGCCATGCAGGCCCTGGAGCTCGGCCTGCATATCCGGGGCAAGGGCTATCACATCTATCTCGCCGGCGAGCCGGACCTGGGCCGGGCCTACTTCATCGAGAACGAATTGAAGCCCCGGGCGCGCAAGGCCCCGGTGCCGCCCGACCTGGTCTACCTCTACAACTTCCAGGACCCCGACCGGCCCAGCCTGGTCACCCTGCCCGCGGGCCGCGGCCGCCAGCTCAAGGCCGACCTCTCCCGGCTGCTCACCCGGCTGCGCGAGGAGATTCCGGCCCGCTTCGAGCAGGACGCCTACCAGAACCGGCGCGAGAGCCTGTTCACCACCTTCAAGCACAAGCGCGACAAGCTCTACTCCCAGGTGGAGGACGAGGCCGAGCGCAAGGGCTTCTCCCTGGGCCTGGACGACCAGGGCACGGTGACCATCTCGCCCATGCTCGAGGGCCGGACCTTGAGCCCCGAGGACTTCGAGCAATTGAAGCCCGATGTGCAGAAGCGCATGCGCCACCGCCGCGACGAGATCCTGACCGTGCTGACCGGGGTCCTGCGCAAGATCCAGATCGAGGAGCGCGGCTTCCGGGAACGCGAGCAGTCGCTCGACCGCGAGATCGCCGGCGCGGTCCTGACCGATTTCCTCGCTCCCCTGCGCCAGGCCTACGCCGACATCGCCGCCCTCCTGGCCTACTTCAAGGCCCTGGAGGGCGACGTGCTGGAGAGCCTCGACCACTTCGCCCCGCGCCAGGAGGCCGGCGAGCCGCCGCGCGAAGGGCAGGAGCCGCCGAGCGCCGAGGACTTCTTCGAGCGCTACGGCGCGAACCTGTTCGTGGACAATTTCGGAGCCAGCGGCGCCCCGGTCATCACCGAGGACCATCCCACGGCCTTCAACCTGCTCGGCTGCATCGAGCGCCAGAGCGAGCTCGGCGCCCTGTATACCGACTTCTCCCTGATCAGGGCCGGTTCGCTCCACCGGGCCAACTACGGCTACCTGATCATCCAGGCCGAGGATGTATTGACCTCGCCCAGCGCCTGGGAGGGGTTGCTTCGCGCGCTTCGCTCGGGCCTGTCGCGCATCGAGGACCCGGGCGAGGTCGAGCAGGCCCGAACCAAGACCGTCCAGCCCGAGCCCGTGCCCCTGGACCTGAAGGTCGTGCTCATCGGCACCGACGAAACCTACGAGGCCCTGCTCCTCGGCGACGACCGCTTCCGCCGCCTGTTCAAGATCAAGGCCCACATGCAGGACACCGTGCCGCGCACGGCGCCGAACATCAAAAGCTACGTCCAGGAGCTCGCGCGGATCATCGCCGAGCACGAGCTGCCGGCCTTCGAGGCCTCGGCCCTGGCCGGCCTGGTGGACTTCAGCTCGCGCTTGGCCGCGGACCAGACCAAGCTCTCGCTGCAGTTCCCCCTGGTCCGGGACCTGATGATCGAGGCCGCGGCCATGGCCGAGATGCGCATCCGACCGCTGGTCGACGGCGAGATCCTGGCCGCGGCCCAGGCCGCCCGCGATTTCCGCTCGAACCTCTACGAAGAGGAGTTCATGACCGACTACGACCGGGAGATCATCAAGGTGCCCACCGCCGGCGCGGTCGTGGGCCGGGTCAACGGGCTCTCGGTCAGCTTCTTCGGCGACTACGTCTTCGCCCTGCCCCACCAGATCGCCTGCACCGTGGGCGTGGGCGAGAGCGGGATCATCGACCTCGAGCGCGAGGCCCAGCTCGGCGGCCCGATCCACACCAAGGCCATGATGATCCTCAAAAGCTACCTGCTCGACCGCTTCGCCCACAACAAGCCGCTCATCCTGGCCGGCAGCCTCTACTTCGAGCAGAGCTACGCCCACGTCGAGGGCGACTCGGCCTCGGGCGCGGAGCTGGCCGCGCTGCTCTCGGCCCTGGCCGGCGTGCCGCTCGACCTGTCGCTGGCCTTCACCGGCGCGGTCAACCAGTCCGGGGCGATCATGGCCGTGGGCGAGGTCACGCGCAAGATCGAGGGCTTCTTCGAGGTCTGCCGGCGGCGGAAACTGACCGGACGCCAGGGCGTGATCATCCCGGCCGACAACGTGGTCAACCTGATGCTCAAGCCCGAGGTGGTCGAGGCCGTGAAGGCCGGAACTTTCCACATCTATCCGGCCCAGACCATCGAGCAGGCCATGGAGCTCCTGTCCGGCAGGCAGGCAGGCAAGCGCCGCAAGGACGGCAGCTTCCCGCCGGGCACCCTGTATCGGCTGGTGGACGAGCGCTTGAGCGAGCTCTCCAGGCTGGCCAAGCGTTTTCGGTCCGGCAGATAAGACGGGGCCTTGGGTTTCGGGGGGCTTTACATTCCCGTGATTCGGTGGCAGAAACCCGCTCCTAATTTTCCGGAAATGGGGGCGAGGCCCGCCGTTACCCCGGTTTCTCTTGATTTTGCCGCCAAGGGGCGTAGTGTGTTACCGCCAACAAGCGCCCTGTGGCCGATGGCGAGGAACCATGTCCAAGGCCTGGATCAGACAGAAAAAGCCCGAGTTCGTGCGCGACGTGGTGCGCGACTTCTGTCTCGCGGCCCAGGCCCTGGAGGAGCAGTTCCGCGCCTTCGACGAGTACGGCCGCCTGACCTTCGAGGTCCTGCGGGACCTGCTCGGCGAGGAGAACAGCAAGGGTCTTCTCTGGCGGCTGAAAGACACTGCCCACCATCTCTTCCGCAACGAGCCCGAGGCCCGCAAGGTCGGCCAGTTCCTCGACTGGGGTCTTGGCTACATCTTCCACGAGACCATTAAGCTGAAGGAGGATGCCTATCAGCAGCGCGAATATGGCCCATGGTTCCGTGAGATGCAGACCGGCGACCTGCCCCAGGAAGAGCACGTCATCGGCCAGGATCTCTATCAGGTGGTGCTCCAGACCCGTCAGAGCATGGAACGGGAAATAAAGCGCATCCGGTTCATCATGTATCACTGCCGGCGGCTTTTTCCCATCTACCTGGCCGCCCACAGGGACAACATGCTGCTGGCCCGGCTCCTGTTCGAGCAGAACGGGCTGGTCCGACAGGTCTTCGGGGCGGGCAGCGAGGCGTTGTTCGCCACGGTGTACGCCGACGAACCGGAGCGCATGTACATACTTGCATCGCAGAGCTTGCGGCTGGGCGGATGGATGGAAGACGCAGCCCAGGCGGTCGAGGAAGCGGTGAAAATCGGCGCGGAGAGTGACTTCGTATTGCATGAAAAGGAAATCGTTGATAACTGGAAAAAAAGGTTGAGTGTCTGAAGCCGTTTTGGACATTCTATCCGGAGCATGGAGGGAAGGAAAAAATGAAGAAGGTTTTGTTGCTCATGTTGGCGTTGACCTTGGCCCTGGGCCTGGGCTGCGCCAAGAAAACCGTGCAGACCAAGACCGAGGAGCCGGCGCCGGCGCCCAAGGCCGAGGTCGTCCAGCCCAAGCAGGAGCCGGTGGTGCAGAAGGCCCCGACCCCGCGCGAACTCTACGAGCAGATGTATGCCGGCCTGCCGACCAGCTACACCGTGGTCAAGGGCGACTGCCTGTGGAACATCTCCAAGAAGGACAAGATCTACAACGATCCGTTCATGTGGCCGCTGATCTACAAGGCCAACCGTGACAAGATCAAGGATCCGCACTGGATCTACCCGAAGCAGGTCTTCGCCGTCGAGCGCGCCATGACCCTGGACGACGTGAAGGCCGCCCGCGTCAAGGCCGGCAAGTCCAAGAAGAGCGCCGCCCCGACGGACAAGGCCCTGATTCCGGCCGACATCCGGGCCCAGCTCGGCTACAGCTTCTAGCTTTCCGCTCGGCCGGCCTGCCTGGTCCGGGCGCGCCGCCCGGGCCGCCGCTTCCGGTGTAGATTACAGCCGGAAAAGTTGCTATAAGAGCGCCCCAACCGCCATCCGGTTGGGGCGTTTTTTCTTTCGGGCCTCGCCCGGTCCCATCGCCCCGGCCGCGCATGCCCGCGACGTCAAGGAGGATTCCCCCGACATGAGCCTCTTGCACCTGCGAAAGACGGCCCAGAAGCTCAGCCTGCGCAACCCGACCAAGCCCGAGCTCTTCCGCCGACTCTACCCCTACAACAAGATCAGCCGGATCAGCTTCGACGACCAGTTCATCATGCCCCGGCCGGCCGATCCCATGTTCATCACCGACACCACCTTCCGCGACGGCCAGCAGGCCCGGCCTCCCTACACCGTGGAGCAGATCTCGCGCATCTTCGACCTGATGCACAAGCTCGGCGGCGCCTCGGGACTCATCCGGGCCAGCGAGTTCTTCCTCTACACCGAGAAGGACCGCAAGGCCGTGGAGATCTGTCAGGAGAAGGGCTACCGCCATCCGCTGATCACCGGCTGGATCAGGGCCAACAAGAACGACCTGAAGCTGGTCAAGGACATGGGGCTGAAGGAGACGGGCATGCTGACCTCGGTCAGCGACTACCACATCTACCTGAAGCTGAACAAGACCAGGAAGCAGGCCATGGAGGACTACCTGGCCGTGGTCGAGCAGGCGCTCGACTTGGGCATCTCGCCCCGCTGCCACTTCGAGGACATCACCCGGGCCGACATCCACGGCTTCTGCATCCCCTTTGCACAAAAGCTCATGGAGCTCTCCGGCGAGGCCAAGCTGCCCATCCGCATCCGCCTCTGCGACACCATGGGCTACGGCGTGCCCTATCCCGGCGCTGACCTGCCCAGGTCCGTGGCCAAGATCGTCCGGGCCTTCACCGACGAGGCCGAGGTCCCGGGCCAGTGGCTCGAGTGGCACGGCCACAACGATTTCCACAAGGCGCTCATCAACGGCTGCACCGCCTGGCTCTACGGCTGCGGCGGGGTCAACGGCACGCTGCTCGGCTTCGGCGAGCGCACCGGCAACACGCCCATCGAGGCCCTGGTCATCGAGTACGTCCAGCTGACCGGCGACGACGACGCCGCCCACACCCCGACCATCTCCGAGATCGCCGCCTATTTCGAGGAAGCCCTGGGCTACACCGTGCCCCACAACTACCCCTTCGTGGGCAAGGACTTCAACGCCACCTCGGCCGGCATCCACGTGGACGGCCTGATCAAGAACGAGGAGATCTACAACATCTTCGACACCCAGAAGATCCTCGGCCGCCGGGTGCCGATCATCATCACCGACAAGTCGGGCAAGGCCGGCGTGGCCTACTGGATCAACCAGTACCTGGACATCCCCCAGGAGAGCTGGGTGGACAAGCGCCATCCGGCCGTGGACAAGATCTACAAGCGGATCATGGACGCCTACCAGGTCGGCCGCACGACCTCGTTCTCCAACATGGAGATGAAGGCCCTGGTCAAGCGCTACCTGCCCGAGCTCTTCGCCACCGAGTTCGACCACCTGAAGGAGGTCGCCCGCAAGCTCGCGGCCAAGCTCATCGACCGCCTGTCCGAGGACTGCAAGATCCGCGCGCTGGACGGGGAAAAGGTCCAGAAGTGCATGGGGGATTTCCTGCAGGAATACCCCTTCATCCAGTACCTCTACCTGACCGACCTCGAAGGCCGCATGCTTTTCTCCCAGGCCAACCCGGGCAACCTGCCCCAGTTCCAGGTGCGCTCCCCGAGCGGCAACTACTCGGACCGCGAGTGGTTCGTGAAGCCGCTGGAGACCGGCAAGCTGCACATCACCGACTTCTACCAGTCGCAGTTCACCGGCAAGCTCTGCCTGACCGTCTCCACCCTGGTGGCCGACGAGTCCGACGAGCCCAAGGCCGTGCTCGGCGCGGACATCCGCTTCGAGGAGCTCTTGAAGCGCCAGGGGGACCTGGAATATGAGGATGCCTGGGATTAAGCTCTTTAAAAGCCCGCTGGCCACGCTCATCGCCGGCCTGGTCGCGGTGCTCGTGGCCAGCACCCTGGGCTTCTGGTGGGTCGAGCTGTCCTCGCGCGAGGGCATGGGGCTGTTCGACTCGCTGTGGTGGACGGTGGTCACCCTGACCACCGTGGGCTACGGCGACATCGCGCCGGTCACCCCTCCCGGGCGCGTCCTGGGCATGGCCGTCATGTTCTCCGGCATCGGCCTGGTCTCGGCCCTGACCGGCAACCTGGCCTCGTTCCTGGTGGAGCAGCGGGCCAGAAGGAGAAAGGGACTGATGAAGGTGCGCCTCTCCGGCCAGGTGGTCGTTCTCGGCTGGAACGCCCACGGCCCGGCCCTGGTCCAGACCCTGAAGGACTGCCGGGTCCTGCCCGCCGCCGGCCTGGTCCTGGTCGGGGCCTTCGAGGAGGCCGCCCGCGAGGAGCTGGCCTTCCGCCTGGACCTGGGCGAAGCCCTGCACTTCGTCTTCGGCCAGCCCTCGCTGGAAAGCGTGGTCGACCGGGCGAGCCCGGCCACCGCGCGGGTGGTCTACATCCTGGCAGACGACAGCATGCCCCCCAAGGAGGCCGACCAGCAGGCCATCTATGCCGCGCTCACCTGCCGCAGCCTCGCTCCCAAGGTCCCCCTGTATGGCCAGGTGGTGCTGCGCGAGAACCGCGAGCACCTCTTGCGCGCCGGCGTGGACGAAGCCATCGTCGAGGGCGAGATCACCAGCCACGTGCTCGGCATGATGGGCCAGAGCCCCTCGGTCTGGTCGCTGGTCAAGGCCATGGTCGGCCTGTCCGGCCCGGCGGCCCTGGGCTTCCGCCCCATCGGCGACGAGGAGCGCGCCCTGACCTGGGGCGACTTCTCCGCCCGGCTGCGGCGGGCCGAGGGCGGCCTGGCGCTGGCCCTGTGCAAGCTCGCCCGGACGCTCTCGCTGCAGGAGCTTCTGGACGAAACCACGGCGCTGGACAGCTATATCCTCGAGCTGTTCAAGGCCTCGGGCAGCGGCACGGACCTCGGCCGCCAGGGGCTCTCCGTGGCCCTGAACCCGGCCGACGGCCTGAGCCTGGAGGGCTTCGACGCGGTGCTCTACCTGAAGGGCCAGGTGCCGCCGGCATGAAGGACATCCGCTGGTCCCAGATCGCCCTGTTCTCCTCCCTGGGCCCGGCCGAGATCGAGCGCGTCGCTCCGATCTTCGGCCGCAAGAGCCTGAAAGCCGGCGAGAACCTGGTGGTGGAGGGCGAGCCCGGCGACGAGATGTTCGTGCTCATCGAGGGCCGGGTGCGGGTCACCAAGTCCATGGTCATGCGCGGCATGTCGCTCCCCCTGACCGAACTGGCCAGCCCGCGCAAGGTCCTGGCCAGCTTCTCCGGCGACGACTACCCGGTCTTCGGCGACATCGCCATGATGGACCGCGACGTGCGCTCGGCCACGGTGGAGGTCGTCGCGGACGCGACCTTCCTGGTCACCGACCGCGAGCGCTTCTTCGCCCTGGCCGCGGCCGAGCCGGCGATCGGGGTGAAGCTCCTGACGGCCATCGGCCGCTCGCTTTCCGGCAAGGTCCGGCGCAACAACGAGGACCTGGTCAAGCTGACCACGGCCCTGGCCCTGGCGCTGGGGCGCAGCATGGAGCGCCGGGGGGGCTCTTGAGCCTACGCGGCGCAAGGCTCCTGGGGCTGGCGGTCACGGCCCTCTGCCTGGCCCTGCTGGCCGCCTGCGGCGGGCCGGACACCGCCCCGCGTCCCCCGTCCTCCTCGGCGCCGCCGGCCAAGGCGCCCAAGGGCACCTACAAGCCCTACACCGTGGGCGGCAAGACCTACCGCCCATTGACCACCGCCGACGGCTATGTCGAGGAGGGCACGGCCTCCTGGTACGGCGAGCCCTTCCATGGCCGGCGCACGGCCTCGGGCACGGTCTACGACATGTACCAGCTGACCGCGGCCCACAAGCTCCTGCCCATGAACACGCGCCTCAAGGTCACCAACCTGGAGAACGGCCGCAGCGTGGAGCTGACCGTCAACGACCGCGGTCCGTTCGTCGGCGACCGCATCATCGATCTGTCCTACGGCTCGGCCCTGAAGCTCGGCATGGCCGGACAGGGCCTGGTCCCGGTGCGCATCGAGAGCGTGGGGGCGGTGGAAGGCCTGCACGACGGCGACCTGGACGGCGCCTTCTACGTCCAGGTCGGGGCCTTCGTGAACCGGGCCAACGCCGAGCGGCTGGCCACGGGCTTGAGGCAGAATGGGCACCCGCAGACGCGGGTGGAAATGGCCGACGTCGCGGGCACGACCTTCTGGCGCGTGCAGATCGGCGTCTACCCGACCCTGTCGCGGGCCGAGACGGCCCGCGATCGGCTGGCGGCCACCTATACCGGGGCCTTTATTCTGAATTCCCGTTGAGCTCCGAGCGGAACTTGCGCGACAAACGGAACACGACCACCTTGCGCGGCGGCAGGGTGATGGACTTGCTCGTCTGGGGATTTCTTCCCTTGCGCGCCTTCTTGTCGTAGGCTTCGAACTTGCCGAAGCCGCTGATGAGCAGGGCGTGGTCCTTCTTGATGGATTCCTTCATGATCTCGAGCAGGCTTTCCACGTGGCTCTTGATCTCCGCCCGGTTCATGTCCACCTGCTCGTAGATCGCATCGACGATTTCAGCCTTGGTCAACGTCTTGTTCATGGCAACCCTCCACTCTCACACACCACGTTCAGCTGCGGCCGATCGCGTCCACAATGTCTGCGGCCAGTGCCGCCAGCTCGGCCGGGCTGGCGGAATGCTATGTCCGGAAAGCATGTCCGGCCCTGACCGGCGCGATGTCGAGGAAGGCCAGGACGACCTCGTCATCGAAGAGCTTCGCTGCCGGCAGCCTTCCGGCGACGATCTCGCAGGATGCGCACTGGGTCGTGTCCGTCATGCCTCCGCCTGTGGCAGCCCGCTCCGCCCCCTCCCTCCGGAAACGGAATTAAGCTGCCAATTTCTTTCAGCTTTATGGGAGCGGCCGGGGCAAATCAAGCGCGAACTCCAAAAATACGGGTTTCTATGTAGTCGATATTCTTGTACATTCTGCTCCATTACCCTTCCGGCTTCGGAGGAAATGGGACGCCCGTGAACCTCGCCGCCCTGCGCCACCCCCGGCCCGAGCGCGTGAAAACCCGCATTTGGCCAGTCTTTCTGCCCCACCAGGGCTGCCGCTGGCGCTGCCGCTTCTGCGACCAGCACCTGCAGACCGGCCGGCCCGACCAGGAGCTCGCGGCGATCCATGACAACCTGGAGCAGGAACTGGCCGGCGCCCTGGCCGCGGGCCGGGCGCCGCTGGAGATCGGCTTTTTCGGCGGCACCTTCACCGCCCTGCCCGAGAAATGGCAATTGCGCTTCCTCGACCTTGCCCGGGAATACCGGGAGCGGGGCCTCCTGACCCGCATTCGCTGCTCCACCCGGCCCGACGCGCTCAGCGCCGAGGCTCTGGCCGGGCTCAAGGCCCGGGGCCTGGATATGGTCGAGCTCGGGGTGCAGAGCTTCTCCGACCGGGCGCTCGGCGCCTCGGGCCGCGGCCACGACGGCGAAGCCGCCCGGGAAGGCTGCCGCCTGGTCGCGGACTCGGGGCTGACCCTGGGCCTGCACCTCATGCCCGGCCTGCCCGGGGCCACGGCGAAAACTTTTCTCGATGACGTGGACGCGAGCCTGGCCTTCGCGCCCGCGACCGTGCGCTTGTATCCCTGCCTGGTCCTCGAGGGCACGGCCCTTGCCCGGGACCTTGCGCGCGGCGCCTACCGGCCCACGTCCCTGGCCGCGGCCCTGGCGCTCCTCGGCCTGGCCCTCAGCCGCTTCTGGCGCGCGGGCGTGGAGGTCATCCGCGTCGGCCTGGTCCCGGAGGAGGCTCTCCTTTCCCGGATCACGGCCGGCCCCTGGCACCCGGCGCTGGGCCAGCGGGCGGCGAGCCTGGCCCTGTACGACCACATCCGGGCGCACCTGGCCGCATCGGGCGGCCGGCCCACCGGGCTGCGCTACCCCGCGCGCTTCCAGAGCGAGGTACTGGGCTGGCGGCGGGAAATGCTGCCGCGCTACCAGGCCCTCGGTCTGGGCGCCGAAAACATGCGGCCCTGGCCGGAAACATTTTTCTTGTTGCAGACCGGCTGAAGGGCTACAACCTTCCCCGTCCATGCCACGACCATAAGCCAAGGACGACGCCCATGGAGCGCGATACGCGCCTGACCTGGCCCCACAAGGACCTTCTGGACGTCGATCAGCTCTCCCTCGACGACGTCTCCACTATTTTCAAGGCCGCCGCCAGTTTCCAGGAGATCAACAGCCGCCCGGTGAAGAAGGTCCCGACGCTCCGGGGCAAGACCGTGGTTCTCTTTTTCGCCGAGCCCTCCACCCGGACCAAGACCTCCTTCGACATGGCCGCCAAGCGCCTGTCCGCCGACACCTTCTCCCTGGCCAAGAGCGGCAGCTCGCTCTCCAAGGGCGAGAGCCTGAAGGACACGGCGCTCACCCTTCAGGCCATGAGCCTGGACGCCATCGTCATCCGCCACGCGGCCAGCGGCGCGGCCCAGTTCCTGGCCGAGCGCCTGGATGCGAGCATCATCAACGCCGGCGACGGCTGGCACGCCCATCCCACCCAGGCCCTGCTCGACGCCTTCAGCCTCTACCAGGAATGGGGGAGTCTGGCCGGCAAGACCGTGTGCATCCTGGGCGACATCGCCCACAGCCGGGTGGCCCGCTCCAACGTCCAGCTGCTCACCAAGCTCGGGGCCAAGGTCCGGCTCTGCGCCCCGCGCACGCTTCTGCCGGCCTCGACCGAGGGCTGGCCGGTGGAGGTCTTCACCGACTTGAAGCCTGCGCTGCGCGAGGTGAACGCGGTCATGTGCCTGCGCCTGCAGCTCGAGCGCCAGCAGGCCGGGCTCCTGCCGGATCTGCGCGAATACGCCCGGACCTTCGGCCTGTCCGCCAGGCACCTGAAAGACGCCGCGCCCGAGGCCCTCGTTCTGCATCCGGGTCCGATCAACCGCGGGGTGGAGATCGACTCCAGCCTGGCCGACGCGCGCGAAAGCCTGATCCTCGACCAGGTGGCCGCGGGCGTGGCCGTGCGCATGGCCCTTCTCTTCCTTTATCTCACGCGCAAGGAGGGCAGCACATGAGCGCGCCCGAGCTGGTAGTCAGAAACGCCCGCCGTCTGGGCGCACCCGTGGACCTGCTCCTGGCCGGGGGCAGGGTGCTCGACTGCCTGGCCCACGACCCGAAAAGAAGCCATGAAGGGGCAACGATCATCGAGGCCGGCGGAGCGGTCCTGCTGCCGAGCCTGATCGACGCCCACGTGCATCTGCGCGAGCCGGGCTTCGAATACAAGGAGGACATCGCCTCGGGCCTGACCGCAGCAGCCTTCGGCGGCATCGGCCGGGTTATGTGCATGGCCAACACCCGGCCGGTCAACGACGACGCTTCCGTCACCGAGTCCATCCTCGACACGGCCCGCAAGGCCCGGCCCTTTGGTCCCTTCGTCCATCCCATCGGCGCCCTGACCAAGGGCCTGAAGGGCGAGGCCCTCTCGCCCATGGCCGACATGGCCCAGGCCGGCTGCGTGGCCTTCTCCAACGACGGCGTGCCCGTGGCCAACACCGAGCTTTTTCGCCGGGCGCTGGAATACGCCGCCACCGTGGGTCGCCCGGTCATCGACCACTGCGAGGACCCGCACCTCTTTCCCGGCGCGGGCATGAACGAGGGCGCGGTCTCCTCGCGCCTGGGCCTGCGCGGCCAGCCCTGGGTGGCCGAGGTGCTGCAGGTGGAGCGCGACATCCTGCTGGCCGAATATTTGGGCGTGCCCATCCACCTGGCCCACGTCTCCTGCCGCCAGTCGGTAGAGCGCATAGCCGCGGCCAAGGCCAAGGGCCTGGCGGTCACGGCGGAGACCTGCCCGCATTACCTCTTCTTCACCGAGGAGGCGGTTCTCGGCTACGACACCGCGGCCAAGGTCAATCCCCCCTTGCGCACCAAGGACGACGTCCAGGCCCTGCGCCAGGCCCTGGCCGAGGGCCTGATCGACATCCTGGCCACGGACCACGCGCCCCACGCGGCCCACGAGAAGGAGGTCGAGTTCCAGGACGCGCCCTGCGGCATCTCGGGCCTGGACACGGCGCTGGCCCTGACCTGGAAGCTGGTCGCCGCCGGCCAGTTGACCGAGCTTGAGTTCGAGACCCGCTGGCGCCACGCCCCGGCGGCCATCTTCGGCCTGCCGGCCTGCCATTTGAGTCCCGGCGACCCGGCCGACTTCGTGCTCTTTGACCCCATGGCCGAATGGATCGTGGGATCGGAGGCCATGCACTCCAAGAGCACCAACACCCCGCTCCTGGGCAAGACCTTGAAAGGCAAGGTCACGGCCCACTACCTGGCCGGGCGGGACGTGCTGGCCTAGGCAGCCGACCTTTACAAACGCCTTCGCGGCGTTAGTTTTCGCGCAATGCAGAACCTTCTCGACTGCTCCCTGCCCGAGCTCGAAGCCCTCGTGGTCAGCCTCGGCGAGCCCAAATTCCGCGCCGCGCAGCTCTTCCAGTGGCTGTGGCAGAGGGGCGCGGCCGAGCTTTCGGCCATGACCAACCTGTCGAAGGCCTTTCGCGCGCGCCTGGCCGAGGCGGCCGGTATCGTCCAGCCCGTGGTGGCCGAGGTGCGCACGAGCTCCGACGGCACGGCCAAGTTCCTGTTGAGCATGGCCGACGGCGCGGCCGTGGAGACCGTGCTCATCCCCGAGGGCGACCACTACACCCAGTGCCTGTCCACCCAGGCCGGCTGCCCCATGGGCTGCACCTTCTGCGCCACCGGGGGCCTGGGCTTTGAGCGCAACCTGACCCAGTCCGAGATCGCCGGCCAGGTGCTGGTGACCCGTGCCTGGCTGGCGGAAAAGGGCGACCCGGTGGCCCTGCGCAACATCGTCTTCATGGGCATGGGCGAGCCGCTACTGAACACCGAAAATCTTTACAAGACGCTGACCACCATGGGCTTGGACCTGGGGCTGTCCTTCGCCACCAGACGGCTCACCGTGTCCACCTCGGGCATCCCGGGCGAGATGATCCGTTTCGGGCGCTCAGGCCTCGGGCTCCTGGCCGTCTCGCTGCATGCGCCCACCCAGGAGCTGCGCGAGCAGATCATGCCCCGGGCGGCCAGGCTCCTGCCGCTGGCGCAGCTTATCGAGGAGCTCAAAGGCTATCCGCTCAAACCCCGCGAGCGCCTGACCATGGAGTACCTGCTGCTCGACGGGGTGAACGACTCCCCGGCGCTCGCCAGGGAGCTGGTGCGCCTGCTCTCGCCGCTCAAGGCCAAGGTCAACCTCATCGCCTACAACGCGAGCGAGGCCGCCACCTACCGCGCGCCGTCCATGGAGCGCGTGCTCGCCTTCCAGAAGGTCCTCCGGGACAAGAACCTGACCGCCACCCTGCGAAAATCCAAGGGCGCGGACATCCGGGCCGCCTGCGGCCAGCTCGCGGCCGAGGGCCGTCGCCAAGCCGTCACCCGAGACCGTTAGGACTTCTGCCTTGCGCAGGATGGCCTTTTGACATCCTTGCGAAAAGCGGCCAGACAGGCTAACAGCCTTGGCCCATCATTGACGCGCAAAGGACGGAAAACCCCATGAAACCCGATTTCGCCAAGCAAGGCGGCCTGGTCCCGGCCATCGTCCAGGACATCGAGACAGGCGAGGTGCTCATGCTCGCCTACATGAACGAGGACGCCTGGGAGAAGACGCTGGAGACCGGCGAGGCCCATTTCTGGAGCCGCAGCCGGAAAAGCCTGTGGCACAAGGGCGCAACCTCCGGCCACGTGCAGAAGGTCGAGCACATCCGCCTGGACTGCGACGCGGACACCGTGCTCCTGATCGTGGAGCAGGTCGGCGGCGCGGCCTGCCACGAGGGCTTTAAGAGCTGCTTCTACCGCGAGCTCGTCGGCTCCGGCGAACCCGTCATCTGCTCCCCCAAGGTCTTCGATCCCAAGGAGGTCTATAAATAATGTCCCACAAGATAAAGCTCGGCATCCCCAAGGGCTCGCTCCAGGAAGCGACCATGAAGCTCTTCGCCAAGGCCGGCTGGAAGATCAAGCCCCACGAGCGCAACTATTTCCCTGAGATCAACGATCCCGACATCTCCTGCTCCATGTGCCGCGCCCAGGAGATGAGCCGCTACGTCGAGGACGGCACCTTCGACTGCGGCCTGACCGGCAAGGACTGGATCATGGAGAACGACTCCGACGTGCACGTCATCTCGGACCTGGTCTACTCCAAGGTCTCCAACCGCCCGGCGCGCTGGGTCCTGGCCGTGGCCGGGGACTCGCCCTACCGCCGGCCCGAGGATCTGGCCGGCAAGAAGATCGCCACCGAGCTGGTGAACTTCACCCGCCGCCACTTCAGCGAGGCCGGCATTCCGGTGGAGGTCGAGTTCTCCTGGGGCGCGACCGAGGCCAAGGTGGTCGAGGGCCTGGCCGACGCCATCGTCGAGGTCACCGAGACCGGCACGACGATCAAGGCCCATGGGCTGCGCATCATCGCCGACCTGATGCACACCAACACCCGCTTCATCGCCAACAAGGCCGCCTGGGCCGACCCGGCCAAGCGGGCCAAGATGGAGCAGATCAACATGCTCCTGCACGGCGCCCTGGTGGCCGAGCGGCTGGTGGCCCTGAAGATGAACTCGCCCAAGGACAAGGTCGAGAGCCTGATGGCCCTGCTGCCGAGCCTCAACTCCCCCACCGTGGCCCATCTCTACCAGAGCGACTGGCTGTCCATCGAGGTCGTGGTGGACGAGGGCACGGTGCGCGACCTCATCCCCAAGCTCAAAGCCGCCGGCGCAGAAGGCATCATCGAGTACGCCCTGAACAAGGTGATTTAGCTCACAGCCTGGCCCATATTGCGAGAGCCGGTCCTGCAGCCCAGCTGCAGGACCGGCTCTCGGGGTTTGGGAGGTTTGCGACGAAAAATAGCGTGGGGCGGAACGCGCTACACACCGGCCGGCCGGCCGCCGCGCGAGGCGCCGCGGCGGTCGTGGACCAGCTCTTCCAGGTCGTACTTCTTGATGCGGTAGCCCATCTGGCGCAGGGTGATACCGAGCTCGCGGGCCGCCCGGGACTGGATCCATTCGTTGCGCTCCAGCGCGGACAAAACCTCGCGCTTCTCCATGTCTTTCAGCGACACGCCAGACTCCGGGCCGGCGGCGGTGTCCAGGCTGCCGGTGAAGAACTGGGCCGGGATGTCCTCCAGGTCGATGCGGTCCACGTCGCTCATGATGGCCAGGCGCTCGACCATGTTCTCCATCTCGCGCACGTTGCCCGGCCACTCGTAGCGGGTGAGGGACTCCAGGGCCCGGGGGGTCAGGGACAGCCGCCGGCCGTACTCCTTGTCCATCTTGTCCAGGAAGTGGTTGAGCAGCGAGGGGATGTCCAGGGCGCGCTCGCGAAGACCCGGGATGCGGATGGGGAAGACGTTCAGGCGGTAGAAGAGGTCCTCGCGGAAAGTGCCGTCCTTCACCGCCTGCATGAGATTCTTGTTGGTGGCGGCGATGATGCGCACGTCCACCTTGCGCGTCTTGGTCGAGCCCAGGCGCTCGAACTCCTTCTCCTGCAGGAAGCGCAGGAGCTTGCCCTGGATGGGCATGGTCAGCTCGCCGATCTCGTCCAGGAAGACCGTGCCCAGGTGGGCCTCCTCGAAGCGCCCGGGCTTGACCGCGTCGGCGCCGGTGAAGGCGCCTTTTTCGTGGCCGAAGAGCTCGGACTCGAGGAGCGTCTCGGGCAGGGCCGCGCAGTTGACCTTGATGAAGGGCTGGGCGTTTCGCTCCGAGAGCTCGTGGATGATGCGCGCGGTCAGCGTCTTGCCCGTGCCCGATTCGCCGAGCAGGAGCACCGTGGCCTTGGTCGGCGCGACCTTCTCGATCATCTGCCTGACCTCTTCCATGGGCCGGCTCTGGCCGACGATGAAGAAGCGGTGGTAGGTCTTGGACAGCTTGGACCGTAAGCTCGAGATCTCGCGGTTCAGGATGTTTTCGCGCTCGGCCACCTGGCGGTTCAGCTTGATGAACTGGCCGATGAGCAGGGCGACGATGGACAGAAAGCGCACGTCCTCCTCGAAGGCCACGTCGTCGCCGAAGACGCGGTCGGCGGTGAGCACGCCGATGGGCCTGGAGCCGAGCAGGATTGGCACGCCGAGAAAGGAGATGCGGCCCTTCTCGAAGGTGCGGGACTCGGTCTTGTTGAGGAAAAGAGGCTCCTTGGCGATGTCCGGGACGACGAAGGGCCGGGCAGAGCGGAAGATGAGGCCGGTGACGCCCTCGTCCAGGCGGTAGACGCCGCGCTCGCGCTCCTCCATGGTCAGGCCGTGGGAGGCGCGGATGAAGAGCTGGCCGGCGTCGTCGGGCAGGGTCACGGTGGCCCGCTTCATGGCCATGGACTCGGACAGGATGCTTAGGACATCGTTCAGGGTCTGGTCGAGATTCAGGGCCTGGCCGATGATCTGGCTGATCTCGTAGAGCACCTTGAGCTCGAGGGCTCCGACAGGGGAATGCAGGGGGACGTCCATTATCGGCAGCACAGCAATGAGCGTGCCTTGTCCGAAACCGGTCGGGGAGGGGGCCTGGAATCAGCAGCTAATATATTGAAATAGCATGTGAAAAATAACAGCGGCCCGGTGTCTTCACCGCGGGCCGCTGCATGGTACGAAAATGTAGTTTCACTTTTTTGAAAATTAATATCTTTTCATCTGGACCACATTTTCAGTTTTTTCACAAAAAAGACATCTACCCTCGCTAGGCCAACGCCGCCTTCGGATCCACGCACGGCAGGCCGAAGGCCTCGCCCACCGCGGCGAACGTCAGCTGCCCCTGGTGGGCGTTCAGGCCCAGGAGCAGCGAGCCGTCGGCGCGCACCGCGTCCAGCCCCTTGTCGGCCAGTCGCAGGGTGTAGGGCAGGGTCTGGTTGACCAGGGCGAAGGTCGAGGTCCGGGGCACGGCCCCGGGCATGTTGGCCACGCCGTAGTGGACGATGCCGTCCACCACGTAGGTCGGCTCGACGTGGGTCGTGGCGTGAATGGTCTCCACGCAGCCGCCCTGGTCCACGGCCACATCCACGATGACCGCGCCTTCCTTCATGGTTTTCAGCATGTCCCGGGTGACCAGCTTGGGCGCCTTGGCTCCGGGGATGAGCACCGCGCCGATGACCAGGTCGGCCCGGGCCACGGCCTCGCGCACGTTGGCCTCGGTGGAGTTCATGGTCACGATGCGGCCGCCGAAGAGGTCGTCCAGGTAGGACATGCGCTTGTGGTTCACGTCCAGGACCGTGACCCGCGCGCCCAGGCCCACGGCGATCTTGATGGCGTTGATGCCGACCACGCCGCCGCCCAGGATGACCACGTCGGCCGGAGCCACGCCGGGCACGCCGCCGAGCAGGATGCCCCGGCCGCCCTGGGTCTTCTGCAGGCAGCGCGCGCCCTCCTGGGGGGCGAGCCTCCCGGCGACCTCGCTCATGGGCGAGAGCAGCGGCAGGCTGCCGTCGGGCAGCTGCACCGTCTCGTAGGCGATGCCCGTGGCCTTGCTGGCCAGCAGCGCTCCAGTCAGGTCCTCGGCCGCGGCCAGGTGCAGGTAGGTGAAGAGGATGAGCTCCGGGCGCAGGTAGCCGTACTCCGCGGGCAGCGGCTCCTTGACCTTGACCACCAGCTTGGCGGCCCAGGCCTCCTCGGCCGAGACGAGCCTGGCCCCGGCGGCAACGTACTCCTCGTCGCCCATGCCGCTGCCCAGGCCCGCCCCGCGCTCCACGCGCACCTCGTGCCCGCGCTTGACCAGGGACAAAACCGCCCCGGGGGTCATGGCCACCCGGTTCTCCATGGTCTTGATTTCCTTCGGTATACCGACGATCATACGTCTCTCCTTGAATTTGTCCGTCGTTCATTTTGCATAATCGGCATTTGAGCCACGACTCATCTAGCAATTGAAACAACGGCCGGTCAATCGTCAGTTTCAAGCCAACTCAAGGCGCAGGGTCTCGGTCCGGCCGGTCGCCAAGTCCACGAAACGCACGTGGTGGTTGACCGTGTCGGCCGCGAAGACCAGGCCCCCGGCCGCGGAGACCGCCCCGGGCGCGAAGAAGCGGGCGGACATCCCGTCCACCGAGCCCCGGCCCTTGCCGGCCAGGACTGCAAACCCCCGGTCCTCGGAGTCCAGGCGCGCAATCTTGTGATGATAGGTGTCGGCGATGAACAGCTCCCGGCCGCCCGGGTCCAGGCACAACCCCTGGGGGTGCTCCAGGCTTTCGGGACCGGCCAGGATCGTGCTTACGCCATTGACGGCGTTCAGACGCAGGATGGTGCCGGCGCCGGCGTCGGCCACGAAAATGTTGTCGCCCCGGGCGGCCAGAGCGCGCGGCTCGACCAGGCCCTCGGCCAGGACCGCGAACCGGCCGTCCGCGCCGAGCTCAGCCACCTGGCCCCGGCCGGCCAGGGTCAGCACCGGCCGCCCCCGGACAAGAGCCACGTCCGTGGGCCAGGCAGGCACGGGAGTACGCCACGGCCCGGCCATGGTCTCGACAATTTTGTCGATGAGGTCCACGCGCCGCAGGCAGTGGTTGCCGGCGTCGGCCACGAGGAGGCTGCGGCCGTCCGGCCCCAGGCACAGGCCCATGGGCCGGTTGAAGCGGGCGGTGGAAAAATCCCCGTCGACATGCCCCGGGCGACAGCCGCCGGCCGTCACGGCCACCAGCCCCCGCAGGCTCGGCCGGTCCACGTTCACGCCCAGCAGCCGGTGGTTGCCGGTGTCGGCCAGGTACAGCTCCTGCGCGCTTAAGCCCAGCAGGCCCTCGGGAAAGGAGATCAGACCCGGGTCGGTCACGTCCTCCTCCAGGCTCACGGGCAGGGGCGCCGGCTCGGCAAGCCCCGCGGCCAGGGCCTCGACGGTCGCGGCCAGCTCCGCCCCGGCACCCGCACCCTCGGCCCTGGCCTTGATGCTGCCATCCGGCCCCAGCACCACCAGGGCCGGCAGGCCGGTAATGGCGCAGGCCCTGGCCACGGCGCAGTCGCGGTCGTGGACCACGGGCAGGCGGTAGCCCAGGCGGAAGAGGTTCTGGCGCAGGTGCTCGCGGTCGCGCTCGGCCGGGAACTGCGGGCAGTGCACGCCGGCCACGGCCAGACGCGCGCCCAGGCGTTCGGCCGGGCCGGAGAGGTCGGCAAGCGGGTCCAGGGCCGCGATCTGCCCGCAGGCAAAGAAATGCAGCACGGTCACCCGGCCGGACAGGGCGGCCGAAGTGAGGGGGTTCACGGCGTTCAGCCAGGGCAGTCCGGCGGGGAATTCGAAGGCTGTCGCGGGCATGACGTCTCCTTTGGGATGAGGGCGAATGCCCGTGGGTAGGCGCAAAGGGCGGCCGTTGGCAAGGGCGAAGACGCGGGAGGAGAGAAGAATGCCGATGAAGGGGAAGATGAGCCTGGAAGAAGGTTCGCGCACCTGCCCTGATTGCGGCCGGGTCGATCCCCAGGCCCGGGTAAGCACCCTCTCCAGGCCCATGACCGCGAATTGGCCTGATACCCCAAGCGCGGATCAAGACCAAAGATCGTGCCGGAAGCCAGGCGGTCAATCCGCTCGGGGCTCATAACGTCCGGAGCAGGACGGCATCGCCCTCTTTCCACCCTTCATGACTTCTTCCGCCAAAAAAAAGCGGAGGACCGCCGCTGGCCCTCCGCTGAAATACGGGTGTGCGCCCCCGCGCTATTTCACGGCCTCTTCCTTGAAGCCCGCGCCCTTCCAGGCGTAGATGCCGCCGGGGAAGCGGTAGACGTTCTTGTAGCCGAGCTTCTTGGCCCACAGGGCGCCGTTGTGGCTGCGGGTGCATTTGACGAAGCCGCAGTAGATGACGATGGTCGCCTCCTTGTCCGGGCCGAGCAGTTTCTCGAAGTCGGCCTGGGACTTGCCGTCGGTCTCCTTCACGTCCCACTCGGGCATGTCCGGGATGGGGAAGAGGAACTGCTTGGCACCCGGCACGTGCGACTTGGCGTAGCTGGCCTCGAAGGGCATGGTGTCGACGATGACAACCTTCTTGCCGTCGTCCATCCACTTCTTCAGCTCTTCGGTGGTGACCAGCTTGTAGCCGCCGGCCAGGGTCTGCATGGTCAGGTTGGCGGCGATGACCGTGTTCTTCTCCAGCGTGACCTCCTGCTGGAACATGTCCTCGGCCAGGGCCGCGGGCACGGCCAGGCTTGCGATCAGGGCTGAAAACACCAGCATTTGCAGCAGCTTGCGCATGAGCACCTCTCCTATGGTTGCCGGAAGTTGCAATAAACGGCTTCCGGGCGCGCCTGCGCCGGTCGCCGGACGTACCGCCAGAAATAGCAGAAGGCCGCTCCGCCGAGCATGACCAGGTCGCGCTCGAAGGCCGTCCTGAGGCCGCCGAAGGCTTTGGCTTCGGGGTCGGCCGGGCCGTAGCAGCCGCAGTCGATGTCCAGGCCCAGGTGCAGCCCCCAGGCCAGCACGGCGACGAACACGAGAAGCAGCGCGGCGATGGTGCCCAGGCTGCCGCGCAGGTCGAAGACGAGCCCCAGGGCGGCCAGCACCTCGACCAGCGGCAGGACCACGGCCAGCGGATGGGCCCAGGCCGGGGGCAGGATGCCGAAGGCCTTGATGGTCACGGCCAGGACCGCCGGATCGGCCAGCTTGACCGCCCCGGCGAGGAGAAACGCCCCGGCCAGGGCCAGGCGGACCAGACGGTAGGTCCAGACGGAAAGGAGAATGTGTCGCATCGCTCCCGGCAAACGCTTCGGCCCCGGATCGCCAGCTCGCTTCGAAGGCCAGCTGCGACTATACGAGAAGGCTGGCGGCTATCAAATCGATTGATGTGATCCATCGACGGATCTTTCAATCACAGATTCGATACGAAAACCCTTGCCGAGCCATCGCCTCCCTCCGCAGCAACGCCCGCCGACCCACGACAAGATGCTGCCGACGTCTTGACGCCGCGGTCATACGGCCCGTAATGTCCGCCCGGGGAGAAATGCCGTGAGCGCCAAGCTGTTGTCCGTCGCCGCCATCGCCCGGGAGCTGAACGTTCCCGAATCGACCCTGCATTACTGGAAGAACCGCTTCGCCCAGTTTCTGCCCTCGGTCGGCCGGGGAAGACAGAAGCGCTTCCGGGCCGAGGCCATGCCCGTGTTCCGGGCCATCGCCGAGCTCCTGGCCCTCGGCCACAGCACCAAGGACATCCGCGCCCAGCTGGCCGAGCGCTTCCCCATGACCATCGAGACCTCCCAGCCGGCCGTGCCTGCGCCCGTGGTCCAGCCCATGGCCGCGCCCGCCGCGACCCTCGACGATCAGCTCAGGGTCGCGGCCACGGTCGGAGCCGAGATCGCCAAGGTCATCGGCCAGAAGCTCTCCGAGACTCTGGAGCTGGCCTGCGGCGGACGGCTGCCGGCCCTCTCCGGCGAGATCGGCGAGGCCTCGGCCCGGCTGAACACCCAGGCCGCCGAGCTCGCTTCCCTGCGTGATGAGAACGAGCGCCTGGCCGACCGGCTGAAGGAGCTGGAGAGCACGCTCGCCATGCAGGAGGCCGCCCCAGCGCCGCCGCCCACCCCCCTCGAGGTCGAGAGCCTGGCCGTCGAGAACCGCGTCCTGACCGACAAGCTGGCCATCCTCGAGGCCGAGCTGGTCCGCCTGCGCAAGGATCGCCGCGAGATGGAGCGCTACCTCCTGGACAAGATCGAGGCCCTGCGCAAAACCCCGGGCTGATCCCGCCCATTTCCCCACGTCGGGCCTGTTGCCTTGGGCCGGGAAATGGTTATCCTTGCCCCGATTTCCCTAAAAATTCCCCGCCCGGGAAATTCTCCCTCCCCGGTCGCGGGTCGCGAAGGAGGTCTTACCCATGTCCGATTCCGACAGCGCCAATTTCACCTTCAAGGCCGAGATCCAGCAGCTCCTGAACATCCTCGTCCACTCGCTCTACACCAACAAGGAAATCTTCCTGCGCGAGCTCGTCTCCAACGCCTCGGACGCACTCGACAAGCTGCGCTTCGAGCAGAGCCGCGGCGCAACCGTGCGCGAGCCCGAGCTGCCGCTTACGATCCGCATCACCACCGACAAGGACAAACGCCTCTTGACCATCAGCGACACAGGGCTCGGCATGACCCGCGAGGAGCTGATCACGAACCTCGGCACCATCGCCCACTCCGGCACCGCCGAATTCGTGCGCAAGCTCGCAGAGGCCGGCGAGGGCGCCAAGCTCGACTCGGTCATCGGCCAGTTCGGCGTGGGCTTCTACTCGGTCTACATGGTCGCCGAGAACGTCGCCGTGACCTCGCGCTCGGCCCTTGCCGACGAGCCGGCCCAGACCTGGCGCTCCGACGGCCAGGGCACCTTCAGCGTCGAGCCGGCCGAGACCGCCCCGGCCCGCGGCACGGTCATCACCGTCACCCTGAAGCCCGAGGCCGCCGAGTTCGCCACCCCCGAGCGCCTGCGCGCGACCATCAAGCGTCACTCCGGCTTCGTCTCCTTCCCGGTCTTCGTGGACGGCGAGCAGGCCAACACCATCACCGCCCTGTGGCGTGAGCCCAAGAGCGCGGTCACCCCGGAGCAGTACAAGGAGTTCTACAGCTACCTGACCTTCGACTCCGAGGCGCCCCTGGAGACCATCCACGTCGCCGCCGACGCGCCCATCCAGTTCTCCAGCCTGCTCTTCATCCCGCCCCGCGAGCTCGACCCCTACGGCATGCAGCAAGGCCCCCACGGCCTGGACCTCTACGTCCGCCGGGTGCTCATCCAGCGCGAGAACAAGGACATCCTGCCCGAATATCTGGGCTTCGTGCGCGGCGTGGTCGACTCCGAGGACCTGCCGCTGAACATCTCCCGCGAGACCCTCCAGGAGAACATCCTCCTGCGCAAGATATCCCAGACCCTGACCAAGAACGTTCTTGCGCATCTGAAGAAGATGGCCGCGGACGACGCCGAGCGCTACGCCACCTTCTGGCGCACCCACGGCAAGCTCCTGCGCCTGGGCTACGCCGACTACGCCAACCAGGAGACTTTCGCCGAGCTCCTGCGCTTCCCTTCTTCCGCCGCCCCCGAAGCCCTGGTCCCCCTGGCCGACTACGTCTCCCGCCTGAAGGACGGGCAGAAGGACGTCTACTATATCTCCGGCCAGAACATCGCCGCCCTGGCCAAAAGTCCGCACCTCGAGCTCTTCCGCAAGAAGGGCCTGGAAGTACTCTACCTGGCTGAGCCCATCGACGAGTTCGTCATGGAGAGCTTGCGCAACTACAAGGACCACCCCCTGACCTCGGTCGAACGCGTGGACCCGGCCGGCCTCGCCGCCTTCCCCGACCAGGAGGCCGCGACCGAAGCCCCCGCCGCCCTGACAACGGACGAGCAGGCCGACTTCGACCGGCTGCTCGCCCGCATGAAGACCATCCTCGAAGGCAAGGTCACGGACGTGCGCGCCTCCAAGCGCCTGAAGGACAGCCCCGTGCTGCTGGTCAGCCCCGAAGGCGGCATGACCTCCTCCATGCAGAAGATCATGCGCATCATGACCAAGGACGAGTCCGTCCCGCCCAAGGTCCTGGAAGTGAACCCCGACCACGCCATCACCCGCAACCTGCTGGCCATCTTCCACAAGCACCAGGAGGACGACTACCTCTCCCTGGCCACCCAGCAGCTCTTCGAGGCCGCCCTCATCCAGGACGGCTACCTGACCGACCCCCAAAGCCTGGTCAGCCATATCCAGGACCACCTGGCCAAGGCCAGCTCCTGGTACAGCGAACGGCTGAAGTAGAGGGGAGAGAAGAGGAAGAATGCCGGCGGCTGGGGGGGCCGAGGGCCCCCCAGGCCCCCCGAGCTCGTCCCGGAGTTTTCGGCCGGCGGCCAAAGCCCCGCCGGCCGAAAACTCCGGGACGGACTGGCCTCGTGAAGAGGGGATGGCGGGCGGGTGGCGAACGGATCCGAACTCCCCGCCGGCCGGAGCAGACGTAAGCCGCACATCACGCGGCCATGAGCCGGTCCGGGTATTTCCCGGGCCGGCTTTTTCAGCGCTCGCGCACCACCCGGAAACCCACGGTCGGGTCCTTGGCTCCGGGCTCGCGCGGGTAGCGGTTGGCGCAGCGGGCCGTGGCCGTCTCGCCGCCGTCGCGGCCGCCGCGCAGGACCCGCGGGGCGCCGGCCGGAGCCTCGACCTGGGGCGAGCCATAGGGCGCGTAGGCCTCCCGGGTCCATTCCCAGACCCCGCCGGACATGGCCGAGAGGCCGAGCAGGTTCGTACCGGACGGCGCGGCCAGCAGCTCGCCCGGAGGCAGGCTGCCCGTGGCCGTGCCGAAGGCCTGCCACTGGCCGCCGCCGCGACAGGCGTACTCCCACTGGGCCTCGCTCGGCAGGTCGAATGGTTGGTTCGTCCCCTGCGAGAGCCAGGTGCAGAAATCCTTGGCCCGGGCGAAGTCCACGGCCGTGACCGGAGCCTCTTCGAAGCCCGGCTCGGCCCGCCAGACGCCGTCCATGCGCGCAAGGTGCGGAAAGCTACCATCGCCGCCGACGGCGTTCAGATAAACGGTGAACTGCGTGCAGGTCACCTCGGTCAAACCCAGGGAATAGTCGTCCAGGCTGACCCGATGCATCGGCAGCTCGTCCTTCTCGCAGACCGGGTTCCACGACCCGCAGCCCATCTCGAAGCTCCGCCCCGGGATGAGCGCGAGCACCATTCCGGTTTTCGGCTCGATCTCCAGGTCCACGGCCGACAGCTCGCCGGCCAGGGGGCCAGTGAAGCCCTCCGGAAAGTCTTCCTGGGCCGTCCAGACGATGCGCCGGCCCTCTCCCGGCGCCGTCCGGCCGAGGTCGCCGCCGAGGTGCAGCCGTCCGGCCTCCAGCGGCCGGCCGCGCAGGCTGAGGCACAGGACCACCTCGCAGCGTTCGGCCGCGGAGACGAGGTCGTAGTCGAACAGGACCAGATCCCCGTCCTGGCGCACGCGCAGATTCTCGATGCCGGCGGCAGCCGCGGGCCGGCCCGATCCGGAAAGCAGGGCCGCGGCCGCGAGCAGGACGCAAAGGAGGCGGATCATGGGACGGCTCCTTCGGCACTGGCGTCCTTGGCGGCCTTGGGCGCAATGTCCAGATAGATGCGGAAGACGGCCGTCTGCTGCCCGGAGGCGGCCTTTGGCGCAGCCGGCGCGGGCTCGGCCGGGACCGCGGCCGCAGTCGCGTCCGGCACCTGGCCGGCCGGAGGCGAAGCCTGGCCGGCAGCCGGCGCCATGGCGGCCTGCTCCTCGGGCAGCGGCGCCCGTCCCTGGCGGGTGAGGACGATGACCGCGGTCAGGACCAGGACCAGAGCGACCAGGACCGGGAAGACCAGGCGCCTGAATGCCAGATACCACGGCACGGAGACGAGGTAGCGCTTCAGGCAGGAGCGGCAGCGATAGGGACGATACGGGAGCAGGGCTCCGAGCAGGGTTTCGGGCAGACGCTTGCGCGACGGCCAGAACTCGCCACTGCCGCAGTATGGGCATTTCATGCCAGGCCTCCGGGTGCACACGGCGGCGCGGCCCCCCGCGGGCCGGCGCCGCATGGCGCATCTAACATGCCTAGCCGACGCGAAAAAAGCAACCCGAGGTCCCGGAACCGTGCCCCGGGCTCAGGCCTCCTTGCCGTATCCGAACTTCTCGAGTTCGGAGGCGATCTTTTCCGGCGTCACCGGCTTGGTCAGGTAGGACACCGCCCGTCCCTGGAAAAAAGCCCGGCTCACATGCCGGGTGTCGTCCAGAGCGGAGACGATGATGGTCTTCACTTCGTCCGTCGGCGTGATGCCCCTGGCCGTTTCCAGGGCGCGGATCTCGGACAGGGCTTGGTGGCCGTCCTTGCCCGGCAGCCCCAGATCCATGAAGATGACGTCGAAGGGCTTTCCCTCTGTCAGGGCTTCGCGGAAGGCTCGGACCGCGACCTGGCCGTCGGCCGCCAGGACGCACTCGCCGTAGGGGGCCAGGCTTTCGTCCATGTAGGCGAGCAGCAGCGGATCGTCCTCGACGATGAGCATGCGCGTGGCAGTCAGCTTCGGCCCCCTTTGCGTTGCAAAATATGCCTTCCCTAACATGGATGCGGGGGATGATAAAGAACCCGGGCGGCGACAGGGAAAAAAACTTCCGCGACGTCCGCGGTACTCAGCGCTTCTCCTGCTCCTCATCCGCCGGCCGGCCGGCCAGGCCGCAGTAGCCGGGGCGGTTCTCCTCCGTGCCGGGCGAGGCGTAGCGCCACATCATGCACATGGTCGCCTGGCAGAACTTCATCTTGTCGTCGTGGGTCATGAGAAAGGGGCAGTACTTGAACTTGGCCTCGCCTGGGCTTGCGATCATGCCGGCCTCCGCTTGCATCCGGGTCGGCGGCCCATCCGCCGCCGCCGGGCGGAAGCCTAACAGCAAATGCCGGTCAAGGGCAACGCCCGGCCCCTACCGGGCGGCCGGCAGGTATGCTATGTCCGCAAACGTCATGATATGCGTCCCGCTCCCGAGCACCCTCGTCTTTCGCCCCGGGAGCCGCCCGTGATCCGGCCCGTGGGCGCCGTGGTCCCGGTGCCGGCGCCGACGCCGCGCCTCCCCGGCGGCCCGGCCCTCGTCCCCCTGGGCGAGATCACCTGCCTCGAGCGGGTCGTCGGCCTCTTGCAACAGTGCGGCCTGGCCCAGGTCGCCGTGGTGGCCGAGGCCGCCGACCGGCCGGCCCTCGACCTGGCCGGGCGCGCCGGCGCCTTACCCGTGATCCACTCCGGCCGGCGCGGCCGCCTGGCCCGGATCCGCACCGGGCTTACGGCCCTTGATCCCGGCCTCAGGGCCGTCTTCCTTCTGCCGGCCAACATCCCCCTGGTCCGGCCCGCGACCATTCGCCGCCTGCTGGAAGCCTACTGCGCCGGCGGCCCTGCGCTCATCCGGCCGGTCTGCTGCGGCCGCCCTGGCTGGCCCGTCCTCCTCGACGCCGGCCAGATCCCGGCCCTGATCGCGGAATTTTCCCCCGGCGGGCTGCACGCCGCCCTGGCCCGCCTGGCCGAGGAAACCGTCGCCATCGAGGTCGCCGACGAGTACATCCGGCTCGGCCTCTCCTCCCCGGCCGACGTCGAGCGCCTGCGCGAGCACCTGGCTCGCTACGGCCTGCCCACCGAGGCCGAGCTCAATACCCTCCAGCAGCGGCTCTTTCCCGCCTCGCCCGGCGGTCTGGCCCACGCCCAAGCCGTGGCCCGGGTGGCCCTGACCCTGGCCCAGGCCCTGAACGCCGCCCGCGCCGGCGGCTCCGAGCCGGCCCTGGACACCGCCCTGGTGCGCGCCGCGGCCCTGCTCCACGACCTGGCCAAGAACCGCCGCGAGCACGAGGCCGAAGGCGGCCGCATCCTGCGCGAGCTGGGCTTCCGCACCATCGCCCGCATCGTCGCCGCCCACCGCGACCTGACCCCGCCCCCCGGCCCGCTCACCGAACGCGAAATCGTCTACCTGGCCGACAAGCTCGTCGCCTGCCACCACCCGGTGACCATCGCCGCCCGCTTCCAGTCCAAGATCGACCAATGGCCGGACCGGCCCGACATCCAGGCCGACATCCGCCGCCGCCTGGCCAACGCTTGGGCCGTCGCCGCCCGCTTCGAAGCCGAGGCCGGCCAAAGCCTGGAAACAACCCTGGCCGCCGCCGGCATCCGCCTCGCAGCGCAGGCGCCGGAGGGCCTCCGGCGGACAGGGGGCGTTGCCCCCTGCACCCCCACCAGGAGGGAGTGACTCCCTCCTGGACCTCCCCAGTCTGAGGTACGAAAGGCCGGCGGGGAGAAGACCCTGCCGGCCTTTCGTACCTCAGACGAGCAAGTACAGGAGGACATCCCTGCCGCCGGGCGGGCTCGGAGAGATATCCCGGAGTCGGAAAAGCACAAAAGCAGCCATGAAGTGGGGAAGAGACGGATTCAGGTCGTGCGCGGTCCTTTGATCCATACCGTTGCGCCACCTCGGGCTGGGCTTGGACAAGCCGCGCGGACCGGGAAACCCGGCCTTTCTTGTATCTTCCCCTCACCGGCCGCCTTTCGAGTTTTTTCCGACGTTCACGACCGCGGTTAGGGCCATCATTTGCCCCTTCGTCACCAAGCTGAAAATCGAAGTCCCGTGGCGTAAAGAACGCCACGGGACTTCGATTTTCAGACTGAGGGGTCAAGGGGGATCATCCCCCTTGCGGGGTGCAGGGGCAGAGCCCCTGTCCGCCGGAGGCCGCCCCTGCCCGGCTACTTCAGCGGGACGGTGGCCGGGACGTAGTGCCAGCTGCCGTTTTCGAGTTGCCATTTGTCCTTGATGGCGGCCGGGAAGTCGAAGCCGGCCTGGGCGATGGTCGCGGCGACTTCGACCTGGGCCGTATCGCCGGTCTGGTCGATGGTCACCTTCTTGATGGTGTAGGCCTTGATTTCGACCAGGCTGGAGGCGAGGAAGTCGGCCTTGGTCACGCGCTGCTTGTAGGCGGCGGTGGTCAGGTCGTAGACCGTGCCCCAGTCCTTCTTGACCTTGGCGTCCCAGAGGGTTGTGGCGGCCTGGGTCAGCTTCTCCTCCCGGGCGGAGGCGCCGGAGGTCGCCTTGGAGGCGCAGGCCGCGGCCAGGAGGACGAGGACGAGGGCGGAGGAGACGAGGATCGCGCTGGGTCTGTGCATGGGGGCTCCTTGGCGGCTATTTCTGGAGGGTCTGCAGGAACTGCTCGGGGCTCATGCCCTGCATCTGTTGGACATCGTTCTGCATCTGGGTCTGGATCTCCGAGGAGCGGGCTTTGAGCGCATCCAGGCCTTCGATGTAGACGTTCTTGCCGGTGATGGCCATGAGCTTCTCGTCCTTGGGCAGGTCCATTTCCAGGGGCAGGTATTCGACCTTGGTCGCCACCATGGAGCCGCTCACGTTGGGTTGCATGGTTACGGCGCCGAGGGTGTAGAGCCGGTCGACCACGGGGAAGGCCTTCTGCTGCACCGACTGGTCCCGGTAGGCCTCGACCAGGCTGTCGAGGGTGGTGCACGAGCCCTTGCCGGCGTCCTTGCCGGCGACCAGAGCCAGGTCGATGTCCGGGAAGGCGGTGAGGAGCTCGTTGGTCACGACCATGCCGCAGTGGGAGAGCAGGACGACCAGGTCGCTCTTGGCCTTGACCTGGGGCAGGTAGTAGGCCAGGGCCTCGGCCGGCGAAACGACGGCCACGGCGTCGCCGACGCCGCCCGCGGGCGAGCGCGGCAGATCCGTCTCGGGGCTGAGGCCCAGGATGCCGACCTTCACCCCGCCCACGTCCTTCACGATGAAGGGGGCCATGAGCGGCACCTTGGTGCCGGCGAAGACCACGTTGGTCGTGACCAGGGGCAGGTTCAGCTCGGCCTGGGATTTGCGTAGCGTGGCATAGCCCTGGACCAGGTCGGCGGCGCTCAAGTTCGCGGCGTCGAAGCCCGTGGCCTGCATGGCCTTCAGGCCGACCCGGTAGACCTCCTCGGCGACGTAGGGACCGAAGACGTTCAGGGGATAGAAGCCGCCGGCGTCCAGGAGCAGCACCGGCCCGGACTTGGCCTCGATGCGTGCGCGCTCGGTGACGACGCGGGCCATGCCGCCCATGTTCCGCCCGCCACAGGTTGGAATGGGCGAGGACCAGCCCTGGATGTCGCCGGAAAAGAGGATGGTCAGGCTTTTGGCCTCTCCGGCAAGGGCCGGGCCGGCGAGAAAGAGGACGAGCGCCGCGGCCAGCGACAGGAACGCGATTCGGGTTTTCAAGTCACTTCTCCTTTTTGCGATAATGGATAAAAAGTGTCGCGCAAGGGTCGGGCGCGGGTCAGGCGGTCAGGGCCCCTGCCGGCGCGGAATCGGGCTGGGGGCTGCGGCGCGCGGCGCGCAGGTGCAGGAACATGGCCGCAAGGCCGAGGAGGACGAAGGCGCCGTCGCGGATGAGATACCAGCCCATGTCGCCCTCGGCCACGGCCTTGGTGGAGAAGCAGCCGCAGTGGACGTTCAGCCCCCGGGCGTAGTTGAAGGCCAGGGCGGACCAGAAGGTAACGAGGAGCAGGTCGGCCAGCAGGAGGGCGCCGTCGGCCCAGCGGTTGGCCACGAGCAGGACGCCGAGGACGAGCTCGAGCCAGGGCAGGACGATGGCCGCGGGGTTGACCAGGACTGCGGGCAGGATGCGGTAGGCGCGGATGATCTCGGCGAAATCGGCCGGATGCAGAAGCTTGTCCCAGCTCGCGTAGATGAAGACGCCGCCCAGCACCAGGCGCAGGAGGCAGAGGAGATGGCGTTCGCTCATGGTCTTCGGCCGCGGGTGCTTACGGGTTCGGGCCGGTGGACACGGGCAGGTTCTCGTGGGTCCAGAGCTCCCAGCCGTTTTTCAGCACCCGGACGTTCTCGATGCCGTCGGTGCGTATGAGGTCGGCCAGCTCCTGACCCAAGGGGCAGAACATGCCGTCGCAGTAGGTGATGACCGCTTCCTTGCCGGCCGCGGCGGCCTTGATCTGGCCTTTCGCCCCTTCGTAATCCTCCACGGGCACGCTGAGGGCGCCCTTGATGTGCCCGGCCACGTACTCGCCGACGCTGCGGGCGTCGAGGAACACGGCGCGGTTTGAGAGCAGCAGCAGGGCCGCGTCCTGGATGGAGATCTCGCCGCCGGAAACGGCTTCGGCCACGATGCTCTGCTGCGCGGCCTCGAGCAGGGGCAGGCCGCCTGGCCGCAGGGCATTGAGGCCGAGAGCCAGGGCCGCGGACAGGGTCACGATGCCGAGCGCCCGGGCGGTCATCCGGGCAATGCTTTTGCGCAACATGCCAAACCTCACGCGTTAACTGTTTCGTTTGCAGCCCGCCGTCCGGGGGGCCCTTTCGTTCCAGGTGCGGTGCATCTGTGCAATAGTCTGCAATCTGCACACGTGCAAGACTCGCTGGATACTTTCAATACAAGCGCGCCCGGGATGCGGCCGTTCCCGATGGCCGGCGAGGAGCTGCGAACGCCCGTCAAGGCAGGCAGGCCGCGGACTTTCCCCTCCTCCTCCCAGGCGCACCTGCCGGCTGGCCGGCGCACCTGCCGCCTGCCTGATGCCAAGGCCGTGCCAGTTTCGCTGCTGGCGGGACAATTTCATACCTTTTTAATTCCAAGAGGGCTGTCGAGGGAGACGCGGGCCCGGCATGCGCAGCGTTTCGGCTTTTCCAGGCCCGGTGGCGGGGGGAAGGCGGGCGTCCGGTTTCAGCGGGCCAGGGGCAGCTCCAGGCGGACCTCGAACCCGGGGGCGAGATTCCGGGCCACGGCGCGTCCCCCGTGGAGCTCGGCCACGCGGTGGACGATGGCCAGGCCGAGCCCGCTGCCTTTCGGGGCGTCCGGTCTGGCCTCGAGGCGCACGAAGGGCTCGAAGATGCGCTCGACCTCGGCCGGAGGCACGCCCGGGCCGGTGTCGCGCACGGTGAGCACGGCCTCGCTCCCGGCCGTCTCCACCCGGACCGTGACCGGCGGCCCGGCGTAGGCCAGGGCGTTGCCGATCAGGTTGTCCAGGGCACGTTTGAGGAGCATGGCGTCGCCGCGCACGTTCAGCGGCTCGGGGCCGGCCGTCCTGACCATGACCGCACCCGGGGCGTCGGCCGCCTCGGCGGAGGCCTGCCGGGCCAGGCCGGTCAGGTCGACCAGCTCGCGGAGCTTGTGCTGCCGGCCGTCCAGTCGGGCCAGGTCGAGCATCTGGTCCCTGAGCCCGGCCAGGGCCGCCAGATCCCGGTGCATGCGCCCGCTCAGGTCCGGGGTCGGCCCGGAGCCTTCGGAGAGCTCCACGGCCAGGCCGAGACGGGTCAGCGGCTTGGTCAGCTCGTGGGCCACCTCGCCGAAGAGCCGGCGCTGCATGTCGACGATCCGGCCGTCGGCCCGGCGGCGCTCCAGGAGGTGGATGTTCTCGGCCAGCATGGCCCGGACCTTGTCCAGGAGGGAGGCGGTGAAGACCGCGGCCTGGAGGAACACGGTGAGGGACAGGGCGCGGCCGGGGCTCAGGACCGGCGGCCGGTTGAAAATTGCGGAGACGAGCGGCAGGAGCGGGAAGGCCAGGACCAGCAGCCAGGCCGCGAGGAACAGCCGGGCCGGGCTGAAGCCCTGCCGGAGGGCGATGGTGCCGGTCACCAGCGCGAGCGCGGTCACCAGCAGGGTGAGCGCCAGGTAGACGTGGCGCAGGGGTGGACCCAGACCGGCGAAGGCCACGGGAATGAGCAGCGGCAGGGCGTACATCAGCAGGAGCAGGAGCTTGTCCAGCCTGGGCGTGCGCCGGGCGGTCTGGAGGAAGGAGCGGATCAGGCCGAGCCCGCAGAACAGCCAGGCCGCGACCAGAATGCGGCTGGGGGTGAGCACGTCCATGCCGGCGGTGAGCGAAACCCCGGCCACGTCGTCGAAGCCGAGGAAGAAGGCGCCGCCGAGGAAGGCCAGCGAGGCCGCGTACCAGGCATGGCCGGGCTCGCCGAGCAGCAGGCCGAAGAGGATGTTGACCATGGCGATGACCATGAGCCCGCCGTAGAACATGCCCAGGGCCAGGCCCTTGGTGCCCCGCTCGCTGGTGTAGGCCTGGACCGGAATGAGCCGCGGCCTGAAATGGAAGGGGCCGGACTCCGAGGCCCGGACCAGGAATTCGTAGGGCACGGGGTCGGGCAGGAGGAAGCTGACGAAGCGGCCCTCGCCGGTCTGTTGCCGCACGGCGCCCTCTCCGTCGGACACGGCCAGGGTGAAGGCACCGGCCATGGCATTACCCATCTCGAGCATCAACCCGCCCTGCGGCGCGAGTTCCTTCAGCTTCACCTTGTACCAGACGATTCTGGATTCCCAGGGCTCGGGCGGCGGCGGTGGGCGCTTGAAGGCCCCGGCAGCGACCGGCGGTTCCCCGGGCGGCGGCTGTCCGGGCGGCGGCGCGGGTCTGAAGCGGTCGCCGGCCGCCAGCGCCTGGGCAACGTCCAGGCTGCCGTCGGGATCGGGCAGCCAGGCGATCTGGGTCTCGATGCTTTCCCCGTCCAGGTTTGGACCTGGCGTGAACCGTGCCGGCGCGCCGGTCCAGGGCAGCCAGCAGACGAGCACGGTGATGGCCAGGGCGGTCATGGCCGCGGCCATGGGCAGGCGGCTTGAGCGCGGTCCTGGGCTGTTGTCCGTGGACATGGCTTTTCAGAGCCCGCGACGGAAAAGATAGCCCGCGCCGCGCACGGTGCGGACGAAATCCAGGCCGTCGGAAGCCTTGCCCAGCTTGCGGCGCAGGTTGCAGACGTGCATGTCCACGTTGCGGTCCAAAGGGATGTGCGGCCGGCCCAGGACCTCCCCGGCGATCTCCTCGCGGCTGACGACCTCGCCGGCGTGGCGCAAGAGGAGCTCGAGCAGGGCGAACTCAGCGGCCGTTGTCTCGATCTCCTCCCCGTTTCGCCAGACCTGGCGCAGACCTGGGTCGAGACGGACGCCGGAGGCTTCGACCGGGGCAAACCGCGGCCGCCAGTCGCGGCTGGCCCGGCGCAGCACGGCCCGGATGCGCGCGGCCAGCTCCCGGGTGCTGAAGGGTTTGGGCAGGTAGTCGTCGGCGCCCATCTCCAGGCCGAGCACGCGATCGATCTCGCCGTCGCGGGCGGTGAGCATGACCACCGGCGGGCCGCCCTCGCGGCGGAGTTCCCGCAGGACCTCGAATCCGGTGAGCTTCGGCAGGTTCACGTCCAAAAGGACGATGTCGTGCCGGCCCTTGAGGGCCTGACTCAGGCCGTCGGCGCCGTCAAAGGCCGCGTCGAGGCGCATGGCCTCGCCGGCTAGGCTTTGTCCGAGGAGCGCGCAGAGCTCGGTGTCGTCGTCGATGAGCAGCACGGGGATCATGATAGCTCCTTGCCCGGTCAGCCGGCTTCGGTCAAGTACAGCAAATTCGACGCCAATTACCGTTTCCGAATGTAAAGAAGTGTCAAGCAGTGTCGTCTTCGGCCTGCAAAACAGACACATCGATACACTATTCTACGCAATACTGACCATGACCGCCGCAATCCATGCATCTATCCCGAGCGATGGCAATGCACAAGCCCAGATGACGATGCATTGCTGCAATTCTCCGCCGCAAGACGGCGCTGAATGGAGGATGCGGACATGGCAAGGACTGGCGATGACGGGGCGACCGTCCGGAAGATGCTCGATGGACATGACGAAGCGTGGACCGTTTTCATGGAAAATAACGCCTCGGTCATCACGAGAACCATCAGGATGACGCTCAAGAAGTATACGCGCCATCCCGAGCCCGGCGAGGTCGAGGATGTCTTCCAGGATGTCATGCTGCGCCTGCTGGCCGACGGCGGCCGGCTCCTCAAGGCCTTCGATCCCGGCCGGGCTTCGCTACGCACCTGGCTGGCCGTGATCGCCCGCTCCACGGCCCTGGATTCCTTACGCCGGCGCCCGGCCCACGAGGTCAAGATGGCCGAAGACTGGCTGGAGAACGTCCCGGCCGAGGAAGAGGCCGCTCCCGAGAGGCTTTTTCCGCATCCGGCCTTAAGCGCCCGGCAGAATCAGGTCATGCGCCTCATCTTCGATCACGACCTGGGCGTGGCCGAGATCTCCAAGCTCTTGTCCGTGGCCGAGCAGACCGTGCGCAGCCTGAAGCACCAGGCCATCCTGCGGCTGCGGGGCCTGACCCCGGCCTGGGCCTAGACGCGAAAAAACGGCCGCCCCGTCCGCGGGCGGCCGCTGTCTGCCGGCGACGCCGGCATTTTTTTCCACCTGTCTCTACCGGGCCGGCAGGAATTGCCCACCGGGTCTCAATCGGAATCCAGCTGGGCGATCAAGCTATCGAGCTGCGTCTCGAGGTTGCTGTAGGTCTCGAGCGCCGACTCCACCCGGGCGTACTGCTCCGTCAGGCGCTGCTCCTTGAGGTCCAACCGGGCTTCCTCCGCTTCGATCTTCACGTCGAGGCCGTCGATGATGTCCTGGTAGTTGTCCGCGATGATGTTCAGCGTGCCGGACTCGGTGTCGGTCAGCTCCGTGAGCTCGGCGATGAGCTCCTGGATCTTGCCCTGCTTGACGTCCACATCGGCGGTATGGGTGCCGTCGTTGCGGTCCTCGATGCGCACGGCCAGGCCCGACTCCGGGGTTCCGGCCGCGCCGGTGATCTCCCAGTCGTCGGAGATGCTCGCCTTGTTGCCGTTGATGTAGGCCTCGGTGACCACTCCGCCCTCGATGGTGTAGCTGATGTCGTAGTGGCCGGCCTGGGTCGTGCCATTCACCAGGCTCATGAAGGTGACCTCGGACGATTTCGACTCGCCGACGCTGTCGGCGGCGAAGAGCATGGCCACGCCCTCGGGATCCTCCTCCAGGGCCGTGGCCAGCAGGTCCTCGTCGAGCAGGGTGTCGTCGAAGATGAGCAGGCCGCAGGTGGCCGAGTTCTGGTCGGTGTCGGTCACGATGCCGAGCTGGGCGAGCGTCGTATACATGTCGCCGAGCCCGGTCTCCTCGTCGTAGCTTTCGAAGCCGATGCCGACGGAGGCGATGATGCTCTTCAGGTTCTGGGAGACGATCTGTACGCCGTAGTTGCCGTTCAGTACCGCGCCATCGTCGACGTCCTCGTCATCGTCGGTGTCCGTCGAGACCGAGTTGGTGACCTCGGAGTCGGTCAGCTCGAGGACCTTGGCGCGGACGACGTTGACCTGAGCCACGAACTCCTCGATGTTGGCCATGATGGCCTCGGTGTCGATGCCCACCGTGATCTTGAGGCCGTCGGCGTCGGTCACGTCCTTGAAGGTCATGGTCACCCCGGGGATGACCTCTTCGGTCGAATTGGAGTCGAGTTCGATCCATTCGCTTGTGTCCGTGGGGAAGCCGTCCACCCGTACCTGGGCGTTCTGGGCCGTCTGGGTGCGCTCGAAATCGCTGGAGGTGTAGCCGGTCAGGGTGCTGGCCGTGATCTCCACCGTGTTGCCTGCGCCCAGATCCATGCCGCGCAGCTGCAGGTAGGAGGAGCTGCCGTCGGAGATGAGCTTGGCGCGCACGTCGCCGCCGAGATCGACGTTGTTGTTGATCAGGTTGACCAGGCCCTGGGCCGTGGTCCCGGCCGGCACGTCGATGGTCGTCTCCTCGCCGGCGTAGCTGATGGTCATGGTCTGGTCGGTGTCGGTCAGGGAGGCCGAGGTGTCGGTGATGGCCGTGCCCGTGGCCATGATGATGTCGTTCTGGGCCAGTTGGTTGACGATGACCGTGTGGGTCCCCGTCTCGGCCTCGGAGCTGGCCGAGACCGAGACGGCGTCGCTGTCCGTGCTCGTGGCCGTCTTGATCAGGAACTCCTCGGGCGTGTCGTAGCTTTCCAGCCAGTCCTCGAGGTCGAGCAGGGACTGGTTAAGCTCCTGCAGCGCGGTGACCTTTTCTTCCCAGTCGGCCTGCCAGTCCTCCATCTGCACCTTGCGATGGCTCTCGATGTCCATCGTGGCTTCGATGATGGAGTCCCAGTCCGTGTCGCTGCCGAGGCCGGTGAAGGAGATCGATCCAGACCAGGTGTCGCTCATTGTCGCTTCTCCGGGATCGCTTTACAGATAGTCGAGCAGGGACATGTTCATGATCTGGGCCTGCGAGGACAGGACGGCCTGGTAGATGTACTCGGCCCGGGCCAGCTCCACCGTCAGGGTGCTCGCGTCGGCATCCTCGACGCTCGAGATGTGGCTCTCGACGCTGGCCTGGAGCGCTTCCAGCGAGGCTTCCTGGGCGTCGAGGCGGTTGACGCGCGCGCCCACCGCCCCGGCATAGGACAGCACCCGCTCCTGGGCGGTTTCCAGCGCCTCGAGCGCGTCGCCCACGCCGTCCAGGTCGCCGGTTTCGAGACAGCCGATGAGATTCCCCACGACCTCGAACAGGTTGCCGCTGTCCACGGCCAGCTCGTCCAGGCCGGTGACCGCGTTGGTGGTCAGGCCGCCGAAGATGTCGCTGCCGATGTTGTTGACCGTGATGTCCTGGTCCTGGCCGATGGTCACGTTGATGTCGGCCTCGGCCGGGCGGATGGTGAAGGAGTCGCCGGCGGTCAGGGTGCCCCCGGACAGGGCCAGGTTGCCGCCGGGCAGCTCCAGCACGCCGTCGGTGGTCGTGCCGCCCGCGGTCCAGGTGGAGCCGCCGTCCATGGAATAGGAGTAGGTGATGGCCCCGGGCAGGGTGGCGTCGGCGTCGATGCGCACCTGCACGTTGCCGGAGAAGTTGCCCTCGGCCGCGGCGGTGACGCCGGTCGCGCCGTAGGCGGTGATGGTCACGGCATCGTCGTCGTCGCCCAGGTAGCGGGCCGAGGGCCGGACGAGGAAGCGTGAACCGTCCTCGTCGCCGGTCGGCGCGGTGACGGTCGTGCCGTCGGCCAGGGTCAGGCGGGTCCCGCCCAGGTCGAGCGTCCGCTCGCCGGCCGTGAGCGTGGCCTCGGTCCAGGTATCCCCGCCGTCGGTGGAGTAGCGGTAGCCGAGGTCGTCGGTGCCTCCGATGGTCCCGTCAGTGGTGAATTCGACCAGGGTGGAATTGTCGGCGTCTCCGGTCACGGACTCCACCGCCGAATCGTCGATGGAGTCGTCGAGGCTCGTGGCCCAGAGGCAGGCCTCATAGGCGTTGCCATCGGTCTTGTGGCCGGCGAAGATGGACTGGCCGGCGTACTCGGTGTTGGCCAGGGCGATGAGCTGCTCGTAGAGCTCGCGCACCTCCTCGGCGATGATGTCGCGCTGGTCGTCGGTGAGGGTGGCGGTTGACGCCTCCTCGGCCTTCTCGATGATTGAGGTGATGGTCGAGGAGGTCTGGGTCAGCTCGGAGTCGGCCAGCTCGAGCCAGCCCTGGGCCATGTCCACGTTCTCCTGGTAGCGGCTGATGCTCGAGAGCGTGGAGCGCAGGTCGAGCACCAGCGCCATGCCCGCGGGATCGTCGGAAGGCTTGTTGAGCTTCTTCTGGCTCGAGCTCATCATGTTCAGCTCGGTCAGCTGGGAGAGCGAGCTGTTCATCTGCCGGATGGCATTGTTGTAGATCATGTTCGTACTGATACGCATGGCGAACGCTCCTCAGGCCAGGTCGATGATCGTGTCGAGCATCTCGAGTGAGATCTGGATGAGCTTGCTCGCGGCGTTGTAGCCCTCCTGGGCGCGGGAAAGATTGGTCAGCTCCTCGTCCAGGTTCACCCCGCTCGCGGATTCCTGCTGGTCGTAGAGGCTTTCGGCCAGGGCGGTCTCGTATTCGTAGTTGGTTTCGGCCGCGGCCCTGTCCGCCCCCACCTGGCTGACCAGGGAGGCGAAGTACTCCCCGAGCGTGGCGGATGTCGTGTCGCCGATGGTGTAGAAGGAGACTTCCTTGCTGGATAGCGCTTCCAGGGCCAGGGCCGTGGTGTTGTCGCCGCTGTTGGACTCGCCGTCACCGTTGACGTGGCCGGCGCAGATGCGGTCGGGGTTGTCGATAACGGTCTGGTTGACGGCGATGTCGTCCGCATCGGTGCCGGACAGGAAGCAGTTGTGGCCGGTGGCGGCGAAGATGCCGGCGGAGTCGTCGGAGTAGTCGAAAGTCACGCCGTCGGCCGCGGTGATCTTCAGGCGTCCGTTCTCCACCGTGGCCGTGAGCTGCCCGGAGCTCGAATCGGTGATGGCCTGGGCCACGTCCTCGAGTGAATGAACGGTGGGGTCGAAGGTGGCCTGCCCCGGGGTCACGCTGGAGAAGTCAACGGCGACGCTGCCGAGCGACGCACCGGTGGTCTCGTCGAACAGGGCCAGGGAGAAGGAGCCCGAGGTCACGCGGTCGGCAAAGGCCAGACCGCTTTCGCTCAGTGGCACGTCCGAGTGCTCCGCGGCGTAGATGCCGGTGGCCGTGGACAGGGGGGTGAGCCCCGCCCCCTGGGAATGGATGCGGTTGACCTCCCAGATGAGGGAGGAGGCGAAGGCGTCCAGGGTTTCCTGGTACTCGCCGATGCATTCGTCGCGGGCGATCAGGAGCCCGGCCAGGGTGCCGCCGGTCAGTCGCCCGGCGTTGTCCACATCGGACAGCGGCGTGACGTTGACCAGGCCGCCGGCCGTGGAGTTCCAGGCCACGGTGGTCTTGGGCAGGATGGTGAAGCGGTCGCCGGCGGACAGGGACGTGGTCTCGGCGGCGCCGGAATCGCCGGTCTGGCCGAACCAGACCGTGATCCCGCCGATGGTCACGGAGTCGTCCTCGGGGCCGGCGGTGTAGAGCTTCTCGCTGCCGTCGTCGTTGGTCAGCCAGGTCCGGCCGCCGTCGAGCGAGACGCGGAAGGTGGCGCTGCTGGCCAAACCGGAAGCCTGCCCGCCGTCGACCACCTCGATGGTCAGCTCCTCGGAGGAGGTGCCCTCGTAGTAGATCGAGCCGGCGAAGGTCGAATCGGCCGTGAGCGAGGCGCTGGCGCCGGCCGCCCGGAGCTCGAAGGTATAGGCGTTGCCGCCGTCCACCATGGTCTGGCCCTCGGAGGTCATGACCAGCACCTGGCCGTTGTCCTTGTAGTAGACTTTCGTGTCCACCTTGGTGGCCAGCTCGCGCAGCAGCTGGTCGCGCTGATCCAGGAGCGAGGAACTCTCCCCGGCATCGGCCAGGGCCTCGTTCATGTTCGCGAGCTCCGCCAGGATCTCGTTGGTGTCGGCGACCTCCTGGGAGATCTGGCTCTCCAGCGAGAGCTGCTGCTCCGTGAGGCTCGAAGCCAGGGAGTTCAGCCGGGAGGTCAGGGTTTCGCTGGTGGACAGGAGGGTGGAGCGGGCCGCATCCTGGTCCGGGTAGTCGGACAGCGTGCCCCAGGCTTCCCAGAAGGCGTCCATGAGGGCGGACGTGCCGTAGTCCTCGTCCTCCACGAAGCTCGTCTCGACCTGGGCCAGGGTGTCGTAGCGGCTCTGCCAGAGCGAGGCCTGGCCAGCCTCCTGCAGGTACTGGGCTTCGATGTACTCGTTCAGGTGCCGGACGATGCCCGAGATCGTCGCCCCGGTGCCGATCTGGCCGACGCTGGTGGTGATGGACGGCGATTCGGAGTATTCCACGCTGCGGCGCCGGTAGCCCTCGACCTCTGCGTTGGCCGTGTTGTTGCCGTACACCGAGATGGCGTACTGGCTGTTCATGAGCGCGTTCTGGCCGATGTAGAGCAGGCTGTTCATGGCGTCGCTCCTGCCGGGTAAGGGCTAGCGCTTGAGCGAGATGAGGTCGTTCATCATGGTGTCGGCCGTGGTGATGACCTTGGAGCTGGCCTGGAAGCCGCGCTGGGCGGTGATCAGGTTGACCATCTCCGTGGCCATGTCCACGTTGGACTGCTCCAGGGTGCAGGACGAGACGGAGCCGAGGTCGCTGGTGTTGGCCACGCCGGTGATGGGCACCCCGGATTCGCGGGTCTCGGAGAAGAGGTTGCTGCCCTCGCGGTTGAGCCCGTCGGCATTGTTGAAATCCGCCAGGGTCAGGACGAAGAGGTCGAGGATCTGGCCGTTGGAGTAGGTCCCGGTGATCACCCCGTCGCTGTTCACGCTGATGCTGCTGAGGAAGCCCGCGCCGTAGCCGTCCTGGGACTGGCTGATGGTGGTGGAACTCGAATCGTAGCTGGTGGTGGCCAGGGCCTCGATCTCGGGGTCGTAGAAATTGGCCAGGTTGGAGTAGTTGTTGCCCACCAGGGAGGCGTTGCTGGCGGCGCCGGTCCAGGGCGTGTCGGGGTCGGAGCAGCCGATGCCCAGGTTCAGGGCGATGGTCGCGGCATTGGCCTGGTCCGTGGTGCTGGCGTCGGTGTCCCCGGAGAAGTTGGCGGTGAGCAGCGGGTAGCCGTCGTCGTCCACGTCGGCCAGGGTCCAGTTGCTCAAGTCCTTCATGTCGCCACTGGCATCGGACTTCAAGGTGTAGGCCGACATGCCGGTGATCTGGCCGGCGGAGTTGAAGGTCAGCGTGCCGCTCATGAGCAGGCCCGCGGCCGAGGTCTCGCCGACGTCCTGGCCGTCGATGATCCGTCCGTCCGCCTCGGGGTCGCAGCAGACCATGAACTCCCAGACGATGTCGCCGCCGGCTGCGGAGGTCACGGTTTCATCCTGCACCTGGTCGAAGTAGACCGTCAGGTCGTGCTTGGTGCCGTTCTCGTCGTAGACCGTGATGGTGTTCTGGTAGGAATAGCGGGTGTCGCTCAGGGGCTCGTCGGTCGTGCCGTCCCAGAAGCCGAACATGGCGAAGAAGGGGTTGGCCGCATCCTCGGACTCCTCCTCGCTGGAGGAGTCGAGGTTCAGGTACATGGTGACCTCGCTGGTGGCCTCGGGCGGCGACTGGAAATTCTCGATGCGCAGGTCGCCGGACACGCCGATGGTGCTCACGGCGCCGGACGACGAGCCCTCCTGGACCTGCCAGCCCTGGACCCGGTAGCCATTGGGATCGACCAGGTTGCCGTCGGAGTCGAAGCGGAAATTGCCGGCGCGGGTGTAGTAGGTCGAGTTGCTGTCGGCGTTGCGGACCACGAAGAAGCCGTTGCCGCCGATGGCCACGTCGGTTGCCTCCGAGGAGCTCTCGTAGGAGCCCTGGGCGAAGCTCGAGTAGATGGAGGAGATGCCCACGCCCACGCCGACCTGGCCCAGGCCCGAGCCGGTGTTGACCGTCTGGTAGTAGACGTCCTGGAACTGCATGGTCGAGGATTTGTAGCCGATGGTGCTGGTGTTGGCCAAGTTGTTGCCGATCACGGACATCTTGGAGCTGAACGCCTGCAGCCCGGAAACGCCGCTGTAAAGTGATCCTGTCAGGCTCATGGTCTGGCCTCCTTGTGTTTGCCCTGCGGGTTTTGACTAGGCCGCGGTGTCGTCTTCAGTTGTGTCGCTGTCGTCCTCGGCCGTGTCCCCGGTCTCGTCGTCGGTCGTGTCGTCCGCCTCGGCCGTGTCATCGACATGGTCGCTGACCGAATAGACATCGAGCAGCGCCACCTCCCGGCCATCGTCGAGGGTCAGGACGATGCTGCCGTCCGAGACCGCCACGCCCGAAACCGTGCCCTCGACCAGGGTGGAGATGGAGATCGATTCGCCCTCGGCGTTCTCGGCGGTGAACTTGACGGCGTAGTTGCCATCGACGCAGGTGTTGCCGTTGGTGTCCTTGCCGTCCCAGGTGAACTCGTATTCGCCTGCATCGAGGTCCCCGATCTCCACCGAGCGCACCAGGGTGCCGTCCTCGTCGTAGATGTGGGCGATCACCCCGGTCGCATCCGAGGGGACGACGTAGGTCACCTCGGTGGCCGCGCCGTCCGCGAGGGAGACGGCGTTGCCCGCGGCCAGCACGTCCTTGCCGATGTAGCCGGCGGCGCTCATCTGCTGCATCTCGCCCAGGGCCGCCGCGATGCCGTCCAGGGAGGTGGACAGGTTGGTCAGCTGCTCCAGACTCGCGAACTCGGCGAGCTGGGACAGACTCTCGGTGTCGTCCATGGGGTCGAGCGGGTCCTGGTTCTCGAGCTGGGCCACGAACAGCTTGAGGAAGGCGTCCGAGTCGAGCTCGGAGCTGGTCGTGGTGTCCGTGGTGTACATGCTGTTCAGGAACGACTGGGTCTCGGTGGTGGAAATCATATCCTTCCCTCCTCGGTGGTGGGGTTCAGGAGCCGTGTACGGCGCGGGCCTGGCCGGCGCCTTCTTCCATGCCCCTGGGACGCAGGCGGGAGGCCAGCTCCAGGGCCAGCCGGGCGGTCGCCGGGCTGAGCTGCGGCAGATCGGGAGTGGCCAGTATCTCGCGCAGGTCGAGAAGCGCCCGGCGACAACACGGGCAGAAGGCGAAGTGGTTCTCGAGCCCTTTTTGCAGCTTCGGACCGCCCCGGCCGTCCAGGTAGGCGGACAGGTCCATGGCCCCCGGGCACCTGTCGGACATCGACCGCGTCGTCTTCTGGCGCATCATTTCCTCCTCGCTGCCGCCGGCTCGCCGCCAGCGGTGGTTGTCGAGTGGTACGCAGGCCGGGTGCGGTTTCATCCATGGCCGGTTCAAAAAATATCGAGCCGATGCGAACGCTGTCCGTTGCGATGGCTGGTGGAAGGCCCCGCTCACGGGAGGGCGGCGGGTGAAGGGACAGGGTGGGTCGGAGCTGGGAGGGAGGGTGGCGAGGCGTCGGCCGGGCGCAGCGCGTACAGGGAGCTGGTAAAAGTCTCCGGTGGCTCGGCGGTTCCCCTTCAGGAGCATGCCTGCGCGCCTGTCAGGCCTCCCCTGGCATGAAAAGGCCCCGCGCCGGACCGTGCCGGGCGGGGCCTGTCGCGAACGCCGCGGGGTTGGTTACGCGGCTAGCAACTGGTCCTTGGGCTGGCCGGGGCCCTGGGCCAGGCTTTGCGCGGCGTCGGACTGCGTGCTCAGGCCGGCATAGTCCCGGTAGGCCACGGAGGTCGGCTCGCTGCTGAAGACATCCTCGGCCAGGTCGACGGTTTCCTCGATCAGGTTCGAGGCCGTGGAGACCTTGTCCTTGGTCCAGGCGACCGCGGTCCCCACGGTGTTCGCCGCCCACTCGTAGGCCGTGACCGCCGTGTCCACGACGAATTGTCCGGCGGCGGCGATGGTGCTCGCCGTCCAGCCCGTGGCGCTGCCCTGCTGGATGATGCTCGTGGCCTGAGCCACTGTCTCGGTGACGAAGCTCGCCGCCGTGCCGACCTTGTCCGCCACCCAGCTCGCGGCGGTGGACACGGTGTCCGCCACCCAGCTGATGCCCTCCCCGATCTTGGAAACGAGCGCTCCGATTTCGGCCGTCTTGCTGACGACCGTCTGCACCGCCGCCTTGGCCTTCGACCACCAGGATGCCAAACTCATGATGCTCCCTCCGGTTATTGTTGGAGAAATTCCAGTGTCCTCTGGCCAGGGCGACTGCGAGGAACATGCCATGGTGTAACATGTTTGAATTGCTAAGATTTGAAATGCGAGATACAAGAAATCCGCCCCAAAACAGGCCGAGTCCGCCCTGGTTTGAGGCGAAGGCGGGGCGCAGACCACGGCTTTGCGCAAGGAGGGGGCATGACCCAGTTCGAGACGCTTCCGGCTGATATCCTGCATCAATTCCTGAAATTCTCGGTCCTGAGCGGGGAGGGCAAGTACGAGCCCGCCCTGGACCAGCTGGGCAAGTGCCGGCGCATCATCGAGACCGCCCCCGGTTTCTGCGGGCAGGATCTCCTCGCGCTCACCGGCAGGTTCGAGGACATGCTCTGCCGCATCCGGCATCGCGAAGCCCTGCTGAAGGACGCAGTGGACCGGCTCGACGCCTCCCATACGGAGCTGAAAGACGTCGAGCTGCAGCTGAAGCAGGAGAACGCCGTGCTGAGGAAGCAGTTGCGCCGGGGCTTCTCGGCCCACAGGATCATCGGCGCGAGCCCGGCCATGCAGGACCTCCTGCGCGTCGCCGAGCGCGCGGCCGAGACCTCGGTCAACGTGCTGATCACCGGCGAAACCGGCACCGGCAAGGAACTGGTGGCCAAGGTCATCCATTATTCGGGCCGGCGCAGGCAGGCTCCGTTCATGGCGGTCAACTGCACGGCGGTGCCGGAGCAGCTCTTCGAAAGCGAGTTCTTCGGCATCGAGAAGGGCGTGGCCACCGGGGTCGAGAAGCGCAAAGGGCTGATCGAGGGCGCGAGCGGCGGCACGCTCTTTCTGGACGAGATCGGCGACATGAGCCCGGCCGGGCAGGGCAAGGTCCTGCGTGTCCTCGAGAGCGGGGAAGTCACGCCCGTGGGCTCCAGGATCCCGGTTCCGGTGGACTTGCGGCTCGTCTCGGCCACCAACCGGGACCTGAAGGACGACATCGAGGCGGGGCGCTTCCGCAAGGATCTCTACTACCGCATCAAGGTCGTGCACCTGGAGCTGCCCCCCTTGCGCGAGCGCAGAGACGACATTCCGCTCCTGGCCGAAACTTTCCTCGACTCCTTTTCCCGGACGCTGGGCCGGGGCAAGATGCATTTCAACCGCGCGGCCCGGGAGGCGCTCGCTGCCTACGGCTGGCCCGGCAACATCCGGGAGCTGCAGAACGAGGTGGAGCGCGCCGTGGCTCTGGCCTACACGGACAAGATCCGCCTCGAGGACCTCTCCGGCGACGTGCGCGGCGCAGGCAAGACCGTAACGATCAGCGCCGGCGCCGCCGGGGGCCGGCTGAAGCTCGCGGAGATGGCGGCCATCGAGGCCTGCCTCAAGGAATGCGGGGGCAATCGCACGCGAGCTGCCAAGTTGTTGGGCATCAGCCGGGAAAGTTTGAGGCGCAAATTGAAGGACCGGGACTCGGGGACGCGGGCCGAAGAGGACCAAGAAGCCGGGAAAGTGTAGGACCGGCAAGGGCTGTGCGCCCGCGGGCAGCTGGTGCGCGCGGTTTTTGCAGCAGGCCCTGGCGTATACGCTGTGATGCGACGCCAACCTGCGAGGCCTCTCGTGAACGCCCTGCCCCCCCATGCACTCGATGATTTCGTGGCCGTGATGCGCCACCACGGCCTGTGCGTCAGCCGCGAGGCCCTGGTCAGCCGTTACGGCCTCGCCGGCCGCCCCCTGACCTCGGCCACGCTCCTGCGCCTGGCCGCAGACCTCGGCTTTGCCGCCAGGGGGCGCACCCTTTCCAGAAACAGGCTGCTCGAGCTGGGCGAGGCCTATCCCGCCCTGGCCCTGACCGTTGCCGGCGGCACGGCCATGCTCTCGGGCACGCGCACGGGGCCGGACGGATCGCGGGAGCTGGTCCTCTACGACCGGGTGCGCGCGGCCGCCGGCACGCCCTTCGTCTTCGTCCCGGAAGAGGATCTGAAGAGCCGCTTCAGCGGCGAGGTCCTGCTCTTCCGGAAGAAGGTCCTGGACCAGGGCGACGCCAGGCGCTTCAGCCTGTCCTGGTTTCTGCCCCAGATCGCACTCGAAGGGCGCATCTTCGCCGAGATCGCCGCCGTCGCCCTGTTCATGCACGGCCTCGCCTTCGCCGTGCCGCTCTACTTCCAGAACGTGGTCGACAAGGTGCTGGCCCACCACACCCTGTCCACCCTGAACGTGCTCGGCATCGGCGTGGCCGGGGCCATCCTGTTCGAGGGGGCGCTGCGCTACCTGCGCGAGTACCTGCTGCGTTTTGCCAGCACCAAGATCGACCTGCGCCTGGCCATGGAGACCTTCGCGCACATGATCCGGCTGCCCTTGCCCTTTTTCGAGCGCAGCTTCGCCGGGGTCATCGTCAAGCACATGCAGCAGACCGACCAGATCCGGGAGTTTTTGACCGGCAACCTCCTGAACACGCTGCTCGACGCCTCGGCTCTGGCCGTGTTCCTGCCGGTCCTCTTCCTCTACAGCCCCAGGCTGACCGGATTGGTCCTCGTCTTCGCCTTGGTCACGGCCGCGGTCATCGGGCTGATGGTCGGCCCCTTCTACCGCCGGTTGTCGGCCCTCTACGCCGCCGAGGGCCGGCGCCAAGCCCTGCTGGTGGAGACCATCCACGGCGTGAACACGGTCAAGAGCCTGGCCCTGGAGGGCGCGCGCCAGCGCAGCTGGGAGGAGGGCTCGGCCCGGGCCGTGACCAGCAACTTCAGCGTGCGCAAGATGGCCGCCGCCGGCCAGACCAGCATCAAGACCCTGGAGCGGCTCATGACCGTGGCCGTGATCTGGGTCGGCGCGCGCAGTGTGTTCGACGGCACCATGAGCGTCGGCGAGCTCATCGCCTTCCAGATGCTCTCCCAGTCCGTGACCCTGCCGCTCATCCGCTTCGTGGAGCTCATCCACGAATACCAGAAGGTCCACCTGGCCGTGGCCATGCTCGGCGAGGTCATGAACCGCAAGCCCGAGCAGGGGCTCGTCCTGGGCGGGGCCAGGCCGGCGGTCAAGGGCGAGATCGTGCTCGAGGACGTGCGTTTTGCCTACAATCCAGGCGACCCTCCGGCCCTGGACGGCGTTTCCTTACGCATCGCCCCGGGCGAGGTCCTGGGCGTGGTCGGCCGGAGCGGCTCGGGCAAGACGACCCTCACCCGGCTCCTCCAGGGCCTCTATCCCTTGACCTCCGGCCGCATCCTGTTCGACGGCCTGAGCCTGAAGAATCTGGACCTCCTGCACCTGCGCCAGAACATCGGCGTGGTCCTGCAGGAGAACTTCATCTTCCACGGCACGGTCAGCGAAAACATCGCCATCACCGGGGACGGTGCCGATTTCGAGGCCGTGCGCGCGGCCGCCGCCCTGGCCGGGGCCGACGAGTTCATCGAGCGCCTTCCCTCGGGCTACGCGGCCCTGCTCGAGGAGAACGGCGCCAACCTCTCCGGGGGCCAGCGCCAGCGCCTGGCCATCGCCCGGGCGCTCTACAAGGACCCGAGGATCATGATCTTCGACGAGGCCACCAGCGCGCTCGACCCGGACAGCGAGGCCCGCATCCAGGAGAACCTGGAGGGCATCACCCGGGGCCGGACCACGATCATCGTGGCCCACCGCCTGTCCACCCTGCGCGGCGCCGACCGGATCATGGTCCTCGACCAGGGCCGCATCGCCGACATCGGCAGCCACGCCGAACTCCTCTCGCGGTGCGCCATCTATGCCAATCTCTGGGACAAGCAGACCAAGGGGATGCGCTCGTCATGACCGTGCCACCCCGCAAGCCCGTACAGCTCGCCGTCTGCCGCGAGGCCGTCGATTTCCAGCCGGACGCCGTGGCCGTGGCCGAAGGCCGCCTGCCCGTCCAGGCCCGGCTGGCCGTGTATGTCATCCTGGCCGCGCTCGTCTCTGCCGGCGCCTGGGCTTGGCTCTCCCGGCTCGACCGGGTGGTCTCGGCCCGGGGCGTGCTGGCCACCCAGGCCCCGGCCATCGTGGTCCAGCCGCTGGAGACCTCGATCATCCGGACAATCGCCGTCCGGCCCGGCGACGTGGTGAAAAAGGGGGCGCTGTTGGCCACCCTGGACCCGACCTTTGCCGAGGCCGAACTCGGACAGTCGAAGGAGCGGCAGCGGTTTCTTCTGGCCTGGACCGGGCTCCTCAAGGCCGAGATCGCCGGCAGCGGACTGCCCCCGGCCGCGGCCGCGGCCGACCCGGCGGAAGAGGCCCGGCTTACGCTTTTTGAGCGGCGCAAGGAGGAATACCGCTTCAACGTCCAGGCCAAGGACCTGGAGATCGCCACGCTAGAGGACATGATCGCGGCCAACGTCAAGGAGCAGGCGCGCCTGGACGGCCAGTTCAAGCTCGCGGCGGAAATCGAGGGCATGTACAAGAAGCTCCTGGACCAGGCCAACACCAGCCGGGTGGAATACTTAGGCGCCCTGCGCGAGAAGCTGCGGGTCGAGGACCTCTACGCCGGCGCGGTGGAGCGCAGCGACCAGCTGAAGGAGCGGCTGGCCAAGGCCAGGGCCGAACGCCAGGCCTTCATCAGCGGCTGGCGGACCGACACCTCCAGCCAGCTCGTCGAGAGCCTGCAGGAGCTCTCCGAGGTCGAGCACACCCTGGCCAAGGCCTCACGAAAAAGCGAGCTGGTGGAGCTGACGGCCGTGTCCGATTCGATCGTCAAGGAGGTCGGGCCGTTCTCCGCCGGCTCGGTCATCCGCCAGGCCGAGACGCTCTTCACCCTGGTGCCCGTGGACGCGCAAGGCGGCGTCCTGGAGGCCGAGGCGGCCATCGCGGCCAAGGACATCGGCCACATCCGGGTCGGCAACGCCGTGCGCATCAAGCTCGCGGCCTTCCCCTTCCAGCGCCACGGCTTCCTCGACGGCGAGGTGCGCATGGTCAGCCCCGACACCTTTGTCCGCGACGGCGCGAACCCCGCGTTGGCCGGGGACGGCTCGTCCGGCGACCTGTTCTACAAGTGCCGGATCAGGCTGGCCTCGACCCGGCTCAAGGACGTGAGAGCGGATTTCAGGCTCATCCCGGGCATGACCCTGGAGGCCGAGATCCTGGTCGGTAAGCGCCGCGTGGCCGACTACCTCCTCGATCCGCTCCTGAAAGGGCTGCACGAGAGCCTGAGCGAGCCCTGAGACGGAGCTAGTAGCCGGGGTGCATGGGCACGCCGGCCTCGATGCGCTTGGCGAGCTCCTGGGCCAGCTCGCGCAGGGCGAGCTGCAGGGCGTCATAGGCGTGCTCGCGGTCGGTGACCGTCTGGCCGGCGATGATGTTGACCGTTTTGGTCTGGGCGGCCTCGGCCATGGCGAGCAGCCTCCCCGGATCGTCCGCGGCCCGGACCCCGGCCGCGGCAAAGGCCATGTAGCCGCCGGCCTCGTTGATCTCCCCCTTGCGCAGGGTCTTTTTCACCACCTTCTGGACGACCGTGCTGATAAGGTACGTCGGCCGGGGCAGCAGCACTTCGGTGGAGAGGGGCAGATTGAGAGCCGTGACCAGGGCGTCTCTCGCCTCGGGGGACAAAGTGGCCGCCGAGGGCAGGAGGTTCACGCGCCCGGTCTGGGCCAGGTAGTCGTGGAAGAGCTGGGCGAGCGCCTCCCTGTCCGCGGCGAAGGCCTTGGCCTCGGGCTTGATGCTGAACTTCTCCGGGTTGAGGCCGAAGGTCTCCTGGGAGTGGCGGATGCGCTTGGCGTTGACCACGGCCGTCATGCGCCGCGGCGGCTTTTGGCCGGCGGCCCCGAAGAAGGGCTCGGCCCAGCAGTCGCCCACCCCGATGGCCGTGATGCGGTAGCTCTCCTCGGCGCCATTGCCCAGGTCCGCGGCCAGGATGTCGCCCACGTTCAGGCCCTGGCGCAGGCTCAGGGCCACGTTCACGGCCTTGCCCCTGACCCCGGTCACCGCGCCGGTGAGGCCCAGGGGGTTGTAGTCGGCGTAGGCCGTGTCCACCAGCTTCTCCAGGGCCTCGCTCAGGGTCTGGTCGAAGGCGGCGCGGGTGCCGGCCGCGCTCAGGCGGCCCTCGCTGCGGACCTGCTTCTCGGCGGTCAGGAGCCGGTTGTAGTAGAGCTGCACGGCTTGATCGTCGCCTTCCCCGGTCATCTTGAAAAAGACCGCGGACAAGCCCACGGTGAAGGTGTTGAAGGTCAGCGAGCCGCCGGTGGAGAGCCTGAAGGACTCCTCGTTGACCCCGGCCCGGGAAACGATGACCATGAGCTGGACCACGCGGGCCGGATCGAGGTCCGCGCCGCCCTCGCGCTCACGCAGCAGCGGCCAGCGCGCGGCGCAGCGTTTGATGAGCAAGGTGTCGAACCAGCGGTTCAGCTCCGCGCGTTTGGCGGCATAGAGCTCGCGGAAGACCGGGTCCAATGAGGAGCGGGCGTCGGCGGCCACGAGCCCGTGGTTCAGGACGAGCACGTCCAGGGTCTGGGCCGGGCCGGGCCTTGGCCAGCCGCAGAAGAAGGCCGCGAGGAGCATGATGGCACAAACGACACGCGCCCGAGCGGGGCGCCGGTCCACCTTGTTCCGGCTGTCGATCACCATGCACCTCACAGGTCGCCCTTGTCGATCTTGGCCTTCTCGGCATCCTCGGCCTTCCTGATCTCGGCCTCGCTCGGCATGACGATGTCGTGGTCGGTGGCGTAGCTCGAGATGTTGGAGGACATCCTGCCCAGGCTCTCGATATGCCTTGGCAGGTAGTTCATGCCCTGCTCGGCGAGATAGAGTACGAATTGCTGTCTGGCCTGGTCCGAACCGCCGTAGGCGGCGTTGTCCGGCGTCTTCTTCTTGAGGATCGTCTCAAAGGCCTTGACCGCCAGGACGTCGTTGCTGAGGGCCAGGCTGGCGAAAAAAAGCCCGTTGCACAGATGCTCCCTGGCCCGGCTCTGGTCGAATTTCCGGCTGGCGGCGACCTTGTCCGAGGCGGCCACGGCCAGATCCACCTGCTGCAGGGTGTACTTCAGGTTGCCCGTGTTGCTCAGGAAGGCTGGGTCGTTGTCGATCTTCTTGCGCAACAGGCCGTACTTCTGGGCCTCCTTGTCCAGCTTGGCCGCGGACAGGGTGTGCTCGCAGGCCCGCAGGCTGTTGATCATGCCGCGGGTCAGGCTGCGCTGGGCGACGTAGGGGGCCTGGACCGGGTCGCCGATCTGGAGATAGTCCAGGGCGCTGTACATGGTGTCGACCATGCCGGTCATGATGTTGTCCCAGGACTGCTTGCCCGCGCAGGCGGACAAGGCCCCCAGGGGCAAGAGGAAGGCCAAGAGAATGGCAGGCCAGCGGCGCATCTCCTTCTCCCGGTCGGGCACCCGCCTACGGCGGCAGGCCCTGGACGATCTGCTCGAAGACATGGCGGGACAAGACGTCGGCCGCCTTCTTCATGGCCTTGGCCCGGGCCTCGGCCTCGTTTGCACCGTCGGCGCGCACGCTGTCCTGGATGGTGGCCAGGGTGTCGGCCGTCCTGGCTTCATAGAGGTTGAAGTCCTTCAGGGTCACCAGGACCACGGCCCGGCCGAAGGCGTCGGGCGGCAGGGTGCTCGCCTCGAAGCGGCCGTCGAGCACAAAAGGCGTGTCCATGAACCGGCCGAGCAGAGCGGCGTCATCGGCCGGCACGATCTCCTCCCCCTGGCTCTGGCGCATGACGGACATGACGTGCTCGACTTCGCGCTGCTCGGGAGTCAGCTGCGCCCATTTCCTGCGCTCGGCCTCGAAGCGCTCCAGGGCCGCCTCGCGGTAGCGCACGGTCAGCCCTTTTTCCCGGAAGGCCTGGCCGAAGGCGCTGCGCAGCTCGCTCGGCGGGCCGATGAACAGGATGGGCGGCAAGGCGCGACCGTCGCCGCCGGCCATGGAGCCGCTGACGATCTCCCGGGCCAGTACGCGGACCTTCTCGACCTTGAGCTGGAAGTCGGCGGTGACGTTGTGGCCGAAGGCATCCTTGGTGGCCCGCTTGGGCCGGGTGCCGGCGACGTAGGCGTTGACGTTGGCGGCAATCTCCCGGCGTACGCGCTCTTCCACGCCCGTGGCCAGGGCGCCGCCCTTGATCTCCCTCGCGAGCAGGCTCATGACCGCGTCAACGGCCGCCTCCCGCAGGGCTTCCTCGGGGCTCGGGCCGTAGGCCGAGCCTTCCTGCCAGACCTTGGTCTGGGCAGCGGCCGTCCCGGCCAGGCCCAGGGCCAGATGGAGGACGACGAGGATGAACATCCAAGCCTGGCGCATGCCCCCTCCCGCACGCCCGGATGATCTTTCGGAATCTGAACGAACTAAACCACGCAGCGCAGATGTTGTCAAACTCGGCGATATCGGCGCCGACCCGTATCGAGGCCGGGAAGGAAAAAACCGGCCACGGTCCCGTGCGGGGCCCGTGGCCGGTTTCATCGTTCGTAGAGATGCAGCCCGTTTCGGACTATTCCTGGACCACCTCCAGCACCGGTTCGCCGTAAGGGTCGGTGACCGGGCTCTGGACGGCCAGGAGCTCCTTCCAGCGCCTGATCGCGCCGACGATGACCATGGCCATGAGGACCATGACGATCACCGCCAGGGTGGTCAGCAGGTAGAGCTTCTTGGGCAGGTAGTTGTTGACGATGCTCAAGTAGCCGGCCCACATGGTGATGCAGACCAGGATGAGGCCGGGCACGGCGGTCAGGGGGGCGTACCTGGCCTTGTTCATGCGGATGAGCATGGTCGTGCCGATGATCAGGCCCACGGCCGCCAGCAGCTGGTTGGACATGCCGAAGAGCGGCCAGATGGTGGTGATGTCGCCGGTGTAGACCAGATAGCCCCAGCTGAAGGTGAAGATGCCGCTGGTGATGAGGATGCCGGGCATCCAGCGCTTCTCCTGGAACTTGGGCAGGACCTCTCCGATCATCTCCTGCAGGAAGAAGCGGCCGACGCGCGTGCCGGTGTCCACGGCGGTCAGGATGAAGACCGCTTCGAACATGATGGCGAAGTGGTACCAGTAGGCCATGAGGCCCTTCATGAACGGGATGGAGGAGAAGATGTAGGCCATGCCCACGGCCAGGGAGACCGCGCCGCCGGGCCGGCCCTGGACGACCTCGCCGACCTCGCGGCCGAGCTCGGCGATGTTGGGCGCGACCATGCCCAGCTTGGCGAAGGCCTCGGGCGAGGAGTTGATGGCGAAGTAGTCGCCGGGAACCATGACGCAGGCGGCGATGAGGGCCATGATGGCCACGAAGCCCTCGACCAGCATGGCGCCGTAGCCGACGAACAGGAGGTTCTTCTCGCTGTCGAGCATCTTGGGCGTGGTGCCGGTGCCGATGATGGCGTGGAAGCCCGAGATGGCGCCGCAGGCGATGGTGATGAACAGGAAGGGGAAGACCGCGCCGGGGATGATCGGGCCGCCGCCGCCGATGAAGTCGGTCAGGGCCGGCATCTGCAGCGTGGGATGGACCCAGATGATGCCGAGCGCCAGGAGGGCGATGGTCCCGATCTTGAGGTACGTCGAAAGATAGTCGCGCGGGCAGAGGAGCAGCCAGACCGGCAGGACCGAGGCGACGAAGCCGTAGACCGGGATGGTCAGGGCGATGGAATGCTTGGACATGGTGAACAGCCCGGACAGGGCGGGGCTGGCCACCACGTGGGGGCCGGCCAGGATGGCCAGGAAGAGTAAACCCACGCCGAGGATGCTCGCGCCCTTCACGTCGCCGTCGCGCCAGACGTGCAGGTAGACGCCCATGACCAGGGCGATGGGGATGGTGGCGAACACGGTGAAGGTGCCCCAGGGGCTGCTGAACATGGCGTTGACCACGGCGATGGACAGCCCGGCCAGGGTCAGGATCAGGATGAAGAGCACGGCCACCGAGGCCACCCGGCCGGTGGTCCGGCCCACCTCCTTGCCGGCGATGTAGGCCAGCGACTGGCCCTTGTGCCGGACCGAGGCGAAAAGCACGACCAGGTCGTGGACCGCGCCGCCGAATACGCAGCCGACCAGGATCCAGAGCGCGCCCGGCAGGTAGCCGAACTGCGCCGCCAGGACCGGTCCGAGCAGCGGGCCGGCCGCGGCGATGGCCGCGAAATGGTGCCCGAAGAGCACGAACTTGTTGGTCTCCACATAGTCGTGGCCGTCGGCCATCTTCACCGCCGGGGTCTGCCGTTCCGGGTTCACTCCCAGCACCGTCCTGGCCAGGAAGAGCCCGTAGAAGCGGTAGGCGAGGGCGAAGACGCACAAGGCCACGAAAACCAGGGTGATCGCATTCATGGTGGCGCCTCCTTTGCGGCTGCGGGCGATATGTTATCCATGCCCCCCCGGACTGTAAAGCGCCGCCGGCCTTGACGCCGCGGGGGGCAAGCGGGCAGGTTCGCATTTTCCCAGTCCGGCAACCCGAAACCTAGGAGAATCCCATGCGCTCGGTCGTGACCTACGGACAGCCCCTGGAGACGGAAATCGGCTATTCCCGCGCCTGCCGCGTCGGCCAAATCGTCGCCGTGACCGGCACCGCACCCATGGCTCCGGACGGCTCGGTGGCCGCGCCCGGCAACCTCTACGGCCAGTCGGTGCGCTGCCTCGAGATCATCCGCGACGTCCTGAACAAGGCCGGGGCCGAGATGCGCCACGTCATTCGCACCCGGGTCTTCGTCACCGACATCTCCCGCTGGAAGGAGGCGGCCAGGGCCCACGGCGAGGTCTTCGGCGAGATCAAGCCGGCGACCAGCTTCATCGAATGCTCGCGCCTCATCAACCCGGCCTGGCTGGTGGAGATCGAGGCCGACGCGGTCATCGACTGAAGCCGGGCCTGCGCTGCCCGGCTCAGGCATAGTCTGCGGGATTCAGGCCGTGCTTGCGCAGGCGGTACTGCAGCGTGGTCCGCGGCAGGCCGAGCAGCCTTGCCGCGCCCCGGGGGCCGGCCACCTGACCGCGGGTCAGGCGCAGGGCACGCTCGAGGTGGCTGCGCTCGGCCTCTTCCAGGGTCGGGAAGGATGTTTCGACCAGGGACTCGTGGCCGCCGAGCATGGGCTCGAGGTCGCGCGCGCCGACCTGGCCGTCGGGTTTGAGCAGGATCATACGGTTGACCACATTGTGCAGCTCGCGGATGTTGCCGGGCCAGGCATGGGCCGCGAGCGCCTTCATGGCCTCGGGCCGGTAGTCGGGCGGCCGGCGGTTCAGGCCCCGGGCCAGCTGCTCGCTTAAGCGCCGGACCAGGACCGGGATGTCTTCCGGCCGTTCCCGGAGCGGCGGCAGGTGGAGGCGCACGGTGTTCAGGCGGTAGAAGAGGTCGGAGCGGAAGGTCTTGTCGGCGATGGCCGCCTCGAGGTCGCGGTTGGTCGCGGCGATGACCCGGAAGTCGGCCCTGATCGGCCGGCTGTCGCCCACGCGCTCGAAGGTCCTGTCCTGCAGGACGTGCAGGATCTTGGCCTGCAGCGCGAGCGGCAGATCGCCGATCTCGTCGAGGAAGATGGTCCCGCCGTCGGCCATCTCGAAGCGGCCGGTGCGCTGGCTGCTCGCGCCGGTAAAAGCGCCTTTGGCGTGGCCGAAGAGCTCGCTCTCGAACAGGCCTGGCGAGAGGGCCGGGCAGTTGACCTTGACCAGGAGCCCCTCGCGGCGCCCCGAAAGCTTGTGGATGGCCCGGGCCACGAAATCCTTGCCGGTGCCGGTCTCGCCGGTGACGAGCACGCTTGCGTCGGTGGCCGCGATCATGTTCACCGTGGCCATGACCTCGGTCATGGCCCGGCTGACGAAATAGAAGCCGCCGAGCTCGTAGCCGCCGTCGGACTGGTCGAGGAGGTAATTACGCTGGCTTTTCAGCTGCTCGTTCAGTGCCCGCAGCCGGGTGTAGGAAAGCATGTTGTCCACGGCGATGGCCGTCTGGGTCGAGATGTCGGCCATGATCCCGGCCAGCTCGTCCAGGTTCTCGGGCGTCCGGCGGAAGGACAGGTGCAGGACGCCGAGCACGGCGTCGCGGACGATGAGCGGGAAGGCCATGGTCGCCGTGAGTCCGGCCTGGATCATGGCCGAGGGCTTGTGCAGGTAGCTCTGGCGGTTAAGGTCGGGGATGATCACCGGCTCGCGGGTGCGGATGGCCAGCTGGGCGATGGCCCCTTTCTCCACCGGCCGGGGCTCGTCGCCCACGCCCTTGAGCGGCACGCCAACGGCCGTGGCGAAGTGGGTCAGGGACGAGGTTTCGGCGTCGTAGAGGTTGATGCTCAGGCGGTCGTAGCGGAAGCGCTTGGCCAGCTCGCCGGCCAGGGCGCGGAACAGGCTTTCGCGCGAGGTCTGGTGGACGAGGGCGTTATTGACGGTCAGGAGCAACTGGTAACGGCTGGCAGTGTCCCAGGTCATGATGTCCTGCCCATTATTGGGCATACAATTATTGTTTTTAATTGCAACAAGTTATAAGAGCCTATGAGGGCTTGGCCCCCATCTCAGGAGGGGTCTGAACCGCTGCGGCCAAGAAAGCACGGTCATTTCCGGAAGTAAAGCCCAATATTGGGCCAGGTGCCGGATATTGGGCTCCAGGCGCTGCTCCGGCATCCGGCGCCGTGAATATTTCATAAGGTATTTCAGTGAATTATGATATGATCAATGGTTGGCACATAGATTGCCTTACAGAATGCAAGGAGCGGCCATGCACATCGAACTGCCCTATGGTCACGGAACCATTCGTCTCGAAATTCCCCGCGTCGCCTGCTGTGACGTGCTCAGCCCGGCGTCGCTGCCGCCCCTTTCGGATCTGGCCGCGGACCTCAGCGCCGGCCTTGACCGGCCCCTTGGCGCCAAACCTCTGGAGGCCGGCCACAGGCCGGAATCGGTGGCCATCGCCGTGCCCGACGAGACCCGTCCGACCCCGGTCAAGGACATCGCCCCGGTCATCCTCGACCGCCTGTTCGCCCGCTGGCCGGACCTCGAGCGCAGCCGGGTCACGGTCATCGTCGGCGGCGGGCTGCACGAGCCCGCCCCGGCCGAGGCCATGGCCCGCATCCTGCCGCCCGAGGCCGCCCGCGGCTGCCGGGTCCTGGCCCACGACGCGCACAACTCGCCGCTGGCCGATCTCGGCCGGACCTCGCGCGGCACGCCGGTCCTGGTCAACGCCGTCTACGCCGCGGCCGACCTGAAGATCGTCATCGGCCAGATCGATCCCCACCAGTTCATGGGCTACACCGGGGGGGCCAAGGGCGTGACCGTGGGCTGCGCCGGGGCCGAGGCCATCCGCGCCAGCCACAGCCTCCTGCTCCAGGACTCCGCCCGGGGCGGCGTCCTGGCCGGCAACCCGGCCCGCGATGACGTGAGCGAGGCCGGCCGCATGGTCGGCATCGACCTGGCCGTGAACGTAGTCTTAAATGCCGCCAAGAAGCCGGTCTGGATCGGGGTCGGCGCGCCGGACGCGGTCCTGGCCGAGGGCGCGGAGGTCTGCGCCCGGGTCTACGGCGTGGATCTCGCCGAGCCCTACGACTTGGTCGTCGCCTCCTGCGGCGGCTACCCCAAAGACCTCTGCCTCTACCAGGCCCAGAAGGGCTTGAATACCGCCGGCCAGGCCGTCCGCCCCGGGGGCAGGGTGCTGCTCTGCGCCGAGTGCGGCCAGGGCGTGGGCGACGACGCCTACTACGACTACGTCTGCCGCTTCGAGACCATGGGCGGGCTCATGGACGATTTCCGGGCTGCGGGCTTTCGCATGGGCGCGCACAAGGCCTTCCTCTTCGGCCGGACGCTCGCCCACTGCGAGGTGGTCGTCCACTCCGCCCTCGACCCCGAGACGCTCAGGCGCTGCCACCTGACCCCCGGCGACGCCCAGGCCACCCTGGACCATTGGATATTCAAGGCTTCCGGGCCGCTGCGGATCGCGGTCATCCCCAACGCCAACACCACCTTCTTCCGCCTCGCCGGGGGCCGGCCCGCCTGTTCCGGGTCGTGCCGCGGATGAGGAGAGACGCATGTACCTCAGCCCCCCCAGCCCGTTTCCCGACCCGCCCCGAACGGCTCCGACCCCCGAGGGCCTCCCCATCTAAACGCGGACGAACGGGCAGAACGCCCCCGCCCCCGCCGTCCGACCACTGGCGGCGGGGCGCCGGGAGGCCAGCGACAGGGGGACAGCCGTGAGCCTGGCAACCATTACCGACCTGCTCGACACTCCGGCCGTGCGCGGCCGGGCCGTGGGCTGCTTCGACGTCTTCTCGCCGGAATGCGTGGGTCCCATCGTGGCCGCGGCCGAAAGCGAGGAGCTGCCGGTCGTCCTGGCCATCGACGAGGCCACCGGCCGGGCTGCGGGCTTCGATCTCCTGGCCCTGGCGGCCCTTGCCCGCGCGCGCACGGCCCTGGTGCCCGTGGCCGTGCACCTGAACCACGCCCGCCGGCTGGAAACCGTACTCGACGCCCTGGACCTCGGCTTCACCTCGGTCATGTTCGACGGCTCCGCGCTGGCCTTTGCCGACAACTTGGCCCTGACGCGCAAGGCCGCGCAGCTGGCCCACCGCGTCGGCGCGGACATCGAGGGCCAGCTCGGCGAGTTGGCTGCGGCGGACCTGGAGGGCATGTCCGGCCTGCCCCTCGAGGAGTGCGTGAAGCGCTTCGTCCAGGAGACGGCCGTGGACCTGCTGGCCTTCGACCTGCCCAAGACCGTGCTCCCGGACGAGGCCGAGCTGGCCATGATCCGGCGCGTGCTCTGCCCGCCGGCCGGCCTGGTCCTGCACGGCGCCAGCCGCATGGCCCCGCACACGCTTGGCCAGGCCATCGGGCTCGGCGTGCGCAAGGTGAACGTCCACACCGAGCTGCACCAGGCCTTCCGCGCCGGCCTGGCCGAAGGCCTGGCCGGCGCCGGCAGCGGCGCGCGCGGCGTCCTGGACTGCGCCCGCGACCATGTCGAGCGCTTCGCGCGCCGGCAGATGCGCCTGTACGCGGGCCGCTCCGGCAGCTGAACGGGCCTTTTCCGGACTTGCCAGAAGGGGGGCGGCGGGTGAAAAGGGCCCATGCCCCCGCCCACTCTCATCCTCGGCCTGGCCGCCGGCTACCACTACGGCGACGTGCGGCCCTTCCTGGCCTCGCTCGAGCGCGTCGGATACGCCGGCGAGGTGGTCCTGTTCGTCTCGCCGACCACGCGGGATCTGCCGCGCATGGCCGCCCACGGCGCACGGATAGAGTCCTTCGAGCGGCCGGCGGAGTTCGCCCACGTGCCCTACAACGCCTGGCGCTTTTTCCTCTATCGCGACTTCCTGGCGCACTCGGAGGGGGAGTACGCCCGCATCCTGCTTACGGACGTGCGCGATGTGATCTTCCAGCGCGAGCCCTTCGCCCACCCCTGGCCCGAGGGCTTGAGCGTCACCCTGGAGGACCGGCGCATGACCGTCGGCGCCTGCGAGCACATGCGCCGCTGGACCGAGGCCCACCTGGGCGGGGAGGCCCTCACCCGGCTGGCGGACAGGCCCATCGCCTGCTCCGGCACGAGCGTGGGCGGACTCACGGCCGTGCGCGACTATCTGGACGCGATGTGCGCCCGCCTGCTGCCCTTCACTCCGGGGCCGCGCCTGGCCGGCTACGACCAGGCGGTGCATAACCTCCTGGTGCACGAGGGCCGGCTGGCCGGGGTGAACGTGGTGGACAACTCCGGGCCGGTGCTGACCCTCGGCTACGTGCTCGGCGAGCCGGAGCGCGACGCCGAAGGCCAGGTTCTGGCCGCATCCGGTCGCCCGGCGCACATCGTCCACCAGTACGACCGCAAGCCGGCGCTGTTTGCCCACATCCGGCGGTGCTACGCCTGAAGCGAAAAGCGGAGCGCACCGGGGGTGCGCTCCGCTCTCGCGGGTGGCGGCCGGGGGAGACGGATCACCTAGGATTCCCCGGCCGGTGAAGCGGGCCTAGGACCGCAAGGGGGGGATGGGGCAGGGGATGATGAGATTGTTCAAGTCCACCTTGTCGAGCTGGAAGAAGGGGTCGCGCTTGGCCGGATCGGTGATGCTCTCCGGCTCGGTGCTGCGCCAGCCGAAGTTGCAGCGGGCGCATTTGTATATCTCCCAGGCGCCGCTCCCGTCGGGAGCCTTGGCCACCACACTCGCCTCACCAACGAGACAACGCACGCATTTCATGATCGTCCTCCTTGGACCGGTTTAGAGCCTGCACCCGGCCTTCTGGTGCAGGTCGGAGATGATCTTCTGGAAGGCCGCGGCCTCGGGGATGTGGCCGACCATCTTCACGTCGCGCATCTTGGGCTCGGGCGCCACCGGGGTGGTCGCGTCGATGATCACCTTGCAGCCCATTCCAGGAGGCTCGGAGCCCGGATCCAGCGGCATGCCCGGGGTGCTCGGGATGACGATGACGTCCTGGGGACCGCGGATGCGGGTGGACATGGCCCACATGACCTGGACCAGGTCGAAGGGATCGACGTCGCCGTCGACCAGGATGATGTTCTTCACGTAGGATATGCCGTGGGGCGTTGAGGCGGCGCGGAAGGCCACGGACTTGGCATAGCCGCCGAACCGGCTGTCGGTGGCGATGATCGCGGTCAGGCCGTGCTGGTAGAGGGCGTTGACCGCCTTGACCTCGGGCATGGTCTCCTTGATCTGCTTGTAGATCGGGATGCAGGTGTTCAGTCCCAGCAGGGTGTCGATCTCGGTCCAGGGGCGGCCCAAGTAGAGGTTCTCGAAGATCGGGTCCGTGCGGTGGGTGACGCGCTTCACCTTGATGACCACCTGCTGGCGCGCCCCCGAGTAGCTGCCGGGGAACTCGCCGAAGGGCCCCTCGGGCACGCGCACCCGGGGCAATATCTCGCCCTCGAGCACGTATTCCGCGCCGGCCGGGACGTCGAGGAAGCCGTCGGTGGTCTTGGTCAGCTCCATGGGAATGCCGGTCAGGGCGGAGTTGTACTTGTATTCGGACAGGTCGTAGGCGATGGGCGTCGAGGCCATGAAGCTGAGCATCGGGTCCACGCCCAGGCAGATGGCCACGGGCAGGGGCTCGTTCTTGGCCTCGGCCTTGCGCATCTGGATGGCGATGTCATGGAAGGGCAGGCCCTGCATGGCGATGGTGTTCGCGTCCTGGACCTGGAGGCGGTAGATGCCGACGTTCTCCTTGTCGAAGTTGTCGGGCTCGTCCGGGTCCTTGGAGACCACCGAGGCCTTGGACAGGTAGAAGCCGCCGTCGTGCTCGTTGACCTTGTGCATGGGCAGGAGTTCGAGCAGGTTGAAGGAGTCGAGCACGACCTCCTGGCAGGGGGCGCCCGTCACCCACTTGACCTCGCCCGGGTACTTGTCCCAGCGGCGCTCGAGTTCGAAGAACTGCTCCTTCAAGCTGGCGGTCTTGGGCATGCCGAGCATGATGGCGTGGTTGGCCCAGGAGCCGTGCACGTTGACCACGAGCTTCCTGCCCTTGTAGCCCTTGATGTTGTGGATGAGCACGGCCGGGCCGGTGGCGCCCAGGTCGGCCGAACCGCGCATGATGGCCCGGATGCCGGGCTCGGGCAGGACCTCGTCATGGTAGTGGACGAGCTGCCCCTCTTCCTCGAGTTTCTTCAAAAATGAACGCAAGTCCTTGAACATGGCATTGCTCCTATTGCAGTCGTGCTTTTCGCGTGGCTGTAGAATGAGTTCCAGCTTCCCGGCCGGCCGGCCCTGACTCTTTCTGCGCGGGCTACGGGCGGCCGGCCGGGCCGGCGGCCCCCTGCAGCAGGGGGTTCAGCTGCAAGATGAGGTTCTCGGTCATTTCCTGGCTGAGTTCGACGATGTCTTTCAGCTCGCTTGGCGTGGCCTCGTCCATATGGATGCCGCAGGAGACGGTGACGATGACGCCCAGGCTCCCGGCCAGGCGCGAGGCGATGAGCCTGGCCAGCTCGTCCTCCTTGTGGCCGAGCACGGCAATGACCGAGGTCGTGGCGCTTACGCTGCCGTCCTTCTTCAGGCTCGGTCGCGGCTGGCTCAGGGCCACGGCACCGATGTGCGGCGTGTCGCCGCCGAAGAGCGCGACGCACAGGTCCTTGCCCTGGGGCACCGCGACCATGGTCAGGACGATCCGGCCGCGGAAGTAATTCAGCTCGATCATCGCCGCCGCCTTTTTCGCTACTTGCCGGTCCAGCGCGTAAAGCCCGGGGCTTCCACGCCGAATTCGCTGAGGACCTTGCCGACGATGTGCAGTTGCACGTCGTCGAGGGTCTTGGGGTGGTTGTAGAAGGTCAGCACCGGCGGCATGACGATCACGCCCATGGCGGCCAAGCCGACCATGTTTTGCAAGTGGATGAGGTTGAGCGGCGTCTCCCGGACCACGAGCACGAGCTTTCTGCGCTCCTTCAGGGTCACGTCCGCGGCCCTGAGCAGCAGGTTGTCCGAGTAGCCGTGGGCGATGCCGGCGAGCGTCTTCATGCTGCAAGGGATGACCACCATGCCCTCGGTCTTGAAGGTGCCGCTGGCGATGCTCGCGCCGACGTCCTCGGCGGGGTGGGTCACGTGGGCCAGGGCAGCGACCTCCTCCACGCCGTAGGGCGTCTCGTACTCGATGGTCCGGCGAGCGCCGTCGGACATGACCAGATGGGTCTCCCAGCCCGGCAGCTCGCGCAGGATCTTCAGCAGCAGGATGGCCAGATTGGCGCAGCTCGCGCCGCTTATTCCCACCACCAGTCGCTTCATGGTCTTCTCCGTTGTGCGTTGATCGTCGCGCCGCGGTGCCCGGCCGGGGCGGACCGCTCGCCGCGCCTTTGCAGTGGCCGGCAACTTGGGTATCCTCGTTGCAGGAATACACTAAGCACGAGGGACGCCTGTTTTTCAATTTCATAATCCGCAAGGTGAACATGCGCGAAATGAAATCCCGCCGCGAGGCCGCGGCGACCGTGCCGGCCGGGGACGTCAAACGCTCGGGCCGGACCGGGGCTGCGGCATGCAGAACATGCTGAACCTGGCCGGTCTGAACCTCAACCTCCTGGTTTCGCTCAAGGCCCTGCTCGAGATGCGAAACGTGAGTGCCGCGGCCGGGATCCTGCACATGACTCCGCCGACCATGAGCCGCAACCTGGCTCGGCTGCGCGAATACTTCCGCGACCCCCTGCTCGTGCGCGCGGGCAAGGGCTACATCCTGAGCGAGGCGGCCGTACGCGTGAAGGCCCGGCTGGACGAGGTGCTCGAGGGCATCGGTGGCCTTTTCGAGAGTGGCTTCGAACCTGCGACCCACGCCCGTGAATTCATCATCGCTGCCCCGGACTACGTGGTGCAGAACGTGCTCTGCGACGCTATGGCCTTCCTTCTGGCCATGGACAGCCGCCTCGTCTTCAGCCTGGTGAACTGGGACGCCTCGGCCAAGGAGGCGCTCCTCTCGGGCAAGATCCACCTGGCCGTGAGCATCGACAGCGATTTCCCGGGCAACATGCACCGGCGGGTGGTGGACGAGGACGATCTCGTGTTTGTCGCCCGCCAGGGCCACCCCATCTGGCGAGCGGGGCAGGTCTCTCTGGAGGCGTTCGTGTCGAGCCCCCAGATGGCCGTGACCACGGGCGGCGGCTGGAACGACTGCATCGACCGTCCGCTGCAGAAGCTGGGCCTCAAGCGGCTGGTGAAGCTCAGGGTCGGCTCATATGGGGCGGCCTTTGCCATCGCCGCCAAGGCCGACCTCATTTTCGTGGTGCCCGGCCATGTGGCCCGCAACAGCCCGGAGGCCAGGAAGCTCCGCATCGGTGCCCTGCCGTACGAGACCGAGCGCATCCGCTTCTCCCTGTGGTGGCACGAATGCCACCAGGGCGATGCAGCCCACAAGTGGCTGCGCGAGGAGCTCTTCCCGCGTATCCTCAAGCACCCCAACCAGCGCGGACTGTCGGCCGCGGCCGGAGCGGGCGGACGCTGAGCGATGCCGCGCTAGGCGCGGATGGCCCTGATCATGCCCTCGAGCTCGCCGGCCAGCTCGGTCAGCTGGGACACGGAGCCCTCGGCCTGGCCCATGTCGCGGCTGGTGGCCTCGGCGATGCACCGGATGTCCTCCACGGCCCGGCCGATCTCCTCGCTGGTCGCGGACTGCTCCTCGGCCGCGGCGGCGATGGCCCGGACCTGGTCGGTGGTCGCGGCGACCATGGCCACGATCTCGGAGAGCACCTGGCCCGAGGCGCCGGCCAGGCTGGTGGAGCGGTCCACGGCCCCGGCGGCCTCGTCCATGCTGGTCAGGCTTAGGCGCATGACGCCCTGGATGGCGCCGACGGCCTCGCCCACCTCCTTGGTCGCGGTCATGGTCTTCTCGGCCAGCTTTCTCACCTCGTCGGCGACCACGGCGAAGCCGCGGCCGGCGTCCCCGGCCCGGGCGGCCTCGATGGCGGCATTGAGCGCCAGCAGGTTGGTCTGGTCGGCGATGTCGCCGATGACGTTCATGATCTGGCCGATGGCCTGGGCGCGCTCCCCGAGGCTGCCCAGGTTCTTCTTCAGCTCGCCGGTCAGGCGCGCGACCTCGCCGATCCCGGCCACGGCCCGCTCGACCGTGGCCTGCCCCTCGCGGGCCTTGCCCCCGGCCTGGTCGGCGTGCGTGGCGGCCGAGGAGGCGTTGCCGGCCACCTCCAGGACGCTGGCGTTCATCTCTTCCATGGCCGTGGCCGTCTCGGCCGTGCGCGCGCTCTGGCGGGCGGCGCCGCGGCTGGAGGCGACCACCAGCTCGGCGAAGCGCCCGGCGGCCTCGGCCATCTGGCGCGAGATGGCGTCGGCCTGGGCCGCGGCCGCGGCGATCTTCTGGTTCTGGGAAAGCAGCCGGGCCTCGCTCCCGCGCAGCTCGCTCAGGTCGGCGTAGACGCAGAGCGAGCCCATGAGCGCGCCGCTCAAATCATAGACGGGCGAGGCGTCGATGCGGATGTTGCGCCTGGCCCCCTTGCGCCCGGTCAGCTCGACCTCGCGGGTGATCTCCCGGCGCTCCTGCATGGCCGTGCTGAGCACCGTCTTGCGCGTGGCGTCGCCGTAGAAGAAATGGGCCACGTTCTGGCCGTAGAAATCCTCGGGCCGGCCTTCGTGCTGCAGGAGATGCAGGAGATTGGCATTGGTGAAGCGCAGGACCTCGTCCGAGTCCACGACCACGAAAGGAGTGGCCATGCCGTGCAGGATGCCCCGGGCAAAGCCGAGCTCGGTCTTCAGCCGGGCAAGGGCGGCGGTCAGAGCCGCGGCCAGGTCCGCGGCCTGGCCCAGGGCGCCGCTTGCGGCGGCGGCCGGGTCGGCGGCGTAATCCCCGGCGCTCGTTCGCGCGAGGCCCTCGGCCATGGCCGAGAGGGGGGCCAGCAGGCGGCGGTGCAGAACGGCGGCCAGGGCGCAAGCCAGGACTGCGGCCGGGAGGATGACCAGGCTCCGGCTCAAGGCCGAGGCTTGGGCGGCTCCCAGCCAGGCGGCCAGACCCGCGGCCAGCGGGGCGAGCGCGCAGAGCAGCCAGAGGAGGATTGCGGCGGAGAGGTGGCTTTTCATGACTGGGCCTCCGGGATGTCGGTGTGCTACGCTATATGCACTTGGAATACCCAATATGAAAATTCGCCCTCTGGCAAGGGGGTAGCGCCTGGTCGTTCCAGGAGGCGGGCCTGGCCGGCGCTGGCTGTCGCTTTCGCCGCTGACCGGCATGGGGGAGGCTCAAGTCTCATGCAGCCGGCCCGGAACCGTGACTTCTCGCCCGGCCGCACTATTTAACAAAAACAGCATTCCGCCTCGGGGGCTTTCGTCCGGAAGCCAGGAAAGCCTTGAACGCCCGCCGGCTTTCGGTGTTCGGACGATATTTCCTTCAGGGAAAATCATTCTGCCATCTTGAACAGAATTCAAGAATGGTCTAGCTCTTGCGCATCACGCCATGGGGAGCACGCGCATGAACGAAAAGCATCTGCTCGGGCAGCACATCAGGCAGCTGCGCAAGGCCCGGAACATGAGCCTGAAACAGCTGGCCGGCGAGGCCGGCTGCTCGGAGAGCATGTTGTCCAAGGTGGAGAACGGCAAGGGCAACCCGTCCTTGAACATCCTGCACCGCATCGCCAAGGCCCTGGGCGCGAACATGGGCTCGCTCTTCTCGCCCGAGGCCGGGGACGGCGTGGTCCAGCGTAAAGGGGCGCGGCACCTGGCCCAGCTGACCTCGGGCCGGGGCCAGGGCATCATCCTCGAGTACCTGACGCCCGACCTGCCCGGACACCGGCTGCAGGCCCACATCCACATCGTCGAGCCCGGCGGCAGCACCAAGGGCGACATCAGCCACGAGGGCGAGGAGGCCGGCTACGTGCTCGAGGGCGAGCTGGAGTTGACCGTGGAGGGCGCCTCGCACCTCTTGCAGGAGGGCGACTCCTTCTTCTTCGACTCGAGCCTGAACCACTCCTTCCGCAATCCCGGCACGGTCACCGCCCGGGTCCTGTGGGTCAACACGCCGCCGACGTTCTAGCTCGGACGTGGGGCTCCTCTGCATTGCTGTAAAATATTGTCAAATAATAGCCGGATTCGCCGGCAATATTTCCCATTTTTATCATTTCATGCCGTTTGAAGAGCACGCAGAGGGCGGGCTTCCGGTTGCTGGAGTTGGCTTCTATTCAAGTTTTCAGGAATAATTTCCCTGTGAGGAAAATATGGCATGGCGGTTGCTACCTCCAGGCATGGAGGGGACCTTCGCCGAAGGACCCGCATGTCCGAAACCCGTGAGGAGGATCGTCATGACCCATCTGCTCCCCCGCAGGCTCGCCGTCCCCCTGGCCGCCTGCCTGCTGGCTGTCTGCTGCCTGGCCGCCGCCCACGCCCGCGCCGATCTCCTGGATGACGTGAAGAAGAAAGGCGAGATCGTCATCGGCACCGAGGCCGCCTTCCCGCCTTTCGAGTTCGTGGAGGACGGAAAAATCGTCGGCTACTCCGCCGATCTCCTCGAGCTGGTCATGAAGGACCTGCCCGGGGTCAAGGTGAGGCGCCTGGACATCCCCTGGCAGGGCATCCTGCCCGGCCTGGCCGCCGGCAAGTTCGACTACATCGTGACCTCGGTCACCGCCACCAAGGAGAGGAGCGAGCGCTACGCGCTGAGCCTGCCCATCGCCGACGCCACCGTCGCCCTGCTGGTCAAGGCCGACTCCGCGATCAAGACCCCCGACGACGCGGCCGGCAAGACGGTCGCCTCCCAGACCGGCTCGGCCCAGCTCCAGGCCCTCAAAGGGCTTGACGAGAAGCTTAAAAGCGCGGGCAAGGGCCTGGGCCAGATCCGCGAGTACGTGGGCTTCGACGAGGCCTACGCCGACCTGGCCGCCGGCCGGGTGGACGCCGTGGCCCAGTCCTTCCCCAACCTGGCCGACGCGGTGAAGAAGCGTCCCGACACCTTCCGCATCATCACCCCGCCGTTCGGCCCCAAGGTCTATTTCTCCTGGGCCGCGCGCAAGGACGCCGACAGCAAGTCCCTGGCCGCCTTCTTCGACGCCGGCCTGAAAAAGCTGAACGAGTCCGGCAAGATGAAGGAGCTGCAGGTCAAGTGGTTCGGCTTCGAGATGCCCGTGCCCGCCGACGCCCTGCCGGAGCCGGTGCAATAAGGCCCGATCCCGCGCCCGCCGGACGAACGTCCGGCGGCGCGGGGCGGCGTGAGTAACTCGTGAACCTGGGGACGACGTGGACCTCGGCCTGATCATAGGGAGCCTGCCGGCGCTCGCGCGCGGCGCCGCCATGACCCTCTTCGTCTCGCTCACGGCCATCGCCCTGGGCCTGGTGCTGGGCATGCTGCTCTCCTTTGCCCGCATGTCCGAAAACCGCTGGCTGAGCGCCGCGGCCCGGTTCTACATCAGCGCCCTGCGCGGCATCCCCATCCTGGTTCTGCTGCTCATGGTCTTCTACCTGCTGCCGGCCGTGGGCCTCGAGGCCCCGCCGCTCGTCGCGGCCATCGCCGCCCTGACCCTGAACACCGCCGCCTTCCAGGCCGAGATCTACCGCGGCGGATTTGCCGTCATCCCGCCGGGCCAGATCGAGGCCGCCCGGGTCCTGGGCCTCGGCGAGACGCGCATCAAGACCCGCATCCTCATCCCCCAGGTCATCTGGCTGGTCACCCCGGCCCTGGTCAACGAGATCATCGTTTTGCTCAAGAACTCATCCCTGGTCTCGGTCATCGCCGTGACCGAGCTCATGCGCGTCAGCCAGCAGCTCGTCTCCAAGACCTACAAGCCGACCGAGGTCTACCTCGCCGCCTGCCTCCTCTACGTGCTCATGAACCTGTGCCTGTCCGCCCTGGGCAGCCGGCTCAGGCGGCGCATCGGCGGCGCATCGGCCGGGGGGCGGCCGTGAATCTCGATCTCATGGCCGGCTACGCCCCGGTGGTTCTGCACGGCCTGTGGGTCACGATCGCCATCTGCGCCGCCTCCACGCTGCTCGGCCTGGCCGCCGGCCTGGCCGTGGAACTCACTCGCCAGCACGTGCGCTCCCTGCGCGTGCTCTGCCGGGTCTACGTGGAGGGCCTGCGCGGCGCGCCCATCCTCATCCTGCTCTTTCTGCTCTACTACGCCGCCCCGGGACTGGGCCTGGTGCTCGACCCCGAGACGGCCGGGGTGATCGGGCTCGGGCTCTACAACGGCGCCTATTTCGCCGAGATCTTCCGGGCCGGCTTCGAGTCCATCCCCAAGGGCCAGGTCGAGGCCGCCTCGAGCCTGGGGCTCTCCCCCCTGCGCATCCTTACGCGGGTGAAGCTGCCCCAGATGCCGGCCCTCATTCTGCCGCCCGCGGTCAATCAGGTCATCATCCTGATCAAGGACTCGGCCGTTTTGTCCATCATCACCGTGCCCGAGCTGACCAAGGAGACGAGCAAGATCATCAACGAGACCTTTGCCATCGCCGAGCCGCTGCTCGTCCTTGCGCTCCTCTACTGGGCCCTGGTCGAGGGCGTCTCCCAGCTCGGGCTTAAGTCCGAGCGCCGGCTGACCAGGTACCTGAAGCGCACCGAGGAGGGCACGCGGTGTTCATGAAAATCCAGAACATGGAAACGGTCATCGAGATCGAGGGCCTGACCAAGCGCTTCGGCCAGGCGACCGTGCTCTCGGACATCGACCTGCGCGTCTACGCCTCGGAGGTCGTCTGCCTCATCGGCCCCTCGGGCTCGGGCAAGAGCACGCTGCTCAGGTGCATCAACTTCCTCGAGAGCTACGAGGAGGGCTCGGTGAAGGTCCTGGGCCGGCTCATGGGCTTCGAGGAGACGCCCGGCGGAAGGCGCCGGGCCTCGGAGCGGGTCGTCCGCGCCTCGCGCCTGGCCCTGGGCATGGTCTTCCAGCAGTTCAACCTCTGGCCGCACCTGACCGTGCTCGACAACGTCACCGAGGCCCTGCGCTCGGTCAAGGGGCTGCCCCGGGCCGAGGCCGAGGACATCGGCCGGGCCATGCTGGCCAAGGTCGGGTTGAGTGAGAAGGTCAGAAGCCATCCGGCAAGCCTCTCCGGCGGCCAGCAGCAGCGCGTGGCCATCGCCCGGGCCCTGGCCATGGCGCCCAAGATCATGCTCTTCGACGAGCCGACCAGCGCGCTCGACCCGGAGCTGGTCGGCGGCGTGCTCGAGGTCATGCGCGACCTCGCGGCCGAGGGCATGACCATGGTCGTGGTCACCCACGAGATGGGCTTTGCCGCCGAGGTCGCCGACCGGGTGGTCTTCCTCGAGGCCGGCCGGCTGGTGGAGCAGGGCCTGGCCGAACAGATTTTCCAGTCGCCGGAAAGCCCCCGGCTCAAGGCGTTCCTCAAGAGCTGGAACGACCGCCGGGGCTAGCCGGCATTCACCACCGACAAGGAGTCGAACATGACCAGGTTGAACGAGCTTCAGACCATCCCGGCCCGCAAGGGCAAGGCCGCCTTGCTCAAGGCCGGCCAGCGCATCAGGATCATCAACACCCATGGCCAGCAGGTGGTCGACACCTGGGCCTTCAATGTCTGCGACATGAGTGAGCACATGTCCATGCAGCACGTGCGCGCCTACCTGGACAAGGTCATCCCGGCCGCCGGCGACGCCCTCGTCTCCAACCGCCGCCGGCCCCTCCTGCGCTTCCTTACGGACACCTCGCCGGGCGTCCACGACACGCTCATCGCGGCCTGCGACATCGCCCGCTACATCAACCTCGGCATCAAGGAGTACCACGACAACTGCCAGGACAACATGTCCGCGGCCCTTGACGCCCTGGGCTTGCGTGCGGCCTTCTGCCCGAGCCCCTTGAACCTGTGGATGAACACCCCGGCCGTGGACAACCGCATCACCTGGCTGCCGCCGGTCTGCAAGGCCGGGGACTACGTGGTCTTCGAGGCGGCCATGGACTGCGTGGTGGCCATGTCCGCCTGCCCGCAGGACGTGGTGCCGATCAACGGCGTGGGCTGCACGCCCACCGAGGCCCACTTCATGGTCTGCGAGGCCTGAGGAAATCGGCCGGGAACGGAGGATGTCCGGGATGCTTACCGACGTGGTTTCCCTCGCCAGCCGGCTCGTCCGCTTCGACACCGCCAACCCGCCGGGCGGCGAGGCGGCCTGCCTCGAGTATCTGGCCGGCGGGCTGGCCGAGGCGGGCTTTGCCGTGCACCTGGACTCCTTCGGCCCCGGCCGGGTGAGCCTCGTGGCCCGGCTGCACCCGGACGCCCCGCAGTCCGGCCTGTGCCTGGCCGGGCACATCGACACCGTGCCCCTGGGCCGGGCCGAATGGCGAGTCGATCCGCTGGCCGGCGAAGTCCGGAACGGCCGGCTCCACGGCCGGGGCGCGAGCGACATGAAGGGCGGCATCGCGGCCATGGTCGCCGCCGCGGTCAGCCTGGCCCCGCGCCTGCCGGCCGACCGGGACCTGGTCCTGTGCATATTCGGCGGCGAGGAGAGCGGCTGCGCCGGCTCGTTCCACGTCGCCGCGCAGCCGGAGCTGCTGGGCGACCTCGGCGCCGCGGTCATCGCCGAGCCCACCTCCAACCGCCCGCTGGTCGGGCACAAGGGCGCGCTCTGGCTGAAGGGCGAGGCTCGGGGCCGCACGGCCCACGGCTCCATGCCCGAGCTCGGCGACAACGCGCTCTACAAGGCGCTTGAGGCCGCGGACCGGCTGCGGCGATACGACTTCGACGGCGCGCGCCATGCCCACCTCGGCCCGCCCACGCTCTCGGTCAATACCTTCGCCGCGGGCCAGAACGTGAACTCGGTGCCGGACCTGGCGAGCTTCAGCCTGGACGTGCGCACCGTAGCCGGCCAGGACAACGCCGCCGTGGCCGCGGCGCTTTCGCGGCTGGCCGGGCCGGACATCGCCTTCAGCGAGCTTCTGAACCTGCCGCCGGTCTGGACGCCGCCGGATCATCCGTGGCTCGCCCGGGTCTTTACCCTGCTGGCCGAGACCGTGGCCCCGCCGCCGGGGGTGGAGACGGTCCAGTTCTTCACCGATGCCGCGGCCTTGCGCGCGTATCATCCGGACCTGCCCATGGTCATCCTCGGCCCTGGCGATCCCGGCCAGGCCCACCGGACCGACGAATATTGCGAAACAGGCGCGCTGACCCTGGCCGTGGTCCAGTACGGGCGGATCATCGCCGACTGGTTCGGCAAGGGGGAGCTGCTGCGGAACGTGTGAGCGCGCCTGGCCGGCTCCGGCCCTCCCGGCTGCTCGGTCCGGATAACGCGGACCGCGCCACAAAGCCTTCGGTGCGGGCCGCGAAGGCTTTTGACGGGCGTCCGCAAGCCCTTGAATATCAAGGGCTTCATGACCGTGAAACATTCTTTTGACGTCGCCGCCAGGATGCCCTACCACCTCTGCCTTACCATCATCGGTGGATTCCATTTGGGAGACGTGCCATGTGTCGATTGTTCGCCATGACCTCTGCCGAGCCCCTTTCGCCCATGCGGGCCATTCATGCGCTGAACGTCATGAAAGAAGGCCATGACGGCTCGGGCGTGGGGCTCTACCTCTCGGGGCTGTCCGGGCCCTTCGCCGAAAACCCGGACTATCCGGTCCTCTCGGGCATCTTCACCGAGCAGGGCCTGGCCCGCCTGGACGCGATCATGTCCGGGCTCGGTTTCCTGACCAAGTACAGCCTGGCCGTGACCCCGCGCCATAAGCCGCCGGTGGGCACCCCGCTGCGCGGCACCTACCTGGCCCGGGTCTATCAGCCGCCGGCGGGCTGGGCCGGTCTCTCCGCCGAGGAGCGAGAGGTCCAGCTCGTCTCCACCCGGGTGGCCATCCGCGAGGAAGGGCAGAAGACCGGGGACATGATGGTCTTCTCCTTCTGGCCCGACGTGGTCATGATCAAGGAGGTCGGCGACCCCATCGAGATCGCCGACTACCTGGGGCTCGACCGGCCGGAGCTCGCCGCCCGGCGCATCCTGGCCCAGGGCAGGCAGAACACCAACTACGCCATCAACCTCTATGCCTGCCACCCCTTCTTCATCCAGGGCATCGCCACCATGACCAACGGCGAGAACACGGCCTTCGTGCCCATCCGCGAATACCTGCAGTCGCGGCGCATCCCGGGCTACATGGGCTACCAGTCCGACTCCGAGGTCTTCACCCACATCATGCACTTCAGCCACTACAAGCTGAAGCTGCCCCTGGTGGCCTACAAGCACGTCATCACGCCGCTCAGCGAGGCCGAGCTGGCCGAGCATCCGGACCGGGCGCTCCTGACCCGGATCAAGACCGTCTGCCGCAAGATGATCATCGACGGCCCGAACTGCGTCATCGGCTGCCTGCCCGACGGCACCATGTTCCTGGTCCAGGACCGCAAGAAGCTGAGGCCCGGCGTTGTCGGCGGCCGCCCCGGCGTGTTTGCCTTCTCCTCGGAGATCTGCGGCCTGAACGCCGCCATCCCCGACCGTGACCCGAGCCGCGACTTCCAGCCCATGTATCTCGACACCGCCTACGTCCGCCCCGACTGCCGCGAGGTGACCTTATGCAGCCAAAACCAGCAATTACCCCCTCAACACTGAGCGTCAAGGATCTGCCCTGGCAGATCGACTGGGACATCCAGACCTGCACCCTGTGCGGCCGCTGTACCGCGGTCTGCCCGGTCAGCGCCATCGAGCTGGCCGTGCACAGGAAGCGCGTGGTGGACGCGACCGCCGGCCTCAAGGCCAAGCCCTCCAATGTCCACACCGTCTACTACGGCATCCGCCAGCGCACCGATCCGGCCTATGCCTGCATCGACTGCGCCATGTGCAACATGGTCTGCCCCAACAACTCCATCGAGCCCCGGCGCCAGGGTGAGGCCACCACGCTGCGCTTCCACAACAACCGCGGCGGCCAGGCCCGGACCCGCGGCGGCCGGCGCAACAACCCCGAGAGCCTGCTCGACCAGATCAAGTTCATCCGCATCTCCATGCTCACCGACCCGGCCCTGGACGCCGGCCGGCACGAGTTCGAGCTGCGCACGCTGCTGGGCCGCATCCAGCCGCCCGAGGAGGGCCTCAAAGCCTTCCACGACGAGGCCTGGGTGCCGCCGGTGCGCGAGATCTATCCCCTGGTCATCGGCTCCATGTCGTTTGGCGCGCTCTCGCCCAACATGTGGGAAGGCCTGCAGATGGGCGTGGCCTACTTGAACGAGGAGATGGGCATGCCGGTGCGCATGTGCACCGGCGAGGGCGGCTGCCCGCCGCGCCTGCTTCGCTCGCGCTTCCTCAAGTACGTCATCCTCCAGATCGCCTCCGGCTACTTCGGCTGGGACGAGATCATCCACGCCATCCCGGAGATGAAGGAAGACCCCTGCGCCGTGGAGATCAAGTACGGCCAGGGCGCCAAGCCCGGCGACGGCGGGCTTCTCATGTGGTACAAGGTCAACAAGCTCATCGCCGCCATCCGCGGCGTGCCGCCGGGCGTCTCCCTGCCGAGCCCGCCGACGCACCAGACCAAGTACTCCATCGAGGAAGCCGTGGCCAAGATGATCCAGTCCATGTCCATGGCCTGGGGCTTCCGCGTGCCGGTCTACCCGAAAATCTCGGGCACGACCACGGCCATGGCCGTGCTGAACAACCTGGTGCGCAACCCCTATGCCGCGGGCCTGGCCATCGACGGCGAGGACGGCGGCACGGGCGCGGCCTACAACGTGTCCATGAACCACATGGGCCACCCCATCGCCTCCAACCTGCGCGACTGCTACTTGACGCTCGCCGAGCAGGGCCGGCAGAACGAGATACCGCTCATGGCCGGCGGCGGCATCGGCAAGAACGGCAACCTGGCCCACAACGCCGCGGCCCTGATCATGCTCGGCGCCAGCGTGATCCAGTCCGGCAAGTACATCATGCAGGCCACGGCCGGCTGTCTCGGCTCCGAGGTCGATCGCTGCAACATCTGCAACATCGGCCAGTGCCCCAAGGGCATCACCTCCCAGGACCCGCGCTTGTATCGGCGCCTGGACCCGGAGCAGGTGGCCGAGCGCCTGGTCGACGTCTACCTGTCCTTCGACACCGAGCTGAAGAAGATCTTCGCCCCCCTGGGCCGCTCCACGAGCCTGCCCATCGGCATGTCCGACGCCCTGGGCATCAACAACAGCGACGTGGCCGAGCGCCTGAAGATCCGCTACGTGGTCTAGCGGCCGGAGAATGAGCATGCACACCAATGAACCGAGCATGACGGACAAGGCCCAGCCGGCTCACGGCGCCGCGAGCGTGCGCGTGAGCGGCCTGGAGGACGGCGCGCGCGTGACCTCGCGCATCCTCGAGGAGCGCATCCAGCGCGCGGTCTCGGGCGGCGCGCGCAACCTGGAGATCGAAGCCTGCGGCCAGCACGGCCTGGGCGGCCGGCTGTGGGTCTCCAAGACCGAGCCGGTGCGGGTCAGCATCACCGGTTCCTCGGGCCAGCGCCTGGGCTCCATGGGCGCCCTGGGCACGACCATCGAGGCCTTCGGCCCGACCTCCGACGACGTCGGCTGGCTGAACGCCGGCGCCGAGATCATCGTCCACGGCAACACCGGCAACGGCGCGGCCAACGCCATGGCCCAGGGCAAGATCTATGTCGGCGGCAACGCCGGCGCCCGGGCCATGACCATGACCAAGCAGAACCCGCGCTTTGCCGCGCCGGAGCTCTGGGTCCTGGGCAGCGTCGGCGACTACTTCGCGGAATTCATGGCCGGCGGCGTGGCCGTGGTCTGCGGCCTTGCGCCCCAGAACCCGGACAACGTGCTGGGCTACCGCCCGTGCGTGGGCATGGTCGGCGGGCGCATCTTCGTCCGCGGCCGCCATCAGGGCTTTTCCCAGGCCGACGCCAAGCTCGTGCCCATCGACGACGCCGACTGGGCCTGGCTGTCCGGCAACCTGAAGACCTTCCTTGCGGCCATCGGCCGCTCCGAGCTCCTGGACGAGCTTTCCAGGCGCGAGGACTGGCAGCTCATCGCCGCCCGCAGCCCGTTCGAGAAGCAGGGCAAGCGCCGCCGGGCCATTGGCGAGTTCCGCTCCCAGGTCTGGGACAAGGAGCTCGGCCGGGGCGGCCTCATCGGCGACCTGACCGACCTCGACCGCAGCCCCGTTCCGCTCATCGTGAACGGCGTGCTCAGGCGCTTCGTGCCGGTCTGGGAGAACCAGAAGTACGCCCCGCCCTGCCAGTCGAGCTGCCCCACGGGCATCCCGGTGCAGGAGCGCTGGCGCCTGGTGCGCGCCGGACTCATCGACGAGGCCGTGGACCTGGCCCTGGCCTACACGCCGTTCCCGGCCTCGGTCTGCGGCTACCTCTGCCCGAACCTGTGCATGCAGGGCTGCACCCGCTCCATCCAGAAGATGCAGCCGGTTGACGTGCACCTGCTGGGCAAGGCCAGCCTGGCGGCCAAGGCGCCCGAGCTGCCGCCGCTTGCCGGCACGCGCGTGGCGGTCATCGGCGGCGGGCCCGGCGGCATCTCGGTGGCCTGGCAGCTGCGCCTGAAGGGCATCGAGGCCGTGGTCTACGACCTCGCGTCCACGCTCGGCGGCAAGATCGCCGCGGTCATTCCCTCCAGCCGCCTGCCGCGCGAGGTCCTGGACGCGGAGCTCGCGCGCGTCGAGGAGCTCCTGCCCCACGTCCACCTGCAGCAGAAGCTCGGCCGCGACGAGTTCGAGCAGTTGCGCGTCGACTACGACTTCGTGGTCCTGGCCGCGGGCGCGAGCAAGCCGCGCATGCTGCCCGTGCCCGGCAAGGAGCTGGCCTACACCGCGCTCGACTTCCTGCGCCAGGCCAAGGCCGGCACGCTGACCCTGAGCGGGTCGGTGGTCATCATCGGCGCCGGCAACGTGGGCTGCGATGTGGCCACCGAAGCCTCGCGCGTGGGCGCGACGGACATCACCCTCATCGACATCCAGGCCCCGGCGGCCTTCGGCAAGGAGAAGCAGGACGCCGAGGCCCTGGGCGCCAAGTTCCGCTGGCCCTGCTTCACCAAGGAAATCACGGCCGAGGGCGTGGTTCTGACCAGCGGTGAGCTCGTCCCGGGGCAGACCGTGATCATGTCCATCGGCGACGCCCCGGAGGTCGACTTCCTGCCCCCGGACATCGCCGTGGAGCGCGGCTTCGTGGCCGTCAACACCCTCTACCAGACGACCGACGCCAAGGTCTTCGCCATCGGCGACATCGTCCGCCCCGGGCTCATCACCCAGTCCATCGGCGCCGGCCGGACCGCGGCCCGGACCATCGCCGAGATCGCCGAGGGCAAGCGGCCCATGCCCGACAACCGGCCGATGATCGACTACGCCCGGGTCAAGCTCGAGTACTTCGATCCCCGGATCATGGACCAGAGCGACCTTTCGCGCTGCGGCGAGGCCTGCGCCAGCTGCGGCGCCTGCCGCGACTGCGGGCTGTGCGAGGCCTTGTGTCCGACCACGGCCATCAGCCGCAAGGAGTTGCCGAATAACGGTTTCGAGATGGTCGCCGACCCGGAGAAGTGCATCGGCTGCGGTTTTTGCGCCGGCACCTGCCCCTGCGGCATCTGGACCCTGACCGAGAACACGCCGCTGGACTAGTCCAAAGGCGCAAGAGCTGTTGAAGGAAAGGCTGGACGGGGCAACCCGTCCAGCCTAAATCTTTTTCCGGGCGCTCGTCTGCGTCTCTTTGAGCAAGAAGAGGCCTTCAGGCATCTCCGTCCCGTATCCTCCCGGGTCGGGCCACGCGGCCTCCCCGACCCCTCGCCAGGTGCGCCACGAATAGCTATCTCTCCGGCCATGCCTTCCTCCAAGCACTCGAACACACGCCAAACCACGCAGCGCAAGCCCGCCGGGCGCGCGAAGCGCGTCGCCTTCTGGCTCCTGGCCCTGCTGCTCCTGGCCGGGGTGGCGGACGTCGGGCGTTACGCCGTGTGGCCGAACGTCTCCCGCCTGGCGCGCGAGAACCCGGGCAAGACCGCCTTCATGAGCTGGCGCGAGGCGCAGTGGGCGCGCGAGGGGCGCAAGAAACGCATCGAGCAGGTCTGGGTGCCGCTCAACCGCATCGCCAAGTCCGCGGTGCTGGCCGTGACCATCGCCGAGGACGACAAGTTCTGGCAGCACGGGGGCTTCGACTTCGAGGGCATGCAGCAGGCCCTGAAGAAGGACCTGGAGAAGGGCCGCATCGCGGCCGGGGGCAGCACCATCACCCAGCAGCTGGCCAAGAACCTCTGGCTCACGCCATCGAGGAACCCACTGCGCAAGGTCAAGGAGGCCCTCCTGGCCTGGCGGCTGGAAGAGGCCCTGTCCAAGAAGCGCATCCTGGAGCTCTACCTGAACGTGGCCGAATGGGGCGACGGCGTCTTCGGCATCGAGGCCGCGTCGCGCGCCTCTTTCGGCGTCCCGGCCGCAGCCCTCTCGGCCGAGCAGGCCGCGCGGCTGGCCGTGGTCCTGCCAAGCCCCCTGAAATGGTCGGCCGTCCATCCCTCGCGCGGCGTGGCCCTGCGCGCGCGCATCATCCTGGAGCGTATGCAGCGCCGCCTGGGCGACGACGGTTAAGCGGCCTGAGCTCCCTGCTTTTGTCCATCACTCCATACCGTCGCCGCGACGGGTGCATAGGCGTACGTGAGCAGGCCGAGGGATTTCCCTTGACCGAAGGACCTTGCGCCGCCGGCAGCGCTTCTGCTCATGGCTTGCACAGCCTTGCCTGCTTCGTCTCCGGCCGTAAGCAGGATGTTGCCTTCAATGCCGCTGCTATATTATGCCTTATCAAGCTGCTTTTCCACGAACTCCCAGTTGATGAGCTTGTCCAGCACGCCGCTGACGTAATCCCCGCGTTTGTTCTGGTAGTCCAGGTAGTAGGCATGCTCCCAGACGTCGATCACGAACAGGGGCTTGTAGCCGAGCACGATGGGGGTGACGGCGTTGGGCGTGCGCACGATCTTGAGGCGGCCCTTGTCCTCGGCCAGCCAGGCCCAGCCGCTGGCGAACTGGGCGATCGCCGCCTCGGACAGCGCCTTGCGGAAGTAGGCGGCGCTGGAGAAGGTGGCCTCGATGGCCGCCTTGATGCGTCCGCTCGGCTCGCCCCCGCCGCCGGGCTTCAGGCAGCTCCAGTAGAAGGTGTGGTTCAGAGCCTGGGCCACGTTGTTGAACACCGCGCTCATGCTCGGCTCGTCGTAGATCAGGCTGACGATCTCCTCCATGGTCTTGCCGGAAAGCGCCGGATTCTCGGCCACGGCCTTGTTGGCGTTGGCGTAGTAGGCCGCGGTGTGCTTGCCGTAGTGGAAGGAGACGGTCCGGGCCGAGATGACCGGATCGAGGGCGGACTCGGCGTAGGGCAGGGCGGGCATGGGAAAGGCCTCGGCGCGGGCCGCGGCGCTCACGCCGAGGACACCTGCTCCGGCCAGAAGCACGGCTCCGGCTGCGGTTTTCATGAACTGGCGGCGATCCAGGCCGAGGGTCTCGCTGCTGGGCATGGGGCAAACCTCCTGATGGTTCGGCGTGCGGGTTTCAAGCGCGAGATCAAGGGTTTCTGCGCTATCCTGTCATGGAATGATCGGGGGCGGATGTCAAGAGTGGCCGAGGCCTGCGTCCGTCCGATTTCACACAACGGTCCGGCGCGTGTCACCTGCCCGTCACCGGCCTCGACTCCAATGCTCGCAGTCAGCTAACCCCATCCCCTCAAGAGGAGGAGTCCATGATCACGCGTCGCGTTCCCTTCACCCTGGCCCTGCTGGCCCTGCTGGGCTTTTGGGCCGCCGTCTGGGTGGCCCCGAGCGAGGCGGCCACGGCCACCTATTCCGGCCAGCCGGCCAAGTATGTCTTCTTCTTCATCGGCGACGGCATGGGCATGCCCCAGCGTAGCGCCGCCGAGTTCTATGCCGCGGCCAAGGCCGGCAAGATTTCCGACATCACCCTGGCCATCGACAAGCTGCCGGTCCAGGGCATGACCACCACCTACTCCTCCGAGTCGCCCATCACCGACTCGGCCGCGGCCGGCACGGCCATGGCCTGCGGGGTCAAGACCTACAACGCCGCCCTGGGCATGGATGCGAACAAGAACCCCTACACGTCCATCGCCGAGATGGCCCGGGACAAGGGCATGTTGGTCGGCATCGTCTCCAGCGTGTCCATCGACCACGCCACCCCGGCCAGCTTCTACGCCCACCAGCCCTCGCGCAACACCATGTACGAGATCGGCCTGGACCTCGTGGCCAGCAAATTCGACTACTTCGGCGGCGGCGGCTTCGTCGACCCGTCGGGCAAGAAATCGAAGCTGCCCGAGCCCCGCGAGAACGTCCTCGATGCGGCCAAGAAGGCCGGCTACACCGTGGCCGCCGACAAGGCCTCCTTCGAGAAGCTGGCCAAGGGCGTGAAGGCCATCGCCTACAACGCCTGGCTCCAGGACGCCGAGGCCCTGCCCTACGACATCGACACGCGCAAGGAAGACATCAGCCTGGCCGAGTTCACGGCCAAGGGCATCGAGCTCCTGGACAACCCCAAGGGCTTCTTCATGATGGTCGAGGGCGGCAAGATCGACTGGGCCTGCCACGCCAACGACGCCCTGACCTCGATCAAGGACACCCAGGCCTTCGACGAATCCATGAAGGTCGCCCTGGCCTTCATGGCCAAGCATCCCAAGGAGACGGTCATCGTGGTCACCGGCGACCACGAGTGCGGCGGCCTGACCATCGGCTTCGCCGGCACCAAGTATGAGAACTTCTTCACCGTGCTCGACGGCCAGAAGGTCTCCTTCCAGAAGTTCTCGGCCGAGATTCTCAAGGAGTACAAGGAAAAGAACGCCGGCAAGTACAACTTCGACGACATGAAGCCGATCATCACCGCGAACTTCGGCCTGAAGTTCGAGGGTGACGCCAAGGCCGACCGGGCGGTGCTGAAAGACTTCGAGATCGCCCAGCTGAAGGAGGCCTTCGAGCGCTCCATGGCCGGCGACACCGAGAAGTCCAAGGACGAGCAGACCTACCTGCTCTACGGCGGCTACAGCCCGCTGACCGTGACCATCACCCACATCCTGAACCAGAAGGCCGGCCTGGCCTGGACCTCCTACTCCCACACCGGCGTGCCGGTGGCCACCTCGGCCGACGGCGTCGGCGCCGAGATCTTCGGCGGCCTCTACGACAACACCGACCTGGCGCTGAAGTTCATGTCGGTCATGGGCCTGCCGGCCAAGGCCGTGCCCTTGACCAAGAGCGTGGCACAGAACTAGCCATTTCCCGCCACACCCTCCGCACACGGGCGGGGCCTCGGGCAGAGCATGCCCGGCGCCCCGCCCTGCCCGTGGAGGCCAAGGAGATCGTATGCTCGCAAGCGAAACCGCCCGGAGGACCGCGCTCCGGCGCGACGCCGTCCTCTGCGCCGTGTTCCTCGTTCTGACCGTGGGCCTGTGGTTCGCGCCCACCGGCTTCGAGGACCGCGTGGACGACTCGGCCGTGCGCTGCCGGGCCAGGGTCCTGGCCACGGACAACTCGCGGATACTGCAGTTCGGGGTCATCAAGACCGGCATCCAGTCCGTGACCATGGAGCTTTTGGACGGACCCTTCGCCGGCCGGACGGTGGACGGAGACAACCAGCTCCAGGGCCGGCTGGAGTTCGACAAGATGTTCAGCCCCGGCGACACGCTGCTGGCCGTGATCACCACGGACGCCGCCGGCGGAATCTCCCGGGTCAATCCCCAGGACCACTACCGCCTGCGCCTCGAATTCTTCCTTTTCGGCCTGTTTGCCGTCCTGCTCCTGGCCTACGCCGGCCTGACGGGCTTGAAGGCCCTGCTCTCCTTCGTCTTCGCCGGCTGCGTCATCTGGAAGATCCTCTTGCCCGGGCTCCTGCGTGGCCTGCCGCCCGTGCCCCTGTCCCTGGCGGTCACCACCGTGCTCGTGGCCGCGGTCATCTTCCTGGTCGGCGGCATCGGTCGCAAGGGGCTCACGGCCTTCATCGGCTCCATGCTCGGCATCCTGGTGACCTGCCTCATGGCTCTGGTCTTCGCCGACGGCTTCAGGCTCCACGGGGCCATCAAGCCCTTTGCCGAAACGCTCCTCTACACCGGCTTCGGCCAGCTCGACCTGACGGCCATTTTCTTAAGCGCCATCTTTCTGGCCTCCTCCGGGGCGATCATGGACCTGTCCATGGACGTGGCCGCGAGCCAGAACGAGCTGGTCTGCCTGGACCCGCAGATCACCTTCGGCCAGGCGCTACGCTCGGGCCTGGCCGTGGGCCGGGCCGTGGTCGGGACCATGACCACCACGCTGCTTCTGGCCTACTCCGGCGGCTACACCGCGCTGCTCATGGTCTTCATGGCCCAGGGCGTGCCGCTGGAGAACATCTTCAACCTGAACTACGTGGCCGGGGAGATCATGAACACGCTCATCGGCAGCTTCGGGCTGGTCACCGTGGCGCCCTTCACCGCCCTGGTCGGGGCCTTCGTCTTCACCCGCCGCCCGGCCGCCGCGGCCGCGCCGGCCGAGCTTCAGACCGAGGTCCAGAGGTAGCGGGAGGCGAACGCCGGACCGGCCAGCCGCGCCAGGCGCACGATGAGCGCGGTCAGGAGCATGGAGAAGAAGAGCCGGCCCCAGATGACGCCGGACACGTGGCCGCCGATGACCAGCATAAGCAGCGTGTCCTCGATGAGCGAATGGCACAGGCTCATGAGGCTGACCCCGGCGAAGACGTCGGCCGGCCCCACCCGGCCGGATTTGGCCTCGCCGATGATGAGGCCTCCGCCGTAGGACAGCCCCATGGTCAGGCCGATGACCGTGATGGTCGAGGCCTTGGCGCCGATGCCCATGAAGCGCAGCACCGGGCCGAGCACGGCGTCCATGAGCCGGGTCACGCCCAGAAACGAGAGCAGGCGCATGAGGCTGATCAGGGTCAGGATGATGCCGAAGATGAGGACGAGGTTGCGCACCTGGCTTACGCTCCAGGCGAGCAGGGTCTGGCTTTCGGCTTCCGGCGACAGGAGCAGCCGGGCCGGCTCCCCGAGCACGCCGAGTCGGCTGTAGATCTGGTGCAGGATGATGCCGAGCAGGAGCGCCCCGGCCATGCGCAGGAGCAGCTGGAAGGGCAGCCTGGCCCCGGCCCGGCGGGTGATCTGCAGCTCCAAGGGCAGGTTGTGGGCCAGCAGCATGAGGACGGCCAGCACGGACATCTGGGCCACCGAGAGCGGCGCCTCGAGCATCACGCTCGGCAGCACGATCATGCCGGCGTAGATGGAATTGAGGATCGCCGTGGCCCAGACCAAGCCGTAGACCCCGGGCAGGCCGACGAGCTCCATGAGCGGCGCGAGCGGCCGGGCCAGGAGCGGGATGAGCCCGGCCTCCTGCAGGATTTTGACCACGATCAGCACCGGGATCATGATCTTGTAGAGCTCGAAGCTGATCCGGGCGGCCTCGCGCAGGCAGGTCCGGGCGGCGGATACGAGGCGGGGCAGGCCGCCGGCGGCGGCCTTGGGCTCGGACGCGGGCGCGTCCTCCGGGGAAACGGGTGCGGTCATGGCGGGCCTAGTCCAGGCTGGTCAGAAGTGTCTCGATGCGCTCGCGGGCGACGAGGGCATTCAACCAGCTTTCGGGAATGGCCGCAAGTCCGAGGTGCGCCCCGAGCACGAGTCCTACGCACATGTTGCGCGCGGCCGAGTCGCCGCCGGCCATGACGCTCTGGATGAGCGCCTCGGCCAGGTCGCCCGGATGGCGGCAGATGAGCTGGACCACGCTCGGCAGGGCGGCCTCCAGGTGGCAGCTCTGGCCGAAGCCCAGGATGGCCGTCCGGCTGTCCGTTCCGGCCGCGGCCAGGCCCTGGGCCACCAGCGGCCTGACCTTGGCCGCGCCCGGGCGCTCGGCCGCCCGGCTCAGGGCCGCCTGCGGCTCTGACCTGTCCAGGACGAACTTCGCGGTCACGGCCAGGAGCTCGGATGCGGCCATGACGCCGGCGTTGTTGTGGGTCAGCCGGGCCTGGGAGCGGGCCGCCTCGGCCAAGTGCTCCAGGTCGCCCGCGTAGGCGTAGACCACCGGCGCCACGCGCGCGGCCCCGGCCAGGTCGTCGGACTGGGAGCCGGCGTCGCCCGGTCCCCAGCCGTCGGCGAAATTGGCCAGGGTGGTCGTGGTCGCGACGTCGCGGTAGCCGGCGTAGGCCGTGAGCATGGCCTGCCAGCGCTCGGCGAAGTCGCTCAAGTCGAAGCCCTTCTGGGCCGCCAGGGATTCGAGCAGGACGAGCGTCTGGTCGCCGTAGTGGGTGAGCTCGCCCTTGGCCTTGCCGGCGTGGAACGAGCCGGGCCGAGGGGCCGTGAACTCGCTCACCCGGCCGAACTCGGCTTTGATGCGCTCGGGGTCGTAGATCCAGTGCGGGGCGAGAGCCAGGCCGTCGCCGCAGAACGAGGCCAGGACCATGGCTTTGGCCGTCTCGGGCATGGACGCCTCAGAAGGGGTTTTTTCGTTCAGGCCGCCGGGCTGCCGGGGCCGATGACCCGGGTGACGGTCTCGATCAGGCGGTCCTTGGTGATGGGCTTGGACAGGACCTCGTCGGCGCCCAGGACCTTGGCGTAGGACAGGTATTCGAGCCCGCCGATGGTCCCGCCGCCGGAGATGGCCAGAATCTTGCTGCCGCCGCCGGCGGCCCGCAGCTCCAGGATGGTCTCGATGCCGTCCTTCCTCGGCATGAAGATGTCCACGATGACCAGGTCGGCCGGCCTCTCGGCCAGGACCTCCAGGCCCTCCTGCCCGTCCTCGGCCAGGCTCACGTCCCAGTGGAGGCTTCGCAGGTGCAGCCCGAGCAGGTCCCGGGTGGAGGGATCGTCGTCGATGATCAGGATGTGCTTCATCAGCCTGTTGCCCACTGCCGCCATAGTGCTGCTGTAGGAAGAATCGGGTGCAATGACAATACGTAGAAACCCGCCCCGATGTCACCGGGCGCGAAAGGCCCTGGACCGGAAAAGCGCCGGCCCTGGCTTTGAGGCCCGCGGATGATTTTTTGGGGATTGCCCGCGGCCCGAGCCTGGCGTATCCCATGGGCATGAAAATCGGCCTTCTGCAGATGAACCCCACGGTCGGCGACATCGCCGGCAATGTCCGGGCCATGGCCCAGGCCCACGCCGAGGCCGTGGCCGCAGGCGCGCAGCTGTGCGTGACCAGCGAGCTGGCCGTCTGCGGCTACCCGCCCAAGGATCTGCTCCTCTACCGGAGCTTCGTCGCCAAGGTCGCGGCCGCGGTCCGCGAGCTGGCCGCGGCCATCGACCCGGGCGTGCCGCTCCTGGCCGGAGGCGTGGCCGTGAACCCGGCGGGCCAGGGCCGGCCGCTCTACAACTGCGCCTTCCTGCTGACCGGGGGCGCGGTCGGCCGCATCTTCGGCAAGACGCTCCTGCCGACCTACGACGTCTTCGACGAGGACCGCTACTTCGAGCCCTATGCCGGCCTCCGGACGTTCGACCTGAACGGCCGGACCGTGGGCGTGACCATCTGCGAGGACATCTGGAACGACAAGGGCTTCCGGCCGGCCCGGCGCTACGGCCGCGACCCGCTGGAGGAGCTCGTGCCCGAGCGGCCCGAGGTCGTGGTCAATCTTTCGGCCTCGCCCTTCTGCCTCGGCAAGCAGAGCTTCCGCCAGTCCATGCTCGGGGGGCTGGCGGCCAAGCACCGCTGCCACCTCATCTACGTCAACCAGGCCGGCGGCAACGACGACCTGGTCTTCGACGGGCGTAGCGCGGCCTACGGCCCGGACGGCGCGCTCTACGCCCGCTGTGCGCCCTTTGCAGCCGAGGTCCGGGTCATCGACACCGGGGAGCGCTCCGGCGGCCTGGCCGAGGACGACTTCACCCCGCCGGCCGAGACCTGGGCCGCCCTGGTCGCCGGCACCCGCGACTACGTGCGCAAATCCTGCTTCTCGGGCGTGCTGCTCGGCCTGTCCGGCGGCATCGACTCGGCCCTGACCGCGGCCGTGGCCGCCCAGGCCCTCGGCCCGGAGCAGGTGCTCGGCGTGCTCATGCCCTCGCCCTTCTCCAGCCAGGGCAGTCTCGACGACTCCCTGGAGCTTGCCCGCAGGCTGAACATCCGCACCCTGACCCTGCCCATTGCGCCGGTCATGGCGGCCTTCGAGGGGGCCCTGGCCGGGGCCTTCGCCGGCCTGCCCCGGGACGTGACCGAGGAGAACATCCAGGCCCGCATCCGCGGCAACCTGCTCATGGCCCTGTCCAACAAGCACCGCATGCTGCTCCTGACCACCGGCAACAAGAGCGAGCTGGCCGTGGGCTACTGCACCATCTACGGCGACATGAGCGGCGGCTACGCGGTCATCTCCGACGTGCCCAAGACCCTGGTCTACGCAGTGTCCCGGCACGTGAACCTGGTCCACGGCGGCCCCATCCCCGAGGCCATCATCACCAAGGCCCCCTCGGCCGAGCTCAGGCCGGACCAGAAGGACCAGGACTCCCTGCCGCCCTACGAGATCCTGGACGAAATATTGCGCCTGCACATCGAGGACTACCGCTCGGCCGAGGAGATCGCGGCCGCGGGCTTCGAGCCCGAGACCGTGGCCAAGGTGCTCAAACTGGTCAAGGGCGCCGAATTCAAGCGCTGGCAGGCGGCCCCGGGCATCAAGATCTCGGAGCGGGCCTTCGGCACCGGCTGGCGCATGCCCTTGGCCTGCGTGCGGCCGCTCTAGTATCGCGTCCTTAAGAGGCCGGCGTGCGCATCGACTGCCACCTCCACACCGCGCGCTACTCGGCCTGCTCCAGGCTCGATCCGGAGCGGGCCTGCAAGCTGGCCCTGGCCAGGGGCCTGGACGCGCTCGTCTTCACCGAGCACCACCGCTACTGGCCGCGCGAGGAGCTTGCCCGCCTGGGGGCCGACCACCCGGGCCTTACCCTGCTCACCGGCGTGGAGCTGACCCTGGCCGAGGGCTACGACCTGGTGCTCATCTCCGGCGAGGCCCGGCCGCGGCTCGCCGCCTATCCGCCGTTTTCGGCCGTGGTCGACGCCCTGGCCGCGGTGCGCGAGCACGTCTTCGCCTTCGTCGCCCACCCCTTCCGCTACGATCCCGAGCTGACCCGGGAGCTGGCCGAGATCATGGCCTGGGCCGACGGCCTCGAGGCCGGCTCGGTCAACGTGCTCCGCGCCGGCTACCATGTCGTCGGGGGCCGCATCCGTCCGGACTGCAAGGCGTTGACCGAGCAGACCGCGCAGAGCTTCGGCCTCGTCCAGGTCTACAACTCCGACGCCCACGACGAGCCGGCCGTGGGAGCCATCGCCAACGACTTCCCCGGCGAGACGGTGCGCGACGAGGACGCACTCGTGCGCCTGCTCAAGCGCGCCCAGCCCGGCGAGCACCAGGAGCCGGCGCTCCTGGCCCGGCTCCTCGGCTGACGGCCCCCTGGCGCCCCGGGACGATTGCGGATAGCGTGGATCGATGGCGGGAGACGGGCGATGAAAAAACTGCTTCTGTGCGCCTCGGTGCTGGCGCCCCTGGCTCTCCTCGCCCTCGGCCTCGTCTTTTCCGGCCGCCTGAGCCATTCCGCGCCCGACGGCGGCGAGATCGTGCTGCAGAAGGAATCGCCCTACCAGACGGTCTTCGTCACCCGCAAGGGTTCGGTGCTGACGCTGCACGGCGGCTCGCTGGCCATGAACTCCAGCCGCTACGACACGGCCGCGCCGACGCGCCACGTGCTCGAGTACACGGCCGTGATGTGTCTTGCCCTGGGCTACGTGGCGGAGCCGAGAAACATCCTGGTGATCGGCCTTGGCGGCGCGACCCTGACCAAGAGCCTGACCCTGGCCCTGCCCGAGGCCCGCATCGTCTCGGTGGAGTTCGACCCCGTGGTCGTCGACGTGGCCCGGGGCTCTTTCGACTTCGCGCCGGAAGAGCGCACCCCGGTCGTGATCCAGGACGCCCGGCGCTACCTTTCGGACACGGACGAGCGCTTCGACCTCGTCTTCCTCGACGCCTACCACGGCGACTACATCCCCTTCCATCTTATGACCCGCGAGTTTCTGTCCCTGGTCAAGAGCCGGCTTGCCCCGGGCGGCGCGGTCTGCGCCAACACCTGGTCGCGCTCCGCGCTCTACTACCGCGAGTCCGCGACCTACGGCGCGGTCTTCGGCCGCTTCGACCACTACTTCGGCGAGCGCAGCACCAACCGCATCATCATCGCCTGCGTCGACGGGCCACCCCCGGATCGGGCCACCCTGGCCGCGCGCATGCAGGCGGCCAAGGACCGCTACGATCTGCCGGACGTGGACCTGCCCGGCATGTTCGAGCGCCTGCGGGAGGAGGACCCCAGCTGGAAGCCGGACACGCCGCTGCTCCTCGACGACTACGCCCCGGTCAACGAGCTCGGCGGCGTCGAGCGCCGCGCCGGGGGCGGGGAGAAGCCGTGAGGCGGGCGCTGGTCCTGTTCGTGGCCTTCCTGTCCGGAGCCGTGTTCCTGGCCCTGGAGATCGTCTCCAGCCGGGTCCTGGCTCCGGCCTTCGGCAGCTCCATCCACGTCTGGGGCAGCCTCATAAGCGTCTTCCTGCTGGCCCTGACGCTCGGCTACTTCCTCGGCGGCCGGCTGGCCGACCGCCGGCCGAGCTATCTCTGGCTGGCCTGCATCCTCTTCTGGGCCAGCGCCTTCGTCCTTCTCCTGCCGCTGGCGACCGTCCCGGCCAGCCAGTGGATCGCGGGTCTGGGGCTCGATTTCCGCCTGGGCACGCTTATCGCCTGCCTCGCCTTCTTCCTCGCGCCCTCGGTGCTCATGGGCATGGTCTCGCCCTACGTCATAAAGCTCCTGGCCGCGGACGTCGCGGCCATCGGCCGGCTCTCGGGCACGATCTACGCCGTCTCCACCCTGGGTTCCATCCTCGGCGCGCTCGGCGTGTCCTTCTTCCTCATCCCGGTCATGGGCACGCGGGCCATTCTGCTCCTTTGCGGCGCATTGCTCATCGCCTGCGCCCTGGTCAGCCTCCTGGCCCACGCCTGGCGCGGACGCGGCTGAGGCCAAACCGGTTTTTCCGCCGCCCGCTTCCGGCTTGCGGCCGTTTGTGGCATGCTGGGAAAGGCTCCCCCTTAACCCGCCCGGAGGCCCCATGCTCGAGAGCCACGCCCGGCGCCTGAAAGACGCCCCCCACGGACCCGGCCCGGTGGTCTACTGGATGCACCGCGACCAGCGCGCCCGGGACAACTTCGGCCTCCTCTACGCCCAGCGCCTGGCCCTGACCGCAAAGCGGCCGCTGGCCGTGGTCTTCGCCCTGAGCCCGGGCTTCCTCGGCGCCGGCCTGCGCCAGTACGCCTTCATGCTCAAGGGCCTGGCCGAGGCCGAGGCCATCCTCGCCTCGTTGCGCATCCCCTTCTTCCTCCTTTGCGGCCAGCCCCCGGCCGAGGTCTTGGCTTTCATCCGCCAGCATCGGGCCATGGCCCTGGTCACGGACTTCGATCCTCTGCGCCTGAAGCGCGCCTGGGTCGCGGCCGTGACCGCCGATGCCCCCTGCCCGGTGGCCAGCGTCGATTCGCGAAACGTCGTGCCCTGCCTCGTGGCCTCGGACAGAAAGGAGTACATGGCCCGGACCATCCGACCCAAGATCCAGCGCCTGCTGCCCGGGTTCCTGGTCGAGCCGCCGGCGCTCCTCGACCATCCCGTGCCCTGGCCGGGTGGCCACCCGGAGAACGATTTCGCCGCGGCCCTGGCCCGGATCCAGGCCGATCCGACCGTAGCCGAGGTGAGCTGGTGTCGGCCTGGCGAGAGCGCGGCCCGGGAGATGCTCGATACCTTCGCCGCCGAGCGCCTGCCGCGCTATGCCGCCGGGCGCAACGACCCCAATGCACAGGCCACCTCCAACCTCTCGCCCTATCTGCACTTCGGCCAGATATCGCCGCTGCGCGTGGCCCTGGCGGTCGCGGGCTCGGCGGCGCCATTGGACTGCCGCGAGGCCTTCCTCGAGGAGCTCATCGTGCGCCGCGAGCTGGCCGAGAACTTCTGCTGGTTCAACCCGGACTACGACACCCCGGACGGCTTCCCGGACTGGGCCAGGCGCACGCTCGAAAAACACGCCGCCGACCGCCGGGAGTACCTCTACTCCCTGGCCGAGCTCGATGCCGGGCGGACGCATGATCCGCTCTGGAACGCGGCCCAGGCCGAGATGGTCGTCACGGGCACCATGCACGGCTATTTGCGCATGTACTGGGCGAAGAAGATACTGGAGTGGAGCGAGAGCCCGGAGGCGGCCCAATCCGCGGCCATCGCCCTGAACGACCGCTACCAGCTCGACGGCCGGGATGTGAACGGCTACACCGGCATCGCCTGGTCCATGGGCGGGGTCCACGACCGGCCCTGGGCCGAGCGGCCGATCTTCGGCCTGGTGCGCTACATGAGCTTCGGCGGGGCCAAATCCAAGTTCGACCTGGCCGCCTACATCGCCCGCCAGCTCGGACCCGGAGCCGTGCCCCCGGCCCTCCGGCGCCGCACGAGGGCGCCCGAGGCTTGATGTTTCCCGGTAAAACAGGCTAGACCCAACGGGAACGGTGTTTCGCGACGCCCCGCAGCTCCTGCACGCCAAGGCCCTTGCCGACAAGCCGGCTCGAGGAGGCCATGAACGCCCAGACCGCCAACATCAAGACCTTCTACAAGGGTCAGGTGATTTTCAAGGAGGGCCAGGAGAGCAGCGTGGCCTATATGATCCGCAAAGGCTCGGTGGTCATCTCGCGGGTCGTGAACAACCGCAAGCTCACCCTCGACACCTTGGGCGAGGGCGAAATCTTCGGCGAGATGGGCGTCATCGCCTCAGGCGCCCGCACCGCCGACGCCGAGGCCGCCGAATACTGCGAGCTGGTCGTGCTGACCAAGCCGGTCCTGGACAACCTGCTCTCGACCAGCCCCAAGACCATCCAGATCCTGACCAAGGCCCTCGTCCGGCGCCTCAAGCGCACCACCGAGCTGGTCCCGGACACCGATTACAAGAGCGCCTTCGTCAGCACCTGCCAGATCCTGGACATCCTCTGGGCCGCCCACGTGAACCTGCCCCAGGCCGAGCGCAAGAACGTGCCCAACTGGGACCTGGGCCTGAACCTGGCCGCGGTGGTCAAGCGGGTGAAGGCCATCGTCCTGGTCAGCCAGCAGGAGGTCGAGAACGTCCTGACCAAGCTGGCCAACCTGAAGGTCGTCGCGCTGACCACCCTGCGCCCCGGCCGCACCGCCTTTGCCGAGCGCTACGTGCGCCTGAGCGACCCGGCCAGCTTCCTGGAGGTCGCCGGCAACCTGCACAAGGAGCTCACCCGCACCAGCCACTCGCTGCGCACCGAGCTCGAGTACGTGGACCTCGTGGACTTCGCCCGGGATGTGGGCACCACGCCCGAGATGCTCTACCGCAAGCTCGGCCAGGGCGAGGTGCCCGAGTCCTTGTTCTTCTTCCATCGCGCCCGGGCCATGGACTGGGCCGAGCGCATGGGACCCGAGTTCTTCAGGAAGGTGCGCAAGAAGAGCGCCTCCGAGCTGGCCCACGTGGACGACATCATCCACGTGGACAACGCCACGCTGAAAAAGGTCTTCGAGCGCCTAGGCTACTACAAGCTCGGCGTGCTCATGAGCCTGGCCGGCGCCGAGGCCAAAAAGAAGATCAGCCACAACCTGTCCAAGAAACTCGTCGGCATCGTCGAGGCCGAGGCCCAGAACCGCCCGGCCGTGGAGCACGCCGAGGCCGAGGACGTCCAGGACGAGCTTCTGGAGCTCATCCGCGAGGCCAAGGGGGCGACCCAGTGAACCTGGCCACCATCATCGGCTTCGTCTGCGGCGTGGCCATCCTCTGCGTGGCCACCTGGTTCGCAACCGAGAACGTCGGCGTGTTCATCAACCTGCCGGGCATCGCCATCGTGCTCGGCGGCACCATCGCCTCGACCTTCATCTGCTATCCGCTGAAGGAGGTGGCCCGCATCCTCGGCGTCTTCATCTCGGCGCTCAAAGCCGAGGAGCTGCCCATCGGCAGCTACATCAAGGAATGCGTCCAGCTCTCGGAGCTCGCCTCCAAGCAGGGCGAGAAGGCCATCGAGCGCCTGCTGCCCCAGATCCACAACGATTTCCTGAAGAACGGCCTGCAGATGCTTCTCGACGGCTACTCCAAGGCCGAGATCCAGGAGATTTTGGACAACCGCATCGGCCAGTACTTCGACCAGGAGATGGGCGCGGCCGGCATCTATAGGACCATGAGCCGGCTCGCCCCGGCCTACGGCATCATCGGCACGCTCATCGGGCTCATCGCCATGATGCAGGCCCTGGGCTCTGACTTGTCCGCCCTCGGCCCGGCCTTCGCCACGGCGCTGACCACCACGCTCTACGGCGCGCTGTTCGCCAACCTGCTCTTCCTGCCCATCGCCATCAAGGTCGAGAAGCAGATCGAGGAGCGCACCATCCTCATGAGCGTCATCCGCGACGCCGTCCTGTTCGTGAAGGACAAGACCCCGGCGGCAATCGTCCTCGACAAGCTCAAAGGCTACCTGCCGCCCCGGCGCTGGGCCTCCATCGCCCGCGGAACCGAGGCCGTCTGACATGCCGCCCCGCATCCAATTGAAGCACCGCCGCGCCGGCCCGGGCGACGACGACGGCTGGAGCCTGACGCTCGCCGACATGATGACCCTCATTTTGTGCTTCTTCGTGGTCATGGTCTCGCTGGCCAAGGTCGACGCCGTGCGCTTTTCGACCGTGGCCGGGACCATGGCCAAGGCCATGGGCGGCCCCGGGACGGCCACGGCGGCCGCGCAGCCTTCCGCCCCCAACCTGGCCGCGCTGAAGGACTCCCTGGCAGCCCTGCTGCCCCTTGCCGGCGGCGAGGTCAGCCTGAAGCTCCGCCCCGACGCCGTGGCCGTCGAGCTCCCGGCCAAGGCCTTCTTCGCCTCGGGCGAGTCCGAGTTGACCACCCGAGCCCGCGAGATCCTCACCGGCCTGGCACCGACCCTGCGCGACGCCCCCTACCGCCTGACCGTCGAGGGCCACACCGACAATCTGCCCATCGCCACCGGCCGCTTCCCCTCCAACTGGGAGCTTTCCGCGGCCCGGGCCGGCGCCGTGGCCCGCTTCCTCATCGAGGCCGGCCTGCCCCCGGACCGCCTGCAGGTCGCCGGCCTGGCAGACACCCGCCCGCTCGCCGGGAACGACACCGAGGAAGGCCGTGCCGCCAACCGGCGGGTGGTCATCCTGGTGTCGCCGGCGGAGTAGGGGAGAGGGAAGAAGGCGAAGACCAGGGGGAGGCGAACCCCCTTTTCGGCGAAAAAGGGGATTCGCCTCCCCCTGGACCCCCTCCACTCCCCGAAAACTGCACGCTTGGGCTGCGCGGCGTGGTTTGTAGTCCGGCCGGCGCCGTGGCGAAGCCCGGACTTGACAGCCTTTGGGACGAGGCGTAGGCGTTTGGTGACACGATTAATTAATTAGTATATTTGCATAGTGATTGATATTCTGCTTTTATCTCTTGTTTCGTGGCTTCTTGCCTGTCTTGTGTCCCGCGTGTCAAACCGAACAGCACCAAGGGAGGTCCCATGCGACTGAAACTTCTCGCCGCAGTCTGTGCATTCATGGCCCTGTCGTTGGCGGCCGGGACGGCCCTGGCCCATTTCGGGATGGTCATCCCCTCCGAGGCCGTGGTCCTGGACAAGGGCCAGGCCAAGATCGGCCTGACCATCTGCTTTGCCCATCCCATGGAAGGCGAGGGCATGGACATGGCAAAGCCCCAGGCCTTTGCCGTGACCGACGGCGAGAACAAGGCCGACCTCCTGGCCAGCCTGAAGGAAACCAAGGTCATGGGGCACAAGGCCTGGCAGGCCGAATACGTCATCACGCGGCCGGGCGTGTCCCAGTTCTACGTCATCCCCGAGCCCTACTGGGAGCCGGCCGAGGACTCATACATCCAGCACGTCACCAAGGTCGTCGTACCTTCCTTCGGCGAGGAGGAGGGCTGGGAGACGCCGGTGGGGCTGCCCACCGAGATCGTGCCCCTGACCCGGCCCTTCGGCAACTACGCCGGCAACGTTTTCCAGGGCCGGGTGCTGGTGGCCGGCAAGCCCGCGCCCGGGGTCCCGGTGGAGGTGGAGTTCTACAACAAGGACAAGGCCTACGAGGCGCCCGACGACTACCTGATCACCCAGGTGGTCCTGACCGACGATGCCGGCGTCTTCACCTACGTCGCGCCCTGGGCCGGCTGGTGGGGATTCGCGGCCCTGACCGAGGGCCCGCAGAAGATGCAGAAGGACGGCGCGGACAAGGCGGTGGAAATGGGCGCCGTGCTCTGGACAAAATTCCTTGATCCCAAGCGCGTGAAGAAATAGGTTTCCGTCACACGAAGTGACGCCGCGGGCGGGCAGCCGCCCGCGGGCAAACGAGGCCTGCATGCATATTTCCGAAGGGGTGCTATCCACGCCGGTCCTGGCCGGCGGCGCGCTGCTCACCGCGCTCGGCACGGCCGTGGGCCTCTCCCGCCTGGACTACGACCGGCTGATGACCGTGGCCATCCTCTCGGCGGCCTTTTTCGTGGCCTCCCTCATCCATGTTCCCATGGGGCCGGTCAGCGCGCACCTGGTCATGAACGGCCTGCTCGGGGCCATCCTCGGCCTGGCCAGCTTTCCGGCCATCCTCACCGGGCTTCTGCTCCAGGCCGTGCTCTTCCAGTACGGCGGCTTGACGGCCCTGGGGGTCAACACCTTCGACATGGCCTTCCCGGCCGTGCTCTGCTTCCTTGTTTTCCGGCCGCTCTTGCGTGCGGGCGGCCTGCGGCGGACCGTGGGGGCCTTTGCCTGCGGCTTTTTTTCCGTGCTCCTGGCCGGCGTGCTGACCGCAACGGCGCTCTCTCTCTCGGGCGAGGCCTTTTCGACCGTGGCCAAGGCCATCCTGCTGGCCCACCTGCCGATCATGGCCATCGAGGGCCTGCTCACGGTCATGGTCGTGGGCTTCCTGGCCAAGGTCCGGCCGGAGATGCTCGGCGCGGTGCTGTCCCCAAGGAGGAAGACATGAAACGCATGCTGGCGGTCATGGGGCTGTGCTCCCTGGCCTGCCTGGTCCTGGCCCAGGCGGCCGCGGCCCACAGGGTCAACGTCTTCGCCTATGTCGAGGGCGACACGGTCAAGGTCGAGTGCTCCTACAGCAAGTCCTCCCGGGTCCACTTCGGGGACATCGAGGTTTCGGACGCGGCCTCGGGCAAGGTGCTGCTCAGCGGCAAGACCGACGACGAGGGCAACTTCGCTTTCCGGATTCCTGACGAGGCCAGGCAGAAGGGCCTCGACCTGCGCATCCTGCTGCGCGCCGGGGAAGGGCACCAGAACGACTGGACTGTGGCCGCCTCCGAATATTCGAACGCTCCCTCCTCGCCGGTTGCTGCCTCCGAGACGCCGGCTACGGTTGCTCCGGCGCAGCCATCAGGGCCGGCCGCGGCCGCCCTGGTCATGGACAAGGCCGAGTTGTCGGCCATTGTCGAGGCCGCGGTGGAGGAGAAGATCGCCCCCTTGCGGCGCATCCTCCTCGACCAGCAGGAAAAGGGTCCGGGCATGACCGAGATCTTCGGCGGTATCGGCTACCTGCTGGGTTTGGCCGGGCTCCTGGCCTACGCCCGCTCGCGTTCGATCCGCAAATGATCGACGAACCCTTTGCCCGGGGCCGGAGCCTGGTCCACGGCCTGGACCCCCGGGCCAAGCTGGTCGCCTGCCTGGCCTTGTCCCTGGCCGCGGCCCTGGCCCGAGGCTATCTCGCCCCGGCTGCGGTCCTGGCCTTCGGCGCGCTTCTCGTCCTGGCCGCGCACCCGCCCTGGCGGCTGCTTCTTGGCCGGCTCCTGGCGGTCAACGGCTTCATCGCCTTTCTTTGGCTGGTAATCCCCGTGACCGCGCCGGGAACGGTTCTCTACCGCCTGGGACCGTTTCCGGTCACGGCCGAGGGCCTGCGCCTGGCGGCCCTCATCACCCTGAAATCCAACTCCGTCTTCGCCTGCGTCCTGGCCCTGGTCTGCACCTCCACGGCCCCGGCGCTCAGCCGGGCCATGACCGCGCTTCACGTCCCGCGCAAGCTTTCGTTTCTGTTCCTTTTCACGTATCGCTACCTGCACGTGATCGCCGAGGAGTACGGCCGGATCGTCACCGCGGCCCGCCTGCGCGGCTTCGTTCCGGCCACGGACCGGCGCACCTACCGGACCTACGCGGCCATCCTGGCCATGGTCCTGGTGCGCAGCTTCGATCGTTCCGCCCGGGTCTACCAGGCCATGCTGCTGCGCGGGTTCAGCGGCTTGTTCCCGGTCCTGGCCACGCCTGCCGCCGGCCCCCGGGACGCGGTCTTCCTTGCCGCCGCCCTGATTGCCGCCGTTGCCGCGGCCGGGGCGGACATGGTCTGGAGTGGATGGCATGGCTGAGACGCCGCTTCTCGAGCTGAGGGATCTGTCCTTCGCCTACCCCGAATCCCCTGAGCCCGTGCTCCGGCACGTGGATTTCGTCTTCTCTCCGGGCCAGCGAGTGGGGCTGTTCGGCCCCAACGGCTCGGGCAAGACGACGCTCCTGCACCTGATGATGGGCCTCGTCGCGCCCACCGGCGGCGAGGTCCGCTACCGGGGACGGCCCATGGCCACGGAAGCCGACTTCCGGGAGGTCCGCCGGGGCGTCGGGCTCCTGCTCCAGAACGCCGAGGACCAGATCATCTACCCCACGGTGCTGGACGACGTGGCCTTCGGGCCGCTGAACCTGGGCCTCGCGCCCGCGCTGGCCCGGGTGCGCGCCGAGGAGACGCTGGCCGCCCTCGGCCTGTACGGATTCGAAGAGCGGCTCTGCCACAAGCTCTCCGGCGGCGAGAAGAAGCTCGTCTCCCTGGCCGGGGTGCTGGCCATGCAGCCCGAGGCGCTCCTCCTGGACGAGCCGACCAACGGCCTGGACCCGGACACCCGCGACCGGATCAAGGACATCCTGGCCAGGCTGGGCAAGCCGTTCATCGTCATCTCCCACGACTGGGACTTCCTGGACCAGACCGCCACGGCTTTCTACACCATCGACCGGGGCAGCCTGACCCCCACGCCCCAGTCGGTGCTTCATCGCCACCTGCACAGCCACCCCCTGGGCGACGCGCCGCATCATCACCACTAGCCGCGCCCGGGTGCGGCGAAAATGGCCCGCAAGGCCTCGGCCGGAGAAGTTTTTCGCTTACCGGCCTCCATGCCGTTCGAAAAATCCGGATTGCATGTTCGTGACAAATCGTTTGCCCACGGGGCGAATCTCGTTATCGTCGCAGGGAGGTGAACGTGTATCGCCTGCTGTTGTCGATCATCATGAACGCATGGAGGATGTCATGGACGAGCTGCGGCGCCTGAGCAGCCAGCGGAAAAAAGCCCACAAACGGCTGCTCGACCTGAAATCCGGAACGTACGCCGCCTTCCTGGACATGGAACGGGCCACCTACCGCGACGGCCATCTGCCGAAAAAGGCAAAAGAACTCATCGCCGTGGGCATCTCCGTGGTCATCGACTGCCGCTCCTGCATGCAGTGGCACATCGAGCAGGCCGCAGAGGGCGGCGCTACGCTCAAGGAGATTCTCGAGGCCGTGGAGGTCGGCATGGAGATGGGCGGCGGCCCGGCCACGGTTTCGGCGCGCTTCGCCCTTACGGTGCTCGAGGACGTCTTCGGCCGCGACGGCCTGCTGGACTCCGGCGACGAGCCCCCGGCGATCCGCAAATAGGCCGGCCATGAAAAAGGCCGCCCCTTGCGGGGCGGCCTTTTCGTATGCGGTTTTGATCTCCGCGCCTAGCGGATGAAGAGCATCTCCTGGTAGCTCGGCAGGGACCACAGGTCGTCGGCCACCACGCTTTCCAGGGCGTCGGCCACGGCCCGGACGTCGAGCATGGCCGGCAGGACCTTGTTGCAGAGGGTGGTGGCCTCGTCCAGGGTGCTCTTGGCCTTGTGGTCCAGGAGCTTCTCCAGCTTCGCGGTCTTGACCTGCAGGTCGCGCAGCTTGGCGGTCACGTCCTCGAGGGTGACCATCTTGAAGTCGTGGCCGATGGCCTTCAGGTTGGCGCAGGTCGCGGCCAGCTCGTTCTGGTAGCGCATGGCGGCCGGGAAGATGATGGTCTTGGACATGCGCACCACCAGGTTGGCCTCGGTGATGACCGTCTTGCAGTACTGCTCGAGGTAGATCTCCTCGCGGGACTTGACCTCGGCCTCGCTGAACACGCCGTACTTGGTGAACAGCTCGATGACCTCGGGGGAGGACAGGACCGGCAGGGCCTCGGGGGTGGTCTTCAGGTTGGGCAGGCCGCGCTTGGCCGCCTCCTTGTGCCAGGCCTCGGAGTAGCCGTCGCCGTTGAAGACGATGGCGTCGTGCTCCTTCACGATCTTCTGGATCACGGTCTGCACGGCCTTGTTCAGCTTGGCGGCGTCACCCTTGGTGGCCTTCTCGATCTCGCTCGCGATGTAGTCGAGCGACTCGGCCATCATGGTGTTCAGGGCCACCTGCGAGCCGGCGATGGACATGGACGAGCCCACGGCGCGGAACTCGAAGCGGTTGCCGGTGAAGGCAAAGGGGCTGGTGCGGTTGCGGTCGCCCGGATCGCGGGGCAGCGGCGGCAGGGTGTCGACGCCGATGTTCATCACGCCCTTCTGCTTGGAGCTCTCGACCTTGCCCTTCTTGATCTGCTCGAAGACGTCGGTCAGCTGCTCGCCCAGGTAGACGGACATGATGGCCGGCGGGGCCTCGTTGGCGCCCAGGCGATGGTCGTTGGAGGCCGAGGCCACGGTGGCCCGCAGGAGCGTGCTGTACTTGTGCACGGCGCGGACGGCGGCGGCGCAGAAGACCAGGAACTGGGCGTTCTCGTGGGGCGTCTCGCCGGGGTCGAAGAGGCTGCCGAGCTCGGCGTTGCCGATGGAGTAGTTCAAGTGCTTGCCCGAGCCGTTTATGCCGGCAAAGGGCTTCTCGTGCAGCAGGCAGACCATGCCGTAGCGCTTGGCCACGGTGCGCATGACGGTCATGACCATCTGGTTGTGGTCGGTGGCCAGGTTGCCGGACTCGTAGATCGGGGCGATCTCGAACTGGCTCGGGGCGACCTCGTTGTGGCGGGTCTTGACCGGCACGCCCAGCTTGTAGAGCTCGCGCTCGACCTCCATCATGAAGGACAGCACGCGGCGCGGGATGACGCCGAAGTATTGGTCCTCGAACTCCTGGCCCTTGGCCGGCTTGGCGCCGAACAAGGTCCGGCCGGCGATGAGCAGGTCGGGCCGGGCGAAGACGAAGTTGCGGTCGATGAGGAAGTATTCCTGCTCCGGACCGGCATAGGACACGACCGGCAGCTTGGTCTCGACGCCGAAGAGCTTGAGCACGCGCTTGGCCTGCTTGTTCAGGGCCTGGGAGGCGCGCAGGAGCGGGGTCTTCTTGTCCAGGGCCTCACCGGTCCAGGAAAGGAAGACGGTGGGGATGCACAGGAAGGTGCCGTTGGGGTTCTCCAGGATGTAGGCCGGGCTGGTCACGTCCCAGGCGGTGTAGCCGCGGGCCTCGAAGGTGGTGCGCAGGCCGCCCGAGGGGAAGCTCGAGGCGTCGGGCTCGCCCTGGATGAGCATCGTGCCGCTGAACTCGGCTATGGCGCTGCCGCCGCCGTTGGGCACCAGGAAGGCGTCGTGCTTCTCGGCGGTCAGCCCGGTCAGGGGGTAGAAGACGTGGGTGAAGTGGGTGGCTCCACGCTCAATGGCCCAGTCCTTCATGGCGTTGGCCACCACGTCGGCGATGGTCGGGTCGAGCTTTGCGCCCAGCTCTATGGTCTTCTTCAGCGACTTGAACACGGCCTTGGGCAGCCGGTCGCGCATGACTTTTTCGTTGAACACGTTGCAGCCGAATACCTCGGTCGGCTTGGTCTCGCTGAAGTTCAGCGGCGGGTGCTGCGGCTTGTAGTTGATGATCGCCGAGATCGCATCGAGACGTGCCTTGATTCCGCTCATAGGGGTCCTCTTTCAATTTTGTTAATTTTTGCAGATATCCTCGAAAAACATGCCTGGAAACCGATTGAGCGTCCTGCTGGCAGGGCGCCGAAACCCGTTGCCAGCCGGCGCTTTTCCTGGGCATACCAGCGCAGGGAGGCTGCCTGGCCCAATAAACGGGGCAAGGGATGCACGGGCGAAAACAGTGGCTGGCCACCCTCTCGCGGCGCGTTAACATGGTTATTACGGAATTGCAACATTATTCAATATTGTTAAAATGCCCCGCTTAAATCGCAATGAACTGCCTTCCTAGCAAAGGCCGTTCCGTCTTTTCCCCGCCCGCGCCGAGCGTCCCGGAAAAAGATACGCAAGAAAAAATAATCCCTCGCACGCACGCCTGGCACACCGACGCCCCGGGTTTCCGCCCGCCCGTGGGGCTTGACAAGAGCGCCCAATGATTCACATTGGAAGTGAAGCACATGGCCGCCCGGCCCGGCAGACCGAGGGCCGGGTGCGGCCGCCACTCCCCGAGGCAGCCAGGGCGTCCCGGCGGACGGCCCGGGTTCGCGACGCGCAAGACCGCGCGGCGTCAGGCAATGTTTTCATGAACCACGACAGGATATGGCACGATGAACCGTCTCCCGATTTCCTTGGCCGGCTTCCGCCGGCTTGAACAGGAACTGCAGAAGCTCAAAGACGAGCGCCCCGGCATCATCCGGGCCATTGCCGAGGCCCGCGAAGAGGGTGATCTGCGCGAGAACGGCGGCTACCACGCGGCCAGGGAACGCCACGGCATGCTGGAGGCGCGCATCCGCTACCTCGAGAACCGGCTGGCCTGCGCCGACATCATCGACCTAAAGGCCCTCGGGGCCGGCGACACCATATGCTTCGGCGCCACGGTGACCATCGAGAACGTGGACAGCGGCGAGGTCAAGAAATACACCCTGCTCGGACCCGACGAGGCCGAGCCGGAAAAGGGCTCCATCTCCGTGGTCTCGCCCGTGGGCCGGGCGCTCCTGGGCAAGGAGGAGGGCGACGAGGTGGTCATCGAGGTCCCGCGCGGCAGGCTGACCTACGAGATCGTCGCCGTCTGCTTCGAGTACGGCCTGGCCTAGAGGATGGCCCGCATTGCCGGCCCTGGTGCCCAGGCCGGCAATCTCTGCACAATCAGGCCCGGACCGAACGGTTCGGGCCTTCTCGTGACCTCTGGAATCCGGCGTTGCGGAAGAGGCCGGTGAAAAAAGCCGGCCAAACGAAAAAGGCTCCGGGGGCTTGCGCCCGGGAGCCTTCTGTTCCCTTCTGCGCCGACGGAAGTCGGAACTCTCGGGTGGCGTCCAGGCTTCAGCCGTCGCCCTCTTCCTTTTCGAGCGCCTCCGGCAGGCTCTCGACGAAGGTCCTGATCTCGTCGCGCACCCGGCGGTAGTGGCCCAGGGCCTCCTCTTCGCTGGCGGCTCCCTTGGCCAGAGCCGGCGGGTCGTCGAAGCCCGCGTGGCGGCGCTTTGCCCGGCCGGGAAAGAAGGGGCAGTTCTCGCTCGCATGGCCGCAGAGCGTGACCACATAGTCGAACTCGCGCACGAGCAGTTCATCCACGGTTTTGGAGTGCTGGCCGGAGATGTCCACCCCGGCCTCGGCCATGGCCTTGACCGCCAGGGGGTTCATCCCGTGCTTCTCGATGCCTGCGGAATGGGCTTCAAGCACGTCGCCTTTCAGCTGCCGCGTCCAGCCCTCGGCCATCTGGCTGCGGCAGGAGTTGCCGGTGCACAGGAACAGGATCTTCTTTTTCATCCACCACTTCCGGTTTTCGGGTTACTTGCCCATTTGCCATGAGTCGCCCAACCATCCGGCCGAGCCCCCGCGCACCCAGGCGATGAACTCTTGAATCCGTGCCTTGATGGCCTCGCGCACCTCCCGGATCTTGACCAGCTTCTCATCAACGCTGCCGGTGAAGCCGGCCGGGTCGGGAAAGGGCAGGTGCAGCCGGTGGGTGACGCCGGGGAAGACCGGGCAGCTCTCCTCCACGGATTCGCTGCAGACCGTGACCACGTAGTCGAACAGCCGGCCCTTCCTGAACAGCTCGAAGACGCTCTTCGAGGTCTTGCCCGAGAGGTCGACGCCCTCCTCGGTCATGGCTTCGACCACCAGCTTATTGATGGGGCGCGGTTCCATGCCGGCGCTTTCGGCCTCGAACTCCCCGCCGCCGTAGAGGCGCAGAAAGGCCTCGGCCATCTGGCTGCGGGCGCTGTTGTGGATGCAGATGAAGAGCACGCGGTTCATGCCAAGCCTCCCAGGGTCACAGGATTGCGGCCATATTCCATAATGCCCTTGAGATGTCGCGATCCGGTGACGTCGCAGGCCTTCAGCCTGCGGCCTCGGGGCCGGCCTTGCAGCTCACGTGGCAGACCCGGCCGAGGCGCTCTACGGCGTGGGGGAAGTACTTGGCCCGGAAACGCAAGGCCACGTTGACCAGGCCGATGAGCACCGGCACCTCGACCAGCGGCCCGATGACCGCGGCGAAGGCCTGGCCGGAGTCGATGCCGAAGACCGAGATGGCCACGGCGATGGCCAGCTCGAAGTTGTTGGAGGCCGCGGTGAAGGACAGCGTGGTCGATTGCTCGTAGGTCGCCCCGGCCTTGATCGAGAGCCAGAAGCTGGCCAGGAACATGACCAGGAAGTAGATGCAGAGCGGGATGGCCACCCGGACCACGTCCAGGGGCAAGGAGACGATGACCTCGCCCTTCAAGGAAAACATGATCACGATGGTGAAGAGCAGGAAGATGAGGGTGAAGGGGCTGACCCGGGGCACGAAGACGTTCTCGTACCAGTCGCGTCCTTTCAGCCTGAGACCGATGAAGCGCGAGGCCATGCCGGCCAGGAAGGGGATGCCCAGGTAGATGAAGACGCTTTTCGCGATCTGGCCGATGGAGATGTCGACCACGGCGCCGGAGAGGCCGAAGAAGCCCGGCAGCACGGTGATGAATAGCCAGGCATAGAGCGAGAAGAAGAGCACCTGGAAGATGGAGTTGAAGGCAACGAGCCCTGCGCAATACTCGCAGTCGCCCTCGGCCAGGTCGTTCCAGACGATGACCATGGCGATGCAGCGGGCCAGCCCGATGAGGATCAGGCCGACCATGTACTCCTGCTGGCTGGAGAGGAAGGCGAGGGCCAGGAGGAACATGAGCACCGGGCCGATGACCCAGTTCTGGACAAGGGACAGCGCAAGGACGCGGACGTCCCTGAAAACCTGCGGCAGCTCCTCGTAGCGGACCTTGGCCAGCGGCGGGTACATCATGAGGATGAGGCCGACGGCGATTGCGATGTTCGTCGTCCCGACCTGGAAGAAGTTGATCACGTCCTTCACGCCGGGCGCGAGCCAACCCAGGCCCACGCCCGCGAACATGGCCAGGAAGATCCACAGGGTCAGGAAGCGGTCCAGGAAGGACAGTTTCTTTCCGGCGGCTTCTGTCATGGCGATCGACCTCCGGTCGAAGCGTTACGGGCAGGATTCACATCCGGCTAGGCCAGCCAGGCGAGGACCTCCTTCTTGCTCGGGACCTTGCCGACGACCTTGATCTGGCCGTCGACGACCACCGCCGGGGTGGTGAAGACGCCGAGCTTGGCGATCTCGGCGAAGTCGCTGACCTTTTCCACCTGCGCCTGCGCGCCGGATTCGGCCACGGCCTCGGTCACCACCTTGTAGGTTTCCTGGCACTTGGGGCACCCCGGCCCCAGGACTTTCACGGTCTTCATATCAAACCTCCTTTACGGTCTCTTACTTCTTGCAGCCGCAGTCGATCTTGCCGGCGACGATGTCCGAGACTTCGCCGAGCACGTCGTGGGTCCAGCAATCGTCGGCGCCGGCCGCCTCGCGCATGACCAGCGCCAGGACGTAGGCGATCTCCTGCAGGCTCGCGCCGGCGTCCAGCGCCCCTTTGAAGTGCTTGAGCACGCAGGGTTTGGAGCGAGCCTTGATGGACAGGGCGAAGCAGATGAACTGATAGGTCTTTTCGTCGATGAAGCGCTTCTCGGCATAGAGCTTGTCCATGTCGTCCAGGGTCTCGGCGAACTCGGGGAAGAGCTGGGCCAGGAATCGCATGCGAGCCTCCTAATGGGTGTGGTGAGGGTTAGACGATGGCGTTGAACAGGTAGCCGACGAGCAGGATGCCGGCTGCGACCACGCCGACGAAGACGGCGATGAGCCGGGGTTTCAGCACCTTGCGCAGGATGACCATTTCCGGGAAGGAGAGCGCGATGACGCTCATCATGAAGGCCAGCACCGTGCCGAGCGCCGCGCCCTTGCCCAGAAGCGCGTCGATGATCGGGATGATGCCCGCGGCGTTGGTGTACATGGGCACGCCGATGAGCACGCTGACCGGCACCGCCCACCAGGCGCCCTTGCCCATGATCCCGGCCAGGAAGCCTTCCGGCACGTAGCCGTGGATGCCCGCGCCCACGGCGATGCCCAGGACCACGTAGAGCCAGACCCGGCCGACGATGTCACGCACGGCCTCGAACCCGAAGCGCAGGCGGTCGGCGATGGTCGGGCGGCCGCCCGGCAGAGCGGCCTCGCCGGCGCGGATGTCCAGCACCCAGCCCTCGATGTGCTTCTCCATCTTCAGCCGGCCGATGGTCCAGCCGGCGACGATGGCCACGGCAATGCCCGTGGCGAAATAGAGCGCGGCGATCTTCCAGCCCAAGAGTCCGTAGAGCATGACCAGGGCGATCTCGTTGACCATGGGCGCGGAGATGAGAAAGGAGAAGGTGACGCCGAGCGGCACGCCGGCGGTGACGAAGCCGATGAACAGCGGCACGGCCGAGCAGGAGCAGAACGGCGTGACCACGCCGAGCAGCGCGGCCAGGACGTTGCCCGCGGACTCGCGCTTGCCGGCCAGGAAGCGCCGGGTCCAGTCCACGGTGATGAAGGAGCGCAGCAGGCCCACGCCGAAGACCACCAGCACCAGGAGCATGAGCACCTTGGGCGTGTCGTAGACGAAGAATTGCACGGCCTCGCCCAGGTGGCTGCCGGGGGTAAGGCCTGCGAGGTCGAAGGCCAGGTATTTGGAGAAGGCCAAAAGCTGGCTGTAGAGCGCGTACCAGGCGGCCAGGCCGGCGAGGCCCAGACCGAGGAGCCGGGCCAGGCCCGCCGAGGGTTTGGCGGCCGGCATGGGCGCCGTGGTGGCGCAGGCGCAGCCGATGGTCTTCGGATCGGTCATGATGTTCTCCTTGCTGTCATTGGCTATTTGGCAAATTAGCCAATTATTAACTCGTGTCAACCCCCAATTGCGTGACGAGGCAGGGCGCCTTCCCTGGCCTGGGAAAGGAACGGCGAGAGGAGGAAGCAACCGGCCGGCCCGCCGACCTCACCCAGGTCACCCCTGCCCGGGTCATCGCCATACGCTATACGACCTTGACGCCATCTGCCGTACCCTGGCGCCTGCCAGCCGGGCGACTTCCTGGAATGCGTCCCCGTCCGGCCGGGTACACGGGCCGGGCAAGCGCAAAGTCCTGGTGCTGAGACGGCCTCCGCGCCTTCCCACGACCGAACGCCAGGCATCTGCCCGAGACAAATGGGAAACGATATGACGACTCTGGAAACAACGGCATCACGCTGCACGACGACAGCTTTGGCGATGACAACCTCGAGACCGTTCGCTGATCTCCGGTGGTGGAGCGCAGATGATCCGCTGGCGCTGGCCAGCTTGACGGGCATCCCCGCGAGCTCGATCATCGGCATGATCCGCCTCAATGACGCCTTGCCTGGCTGACGCCAACACGGAGCACACATGGACTACCTCGTCATCTGCCTCGCCGCCCTTGTCGCCTCGGGGCTCACGCTCTTCTCCGGCTTCGGGCTCGGCACTCTGCTCATGTCCGTCTTCGCCCTGTTCTTCCCGGTGGAGGTGGCGGTGGCCCAGACGGCCGTGGTCCACTTCGCCACCAACCTCTTCAAGCTCGCGCTGCTCGGCCGGCGGGCCGATTGGCACCTGGTGCTCCTCTTCGGGCTGCCGGCTTTCCTGGCCAGCTTCGCCGGCGTCTGGACGCTCCTCTGGCTCTCGGACCTGGCGCCGCTCTTCACCTACACCCTCCTCGGCCAGCCGCTTGCGGTCCATCCGGTCAAGCTGGTCATCGCCGTGCTCATGGCCGCCTTTTCGCTCCTGGAGCTGTGGCCGGCCTACAACCGCCTGGCCATCGCCCGGCGCTACATCCCGGCCGGCGGAATCTTGAGCGGCTTCTTCGGCGGGCTGTCCGGCAACCAGGGCGCTTTCCGCAGTGCCTTCCTGCTGAAAAGCGGCCTCTCGGCGCAAGCCTTCATCAGCACCGGCGTGGTCATCGCCGCCCTGGTCGACTTCTCCCGGCTCACGGTCTACTCCGGCCTGCTGGCCTCGGACACCGTTCGCGCCAACCTGGCGCTGATCATCGCGGCCACGGTCGCGGCCTTTGCCGGCGCCTTCGCCGGCACCCGGCTCATCAAGCGCGTGACCATCAGCACCGTCCGGTACGTCGTCGCGGCCATGCTTCTGCTCATCGCCCTGCTGCTCGGAACGGGCGTCATCTGACGCAACGGGCGCCCTTCACTCCGCCGGCTCGACCCCCTGCCCGGCCCGGGCCGTCGCGCAGCCACCGGACCGCGGCGCCGGCAATGGACCCCCCGCCGTCCACGGTGTCGGACTCCAACTCTTGGAGGTCCTGGGGCCGGACGAGCTCCTGTCGGTCAGGGCCACGGCGCACTCGACGATGTTTTCGAGCTCGCGTACGTTGCCCGGGTGGCAGCAGCCCATGCGGACAGGCCATGCCGGCGCTTTGCCGGGGCTCAGCGCAAAAGGCCCAGGAGTGGTCCCGGGACGATCCCCAGCAGCACAATGAGCGCGCCGACCAGGCCCAGGGCCACGTACGCCGCCGGCCCAGGGGGCTGGCCCTGGCCTGCGTGCACCGGCCGGCCGAAATAGAGCGCGCCCAGGACCCGCAGGTAGGCCCCGGCAGCGACCACGGCGCCCAGGATGCCGATCCCGGCCAGGACCGGGTAGCCTGCGCGCACCACGGCGACAAAAACCACGAACTTGCCGACAAAGCCCATGGTCAGGGGCAGCCCGGCCAGGGAGAGGAGGCTCACGGCCAGGACCGCCGCCGGCCAGGGGCGCGTCCGGCCCAGTCCGGCAAAGCCCTCCAGCGCGTCGAGGTCGCCCGAGACCGGTGACAGAAGCCCGAGGCTGCCGAAGGCGCCCAGGTCCATGAGGACATAGGCCGCGGCATAGAACATGACTGGCGCCGGCCCGGCCGCGGGATAGGCCAGAAGCGCCAGCAGCAGGTAGCCCATCTGGGCCACCGAGGAATAGGCCAAGAGGCGCTTCACCCGTGTCTGGGTCAGGGCAGGCAGGCTGCCGGCCAGGAGGGTGGCTGCGGACAGCAGCCAGAAGACCGGGGCGAGCGCCTGCCAGGCGTCTGCCGGCAGGGCCGCAACCAGGCGCAGGAGCGCGGCGTAGACCGCAACCTTGGAGCCGGTGGCCAGGAAGGCGGCAACCGGCGCAGGCGCGCCCTGGTAGACGTCGGGCGCCCAAAGGTGGAAGGGCGCGAGGGCCAGCTTGAAGCCGACGCCGAGCAGGATCAAGGCCAGTCCGGCGAGGCCCGGCCCAAAGCTCGCGACGTCGCCGGCCGCGGTCGAGGCGAGGCTTGAGGCCAGGTCGAGGCTGCCGGTGGCGGCGTAGATCAGGGCCACGCCGAAGATGAGGCAGCCGGCGGCCGCGGCCCCGGGCACGAAATACTTGAGCGCGGCCTCCAGGCTGGTGCGCCGCCCACGGTCCAGAGCGATGAGCACGTAAAGGCACAGGGTGAACAGCTCGAGGCCGAGGACGAAGATGACCCAGTTGGCCGCGCCAGCCAGGAGGAGCATGCCCAGCGTGGCGAAGAGCACCAGGGCGTAGAGTTCGTCGCCGGCCAGGCCGCGCAGGCTTGCGTAACGGGAGGCAAAAAGCAGGCTCAGGCCCGCGCTGCCCAGGATGAGGAGCTGGTAGAAGCGGACGATGCCATCAAAGGCCAGCATGTCGTCCAGCACCGGGCCGGCGGCCGGAAGCGCCAGGACAATCGCCCCGGCGGCGGCAAGGAAGAGGAGCGCGCCGCCCAGCTGCAGGCCCGGGGCCGGGCGCAGGAGCACGGCTCCCAGGCCCAGGGCGGCAAGCCCTCCGGCGCAGAGGATGGCTTGGGGCAGAAGATAGAACCAATCGCTCATGGCAGGCCTTCGCGCGCGCCCAGGAGCTCGGTGACGGCCGGCGTGAGGAGGTCGAGGACCGGCTGGGGATGCAGGCCCAGGAGGAGGATCAGGGCTGTGAGCCCGGACAGGATGAGCACCTCGCGAAAGGTCATATCCGGATGGCGCGCCTTTTTCCCTGGCCGGCCGAAGATGACCGCTGCGGCCAGGCGCAGGACGTAGACCAGCGTCAGCACGAGCCCGGCAAAGGCCGCGGCACCGGCGGCCGGATGGTCCTTGAAGGTGCCGACGATGATCATGAACTCGCCGGGGAAGTTGCACAGGCCCGGCAGGCCGGCCGCAGCCAGGCAAAAAAAGAGGAAAAAGGCGCCGAACACGGGCATGGTCCGCCACAGGCCGCCGAAGTCGGCCAGCTCGCGGGAGCCTGCGCGCTCGGAGAGCATGCCGACCATGAGGAACAGGCCGCCGGTGGAAAGCGCGTGGCCGAGCATCTGGAACATGGACCCGGTGAGGGACAGGGGGCTGCCAGCGGCCGCTCCCAGCACCACCAGGCTCATGTGGCCGATGCTCGAATAGGCCACCAGGCGCTTGGCGTCGGTCTGGGCCAGGGCGATCCAGGAGGCGTAGAAAAGCCCGAGGAGCCCGACGAACATGAGTACGGGCAGGGCGGCCTGCGCGGCCGCGGGAAAGAGCGGCAGGGCCAGGCGGATGAGGGCGTAGGCCCCGGTTTTCAGCAGCACGCCTGCCAGGATCAGGCTGCCGGCGGTGGGCGCCTGGGTGTGAGCGTCGGGCAGCCAGGTGTGCAGGGGCAGGATGGGCACCTTGACCGCCACGGCCAGCAGGAATCCGGTGAAGAGCCAGAGCTGGAGCCCGGGCGACACGGGCTGCGCCAGGAGCGCGGCCAGGGAGAAATTCGGCAGGCCCGTGGACCCGGCCTGGGCCAGGCCCAGGCCGGCGATGGCCAGGAGCATGGCCAGCCCCCCGGCCAGGCTGAAGATGAGGAATTTGGCGGCGGCGGCCCGTTTCTCCTCGTGGCCGAAGACGCCGATGAGCAGAAACATGGGCACGAGCTGGAATTCCCAGAAGAGCGCGAACAAAAACAGGTCGCGAGCCAGGAAGATGCCGTTGGCCGAGGCCTGTGACGCGAGCAGGCAGAAGAAGTAGAACCCGACGCTGCGCTCAACTTCGCGCCAGGAAACGAGCACTGCCAGGACCTGGAGCACGGCGGTGAGCAGCACGAGCACGTAGGACAGGCCGTCGAGGCCGAGATGGTAGCGCGCGCCCATGGCCGAAATCCAGGCGAAGTCCTCGGCGAGGTGCAGCGGGCCGGGGCCGTTCAGGAGCGGCAGCGCGAGGATGAGGGCCAGCTCGGCCAGGCTTACTCCCAGGGCCAGGCGGCGGCAGCTTGCGGCGTCCCGGGAGAGCGCCAGGGCGACGAGCGCACCGGCGAGCGGCAGGATGAGCAGGGCGCTCAAGGCCGGGAAGACGGTCGTCGCCGCGCCCGGGTTCATGCCGCCCTCACGCTGAAGATGAGCAGGATGAGGGCCAGGCCCAGGGCGAACATGACCAGGGTGGCGGTGACCCGGCCCGTGGCCAGGCGCCGGAGGCTCCGCGAGGCGTTTCCGGCGAGGTTTGCGGCGCCCAGGGCCAGGCCGTCCAGGCCGCGGCCGTCCACGTCGCGCCAGAGCCAGAGGGCCAGGGCCTGGTAGGGCCGCGCCACGGCCGCGAGGTAGAGTGCGTCGAGCTTCCAGCCCGACAGGAAGAAGGCGTGGACCCGCGGGGCCAGGGCCGCCGGGCGGCGCCAATCCATGAGATTCTTCGGCCCCCACAGCCGCCAGGCGAGCAGCAGGCCGGCCAGGCTGATGAGGGCGTCGAGGGCCGAGACCAGGGCCTCGTTGTCTTCCGGCAGGGCGGCGACGCCGGGCACGCCGGCAAGCACGTGGCCGAGCCAGCCGGACCAGGGGGCCTCGCCGGGCAGGTTCAGCGCGCCGCCGGCCAGGGCCAGGAGCGCCAGCGGCCAGAGCATGGCGAGCATGAGCTTCGGCACGGGCGCGAGCGCCTCCGGGCCGCCCTGCCCGGCCGGCTGGCCGAAAAAGGCCACGAAGACGAGGCGGAAGGCATAGAGCACGGTGAGCAGAGCCGCGGCCGTGGCCAGGACCCAGAGCAGGCGCTCGGCCAGGCCCGGGGCCGTGAAGGCCGCAAAGAGGATGCGGCCCTTGCTGAAGAAGCCGCCGGCCGGAGGCACGCCGCCGAGCGCGCACGCGCCCATGACCATGGCCGCGAAGACCCCGGGCGCGTGACGCCTCAGCCGCGCGCCCATGCGGAAGATATCATGGTCATCGTGCATGGCCGTGATCATGCAACCGGCCCCGAGGAACAGGAGCGACTTGAAGAAGGCATGGACGAGGAGGTGGAAGAAGCTCCCGGTCAGGTCGCCGGCGCCCAGGCCCAGGAACATGTAGCCGACCTGGCTGACGGTGGACCAGGCCAGCACGCGCTTCACGTCGTGCTGGGCCAGGGCTGCGCAGGCGGCGAAAAAGGCCGTGAGCGCGCCGATGGCGGCGATGGCGAGCATGGCCGCGGGGGACAGGCTGATCATGGGCGCCAGGCGCATGAGCAGGTAGACCCCGGCGGTGACCATGGTCGCGGCGTGGATGAGGGCCGAGACGGGCGTGGGGGCGGCCATGGCGTCGGGCAGCCAGACCAGGAGCGGCAGCTGGGCCGACTTGCCGCAGGCGGCGAAGAGAAAGAGAAGCCCCAGGAGCGTGACCATGTCCGGAGCCAGGAGCCCAGCCCTGGCGTTCAGCTCGGTGAGGGATGTGCTGGCCAGGCTGGTGACGATCAGGGCCAGGGCCACGAGATAGGCCACGTCTCCGATGCGCGTCAGGATGAAAGCCTTGCGGCCGGCGGCCACGTTGGCCGCGTCCTCGGACCAGAAGCCGATGAGGGCGAACGAGCAGAAGCCCACGCCCTCCCAGCCGAGGAAGAGGAAGACCAGGTCGTCGGCCATGACGATCGTCTGCATGCTGAACACGAACAGGTTCAGATAGCAGAAATAGCGCACGAAGCCCTGGTCGCGGCGCATGTAGGCCACGGAATAGAAGTGGATGAGCGCGGAGACGCCGCTGACCATGAGGGCCATGAGGAGTGAGAGCGCGTCGAGCTTGAGCGAGAAGGACGGAGCGAGGTGGCCGACAGAGAACCAGGAGGCCAGATGCAGGATACGGGATTGTCCGTCGAATCCGGCCCAGGCCGCGCAGGCCGCGACAAAACCGGCCAGGACCACGGCCACGGCGACGACTTCGGCCACGCGGCGGGGAAGATGGCGCCCGGCCAGGGCCAGAACCGCGGCGCCGGCCAGGGGACAAAGCAGAGTGAGGACCGGCGCGGTCATCGGTCGTCCTCCTTGAGCGCGGTCTGTCGGTCCGCGTCCAGGCTGCCCGAGGCGCGGCGCACGGCCATGACCAGGGCCAGGCCGACAGTCACCTCGGACGCGGCCACGCCGAGGATGAGCGCGGTAAGGGCCTGGCCGTCCATGGACATCCAGCGCAATGAGGAAGCGACCAGGGCCAGGCCCGAGGCGTTCAGCATGATCTCCACGCCGATGAGGATCATGACCAGGTTGCGCCGGGCGATGGTGCAGGAAAGGCCCATGAGGAAGAGCAGCGCGGCAAGGAGGAGCACGTGGCCGAAGGGTACGATCATGGCGCGTCTCCCGGGCTCTTTCCTGCCGCGGCGCCTTCCCGGGGCGCCCGGCCCAGGTAGAGCGCGCCGACCAGGGCTACGAGCAACAGGAAGGAGACGATCTCCACCCCAAGCCACCAGCGGGAAAAGAGCGCCCGGCCGAGGTCCCGGGGCGAGGCCATGGCCGGGGCCAGGGGAACGCCGGTCGCGCCGCCGGAGAAAACCAGGGCCGTGCCCGCCGCCAGGCTGACCAGGCTGGTCAGGCCGGGCAAAAGCCAGCGCATGAGGCTCACGCCGCCGGCCAGGGGTTTGTCCTGGCGGGTGAGCATGACGATGAACAGAAAAAGGACCATGATCGCGCCGGCGTAGATGATGATCTCGAAGGCGGCCAGGAGCGGCGCGCCGAGGAGATAGAAGAGAAGGCCCGTGGCGAAGAAGGCGTTGACCAGGTAGACCACGGCGTGGACGAGGCTGCGGCTGGTCACGGCCAGCGTCGTGGCCGCGAGCATGAGCCCGCCGAGGGCGTAGAACAGGACCCCGTAGACGCTCATGGCAGCAGCCTCTTCACGTCCACGGGCTCCTGCTCGTTTACATGGCTGCCCTTCTCGCCCTTTTCCGTGACGCCGGCGTGGCGGTAGAAATCGTAGTCCGGGTCCTTGCCGCCGTGGTCCACGAGCAGCGCGGGCTTCTCGTAGACGAGCTCCATGATCGTCGCTTTCGAGAACTCGTAGTCCGGGGTGAGCTGGATGGCGAGCGTCGGGCAGGCCTCCTCGCATAATCCGCAGAAGATGCAGCGGCCGAAGTTGATGCGGAACCAGGAGGCGTAGCGCCGGCCGTCCTCGCGGGTGGCGGCCTCCATGGAGATGCACGACACCGGGCAGGCGGCCGAGCAGAGAAAGCAAGCCACGCAGCGCTCGTCGCCGTCGGGCGAACGGGTGAGGATGATGCGGCCGCGCGAGCGCGCCGGCAGCACGCGCTTCTCCTCCGGATACTGCACCGTGATCGGCCGGGTGAAGAGCATCCCAAGGGTGGTGGCAAAGGGTCGCAGAAGGCCCAGGCCGTCCTCCAGGAGCTCCTCCCCCTTGCGGCGCAGCTTCACCATTTCCGGCAACATGGCGGCTAGCCCAGCGCGGCCATAAGGCCGCCGGTAACGAGAATATTGGCCAGGGCCAGGGGCGTAAGCACCTTCCAGCTGGAGTGCATGAGCTGGTCGAAGCGCAGGCGGGGCAGCGTGGCCCGGACCCAGATGAGCACGAGCGGCACCAGCGCGGCCTTCAGCATCAGCCAGACGAAGGGCGGCAGCAAGGGGCCGCGCCAGCCGCCGAGGAAGAAGACCGCGACCAGGCAGCCGAGCGCGATCATGTTCACGTACTCGCCCACGAAGTAGAGGCCGAAGCGCATGCCGCTGTACTCGGTGTGGTAGCCGGCCATGAGCTCGTTCTCGGCCTCGGGCAGGTCGAAGGGCAGGCGCTTGGACTCGGCCAGGGCGCTGACGCAGAAGATGAGGAAGGCCGCGGGCTGCTTCACGATGAAGGGGCAGCCGGCCTGGGCGCTGACGATGTCCACCAGGCTGAAGGAGCCGGCCAGCATGACCACGGGCGCCAGCGACAGGGCCAGCGGCAGCTCGTAGCTGATCATCTGCGCGCCGCCGCGAATGGCCCCGAGCAGGCTGAAGGAGGAGTTGGAGGCCCAGCCGCCCAGCACCACGCCGTAGACCCCGATCGAGGACAGGGCCAGGACGAAGAGCAACCCCACGCTCACGTCGGCCACCACCAGGGGCACGGGCCGGCCGGCGATGGTCAGGCTGTCGCCAAACGGCACCACGGCGAAGATGAGCATGGCCGTAGCCGCGGACATGGCCGGGGCGGCGAGGAAGAGCGGGCGGTCCGCACCCGCGGGCACGGTGTCCTCCTTCATCAGCAGCTTCAGCGCGTCGGCCAGGGGCTGCCAGATGCCCAGCGGCCCGGCCCGGTTGGGACCCAGGCGGAGCTGGAAGCGGGCCAGGAGCTTTCGCTCCGCGAGCACCAGGTAGGCCGCCCCGGTCAGGACCACGAAGAGCACCAGCCCGATCTTGACCAGAAGGAGCGCCAGTCCGGCCAGCCAGAGGCTCATGGCTCGGCCTCCAGGGTCGTATCTTCGCCGGCCGGCTCCTCCTCGGCGGTGATGGCGTGCAGGCGCAGAAGCTCCACCAGCACCCCGGTGCCGGCCAGACGCTGCCAGAGCAGGCGCGGGTCGCGGGGGAGCAAGAGCAGGCCCGGGGCCATGTCCTGGTGGACGCGCAGCCGGGCGCGCAGCGGCCCGCCGGGCAGGGGCACGAGCAGCCAGGCGCCGTGGGCAAGTCCGGCCTTGCCGGCGTCCGCGGCGGCCAAGTCGACCCAGGGTTCGGGGGCGGAGGCAGCAAGGAGCGGCGCGCGGCAGGACAGCTCCTCGGTGCCGAAGGTGCGCTCGACCAGGAGCACCTGGAGATGGTCCGGCGGGACGTCCGGAGATCCGGTCTTTGCGACGGACGGCGCATCGGCCCCGGGCGCGGTTTCGGGCAGGCAGCGCCGCCCGTTCTCCGGCGCCGGGCCGGCGGCCAGCCCGGGCAGGCCGGGGAAGGCCGCGGCGAGGTCCGCCCAGTCTCCTGCCCGGCCCCCGGCGCCCAGGAGCCCGGCAAGGTCCTTCAGCCAATCGGCCGCCGGCCGGGGCTCGCTGCCCGGGGCGCAGGACATGAACAGGCGGGGCGGGTGGCCCTCGCGCAGGGTCCGGCCCATGGGCAGGCCGGGCGAGAAGACGGGCATGGCGCGCTGCAGCCGGCCCTCCTGGTTCACGAAATGCCCGCCGGCCTCGAACACGGTCCGGCTCGGCAGGACGACGTGGGCCGCCTCCAGGAGAGGCGAGGGCAGATGATCGCAGACGGCCAGGAGCTTGAGCTTGCGAAGCGCCGCCAGCCACCGCTCGGGCTCGGGCGTGCGGGAGAGGAGATCGCTTTCGACCACCAGGAGCGCCGTGGCCCGGCCGTCCTCGATGTCGGCAAGCAGTGCCTCCAGGTCCCCGCCGCCGGCCAGGGCCGCGGCCAGGCCGTTCGGCCCGGGCAGGAGCGGCAGGAAGCCGGCCCGGCGGTCCTGATCGTGGCTCCCGGCCAGCAGCCGGGCCAATCCCCCGGCCAGGGCGGGCAGCGTCGGCTCGGCCTGGTCCGTGCCGCAGACCACGAGCGGGAAACGGGCCTCGGCCAGCCGCTTGCCCCAGGTGTCCAGGGCCAAGGCCGTCTCGGGCAGCAGGTCCGGGGGCAGGGGCAGGCTCGAAAGATAGGCCGCGGCCTCCTTGCGCCCTCTGAGCGCCGCGTGGGCCAGGCGGGAGAGGCAGCCGGCCAGCTCCTGCGGCGCAAACGTCAGGCGCTCGGCCTCGCAGGGCAGGTCGCAGGGCCGGTGGTCCAGGACGAGCACCGCGGCCCCGCGGCGCGCGGCCCGGCGCAAGGACAGCGCCAGCATGGGCGCCTCGGCCAACGGATCGGCGCAGACGACCAGGATCACGTCGGCCCGGCCGACATCGGCCAGCGACGCGACCAGGTCGCCGGACAGCGCGGCCGCCGCGGACTCGGCCGCACCGGCGAGACGTGCGTCGCGGAAGAAGACCGGCGGGCGCCAGCCCTGGTCCCGGCACAGGCCAAGGAGCGCGGCCAGGGTCTCCAGGTTTGATCGAGTCCCCCCGACCATGGCCACCTTCCCGGCCTCGAAGGGTTTAAGCCCCTCGGCAAGGGCGGCCAGGGCGGCGCCGGCTATGGTCTCGCGGCCGTCCACGCGGGGTTGGCGCGGCCGGTCGGGCCGGCTCTCGTAGCCGAAACCGTAGCGGCCCCGGTCGCAGATGAAATGGCCGTTCACCTCCGGATTCAGTCGGGCCTCGAGTTTCATCACCTCGCGGTAGCGCGCGCCCACGGTCAGGCCGCAGCCAAGCGAGCAGTGCAGGCAGACCGAGGGACCGCGCTCCAGGTCCCAGCGCCGGGCCCGGTAGCGCGAGGGCTTGTCGGTCAGCGTTCCCGTGGGGCAGAGGTCGATGATGTTGCCGGCAAAGGGGCTCTCCAGCCGCCCGCCCTCGTAGCGGCCGAAATAGGTCCGCCGGGCGATGGACAGGACGCCGTAGTCGCGCCCGCCAGCGACCTCCTGGTAGAAACGCGCGCAGCGGTAGCAGTGGATGCAGCGGTTCATCTCGTGCGCGACGAACGGCCCCAGGTCCTGGTCGCGGTAGGTGCGCTTGGGGCCGCGGTAGCGCCGGAGTGCGTGCCCGCCGGAAATGGTCTCGTCCTGGAGCAGGCAGTGCCCGCCCTCGTCGCAGACCGGGCAGTCGTGGGGGTGGTTGGCCATCAGCCACTCGACGACCTGGCGCCGGAAATCCACGGCCTCGGGGTTGGTCGTGGACACGACCATGCCGTCCCTCGCGCCGACCATGCAGCTCATCTGCAGGCCCTTGACCGGCCCGTCCAGGAACTTGACCGCGCACATGCGGCAGGCCCCGACCGCGCCCAGGGCCGGGTGGTAGCAGAACCTCGGGATCATGATGCCAAGGCGCTCGGCGGCGTCGATGACCGGCGTGTCCGCGGCCACGACGATCTCCCGGCCGTCGATGGTCAGCCGGCAGGAAGCCTCCTCCGGCTTGCGGCTCATGGCCGGCCTCCCTTGGGTAGATGCCAGGCGCCCGGCTTATCGGCCAGTTCCGGCGCGCCGAAGGGGCAGCCCCGGCCGTCCAAATGGTCCATGACCTCGTCCCTGAAGTGCCGCAGCAGGCCCTCGATGGGCGCGGCCGCGCCGGGGGCGAAGGCGCAGTAGGCGTGGTGCAGCTGGCGGGTCATGGTCTCCAGCCAGGCTACGTCGGCCTCTCCCGCCTCACCGGCCTCGATGCGCTCCAAGATGTCGAGGATCACCGGCAGGCCCTCGCGGCAGGGCGTGCACCAGCCGCAGGACTCGCGCACGAAGAAGCGGATGATGTTGATGGTCGCGGCCAGCAGGCAGGTGTTCTTGTCGAAGACGATCATCGAGGCCGTGCCCAGGTGATGGCCCACGGCCTTGAGCGAGGGGAAATCCATGGGGATGTCGAAAAGCGTCTCGGGCATGAAGGCCGTGGAGGCCCCGCCGGGCAGGCAGGCCTTGAACGTCCCGCCGGGCAGCATGCCGCCGGCGTGCTCGTAGATGATGTCGGAGAGGCGCGTGCCCATGGGCAGCTCGTAGCAGCCGGGCCTCGCCACCTTGCCGCTGACGCAGTAGAGCTTGGTGCCGTCGCCCGTGGGCGTGGCCGCCAGGCTCTTGTACCACTCCGGCCCGCGGGTCAGGATGTGCGGCACCGAGGCCAGGGTCTCGACGTTGTTGACCACCGTGGGCCGGCCCCACAGCCCGGCCTCGGTCAGGTGCGCGCCCGGGGCCTTGACCGGGTTGGGCCGGAGGCCCTGGATGGCGTTGACCTGGGCCGTGGCCTCGCCGCAGATGTAGCGCCCGGCGCTTCGGTGCACGCTCAATTCGAAGGAGAAATCGCTGCCCAGGATGCCCGATCCGAGAAAGCCGGCGGCCCGGGCCACGGCCAGCTCGCGCTCGATGAGCTGGGCGTCCGACTCGTAGGACGGGCGGATGAAGAAGATGCCGCGCTGGGCCTTCACGGCGTAAGCGCAGAGAATGATGCCCTCGATGACCAGGTGCGGGTCGGCGTTGACCAGGATGCGGTCCTTGAAGGTCCCGGGCTCCATCTCGTCGGTGTTGGGCTGGACGTAGCGCGGGTACGGCGCGCTGGCCGGCACGCCGGCCCATTTGCGGCCGGTGGGGAAACCCGCGCCGCCCCGGCCGGTCAGCCCCGCGGCCGTGACCATTCTGACCACCTCCTCCGGGCTTTTCTTGCCGACGGTCGCCAGCAGGGCCTCGTAGCCACCGCCCTGGCGGTACTCGTCGAAGGTCGCCGGCCGGTCCCCGCGGCGATTCTTGAAGAGCACGGGCTCGAAATCCGGTTTCAGGGGCACAGCACGCGCTCCTCGTCGCCGCTGCGCAGCGTCTCCAGGATCTCGTCCACTCGCCCCGGGGTCAGCGGGCCGTAGAAGCGGCCGTTGACCAGCATGGCCGGGGCCTTGTCGCAGTCGCCGATGCAGACCGTGGGCAGCACGGTGAACAGGCCGTCGGCCGTGGTCTCGCCCGGTCTCACGCCCAGGCGCGCGCAGAGGTGGCGGAAGATGTCGTCCTCGTGGTGCATCCAGCAGACCACGCCGTCGCAGACGTGGATCACGTACTTGCCCACGGGCCGGCGGTAGATGAAGTCGTAGAAGGTGGCCAGCTCCTCGAGCTCGAGCGGGGTCATGCCCAGAAGCTCGGCGCCCACGACCAGCGCCTCGTCGCAGAGATAGCCGTATTGGCGCTGCAGGAGATACATCACGTCGACGGCCTTCTCCCGGGGGTGCTCGACCCCCTGGAGCATGTTCAGGATGGTCCGGCGCAGATCGTCATCAGGCATGGTCTTTCCTAGCGGTCGATGTCGGGCATGACGTAGTCCAGCGAGCCGAGGATGGCCACGAAGTCGGCCAGCATGTGCCCGCGGCAGAGCATGGGCAGGATCTGGAGGTTGGCGTAGCCCGGCGAGCGCACGTGCAGGCGGTAGGCGCACGTCAGGCCGTCGGAGACCAGGTAGTAGCCCTGCTCGCCGCGCGGGGCCTCGGTGGCGGCGTAGGCCTCGCCCCGGGGCACGGCCGGACCGCGGGTCGCATGCACGAAATGGTGGATGAGGCTCTCGATGTCGGTGAGCGCCGCGGCCTTGTCCGGCAGGCCGTAGCGGCAGTCCGCGCTCTTCACCCGGCCCTCGGGCATCATGTCCGCGGCCTGGGCGATGATCCGCACGCTTTGGCGCATCTCCTGAAGGCGCACCAGGTAGCGGGCGTAGGCGTCGCCGCCCTGGCTCGTGGCCAGCTCGAAGTCGACGGCCGGATAGGCGCCGTAGGGCCTGTTGCGCCGCAGGTCCCAGGAGACGCCGCAGGCCCGCAGGTTCGGACCGGTCACGCCCCAGTCCAGGGCCTCATCCGTGCTCAAGACGCCGATGCCCTGCGTCCTGGCCTTGAAGATCGGATTTTTCGTGAAGAGCGATTCGTATTCGTCGATGCGGCCGGGGAAGACGCGCACGATCTCGTCCACGGCCGCCCTCCAGCCCTCGGGCAGGTCCGCGGCCAGTCCGCCGAGCCGGAACCAGGCCGGGTGCAGCCGGGCGCCGGTGATCAGCTCGACCACGTCCATGATCATCTCGCGCTCGCGAAAGGCGTAGAACACGGCGCTCATCATGCCCAAGTCCTGGACGAAGGTCCCGAACCAGAGCAGATGGTTGGACAGCCGGAAGAGCTCGCAGAGCATGACCCGGATGACCTGCGCCCGCTCGGGCACGGCAGTCCCGGTCAGCGTCTCCAGGGCGGTCAGGTAGCTCAAATTATTGGCCGCGCCGGAGAGGTAGTCCACGCGGTCGGTGTAGGGCAGGAACTGGTGCCAGGACTGGTGCTCCGCGATCTTCTCCGCGGCCCGGTGGTGAAAGCCTATCTCCGTGCCCACGTCCCGTATCTCCTCGCCGTCCAGGGCGAGCACGAAGCGCACGATGCCATGGGTGCTGTAATGGTGTGGGCCGATGTTCAGGACCATGCCGCCGGGCTCCACCTCCCGGCCAAGAATCGCGTTCGCCGCCGGGGGCTCGGCGGCCCGGGCGTCCTCGGGGGTGAAGGCTGCCATGTCCGTGGCCCGGTGGGGGTGGGATTTCAAAAGCGGATGACCCTGCCAGCCTGCGGGCATGAGGAGCCGGGTCAGGTTCGGATGGCCGGTGAAGCCGATGCCGAACATGTCGTAGACCTCGCGCTCGTACCAGTTCGCCGCGGGCCACAGGCCGGTGATGGACGGCGCCGCGGGCCTGTCGCCATGAAGCGGCACCTTCAGGCGCACCTGGCCGGCGGTGTCGAGGGAGGTCAGCGTGTAGACCAGGTGGAAGTCCGGGTAGCCGGAGCGCTCGCGCCGGGCGGACTCGTCCACCGCGGTCAGGTCCTCCAGGCGGCGGTAGCGCGGAGCGCTTTCGGTCTTCAGATGGCCCAGGACCTCGGCCAGGCGCTCGGGCGAAACTTCGAAGATCGGCATGTCCGAGGTCGGCGAAACGGGCCGCACGGCCGTGCCGAAGCGCTCCGCCAGTTCCCTCGCCAGCCTTTTTTCCCCCTCCTCCGGCTCGTAAATCGCGGCCGGCGGGGTCCACATGAGCTCGGCCCGGTTGCCGGCGAACCCGGGCGGGGTGACCGAGCTGCCGCGCAGGCGCGTGCCCGCATAACCGGTGCCGCGCGGGTCGCGGTCCTTGGTCCGGCCGTCGGCCAGGACCGGACCCGTACTGCCCTGGCTGCCGCCGGCCAGGCCCAGGATCGGCCGGGCCGGGCGCTCCTTGGCCCGAATCTTCTTTTGGAGGACGGTCAGGCCGTGCATCAAGGCCTCGGGACGGGGCGGGCAGCCCGGCACGTAGACGTCCACGGGCAGGAGCTGGTCCACGCCCTGGACCACGCTGTAGGCGTCGTACATGCCGCCGGTGTTGGCGCAGGAGCCCATGGACACAACCCAGCGGGGCTCGCTCATCTGCTCGTAGAGCCGCAGCACCACCGGCGCGATCTTCTTGAAGATCGTGCCGGACACGACCAGCAGGTCGGCCTGGCGCGGGCTGCCGCGCAGCACCTCGGCGCCGAAGCGGCCCAGGTCGTAGCGCGAGGTGAAGGCCGTAGCCTGCTCGATGAAGCAGCAGGACAGACCGAAGAAGAGCGGCCAGAGGCTGTTCGCCCGCGCCCAGTCGGCGATGCGGTCGAGGCCGGCCAGGAGCGGCCCGTCGGCAGGGGCTAGCCGCGTTTCCCCAGGCCCCATTCCAGGCCCCCCTTGCGCCAGACGTAGGCCAGCCCGGCCAGAAGCATGAGGATGAAGAAGGCCATGCGCCAGAAGCTCGCCGGGCTTGCGTCGAAGGCCACGGCCCAGGAGAAGATGTAGACCGCCTCCACATCGAACAGGAGGAAGAACATGGCCACCAGGTAGAACCCGGCGGGATGGCGCAGGCGGGCCGAGCCTGCCGGGACCAGGCCGCATTCGTAGGGGGTCTGCTTCACGGCCGAGTCCCGGCCGGGGGTCAACCGGGCGGAAAGGAACAGCAGCCCGCCGAGAAGCCCGAGGACAACCGCTCCGAAGACCGCCAGGCCGAAGATTCCCGGTTCCCAGGGCGACGATTGCAGCGCATGATCGACGGACTGCATTTCCATGGACATCCTCGGCCGGACAGCCGCGGCGCGGCCATCCGATATCTCTCAGCTTTCCATGGGTAGCAGATCAAGGGGAAATGTAAATACTTCAAGCGGAAATCTCCGCCCTGTCACCGGTATTTCACCCCGTGGTCACTGGCGAGCCTTGACAGCGATACACCGACTGGCTCATACCGGCACCATGGACACTATTCCCGAAGCCATGGCCAGGCAGGCCGCAGGCAAGATCCCTGTGACTTGCGCCGGGCCTGCCGTGGGCCTCCGGCCAACCGGCGGCTCGGGGCGCGAGCCATGACGGCCCAGGTCGGCGCACTGGCCCTCGACGGCAGCGCCGAGCGGCCCTATCCGGACATCGAGGACTACGGCTTCATCGCCGACTGCCACTCCGCGGCCCTGATTTCGCGCTCCGGCTCCATCGACTGGTGCTGCATGCCCCGGCTCGATTCGCCGAGCGTCTTCGGCCGGCTGCTCGGCTGGGAGAACGGCGGCTTCTGCCGCCTGGCGCCGACTCCGCCCTTCACCGTCAGCCGGCGCTACCGCGAGGACAGCCTGGTGCTGGAGACGACCTTCGCCACCGCCTCGGGCCGGGTGCGCCTGACCGACTGCTTCACCATGCGCCGCGGCGGCCGGCACCACCCCCGCAAGCAGATCATCCGCCTGGCCGAGGGCCTGGCCGGCCGTGTGGACATGGCGCTCGTGCTCTGCCCGCGTTTCGACTACGGCGCGGTCAAGCCCTGGATCAGGCGGCTGGGGAAAAGCCTCTTCACCGCCGTGGGCGGGGCCGACGGCCTGCGCATCGCCGCCGATTTCCCCCTGGCCATGGACGGCCGCCACGACCTCACGGCCCGCTTCAGCCTGGAAGCCGGACAGCGCGCCTGCCTGTCGCTGACCTACATCCGGCCGGAAAACCTGGACGAGCCGCCGGACTCCCCGGACGCCCCCGAGGAGATCGCCGAGCACGAGGCGCGCCTCGAGGAGACCCTGGACTGGTGGCGCACCTGGACGGCCAAGGGCGGCACCACCGGCGCCCACGCGGACTTCATCCGGCGCTCGGCCATCGTGCTCAAAGCCTTGGCCTGCGCGCCCACCGGGGCCATCGCCGCGGCCGCCACCACCTCGCTGCCCGAGGCCCCGGGCGTGGGCCGCAACTGGGACTACCGCTTCTCCTGGGTCCGGGACTCGGTCTTCACCGTGCTGACCCTGGCCGAGCTGGGCTACGTCAAGGAGGCCGACGGTTTCCGCCGCTTCATGGAGCGCAGCACCGCCGGCAGCGCGGAGGAGCTGCAAATCCTCTACGGCCTGGGCGGCGAGCGCCGGCTGGAGGAGCTGCCCATAAGTGAGCTGGAAGGCTACCGGGGCAACGGCCCGGTGCGCCGCGGCAACGCCGCCCACGAGCAGGTGCAGCACGACATCTACGGCGAGCTTCTGAGTCTCGCCTGGCACTGGCAGCGGCGCGGCTGCTCGCCAGACGACGACTACTGGGAATTCCTGGTTCAGACCGTGGACTGCGCCGCGCGCAGCTGGCAGCTGCCGGACCACGGCCTCTGGGAGATGCGCGGCGAGCCGCGTCACTTCGTGCACTCCAAGGCCGGCTGCTGGTCGGCCCTGGACCGGGGACTCAGGCTCGCCGCCGCGCTCTCCCGCCCCTGCCCCCACGAGCGCTGGGCCACGGCCAGGGACGAGATCAGGCAGTCCATCGAGACCCGCGGCTATGATCCGGCCCGGGGCGTCTTCGTCCAGGCCTTCGACCGCCCGGAGCTGGATGCCGCCCTGCTGCGGCTGCCGAGCCTGGGCTTCGTGACCTACGATGACCCGCGCATGATCCGTACCGCCGAGGCCATCGCCGAGGAGCTGGCCGAGGACGGCCTGGTGCGCCGCTATGCCCAAGGGAACGACAACCTGCCCGGCCGCGAGGGCACGTTCCTGGCCTGCACCTTCTGGCTGGCCGAGTGCCTGGCCCGCCAGGGCCGGGTGCCTGAGGCGAAAGCGGCCTTCGAGCGCGGCCGCGGCGTGGCCAACGACCTTGGCCTGCTGGCCGAGGAGTTCGACGCGGCCCGCGGCCGGATGTGCGGCAACTTCCCCCAGGGCCTGAGTCACCTCTCGGCCATCGCCGCGGCCGTGGCCCTGGACGAGGCCGAGAAGGCGCAAACGACGGCCAGGGCCGCGGAGGCGCCCTGACATGGAGCATCTCGCCGACCCGGTCTTCCTCTCCAGGCTGCAGTTCGCCTGGACGACCATGTTCCACATCCTCTGGCCGCTCCTGACCATCGGCTTGAGCGTCTACATCTTCGCCTGCGAGGGCTTGTGGCTGGCCACCCGCGACGCGGGCTGGCGACGGCAGTACCGCTTCTGGACGCCCTTCTTCCTGCTGGCCTTCGCCGCGGGCGTGGCCAGCGGCCTGCCGCTCGAGTTCCAGTTCGGCACCAACTGGGCGCCCTTCTCCGCGGCCGCGGGCCACTTCTTCGGCCAGATCCTGGGCTTCGAGGGGGCCATGGCCTTCATGCTCGAGTCGGCCTTCCTCGGGGTCATGGTCTTCGGCGAGAAGCGCGTCCCGGCCGGGGTGCACCTCCTGGCCACGGGCCTGGTGGCGCTGGGCGCCTCGCTCTCGGCCTTTCTCATCATGACCGCCAACTGCTGGCTGCAGACCCCGGCCGGGACCATCCTCGTGGCCGGCAAAATCGTCATCACCGACCGCCTGGCGGCCACGTTCAACCCTGACCTCATCTACGGTTTTTCGCACATGTGGGTGGCCTGCCTGGAGACCACGACCTTCGCCCTGGGCGGAGTCTCCGCCTGGCAGATCCTGCGCCGCCGGGACGTGGCCTTCTACCGCCGCACGCTGCTGGCCTCGCTGGTCGCGGCCGCGCTGCTCGCCCCGCTGCAAATCGCCCTGGGCGACGCCTCGGGCCGGGTTGTGGGCCGCACCCAGCCGGCCAAGCTGGCCGCCACCGAGGCCCACTGGCAGACCAACCCGCCGGGCCGCGGCGCCTCCTGGGCGCTCTTCGCCTGGCCCGACCCCTCGGGCCGGGGCAACCTGGTCGAGCTGCGCCTGCCCTTTGTGCTCAGCCTGCTCTCCACCCATTCGCCCACGGGCACGGTGGTCGGGCTTAACGACATCGCGCCCGAAAACCGGCCGCCCATCGTCCTGCCCTTCTACGCCTTCCGGATCATGGCCGCCGTCGGCACCTTCATGCTCGCGGTCGTGGTCTGGAGCCTCATCGCCTGGCGCAAGGGGCTCCTCGCACCCGAGAGCATCACCGCCCGGCGCCGGCTGCTCGGCGCCTGGGTGATCCTGGCGCCGCTCGGGTTCCTGGCCACGGAGACCGGCTGGATCATGCGCGAGGTCGGCCGCCAGCCCTGGGTGGTCTACGGCCTCATCCGCACCCGCGACAGCGCCACGACCCTGTCCGCCGCCACCGTGGGCTGGTCGCTCGCGGCCTACGTCGCCCTCTCGGTCCTGCTGACCACCCTTTTTCTGCTGTTCGCCCGCCAACTCCTGCGCAAGGGGCCGCAGTCCGAGACCGAGGAGGTGCGGTCATGAACGGGGGCGCCATGGCCGACGTCTGGTACGTCCTCATCTTCCTCATCCTTACGCTCTACGCGGTGCTGGACGGCTTCGACCTGGGCGTGGGCCTGTGCGTGCTCCTGGAGGGCGACGAGCGCCGTCGCGGGCAGATGATGCAGACGCTCTCCGGCGTCTGGCACGCCAACCAGACCTGGCTGGTGATCCTCGGCGGCAGCCTGTTCGGGGCCTTTCCCGTGGCCTACGCCGCAGTCCTCTCGGCCCTCTACCTGCCCGTGCTGGCCCTGGTGCTGACCCTGGGCCTGCGCGGCGCCTGCCTCGAATACCGTTACCACGCCCGGCGCACCCGCCTCTGGAGCCTCGGCTTCGGACTCGCCAGCCTCGCGGCGGTGGCGGCCCAGGCCTTCATCCTCGGCGCGGTGCTACAGGGTTTGCCTGTGGCGAACGGGGCGTTCACGGGCGACGCGGGCACCTTTCTCTCGCCGCTGGCCCTGCCCGCCGGCCTGGTACTGGCCTACGGCTATCTCCTGCTCGGCGGCAGCTGGCTGGCCGGCAAGACCGGCGGCCTGACGCGCCGGACGGCGGTGAACCGCGCCCGCATCGGCCTGGCCGGGCTCGTCCTGTCCGCCCTGCTGCTCGCCGCCTGGACCTATCTGGCCGCCCCCGGCACCTTCGCCCGGACCCTCTGGCGCGAACCGAGCCTCGCCCCCTGGCTCGTCTCCTTTGCCGCCGTGGCCGCGGTCTGCCTGATCATGCTCGTGCCGACCCTGCGCGAAAGCCGCCGTCCCTTCCCCTGGGCGGCAGGCCTGTTCGCTGCCGGCAGCCTGGCCCTGGCCGGCGGCCTCCATCCGCGTCTCCTGCCCCCGGACCTGACCCTGGCCATTGCCGCCGCGCCGGAGACCGACCTCGCCTTCATGGCCTGGGTCATGGTGCCCATGCTCGGACTCATCGGGCTCTACACCATCTACCAGTACCACGTGTTCCGCGCCCCGCCCGCCGGCTAACCCAGGGCTGAATCTGTCTAGAGCGCTTCCATACCTCGTGGGACAGCGTCGTCGGCGAGGCCGGCCTGGACTCCCACCTCTGGGGACGCCGTCCTGCATGCGCCCACCGCATCCAGGCCCCAAGGCTGCGTACGAATCTCTCGGGCAGGCGGGGTTCCGTATGCTGCGCAGGGTACCTGGAGGGCTACTGCCGCGGCGTCATGACCGGCAGCGACAGGTTCCAGCGGATGGCCGCCAGACGCAGCGCCAAGCATGCGGCCATGCCGAGCCAGAGGCCGGTCTCTCCAGGGACCAACAGGACGAGGGCGGCGCCCAGGAGCGCGGCGGTGGCGTAGATTTCCGTGCTCAGGACCAGGGGCAGGCGGGCGGCCAGCACGTCTCGCAGCATGCCCCCTCCGGCGCCGGTCAACATGCCCATGACCAGACAGCCGGGCCAGGCCACGCCGTGGGCCAGGCCTTTGCCGGTACCCAGCACCGTGAACACCGACAGTCCGATGGCGTCGAGCACAAGCAGCAGCTTGGACGTGCTGGCCCGGTCCAGGCCGAGGAAACGGAAGCCGAGGAGCGCACTGGCGGCGGAGGCCAGCAGCGGCCCGGGCGCCGTGAGCCAGCCGGCCGGCTGGCCCAGCAGCAGGTCGCACAGCGTCCCGCCGCCCAGGGCCGTGGCGCAGGCCACGACGATGACCCCGAAGAGGTCGAGCCCGGCATCGCGCACGGCCAGCACGCCGCTCAGGGCGAAAACCACGGTGCTGGCCCAGTTCAGGACATCTATCAGGGGCATGGGGCGTTTTGGATGGCGAGAGAAAGGCGCGACATGCGCCGCAGAGGGAGTCCACCGCTCCGCCGCAAGACGGAGCGGTGGACCCATAACCCTATCTGTCGAGGTTGATGAAGATGGTCTTCTGCTCCGTGTACTGCTCGTGCGACTCGCGGCCCTTGTCCTTGCCGCCGAAGCCGGACATTTTGTAGCCGCCGAACGGCGTGGTGTTGTCGCCTTCGCTGAAGCAGTTGACGGAGACCGTCCCGGCCTTGAGGGCGCTGGCAAAGGTGTGCGCCTTGGTCACGGACTCGGTGAAGATGGAGCCATGCAGGCCGTAGCCAGTGTCGTTGGCCAGGGCCAGGGCCTCCTCGTCCGAGGCGGCCGTGAGAATGGCCGTCACGGGTCCGAAGATCTCTTCGCGCACGATGGAGGCGTCGCGCCGCACGTCGTCGAAGATGGTCGGCTCGATGAACAGCCCGCTGCCCATGGCCGCCGCCTTGCCGCCCGTGACCACATGACCGCCTTCGGCCTTGCCCTTCTCGATGTAGTCCATGACGGTCTTGAACTGCTGCTCGCTGACCATGGAACCAAGGGCGTTGGCCGGGTCCAGGGGGTTGCCCATTTTCCATGCCGTGAGCGCGGCCAGAAAGGCTTCCAGGAACGCGTCCTTCTTGCCTTCAGGCACGATGATGCGCGAGTTGGCTGTGCAGTTCTCGCCCATGTTCCAGAAGGCCGCGGAGCAGGCATGCCCGGCCACGTGGTCAAGGTCGGTCACGTCGCCCAGGATCACGAACGGGCTCTTGCCGCCCAGCTCCAGCACCACGCGCTTCAGGTTGCTCTGCGCGGAATACTGCAGGAAGCGGCGGCCCACCGCGGTCGAGCCGGTGAAGGACAAGACGTCCACATCCATGTGCCGGCCCAGGGCCTCGCCCACGAGTTCGCCGGGGCCGGGAACCACCTGCAGCACGCCCTCGGGCACTCCGGCCTCGGCGGCCAGCTCGGCCAGCCGCAGGGTGGACAGGCTGGTCACGCTGGCGGGCTTGATGATGACGCTGTTGCCCTCGGACAGGGCCGGTCCGAGCTTCCAGCCCACCATCTGCAGGGGGAAGTTCCAGGGCAGCACGCAGGCCACCACCCCGGCCGGCTCGCGCACGATGAGCCCGCGCTTCAGGGCGCCGGAGGGCGAGAGGCTGCCGTACTGCTTGTCGGCGTACTCGGCATGCCAGGCCAGGCATTCGATGGTTTCGGGGAGGTCGGTGCACAGGTTCTCGCGGATGGGCTTGCCGCTGTCCAGGCTCTCCAGCACGGAGAGCTCCACCAGGTGCTCATCCATCAGCGCGGCGAGCTTCAGGACGGTCTTCTTGCGCTCGGAGGGGTGCATTTTGGACCACACGCCGGACTCGAAGGCCCTGCGTGCCGCGGCCACGGCCCTGTCCACGTCCTCCTGGCCGCAGCTTGCGACCCGGGCCAGCTCCCGGCCCGTGGCCGGATTGACCGTGGCGAATGTCTTGCCCGAGGCGGCGGGCACGAAACGGCCGTTGATGAACGCCTGAGTGGGATAGGTCAATTCGGCGGCCAGCGCCTCGTATTCCTGGCAGGTCAGAAAGTCGGGCATGGGCATCTCCCTCTTTCATGGTCTGATGACATCGGCGGACCATCCGCGTGACCCCGGTCGCGCGGATGGTTCGCCGGGAAACAGAACTCAGCCGAGCAGACCAGCCGCGCGCATGAGCCCGGCCAGGCGCTGCCTGGCCTCGTCGTCCACGGGCAGGAAGGGCAGCCGCGGCTTGCCGCCGGCCAGACCCAGAAGGTCGAGGGCTGCCTTGCACTTGGCCAGGAAGCGGCCCTCCTCCAGGAACTGCAGGAGCGGCAGGAGCGTGTCGTAGGTCTTGCGCGCCTCGGCCAGCTGGCCGCCCCGGACCTGCTCGAAGAGCCTGGCGCAGAGCGTGGGCGCGAAGTTGGCCGTGGGCGCGACCCAGCCGCCGGCGCCCATGAGCAGGAACTCCAGGGCCAGGTCCTCCCAGCCGCACCAGACCTCGACCGTTCCCCGGGTCAGGTTCTGGATCTCGTGCACCCGCTTGAAGTCGCCCGAGGTCTCCTTGATGAACGTGACGTTGTCGCATTGCTCGGCGATGGCGGCCACGGTCTCGGGCAGGAGGTCAACGCCGGACAGGCCCGGGTTGTTGTAGAGCATGATGGGCAGCCCGGCGCCCTCGGCCACGGTCACGAAGTGCAGGGCGAGCTCCTCCTGGTTGGGGCCGCCGTAGTAGGGGCCGACGATGAGCGCGGTGTCCACGCCGGCCTTGGCCGCGAAGCGGGTCATCTCCAGGGTGTCGCGGGTGGTCACGGCAGCGGTGCCGGCCATGACCGGCACCCGGCCGGCGACCTGGTCCACGGTGACCTCGATGGCTTTCTTCAACTCGTCGCGGCTCAAGCTCGCGAACTCGGAGGTGGAGCCGGTGCAGATCACGCCGTGGATGCCGTTTGCGATGTACCAGTCGATGTTGGCCCGGTAGCCCTTCTCGTCCAGGCTGCCGGAAGCGTTGAAGGGCGTGGCCATGACCACCATGGCGCCGTAAGGTCGTTTCATGATCGTCTCCTGTGTGTGGGGATGCGGGCGGCTTGGGGTTTAGACCAGCAGGAAGCCGTCCTTGTGCGGGTCGTCGGGGTCGATGACCATCTGGTTGAAGCCCATGACGTGGGCGCTGCCGGTGATCTCGGGCACGACGGCGTCGAATGCGCCCACCTTGGTCGCGGCCACGGCCCGGGCCTTGAACAGGCTGCCGATGATGCTTTCGTGGACGAACTCCTGGCCGATGGGCAGCCGGCCCTGGGCGTGGAGCAGGGCGACCTTGGCCGAGGTGCCCGTGCCGCATGGCGAGCGGTCGATGCCCGCGTCGCCGAAGAGCACGGCGTTGCGACAGTGGGCCGAAGGGTTCTGCGGCTCATCGTGGAACTCGACGTGGGTCACCTCGTTGATGAACTCGATCTCGGGATGCTGGATCCTGACCTTGTCGTTCAGCACGTCGCGCAATGTGCGGCCGGCCTCGATGAGCCTGGAGGCCATGTCCGGGCGCACGGCCAGGCCGAAGGCCGAGGCCGCGACGATGGCGTAGGTGTTGCCGCCGTAGGCGATGTCGCAGGTGACGGCGCCGTGTCCAGGGATCTCAACGGTTACGTCCCGGGCAAAGACAAAGGAGGGGATGTTGGTCAGGGTGACGCTGCGGGCCTTGCCGTCCTCAACCCGGACCTTGACCCGGGTGAGCCCGGCGGGCGTGTCCAGGGCGATCTCGGTGTAGGGCTCCTTGACCTCCACCAGGCCGGCCTCCACCAGGGCGGTGGACACGCCGATGGTATCGTGGCCGCACATGGGCAGGTAGCCGCCGGTCTCGATGAAGATGACGCCGTAGTCGGCCTCGGGCAGGCAGGGCGGCATGAGCACCACCCCGGACATGACGCTGTGGCCGCGGGGCTCGAACATGAGCGAGGTCCGGATCCAGTCCAGGTGGTCGCGCATGTAGACCATCTTCTCGCCCATGGTCGCGCCCGGGATGGGCGGGATGCCGCTGGTGATGGTCCGGGTGGGCTCGCCGCCGGTGTGGGTGTCGATGGAGGTGAAGTACTTGGTGAAGCGCATGGCGTGCTCCTGTATCGGTTGGTCGTTAGAGCGGAGGCAGGGCCATCTCGGCCAGCTCGTCGAAGCTCAAGGGGAAAAGCGGCATGCGGGCGCGGTAGGGCGCCAGGTCCTCCAGGGGGATGCCGCTGGCCTGGGCGATCATCTCGGCCACGGCCTGGCCGCACATGCGGCCCTGACACGGCCCCATGCCCGCGCGGGACTGGGCCTTCAGGCCGTCGGGCGAGGCGCAGCCCGCGGCCAGGAGCGTGCGCAGCTCCCCGGCGGTCAGCTCCTCGCAGCGGCAGACCACGGCCTCGTCGGCCGGCAGCAGGACCTCGGGGGCCACGGCGAAGACCGTGTCCAGCAGGCGCTGGGCCGCGCGGATGCGCACAAGGCTCAGACGGTCGGCCCGGCCCAGGGCGTCACGCCGGGCCGTGGACAGCCGCCCGGCCTCGCGGCAGACGTTCAGGGCCGCCAGGCGGCCGCGGGCCATGGCCGCGTCGGCGCCGAGCACGCCGGCGCAGTCCCCGGCCACGCTGACGCCGGTCACGCTGGTCCGGCCCCAGACGTCCGCGGCGGCATACCAGTGGCGCTGTTTCGCGTGCCAGTCGTGGCGGCAGCCGGCCAGCTGGGTGGCGCGGGTCTCGGGCACCACGCCCTCGTGCAGCAGCACCGTGGCGCCCTGCACGCTGCGTACGCGGCCGCCCGTGCGGAAGGTCACGGTGAAATCGCCGTCCCGGCCGGTGATGCGGATGTCGCGGGCGCCGGAATAACGCGGTGCGCCGCCGAGCAGCACCCGCGCGGCCAGGGCGCCCTTGGCCGCGAAGTAGGCCGGGCGCAGGAGAGCCGCCGGCGCGAGCGGCAGGGCGCGCAGGGCCGCGGCGTTCGAGCCCGTGGTAACGAGCGCGGACACCGGGACGCCCAGGGCCTTCAAGTGGTGCACGGACTGGACGAGGAGCGGGCCGTTGCCCACCAGGACCACCGGCCCCTCGGGGCGCAGGTTCGAGGATTTGAGCAGCACGTCGGCAGCGCCGGCGCCGAGCACGCCGGGCAGGGTCCAGCCCGGCACGGGAACCGGGCGCTCCATGGCCCCGGTGGCGATGAGCACGTGGCCCGCGCGCACGGCCCGGCTGCGCCCGCCGCGGCTCACGTAGACCGCGCCGGGCTCGAGGCCCCAGACCGTGGCCTCGGGCCAGAACTCGGCGCCGCACGCCCTGAAGGTGCGAATGAGCTTTCGGCCCCGGGCGCAGTCGTGGCCCAGGAGCCGGAGAAGCTCCGGCGAGGCGCTTTCGGCGCTACGGAAGATCTGGCCACCGGGGCCGGGCTGGCGCTCCGCCACCAGGGTGGAGAGGCCCAGGCGTGTGGCGCGGATGGCGGCGGACATGCCGGCCGGCCCGGCCCCGATGACGCACAGATCGTAATAGGTGGACATCACTTTTCCTCGGTCCGGGCGAGGTCCGGGACTCCTCGCTGGCGACTGACCGTCATGCCCTCCTCCACCCGGCGCAGGCAGGCCTGCTGGTTGGGCACGCCGTCGATCTCCATCAGGCAGTCGAAGCAGACGCCCATGTGGCAGTATGGCGCGCGCTCCTCGCCGCTTTTGGCCGTGGTCCGCAGATGCTTTGCGCCGTGACCGAGCACGGCGGCGGCCACGGTCATGTCGGCCGAAACGGTGATGGCTTTGCCTTCGAAGGAGAGCGTCACGCTCTTGCCGCTATCGGGAAAGGCCTTGGTGAACATGGCGGATGGCCTCCGGCTATGCCGCGTGCGGCGGTTCGAGGAAGCGCTCCAGCCGGAGCGGGGCGAGATCGACGCTGGTCGGCCCGCCGCCGAGCAGCTCGGCGACGAGCTTGCCGGTGATGAGCGACAGGCCGATGCCGTTGCCCTCGTGGCCGGCGGCGACGAAAAAGCCGGGCACCGGCGTGGGGGAGATAATCGGCTTGCCGTCCGGCGTGGCCGGGCGCAGGCCGGCGTAGCAGCGGATGATGCGCGCCTCGGCCAGCCGGGGGAAAAAGCGCCGGGCGCGCTGGGCCATGGCTCGCAGCACGCCGGGATGGGAGCTCGTATCAAGGCCCACGTAACGCCGGCTGCTGCCGAAGAGCACCGTGCCGGCCTCGGTGGGCTCGGCCACCAGGGCCACGCCGTAGGCCTCCATGTCCGCGGTCACGCCGTTTCGCTTGCGGCCGCCCTTGGCCGCCAGGTAGCCGTATTCGGCGTAGGACTGGGAGGCGAGCCCGCGAAGCTTCTCGCTGACCAGGATCTGCCCCTGGCGGGGGCGGATGGGGATGGTAAGCCCGACCATCTGCCCGATGAGCGGCGCCCAGACCCCGCAGGCGTCGATGACCACGGGGCTGGCGATCCGGCCGCGGTCGGTGAGCACGGCGGCAACGGCCCCGTCACGGGTCTCGATGCCGGTCACCCTGGTGCGGGGCATGAGCCGCGCGCCATAGGCTCCGGCCCGGCGGGCCAGGCCGAAGGCCAGGCGCATGGGGTTCAATTTGGCATCGGAAGCGAAATTGAGGCAGGCCAGGACGTCGTCGGCCACGCCGGGCTCGCGGCGCCGCAGTTCCGCCCGGTCCCAGAACTGGACCTCGATACCCTCGGCCCTTTTGCCCTCGATGCTCGCCCGGGCGGTCTCGAGGTCGCGCTCGTCGTCGATGAGCAGGCCCACGCCCTCGGGCTCGAAGTCGAAGTCCACGTCCAGGTCCGCGGCCACCTCGGGGAACAGGTCGAGGCCGGCCTTGCACAGGCGGCTGAAGTAGCCGGGCGGGCTGTCGTAGGTCACCGCGTGGCCGTCGCAGCGCTTGCTCGAGCCCCAGGGAAACTCCCCGAGCTCGACCAGGGCCACGTTGCGGCCGGCGCGGGCCAGGTAGTAGGCCACTGCCGTGCCCACGGCGCCGCCGCCGAGGACCACGACCTCGGCGGCATCGTGTTTGTTCTGCTGATCGTTCACGTCGTTCTCCGGTCGTCCCGGCGGCAGCCGCGCGGGATTGCGTGCAGCAGGCAAATGCAAAAGCGGCGCCTGCGCCGGACGCAGGTGAGAAAGTCGGCCAATGGCAAATGATTCCGGACAAACAAAGACAGCCATGAAGGAGGGAAGAGAGGCGTTTACCCCCTCGATGTGTTGCGATTCGCTCCATTTATGGGGGTTCTTGTGTTTATTGCCTCTTTTCGCTACATTCCGGGGCGCGCGAAGATCGGACAACGGGCCAGTCCCGGTTGGCGGTGTTCATTTTTTTCATGAAAATACAAATGGTCCGGTGATTTTTTCCGGATCGTCGGAACAAAGCGTATGGAGCGTTTCGAGGCACTTTCGGACGGCATGGATGCGGCCGGTCAGGCCGGAGCAGGTTGCGGGGACATTTTGGGCGCCTGGGATGACTTCGTGCACGGCCGGAACGTGGACGAATCCTGCATCAAATCCCATGTCCTGCGCTCCTGGCGCCTGAGCCGCGAGCACAGGGTGGACCCCTTCTCCTGCATCAGGCCGCAGATCCTCTCGCCCAAGGAGCTGAAGGCCCTGCGCGCAGAGCACAAGGAGCTTCTCGCGGCCGCCGATCCGGTCCTGCGCATGGTCGAGGTCTCCATCCGCAATACCGGCTTCATCGCCACGCTCACGGTCATGCCCGGCTATCTGCTGGAGGTTGTGGGCGACGACAAGGTCTTGCCGCTGGCCGAGCGGGGCTTCAACGTGGCCGGGGCCATCCGCACCGTGGAGGCCGTGGGCACCAGCGCGCTCGTCCTGTCCATCCTCGAAGGCACGGCCCTGCAGGTGACCGGGCCCGAGCACTACAACCGCACCTTCCACCACTGGGCCTGCTCCTCGGCGCCCATCTGCGACAACGAGGATAGACCCTTTGCCTCGCTGACCATCTCCGGCCACGTGGCCCGCCAGCAGGAGCATACTTTCGCCCTGGTCAAGGCCGCGGCCGAGGCCATCGGCACGCGCCTGCGCGAGGGGCGGCTGCTGAAAGAGCAGCAGCTCCTCTCCTCCATGCTCGCGGCCGTCTACGAGTCCTTGCCCGATGCGGTCATCTCGGCCGGGACCGACGGCGTGGTCAGCCAGGCCAACGCCCGGGCCCGCAGGCTTCTCGGCGCGGGCGCGGCCCTGGTCGGCCGGAACATGGGCGAGCTGGTGGCCGCGCAGAGCCGCGGGGAGATCCGGGAGATATTGTCGCGGGGCCAGCCCGGGACCGCGGACATCGCCCTGCCGGGTCCGGCCGGAACAGAGCGGCACATGTGCCGCTTCGTGCCCGTGCGCGGTCCCGGCAACGGGGGCGCCCTGGGCATGACCTTCATCGTGCCGCCGCGCAGCACCATGCTCGACATCGCCCGCCGCGTGGGCGGCAACTATGCGCGCTTCGAGTTCGGGGACATAAAGGGCACGAGCCCGGGCTTGCGCGTCCAGATCGATCTCGCCCGCCGGGCGGCCGGGACAGGCGCCCGCATCCTGCTCACGGGCGAGTCCGGCACGGGCAAGGAGCTCTTCGCCCAGGCCGTGCACAACGCGAGCTCCGTGCGCGGCGGGCCGTTCGTGGCCGTGTCCTGCGCCGCCATCCCCCGCGAACTCCTGGAGTCCGAACTCTTCGGCTACGTGGGCGGGGCCTTCACCGGCGCCCGGGAGAAGGGCATGGTCGGCAAGTTCGAGCTGGCGGCCAACGGCACGCTCTTTCTCGACGAGATCAACAGCCTGCCGCTGGAACTCCAGGCCAAGCTTTTGCGCGTGCTGCAGCAGCGCGAGGTGGTGCGCATCGGCGACTCCCGGCCCGTGCCCGTGTCCGCCCGGGTCATCGCCGCGACCAACGTCGATCTGGTCGGGGCCGTGGCCGCCGGAGCCTTCCGCGAGGACCTCTACTACCGCCTGAACGTGGTCGAGATCACCATCCCGCCCTTGCGCGAGCGCAAGGAGGACATCCCCCTGCTCGCGCGCCATATTCTCGGCCGCCTCAGCGCCGAGGCGCACCTGCCCCTGCCCGACATCGCGCCGGAGGCCATGGCCGCGCTCACGGCCTACGGCTGGCCGGGCAACGTCCGCGAGCTGGACAACGTCTGCGAACGGGCGCTGCTCATGTCCGGCGGCGGGCAGATCACGCCCGGGCACTTGTCGCCGCACATCGCGGGGGAGGCGGCCAAGAGTGCGCCCCAGGCCGTCGGTTCCCTGGACGAGGGCGTGCGCCGGCTGATCCTCTCGGCCATTGGCACGCATAAGGGCAACCTGAGCCGGGCCGCGCGCGAGCTGGGCATCGCCCGCAGCACGCTCTACCGCAACATGCGCAAGCTCGGCATCGGTTCCGGACACGACGACATCCCGTAAGCCCGGGGCCTTCAGCCGCTCCGCTCGCCGAAGGGCTCGCGCAGAAGGTCCTCCAGCTCGGCCTGGAGCTTGCCGATCTTGCCCGCCAGGCGCAACGCCTTCCTGTGCACGGTGAGGACCTCCTCCAGGCTCTTCTCGTCGGGCAGGGGCACAGGCAGGGCGGCGATGTCCGCGGCCTGGATCTGGGGGATGCTCGTGCCGGAGATATGGGCCTTGAAATAGTCCGTGGCCCGGGGCGAGCGCAGGTAGTGGAAGAGCCAGACCGGGTCCAGGCTCTCGCTGCGGATGAGGTAGAAGGTCTGGCTGGGCAGCCAGTTGTCTCCGCAGTGCGTGACCAGGCCGACCTTGCCCAGGGACTGCAGCGAGCCCTTGCAGACCAGCAGGATGTCGCCCGGCCGCAGGCGGGCCACCTGCCGGGCCCGGGGCAGGGGAGCGGCGTCGTCCACCAGCCGGCTGGCACCGGTCACCAGGCCGTAGGCGCCGACGTCGGCCAGGGTCACCTCGCGGAAGACCTGGGGCTCCTGGCCGTTTCCGGCCCTGGCCAGCATCTGGCCTCGCACCAGAGCGGCGCAGGCGCCGAGGGTCTCCTCGCGCCCGGCGAGCTCGCGCGGCGCATGCTCGTGCTTCAGGCGCAGGTCGCAACCCAGGCGCACCAGCTCCTCGCGCGAAAGAGCCCGAGCCGATGGCTTCGGCGTCCAGGGGGGCAGGCGCCCGAGTGGCCGGTCGCAGGCCTGGGCCAGGATGGGATCGAGGTAGCTGACCTCCATGCCGCCGCGGCCGGGAATGGACCAGTCCTTGGCGTCCACCAGACGCACCTTGCGCGCAGGGGCCGGCGGACCGAGTTGCAAGAGAGCCGGCAGAGTCCTGGGGATGAGACCCCGCGGCAGCTGCACGGCCGAGTAGAGCGTGCCGTTCTCGATGATGCGCTGCTTGAGCGAAAGGAGCTGGGGGCTCGTGGCGCCGAGGAAAGACCAGTTGGTCATGACCACCGCGCCCTTGGGGCAGGACCGGTCCAGGCGGCGCATGAAGGCGCCGAGCTCCTCGTTGTGCGTCTCCACGGACATGTGCCGGGCCTCGGCAGGAAAGAGGGCTCCGGGCGCCAGGGGCAGTGCCTCGCCGTCGGCAATGGCCCGGATGTGGGCCAGGAGGTGGGCGTCGCCGCCGAAGACGGTCGGATTGCCCTTGGAGGCGAACCACAGCGCGAGCTGCAGCGTGCGCTGGCCGTGGCAGACCACGACCTCCCCGGGCTCGGCCAGGAGCAGGTGGCTCATCAGGTCGGCCAGCCGGATGGGCAAATGGTTGTACGTGCCCGTCAGGCGGTCCAGCTCGTCCAGCGCGGCGATGACTGTCAGGATGCGGTTGTCTCCCGGAGCCGAGGGCGCCTCCCGGTCCTGGAGCTTGCCGGCGGGAGGCAGTCCGCTGACGCCCGAGAGGATCAGGTCGCGCAGCTCTTCGGGTGTGAGCTGTTTGTTCTGCGTCCAGACCTGGGTGGCGAAATTCGCGCCGTCCTGCAAGATTTTTTCATCGAAGAGCATGCGATCGGGACCTCAGGGGGAATTCCGCGGCCTGTGAGGTCCGCGGACCGGTTGTGACGATATATGATCTTTACATGCCGGATCAACAATTAAGAAACCCATCTATTTCAAAAGTGTACCGTGAAAGTCAAGAGAAAATAAAAATTATCCGTTGACTAACAACCCTGCCCGGAGCTATGTGAGAGACGTCACGAGGTCGTGGCGGTCGGATGTCGACCGCCGCCCCGGAGGCCAGCGAAAACTATGTGTGCGCCAGACCGAAACGACCAGCCCGGCAACGCCGCTCAAGCCGCTCCTCTCATGATCACCATCTGGGATGACGACGGCCAGCGCATCGCAAGGGTCGACCGCAATCTGCACCTGGCCCTGGCGGAGCTGGGGATGAAGGCCGTGGTCCTGAGCATCTCCGAGCCGCCGCTCCTGTCCCGGGAACGCCTGCTGGGCAGGACCCCGGTGCTGGAGATCGGCGGCCGCTACTGGTCGCTGCGCCCCGGAGAGACGATTTCCACCGAGGATTGCCGCAAGCTGCTCGCGCGTTTTCGACACTGACCGGCCGGCCGGATCGGCCGCATCCGCAAGGAGGCCCTGTGAAAGCGTGGATCAACGGAAAAACCCTTCTCGGCATGATCTTCCTGGCCGTCGGCTTGGTTCTGTTGCGGACCACCTACCTCGAACGGCCGGCGTTCTTCACCGATCCCAATGAGCTCGGATCCCTGACCTACCCGCGCTATCTGATCTTCGGCTGGATCGCGGCCAGCGTCCTCTACCTTGTCACCCCGGCCAAGTCCAAGGACTGGGCGAATCTGCGCCGCAGCCTGCCGGGTCTGGCGATCGTGACCGGCACCATCGCCCTCTACATCATCATGTTCGAGTGGCTGGGGCTGGTGGCCAGCACCTTCCTGTTCCTGGCCGTCTTCTTCCAGGTCATGGGCTACCGCGACCTGCGCCGCGGCCTGCCCATCGCCGCCTTCTGCGCCGTGCTGGCCTGGCTGGTCTTCGAGAAGCTCCTGGAGGTGCCCATGCCCCAGGCCTTCTGGACGGACTTTCTGTAACCCCCGCGGACGGAGAGAGGACTTTAGCGCATGATTGACGCGATCATCCAAGCGGTCCAGATGACCCTTACGCCGGAGAGCCTCACCGCTCTCGTCATCGGCGCCCTGTTCGGGACCATCATCGGTGCCCTGCCGGGCCTGGGCACGGCGGTGGCCATCACCGTCTGCATCCCGTTCACGCTCAAGATGGGCAACGCCTCGGCCATCGCCCTGCTGAACGGGGTCTACGCCACCTCCATCTACGGCGGGTCCATCGCCGCCGTGCTCATCAACACCCCGGGCACGCCCCAGTCGGCCTGCACCGGCTTCGAGGGCTACGCCATGGCCAAGGCCGGCAAGGCCGGCGAGGCTCTCGGCTGGGTGACCATGGCCTCGGTCGTCGGCGGGCTTTTGTCCTGCGTGGCGCTCATGGTCGCGGCGCCCCAGCTGGCCTCGCTCTCCGTGGCCTATGGCGGGCCGCTCGAGATCTGCGCGCTCATCTGCATGGGGCTGGCCTGCATCACCAGCCTGTCCGAGGGCAACCAGCTGAAGGGCATGCTCGCGGGCATCGGCGGACTCTTCCTGGCGACCATCGGCAGCGACCCCTTGAGCGGCGAGCTGCGCTTCACCTTCGGCACCCAGGACCTGGTGGCGGGCATCGATCTCATGCCCGTGGTCGTCGGCGTCTTTCCCCTGGCCGAGCTCTTCTTCCGGGTCTACGAGGTCCATTCCGACTCCACGCCCACGCCCATCGACTGCCGGCGAATCATCTTCCCCAGACTCAAGCACTGGGCGGGACACGTGCTGACACTCATCCGCTCCTCGCTCATCGGCATCGGGCTCGGCATCCTGCCCGGCACCGGGGCCACGGCCGCCACTTTCATCAGCTACTCCACAGCCAAGCGCGTCTCCAAGTTCAAAGACAACTTCGGACAGGGCGAGCCCGACGGCCTGGTCGCGGCCGAATCCTCCAACAACGCCGTGGCCGGCGGGGCCATGATCCCCACCCTGGCCCTGGGCATCCCCGGCGAGCCGGTCATGGCCCTGATGCTGGCCACGCTGACCCTGCACGGCATCACCCCGGGCGTGCGGCTCATGCTCGACAACCCCGAGGTCGTCTATTCCTGCTTCTTCTCCCTGACCCTGGCCAACCTGCTGATCATCCCCGCGGCCATCATCACCGTCTTCGGCTTCGGCTACATCATCCGCTTCCCCACCGCCGTGCTGCTCGGGATCATCGTCCTATGCTCCATCCTCGGCGTCTATCTGCCCCGAGGCAACATGTTCGACATCTGGATGGCGCTGGCCATCGGCGTGGTGGCCTTCGGCATGCGCCTGGGCGACTTCCCGGTGGCACCGCTGCTCATCGGCTACGTGCTCGGGCCGCAGTTCGAGTACCGCATCGGCCAGGCGGCCATCTACAAGGGCGACATGTCCTTACCCGCCTATCTCATGACCTCGCCGCTGGCCATGATCTTCTTCGCCGTTTCCGTCTTCCTCCTGCTGTCGCCGCTGGTCAGGCCGGTCCTCGGCTTCGCCAGGAGCCGATGCAGGTGAACGCTGGCTGGTTTGCTGCAACATCACGGCTTCAACCCTTAAGGAGAACCGCATGATCAGGAAGCTCTTCACCCTCTTCGCGGCCCTGTCCGTCCTGGCCCTGTCCGGCATGCCCGCCCCGGCGGCCCAGGGTTATCCCGAGCGCCCCATCACCATCGTCGTGCCCTTCGGCGCCGGCGGCGAAACCGACCTCGTGGCCCGCATGCTGGCCGACAACATGCACACCATCTTCGGCCAGAACGTGGTCGTGCAGAACATCGTCGGCGCGGCCGGCGTGACCGGCATGAGCGCCATCACCTCGGCCAAGCCCGACGGCTACACCCTGGGCGTGGTCCCGAGCGCGCCATTGGCCATGCACCCCCACATGCGCCAGGTGCCCTACAGCCTCGAGTCCTTCGAGTTCATCGGCCGCATCCTCAAGGCCCCGTACATCGTTCTGGTCAACAAGACTTCGCCCTGGAAGACCTTCGACGACATGATCAAGGATATGAAGGCCAACCCCGACAAGTATTTCTGGGCCTCCTCGGGCGTGGGCAGCGTGCCCTACATCGCGCTCATGAACCTGTTCAACGAATTCGGCGTGAAGGTGAAGCACGTACCCTTCTCCGGTGATGCCGACGCCCTGCAGGCCATGGCCGGCGACCGCGCCCAGATCTACGCCAGCACCGCCGGGGTGCTCGGCAAGTATGACGTGAAGGGCCTGGCCCTGCTCGACGCCGAGCGCGATCCCCTGCTGCCCGACCTGCCGTCCATCAAGGAGTGCGTCCCGGCGGACAAGCAGCAGTGGGCCTCCATGCTCTACGTCAGCCAGTGGATGGCTCTCATCGGGCCCAAGGGCCTGCCGGCGGATGTGCTGGCCAAGCTGAACGCGGCCATGGGGCAGGCCTGTGCCGCGCCCGAGTTCGTCGCGGACCTGAAGAAGCTCGGCCTTGTTCCCGGCTACCAGGACAGCAAGGCCTGCGAGGCCTTCATCCGCGAGGAATCCGACCGCAACGCGGTGACCATCAAAAAGCTCATGCAACAGCAGCAGTAGTCTCAAGCGCGAAAAGAGGAAATCGCAAGATGCAGAAACGCAATGTCATTGTGGTCATGATGGACACCTTGCAGTTCAATTATCTGGGCTGCTATGGCAATACCTGGATCAAGACCCCCAACATCGACCGCTTCGCCAGCCAGGGCGTGCTCTTCGAGAACGCCTACACCGAGGGCCTGCCCACGGTGCCCTGCCGCCGGGCCATGCTCACCGGCCGCTTCACCCTGCCGGTCAAGGGCTGGTCGCAGCTCGGCATCGACGACACGACCATCGCCGACCTCTGCTGGGGCCAGCCCATCGACACCGCGCTCGTCCACGACGCCGGACCGTTCCGGCTGCCCAAGTTCGGCTACTCCCGCGGCTTCGACAAGGTCCACTTCATCCACGGCCACGAGACCGACCACCAGTACTACGCCCAGGACGGGCTCTACGGCAGCTTCAAGGCCGAGGACTACTACGAGGACCATGTCATCGAGAAGGCCGACGAGATCCTGCAGGAGAACGTCATGCGGCCGCTCATGAACCAGGTGGAGTGCCACCTGAAGGAGCGCCAGTACTGGAAGTCCGACGAGGACCAGCACGCGGCCCAGATCATGAAGGCCGCTGCCGGCTATCTGGAGAAGGCCGACCGCAACAAGTCCTTCTTCCTCTGGGTCGATTGCTTCGATCCCCACGAGCCCTGGGATCCGCCGTCAGTCTATGACCCGAACATGAAGTGCCCCTACGACCCGGACTACAAGGGCAAGGACATGTTCCTGCCCATCCAGGGGCACGTCGCCGGCCTGTACACCGAGGAGGAGCTGCACCACATCCGCATGCTCTACGCCGAGAAGGTGACCATGGTCGACAAGTGGTTCGGCTGGCTCATGGAGCGCGTGCGTACCATGGGCCTGGAGGACGACACCCTGGTGGTGGTCGTCTCGGACCACGGTTCTCCCATGGGCAACGGCGAGCACGGCCACGGCATCATGCGCAAGTGCCGCCCCTGGCCCTACGAGGAGCTGGCTCACATCCCCTTCATGCTGCGCGGCCCGGGCCTGCCCGCGGGCAAGCGGGTGAAGGGCTTCGTGCAGTCCTGCGACGTGGCGCCCACGGTGGTCGACGGGCTGGGCATCGGCGTGCATCCCTCCATGCAGGGCCACAGCCTGCTGCCGCTCGCCCGCGGCGAGGTGGACAAGGTCCGCGATTTCGCCATCGCCGGCTACTTCCGCTACTCCTGGTCGATCATCACCGAGGACTGGTCCTTCATCCACTGGCTCAAAGACGAAGAGAAGACCGTGGGCGACGCCCGGTTCGGCATCTACGGCCGCGACCTGGGCGAATCCACGGCCCACCTGCTGCAGTTGAAGAAAGCCAACGCCGTGGAGGACCGCGACACGGCCTTCTACAACCGCGCCTACGAGGAGCACAAGAAGGCCGCCACCCTGGACGGTGAGGACCAATGGACCTGCACCGCCGCGGCCTCGAGCGAAGTCCCCGCGCGCGACGAGCTGTACTGCCGCAAGGAAGATCCCTTCCAGCTGAAGAACATCGCCGCGCAGCACCCCGAAAAGGCCAGAGAGCTCCTGGATCAGCTCCGCCTGTTCATGGCCGAGCTCAAGGCCTGCTGAGCCCTCCCGCCACCCCCCCCGGCCGGCCCCGGCAGCTCTCTCTCCTCGCTGCCCGGGGCCGGCTCCGGGCGGGCGGTACTGCAACCATTCATCGCAATCACTGGAGTCGCAGTATGCTTGTGAATGCCCCCATGCTCGACGATGCCGGATTCGACGCCTACATCGCGGCCAACGACGGCCTGGTCTTCTTCCACAAGAAGCTCTGCCCCAACTGCCGGGTCCTGGCCAAGGTCCTGGACAAATGCCGCGGGCAGCTGCCCGGCCTCACGCTCGCCGCGGTGGACACCGAGGAGCAGCCGGCTCTCGCGACCAGGCTCGAGGCGCTTCGCGTGCCCACGGTGCTGCTCGTGAAGAACGGTCGTGTCGTCGCGCGCAAGACCGGCGTGGCCAGTCCCACGGAAATGATCGCCTTCTGCCAACAGGGCTAGGAGTCGCCATGAAAGCTTACGATGTGCTCATCATCGGCGGCGGTGTCTGCGGCCTGACCGCGGCCATCTACGCCGCGCGGGCCAATCTCTCGGTCGGCATCATAGAGAAGGAGGTCTGCGGCGGCCTGGTCAACTGGACCCACGTGGTCGAGAACGTGCCCTCCTACAAGAGCATCCACGGCCTCGATCTCATGGCCAAATGCCGGGAGCACGCCGAGTCCCTGGGTGTGGACCTGGTCGAGGTCGAGGCTGTCACGGGCGTGGATCTTTCCGCTGAGCTCAAGCTCGCCGTCACCGCGGACGAGACCTACGCCGGCCGCGCCCTCATCGTGGCCACCGGCCGCAAGCCTTTGGCCTTGCCGGTCAGCACCGAGTTCGAAAACGTCCACTACTGCGCCATCTGCGACGGCGCGCCCTACAAGGGCAAGGACGTGGTGGTCGTGGGCGGCGGCAACAGCGGCTTCGACGAGTCCCTCTACCTGGCCGGCCTGGGCGTGGCCTCCATTCACATCCTGGAGGTCTTCCCCCAGTGCATCGCCGCTGCGGCCACCCAGGACAGGGCCAGACGGACGGGCATCATCCGCGTCGACACCAACACCAAGATCACGGCCCTGGACGTCCTGGAGAGCGACCGCGGCAGGCTGCACCTCGAGAACTGCGCCGACGGCAAGACCTGGACCGAGGACTGCGACGCCGTGTTCTGCTTCATCGGCCAGAAGCCCAACACCGACCTGTTCCATGGCCTTCTGGACCTGGACAAGGCGGGCTACATCGTGGCCAACGCCGACATGGAGACGAACGTTTCCGGCGTGTTCGCCGCCGGCGACGTCATCGTCAAGAAGTATCGCCAGATCGTCACCGCCATGGGCGACGGCGCCATCGCCGCCCTGCAGGCGGAGAAGTACATCCGCGCCCGCTAGCGCGGGTCTGTTCATCATCCATAGCCAAAAGGAATCACGACAGATGTTCAACACCCTTCGCGGCAAGCGCGTCGTGGTCACCGGAGCGAGCAAGGGCATCGGCAAGGGCATCGCCAAGGTCTTCGCCGGCTACGGCGCCAGGGTGGCCGTCTGGGCCAGGGGCGCGGCCGAGGGCGAGGCCACGGTCAAGGAGATCGTTGCCGCCGGCGGTGAGGCCATGTTCGTCCGGGCCGACGTCGTGGACAAGGATTCGCTCACGGCCGCGGCGGCCGTCGTGGCCAAGACCTTCGGCGGCATCGACGTGCTCTGCGCCAACGCCGGCATCCTGCCCACGGCGCGAATCGAAACCATGACCGAAGCGCAGTGGGACGAGATGTTCGCGGTCAACGCCAAGGGCATGCTCTTCTCCATCCAGGCCTGCCTGCCCGAGCTCAAGAAAAGCGCGGCCGGACGCATCGTGGTCACCTCGTCCATCACCGGCCCCATCACCGGCTATCCGGGCTGGAGCCACTACGGCGCCTCCAAGGCCGCGCAGCTCGGCTTCGTGCGCACCGCGGCCATCGAGCTCGCTCGGCATAGGATCACCGTCAATGCGGTCCTGCCCGGCAACGTGGCCACCGAAGGCCTTCTGGCCATGGGCGAGAGCTACGTGAACGGCATGGCCGCCGCCGTCCCTCTGAAACGACTTGGCAACGTGGCGGACATCGGCAACGCGGCGGCCTTCTTCGCCACCGACCAGGCCGGCTACATCACCGGCCAGACCCTGGTGGTCGACGGCGGCCAGGTACTGCCCGAAAGCCTCGAAGCCATCGACGCATAAGCGCAACCCGTCTGCGGAGGGTTGGGGAGGTGACGCCTCCCCGGCCCGCTGCACGATCAGGAAAAGCCATTAATCAGCCCCACGCCAATTGGTCAGCGGTTGGCTCCTCGGAGGCGGTGCGTTGGAGACCCTTCCCGGCGCCGCCGCCGCGGCCATCTGTGCCGCGGCGGCGGAGGGGCGGGGGGAGAGTCGGGCGTTGCCAGGAGGTGGGGCGGCACGCCCGGGCGGGAGGTCAGGACTGCCCGGCGGTGGCCATGGCGGTCAGGATGGAGCGGAACTTGTCCTCCATCGAGTCGGTGCGCGAGGTCATGATGATGGGCACGCGCGCGCCGAGCACGATGCCCGAGGTCTTGAGCCCGGCGATGTGCACGAGCGTCTTGTGGGCGATGTTGCCCGCATCCAGGTCCGGGGTGACGAGAATGTCGGCCTGGCCGGCCACCGGACCGCCCACGCCCTTCAAGGCCGCGGCCTCGGGCGACACGGCCAGGTCCAGGGACAAGGGCCCGTCCACCAGCGCCTTGCCGAAGGCCCCGCGCTCGCCCATCTTGGCCAGCAGCGCGGCCTCCATGGTGGACGGGATGTCCGGGTTCACGGTCTCCAGCGGCGCGAGGACCGCCACCTTGGGCGTATCGCAGCCCAGGGCCTGGGCCATCTTCACCGCATTGATGATGATGCTCGCCTTCTGCATCAGGTCCGGGGCGATGTTCACCGCGCAGTCGCAGATGAGGCGCATGCGCGAGCGCAAGGTTTCCTCGTAGAGGGTGATCTGGTTGACGTAGCCTTTTTCGGGCAGGAGACCCAGCGTCTTGTCGAGGAGCGGGCGCAGGAAATGGGCCGTGTGCATGTGGCCCTTCATCGGCGCCTGGAATTCGCCGCTGGCCACCTTGGCGGCCACGTAGCGGCCGGTCTCGCGGGAATCGGGCAGATCGACGATGGCGTAGTCCGTGGCCTCGCGGCCGAGCTCGGCCAGCATGGCGCAGATGCGCCGGGCGTCGCCGACCAGGACCGGGGCGATGAGACGCGCGTCCGCGGCCATGAGCACCGCGCCGAGCACGACCTCGTCCTCGGGCGAGGCCACGCCCACCCTGAGCGGCTCGGCGCGCCGGGCCATGTGCTCCTGCAGTTCGGCAAATGAACGATACATTCCGGTTGTTCTCCTTGTGGGGCCTTATGAGGCCAGCTCGGCCAGACGGCGCGCAGGCTCCTCGCCACTGAGCACCCGAAGCGCCCCCAGGGCCAGCGATTCCATCTCGTCCTCGCCGGGGTAGACGTGGACGGGCGCGATGAAGGCCACCCGCTCGCGGATGAGCCCGGTGATCAGCTCCGAATGCGCCATGCCGCCGGTCAGCAGGATGGCGTCCACCCGGCCCTTGAGCACCGCGGCCATGCCCCCGATCTCCTTGGCCGTCTGGTAGCACATGCCCTCGAGCACCAGCCTGGCCTTCTCGTCGCCGGCATTGATGCGCCGCTCGACCTCGATCATGTCCGTGGTGCCGAGGTAGGCGCGCACGCCGCCCTGGCCGTTGATGCGCGTGAGGATGTCGTCGCGGGTGGCGCCGCTGAAGCACAGCCGGACCAGGTCGCCCACGGGCAGGCCGCCGCTGCGCGAGGTGGAGTAGGGGCCGTCGCCGTCGAGGGCGTTATTGGCGTCCGCCAGCCGGCCGTTCTCGTGGGCGCAGACCGAGACGCCGCCGCCTAAGTGCACGCCGATGATCCGGGCCTTGCCGTAGGCCAGGCCCAGGTCGCGGCAGAGGCGGCGGGCAGCGGCCTTCTGGTTCAGCACGTGGAAGCTGCTCTTGCGCGAGATCTCGGGCAGGCCGCTTAAGCGCGCCAGAGGCTCGAACTCGTCGGAGACAGGCGGGTCCACGGTCATGGCCCGACAGCCCCATTGGCGGCCGAGTTCGGCGGCCAGAATGACCCCGAGGTTGGTGCTGTGCACGCCGTGGCGTTCGCTTGCGATGTCCTCGAGCATGAGGGCGTCGATGTCGTAGGCGCCGCTCGGCAGGGGCCGGGTCTGGCCGCCGCGGCTGACCACGGCGGCCAGACGGCCGGTGTCGATGCCGTGGCGGGCGATGAAATCCCTGATGGCCGCCAGGCGCAGGTCGTGCTGGGCGTAGATGTCCGGTAGCGAGCCGATGAGCGCCGGGTCGTGGGCCAGGTTCTCCTTGGCCAGGCAGCGCTCACCCTCGTGCCAGGCGATCTTGGTGGAGGTGGAGCCGAAGTTGATGGCGAGGAGGTGGTGATCCATGTGCGGGGTTCTTTGTGGCGGGCGGGGGTCGGGGCCCCCGCCCGCGTCGATATGGCGGCCGCGGCTCTAGGCCTGGGCCAGTTCGGTGAGAAGGGCCTCGGCCTTGTCGGTGTTGAAGATGCCGCACATGCACGGCCGGGTCAGCTGCTCGGCGGCCTTGCGCGCGGTCTTCTTGCCCTTCTTGATGTCCTTCACCATCTTTGCCACCAGCCCGGCCGAGATCATGGAATGGCCGCACATGGTGGTGATTTCCAGCAGCGGAGCCGGCGGCAGCTTGGGCTTGTTGCCCCAGACGCCCAGGCTGAAGTGGTAGGAATGGGGCGTAAGGCCGGCCTCATGGGTGCTCTTGCGCACGTCGTCGAGGAGCCCCGAGACCACCACCGAGAAACCCAGGTCCTTGTCCTTCAGCTCTCTCAGCACGCCGGTCAGGTCTTCGCGGGTCTCGTAGACCGCGTGGATCATGGGCGCCTCGTCCTCGGCCAGCTTTTTGAGCTCGTCGGCCGTGTGGTCGATGAGCAGGCCGATCTTCATGCCGCCGATGTTCACCGGGTTGTATTTCTTGAAGATGTCGATGTACTGGCCGTAGCGGGCCACGACATCGGTGTTGTTCTTCTTGCGCGCGGGCATGACCAGGACCACGAAGTCCTTGTCCTGGCCGGATGGGCGCTTGATCCTGTGCAGGGTGTGCGACATGTCCGGCCTCCTAGCTCGCCTGGTAGCGGGGCTTGCCGAGCCCCATGTTGGTCTTGGTCGAAGTCGCGGTGAGCGGGATGCCGCAGCCGCGGATGACGTCCTCGGCCGGGCAGCTCCCGTCCTCGGCGGTACAGGCGATGACGCCCACGGTGAAGACCGTGTCCACCTCGCCCTCCACCGCGCGCAGGGCGTTCAGCAGGGGTTCCAGGTTCCTGACCTCGAGGGAGAACTCGAGGATGCAGGACAAAACCTTTTCGTTCATGATCCGGGGGTCGAAGAGCCCGCGCTTCTGGTCGACCATGAGCTTGGTGGTCGGGTTGTTCTGGTCGTAGGACTTGACATAGGGCGCGATGGCCTTGGCGATCTTCTCCACGTCGGAGAAGCGCGCTCCGACCAGGGGCCGGCCGGGCTCGATGGCCATGGCGATGCACTCGGTGCCGTGGACCAGGCCGGTGACGTCGTTGGTCTTGACCTCCTCGGTGCCGCGGCCCAGGTGCTTCAAGTCCGTATTCTCGTGCTTGCCGAGCGGATCGCTGAAGGCCTTGCGGATGGAGCGCGGCATCTGCAGCGGCTCCTGGTACAGGGCCTCGGTCGGACACTTGGCATTCCTGAGGCACAGGCAGCATTCCACGCATTCGTCGTGGTCGATGACCACCTTGTCGCCTTCCTGGTCGATGGCGCCCACCGGACAGTACGGGATGCAGATCCCGCAGGCTTTGCACTTGTCGTAGTCTATCTGCATGGTTGTCTCCTTTGGCAGGTCGAGAGGCTACATGCCGAGCCCGATGGCGGTGACCAGGAGGCCGGCCAGCACCAGGACCAGGGAGCCGCCGATGCGCGAGGCGTAGGCCGAGTAGGGCAGCAGCTCCAGGCGTTCGCACGCGGCCAGGGTGGCCAGGTCTCCGGTCTGGGCCATGTTGGCCATGCACAGCCCCCCCGCGATGGCCGACTCGATGGGGTAGAGCCGCATGAGCCAACCCACGCCGCCCGCGCCGACCACCGCGCCCACGACCGTGACCACGGAGATGATGACATAGGCCGGATCGGAGATGGCGCCGAAGACTTCCTTCAGGTCCATGTAGGCGATGCCGATGGGGATGAGGGCGGCGAAGAGAAGGTTCTTGACCCAGGTATGGGACCACTGGATGGTGCAGACCTCGAGGCGCTCGGGCAGGACATTGAAAGCCTTGGCCAGGGTGAGGAGCAGGATGAGCCAGACGAAGGTGTGCACGCTCGGCACCAGGAACTTGCTGATGCAGTAGGCGGCGAGGAAGAAGACCACGCTGACGAAGAAGCCCACGCCCAGGTTCTCGATGGTGATGGGCATGGCCGCGCGCTGGCGCTTCTCGGCCTCCAGGTGCTCGCGCAGGGCGCTGTCGTCCACGCGCATGATGCTGCCGTTGCCGGTGAGTGCGGGCTTGGCCTTGCCGAGCTTGTTCAGGAAGATGGCCACGAAAATGGACAAGACGTTGCCCAGGATGACCGCGGGCATGACCAGGGAGAGCATCTGCTCCGCGGTCATGGCCCCGGTCTTGGCGTAGATCTGGGACAGGGGCAGGGCGCCGGCGCCGACCCCCCCGCCCATGATCGGCACGGCCAGGATCATGATCGCCTTGGTCGCGCCGAAGCCGGTGACGGCGCCGGCGATGGCCGCGAACCCGGCCGAGACGAGCAGCCCGCCGATGATCGTCGGCAGGAACTTGATCGTGGACTGGACCAGGATGCGGCGCGAGAGCGAAAGCATGGCGCCGCAGATGAGGAAGGTGATGAAGAAGTCGAAGAAGCTCGGCGAGGAGTTCATGAAATCCTTCATCAGCTTGATGGTGTATTCCGGCAGGATGCCGAAATAGAGCATCAAGGCCGGCCCGAAGATGCACATGATCGGGCCGCCGCCGAGCCAGTTGTTGATAAATTTCACCCGGGTGCCGATCTCGCCGAAGACCAGGCCGAGGATGAACATGAGCCCGTAGGCGCCCATGACGTTGTTCGGCAGCTTGCCCGCATAGGTCAGGAGCGCGACGATGAGCATCCCGGTGATGGCTACCGGCCAGGTGATGTTCCGTACGGTCATTGCGGATCCTCCTTGGGTTTCGCACGGCGGCCCGGTTCGTGCCGGGTCCCGGTGAAAGGCTCTTCTCAACCTATTCCTGGGTCCCCCCGGCTATCCGGCCAGCCTGGAGAGGATGCCCCATTTCCTGTCAACGTGCTCCTGCAGGGCCAAGGCGTCCGCCTCGCAGAGGTGGCGGAAGCGGCGTTGCCCGGCCAGGAACTCAGATACGGGTTTGGCTTTCGCCGCGGCCCGCAGAGTGGGTTTGGAGATGGTGAAGGTGCCGCGAGAATATTCGTAGAGCGGGAAGTAGAGGGTTTCAACCGCCTTGCGGGCGTACTCGATGGACAGCTCGGGCGTGGTCCCCCAGCCCGTGGGGCAGGGCGAGAGGATATGCAGGTAGGACAATCCGTCCGTCACCTCGCAGGCCTTTTTCAGCTTGTCCACGAAGTCCGGGATGTGGGAGACCGAGAGCGTGGCCACGTAGGCCGCGTCCTGCATGGCCAGCATCAGCGGCAGATCCTTCTTGAAGGCGGCGTTGCCTTGGCTGCAGCTGCCCGACGGCGTGGTGGACATGTGCGCGCCGTGGGGCGTGGTGCCGCTCTTCTGGAAGCCCGTGTTCATGTAGCCTTCGTTGTCGTAGCAGATGTAGATGATGTTCTCCCTGCGCTCGGCCGCGGCGGACAGGCACTGGAAGCCGGCGTCCACGGTCGCGCCGTCGCCGGCAAAGGCCACCACCCGGACCTCGGGGTCCTTGGCGGCGTAGGCCTGCTTGATGCCGGACATGAGCGAGGCGCTGTTGCCCAGAAGGGGCATGCACACCGGCACCTTCATCCCTGTTTTCAGCCCCCAGCCGGGCGCGCCGAAGCCGGCCACGCAGCCGGGCGGGATGCCGACCACGCTTTTCGGCCCGATGACCTTCATGGCCGTGCGCAGGGCGAGCTCGGCCGCGCACCCCTGGCAGGCCGACAGCCCCGGCGAGACCAGGTCCTCGGCCTGGGCCAGAAATTCAACCACGGTCATAGTCCTCACCTCCTCTGGGCAGAAAGCAGCTCATGGTTCATCCAGACCGCGTCCTGGCGCGAGCGGCCGGCGAGCGCGCAGTCGTGGATCAGATCGAGCACCCGGGCCAGGTGCTCCTCGCGAATGTCCGCGCCGCCGAGACCCCCGATGGCCGAGAGCGTGGGCACGGCAATGCCGGCCAGGCCCAGGGCGGCCAGGGTCTCCTGGTAGACGATGCCCGCGGACCAGCCGAATGAGACGCTGCGGTCCACCACGCCCACGGCCTTGCGGCCGGCAAGCAGCGCGCCCAGGGCCTTGGCCGGGAAGGGGCGCAGGCAACGCACGCGAATAAGGCCCACGCTGCGGCCCTTGGCCCGGGCCGCGTCCACCGCGTCCTTGGCCGTGCCGCTCATGGCCCCGATGGTCACCACGATCTCCTCGGCGTCGTCCACGCGGTAGGTCTCCAGCAGCCCGGCGTGACTCCGGCCGAAGCCGGCGGCAAAGGCCGCGTCCACCTCGGCGACCACGTCGAGCGCCCGGCGCATGCTGGCCAGATGGTCCTCGCGGTACTCCATCATCAGGTCGCCGGGGGTGTTGCTGTCGACCATGGCCGGGTCGTTCACGTCGAGCATCTGGGTCAGCGCGCAGGGCGGCAGGAAGGCGTCCACCGCCTCCTGGTCCGGCACCACGACCTCGGCGGTCTGGTGGGAGAGGTAGAAGCCGTCGTAGCAGACGTGCACCGGGATGATCACGTCGGGGTGCTCGGCGATCAGGTAGCCCTGGATGATGCTGTCCAGGATCTCCTGGTTGTCAGCGGCGTAGAGGTGGATCCAGCCGGCGTCGCGCACCGAGTGGGCGTCCTGCATGCCGCTCCAGACCGTGACCGGGGAGATCATCTCCCGGGTGGCCAGGGCCATGACCATGGGGATGCGGGCCGTGGACATGCTGAAGTAGGGCTCGTACATGTAGGCCAGCCCCTGTCCCGAGGTGGCGGTGAAGACCCGCTCGCCCATCATGCCCGCGCCCTTCAGGATGCTCATCACCGAGTGTTCGGACTCGGGGGTGATGAACTTCGAAGACATCTTGCCATTGGCGACCATGGCGGCGATCGACTCGACCACCGAGGATTGTGGGGTGATGGGATAGCCGACCACGGTATCCACGCGGCACAGCCTCGCGGCCTGGGCCGCGCATTCGTTTCCGGTAAGCGCATCAAGGCGTGCCATCAGCATCCCTCCTCGACCCAGTCGATGGCCTTTTTCGGGCATTCGATTTTGCAGATGCCGCAGCCCTTGCAATAGGTGAGGTCGAAGCTGACCTCGCCGTCGGACATTCTGACCGCGTTCACCGGGCAGTACATCAGGCAGATGCCGCAGCGGGTGCAGTCCGCCTGGCGGACGACCGGCCGGAACTGGCGCCACGACCCGGTGTCGATGACGTACATTCCGTCGCGGCCGATGGGCAGTCGTCGCATATCTTGCTCCTCCACTAGGCCGTGGCCCGCTCGTCCACCCGGAGCTCGGCAAAGCCCCGGCGCGCGGCGAGCACGTTCTTCTCACCGAACTTGCCCCCGACCAGCGTGAACAGACGCTCGGCGTCCACTCCCGGCACGAAGGCCGCGATGGCGCCGAGCATGGTCGTGTTGGGGATGTCCCTGCCGATGACCTCGGCGGCGATGCCGAAGGCGTCCACCCGGCCGATGCGGCCGATGGCCGCCGGGATGCCCAGCTCGGCCGCGTCTTTTTTGGTGTTGATGAGCAGCTCCGCTCCGTTTACGGCGCCCTCGAAGACGTCGACGATGTGCAGCAGGCTGTCGTCCATGACCACCACCAGGTCCGGATGGTAGACCTGGGAGTTGCTACGGATGGGGCGGTCGTCGGAGATGCGGAAGTAGCCGTAGACCGGCGACCCCTTGCGCTCGACGCCGAAGGCCGGGATGAACTGGGCGTGGCGTCCGCTCAGAATCAGGACCTTGGCCAGCAGCCGGCAGGCCTGCACGGTCCCCTGCCCGCCTTTCCCGTGAAACCGAATCTCTCGCATGCAAGGCCTCCTCGCGTGACTCTGGACTCGACCGACCCGGGGCCGATCCTGGCCGGTCAGGAATGTCTATTCCTGCTTTTTTCAAATGTAAAGAAAAATACTAAAATAATCTTCTAATCGACACTTAATTTGATTAAAAACTTAACATATGGCAAGGGATGGCGAGCGTTGCCCCCCGGCCCTTTCCATCCCCGGCGAAATACGCTAGCCACAGGCGTGGCCGCAGGCAGTCTTCGCAGGCGGCATTTCTGTTGAAACGACTCCGAATCAGTGGTGGAAGCTTACGAAGCGACACCCGGCGACAGGCGGGCCATCGCCGTCATGGAGAAGGACATGGTTGAATTGGACGAGATCGACCACAAACTGATCGAGTTGCTGAAAAAGGACGGGCGCGTGGCCATCGCCGAGCTGGCGCGGCACGTGGGGCTGTCGCGCGTGGGCGCCAGCGACCGGCTGAACAGGCTGAAGGAGAAGGGCGTCATCCGGGGCTTCATCGCCCTCATCGACAATCTTTCGGTGGGCTGGGTCTGCTCGGCCTTCTTCGACATCGAGGTCACCCCCAAACACATCGACTACGTTGCCCAGAAGCTCTCAGAACACCCGGAAATCATCGTGGTCTACCTCATGACCGGGGGCACCAAGCTTCACGCCCACGCCCTGCTCAAGGACAACACCCACCTGGCCGAGTTCCTGCGCAAGGATATCTATACTATAAAAGGCGTCAAGAACGTGGAAACGAGCATCATGCTCAAGCGCTACAAGTCCGAGCTGAATCTGCTCTAGGCAGGATATTGCGGAAAAAGAATGAATCTGCCTTGTGACATCGCTTGTATTTCATTTTTATGGCAACATGGCTGAAATTATGCTGTTGTCGAGCGTGCTGTGAAGTCAACTTGCCGCTGTAGTGCGGTCATATAGTGACAAATACCGACTTTATACGCGTTCAATATTGGACATAAATGTCGTCAGATTCAAATTCGTGCAGGCAGATGTCATGGCGGAATGCCACAGACCCAAGCAGTAAAGGCATCCATTGTTTCGAAAACCTCGGCTTGCCTGTGCCATGACAAGAAGGAATGCGCCGCTGTAGATCGCCTCGATCCCGCGGAAGCCGACCGGCTGGTTCGGGCGGCCAAGGCCCCTGGGTTCAGGAAGTACGTGCTGCCCATGGTCCTTTTGTCGCTGGACTTCGGGGCTTCGCGCCAGGAACTGCTGGACATGGTCTGGGGCAGCCTCGATCTGGTCGCCGGAACGGTCACCTTCAAGCGGACCAAGAACAGGGTGAACAGGACCATGACCCTGACCGCTCGCTGCCGGGAGGCTCTGCTGGCCTGGCGGAAGCGCCAGGAGATGAACCGGCGCCGGATGGGCATCGGCCGGCCGTCGTCGGACCTGGTCTTCTGCCACACGGACGGCGGCAGGCTGGCCGGGTTCCGCTCGTCGTGGCGCCGGCTGACCAAGGCCGCGGGCATCACGGACTACCATTTCCACGACAACCGCCACACCTTCTGCTCCGGCATCGTCAACGTGGGCGGGACGCTGAAGGATGTCATGGCCATGATCGGCCACAAGGACCTGCGCTCGGCCAACCGCTACAGCCACGTGGACAAGGAGCGCGTGGCCGACATGCAGCAGCGGGTCAGCGAGCGCTATGCCCGGGTGGTAGGCGATGACGGGTAAAGTCGAGCGACCTACATATATCCTACATAATGCCCGAAACGACGAAAAAACGGCCGGTCAGCTTTTCGCCAACCGGCCGTCAACACTGGGCATTTCTGGTGGAGCTGAAGGGAATTGAACCCTTGACCTCTTGAATGCCATTTTTGCGGTCAAAGGCAGCAACCAACAACCATAACAACCTGTAATTAAAAGACAATCATGCGTTCCGGCACGCCATATTCCAGCTGTTTGCCGGACGTGCTGGGTGTGCAGAATGTGCGGAAATAGGCAGGTTTGAGCAGGGCGTCGGTGGGTTTTGGTAGAAATAAGGTAGAACGGCTTCGGGCTCTACCCCCTATTATGGTTTTGTTTTTCCGTCAGCTACGAACACGCAGTCAGTACTGGGATGTCCCCCTGGCAGGGTTTCATTGAAGCCATCCGCAAAACAAGTTATCGAAAACCGAGTTTCCGATTGGATCGCTGGTTGATCCTCTGATAGCGGAAGGACGCGAATGAGCAAACTGGAGGACATTAACCCCAATGCCTCGCTGCTGGGGGTCATTCCCGACAGTCTCGTGACGGTCGTCAGCGTTCGTTGGTTTGGATCGGAGGCGCTTGAACTCACCTTCAAAGACGCTGCCGGCCGGGTGGCCAACCAACTTCTCTATCGGCATGACGAACCGAGGATCGAGGTTGTCGAACAGGGCCGCCCCTGGAGCTTTGATGGAGACGGTGCCATGTTCCGTCTCGTGTCCGAGGCACACCGCATACGGCTGGCCCATCTCTTCGATCCGGTGCTGGCTGTCCACACGTCGATCGTCGATCCGCTGCCCCATCAGATAACCGCCGTTTACGAGGCCATGCTCCCCAGGCAACCCTTGCGCTTTCTGCTGGCCGACGACCCCGGCGCCGGCAAGACCATCATGGCCGGCTTGTTCATCAAGGAGCTGATCATCCGCGGGGACCTGCAGCGCTGCCTAGTCGTTTGTCCGGGAAGTCTGGCTGAGCAGTGGCAGGATGAACTCTACCACCGTTTCCAGCTGCCGTTCGAAATCCTGACCAACGACAAACTGGAGGCGGCACGCACCGGCAACTGGTTCCGGGAGAACAATCTTGTGATCGCCCGGCTGGACAAGCTCTCCCGCAACGAGGACGTCCAGCTGAAGCTCAAGGCTCCGGACTGCCTCTGGGACCTAGTTATCTGCGACGAGGCCCACAAGCTCTCGGCGACGTTCTTCGGCGGGGAGGCCAAGTACACCAAGCGCTACAAGCTGGGCCAGCTGCTCTCGACCCTCACTCGGCATTTCCTGCTCATGACTGCCACGCCGCACAACGGCAAGGAGGCCGATTTCCAGCTCTTCCTCGCCCTGCTGGATGGTGATCGGTTCGAGGGCAGGTTTCGGGACGGCGCTCATACCGTAGCCGTCGAGGACCTGATGCGGCGGATGGTGAAAGAAAAACTGCTCAAGTTCGATGGCACGCCACTCTTTCCTGAGCGCATCGCCTACACCGTTCCCTACCTCCTCTCCGACAAGGAGGCAGAACTCTACAAAGTCGTCACCGAGTACGTCCGCGAGGAGTTCAACAGGGCCGAGGCGCTGCAGAACGAAAAACGGGCAGGCACCGTCGGTTTCGCACTGACCATGCTCCAGCGTCGTCTGGCCTCTTCGCCCGAGGCCATCTACCAGTCGCTGCGCAGACGTCGTGAGAGACTGGAGAAGCGCCTGCGGGAACTTGAGACGCTTCAACGTGGAGTTGTAGCGACAGCAATCGCGACCTGGGTCAAGCCGTTAGACGATGAGGAAGTCGAGGACCTCCTTGAAGACGCCCCGGACACTGAAGTTGAAGCCGCCGAGGAACAGATCCTCGACCAAGCTACGGCTGCTGGGACGATCGAGGAACTGAAGGCTGAAATACGGACCCTGCAGCATCTGGAATCCCTGGCCTTGGCCGTCCGCAGGAGCGGGCGGGACTGCAAGTGGCGTGAGCTGGCCAATCTGGTTTCAGTGATTTTCACCCCGGCTTCCATCGCCAACAGTGTTGCCGAAGACAAAGCCGACTACGGCACACCGCCCCCACACGTCGCCTCTCCTCAGCAGAAACTGGTCATATTCACCGAGCATCGCGACACTCTCAACTACCTGGAAGCCAGGATCACGACACTCCTTGGCAGCAGCGCGGCCGTGGTCATCATCCATGGCGGCATGGGCCGGGAGGACCGCTTGAAGGCTCAGGAAGCCTTCAAGCACGACCCCGACGTCAAGGTGCTTCTGGCGACTGATGCCGCGGGCGAGGGTATCAACCTGCAGCGCGCCCACCTCATGGTCAACTACGACCTGCCCTGGAATCCGAACCGTCTTGAGCAGCGTTTCGGCCGCATCCACCGCATCGGCCAGACCGAGGTCTGCCACCTCTGGAACCTCGTGGCCGAAGGGACCCGTGAGGGAGAGGTCTATCGCACCCTGCTGGAGAAGCTGGAGGAGGCCAGAAAGGCCCTTGGTGGGCAGGTTTTCGACGTTCTGGGCAAGCTGCAATTCGAGGGCAAGCCGTTGCGTGACCTGCTCATCGAGGCTGTCCGCTATGGCGAACGACCCGATGTTCGCGCCCGGTTGACCCAGGTCCTGACCCACGCCTTCGACAAAGCCGGGCTCCAGGACCTGCTGGAGGAGCGAGCCCTGGCCCATGACGCCATGGATGTGAGCCGCGTCAGGCGCGTACGCGCGGACATGGAGCGCGCAGAGGCCCGCCGGCTTCAGCCGCACTACATCGAGTCATTTTTTCTTGAGGCCTTCCGGCAACTTGGCGGCAAGGCCAAGCAGCGCGAGCCCCGGCGCTACGAGATCACCCATGTACCGAGTCCCATCCGCAACCGGGACCGGCTTATCGGCATGGGCGAGCCTGTCCTGAACCGTTATGAGCGCGTCGCTTTCGAGAAAGCCCTCATCGCGCCCCAGGGCCAGCCGCTGGCTGCCTATGTATGCCCCGGGCACCCACTCCTCGACGCCACGCTCGACCTGGTGCTCGAACGAAACCGTGACATCCTGCGCCGCGGCGCCGTTCTTGTCGATGACCGCGATCCGGGCGTCAGCCCACGCCTGCTATTCTACCTGGAGCACGCCATCCAGGACGCCCAGCGCACCAAGTCCGGCGAACAGAGAGTCATCTCCCGCCGCATGCTCTATGTGGAACTCGATGCGGCCGGCACCACCCGCAATCTGCACTACGCCCCCTACCTGGACTACCGTCCCCTTCGTGAAGGCGAGCCCGGCGTCCAGGCGATCCTGGACCACCCAGCCAGCGCGTGGATCACCGGTGACTTGGAGGGGGCGGCCCAGACTTACGCCATAGCCAACGTCGTGCCCGAGCATCTCCAGGAGACGTCCGGCCGACGACTGGAGTGGATCGGTAAGACGCGCGCTGCGGTGAAGGAACGCCTGACCAAGGAAATCACCTACTGGGACCATCGTGCAGAAGAGCTGAAGCTCCAGGAACTGGCCGGCAGGCCCAACGCCCGGCTGAATTCCCAGGAAGCCCGGCGCCGGGCGGACGAATTGCAAGCGCGGCTGCAGAAACGCATGGAGCAGCTCGACCTGGAAGGCCGTATCTCCGCCTTGCCGCCCGTGATCCTTGGCGGGCTGGTCGTCGTGCCGCAAGGGCTTATCGCCAGGATGACCGGGCGATCGTCGGCAGAGGTCGTCGCAACGATAGACACCATGGCAGCCGCGGCCGCGGCCCGCGCGGTCGTCATGGACATGGAGCGCCGGCTGGGTTTCGAGCCCATCGACCGGGAGCTGGAGAAGCTGGGCTACGACATCGAAAGCCGGGACCCTAACTCCGGCCGGCTGCGTTTTATCGAGGTCAAGGGCCGTGTCTCGGGCGCCGAAACCATTACCGTCACCAAAAACGAAATCCTCTACTCGCTGAACAAGCCCGAGGATTTCATCCTGGCCATCGTCGAGTTCCTGGACGGCAATGGCCATAAACTGCATTATGTCCGCCGCCCCTTCCAACGGGAGCCGGATTTCGGGGTGACGAGTGTGAACTACGCCATGACAGAACTGTTGGCGCGGGCGGAGTCGCCCCGATGAGCCGCGAACACGACATTCACGCCGAGATAGAACAGCTGCTGCGCTGCCAGGAGGGCGAGCACTGCGAATTCAAAGCGGCTCAGCGACAATACTCCTTCGATAAGCTGGCAAAATACTGCTGCGCGCTGGCCAATGAGGGTGGGGGAAAGTTCGTACTGGGCGTAAGCAATGCCCGTCCTCGAGTGATTGTCGGTTCGCAAGCTTTCCCACAGCATGAAGATACACGACGATCACTCATAGAACAGCTCAGACTACGCATTGATGTCCACGAATACCTGCTGCCCCAAGGACGGCTGCTCATCTTTGATGTCCCCACGCACCCGGTGGGTGTCCCCATTAAGTTCGATGACAGGTACTGGGCCAGAGATGGCGACAGCCTTGTGTCAATGTCTGATGACAAACTGCGCGCGATATTATCGGAAGCCGGGCATGATTTTTCGAGCGAAGTCTGCGTTGGAGCTAGCCTAGATCATCTGGATGAAGAAGCCATCGAGGACTTCCGGCGGCGCTGGATGGACAAATCCAGGAATCAGCAGCTGGCCACCCTCAACAAGGAGCAGTTACTCCACGACGCTGAGCTGCTTGTGGAAGATGGCGTGACCTATGCCGCCCTGGTTCTTTTCGGCAAACAGGCTGCCCTAGGCAGGTTTTTGGGGCAGTCCGAGGTCGTCTTCGAATATCGGTCCTCCGACGTCGCGGGGCCGGCTCAGGAGAGAATCGAATACCGCCGGGGGTTCTTCAGCTTCTACGACGACCTCTGGCAAAGGATATCCCTGCGAAACGACAACCAGCACTACCAGCTTGGGCTGTTTGTCCTCGATATCCCGACTTTCGCCGAACGCTCGGTCCGCGAGGCCCTGCTCAACGCCGTGAGCCACCGCAATTACCAAATGGCGGGCAACGTCTTCGTGCGCCAGTATCAGCGCAAACTCGTTTTTGAAAGCCCCGGTGGTTTTCCAGTGGGCATCACTACGGAGAATATCCTTGATCGCCAGTCGCCACGGAACCGGCGCATAGCGGAGGCCTTCGCCAAGTGCGGCCTGGTTGAACGGTCAGGCCAGGGCATGAACCTCATGTTCGAGCAAAGTGTTCGACAAGGGAAAGCCCTCCCCGATTTCACCGGCACTGACGCCTACAACGTTACACTGACCTTGCATGGGCAGGTCGGCGATCCACGGTTCGTCCAGTTCCTCGAAAAGGTCGGCCAAGAACAGCAGAAGACTTTCGACACCCACGACTTCCTGCTGCTTGATCTCATTCATCGTGAGCAGAAAGTCCCCGAGGGGCTGCGCCCGAAGGCCCGGCGCCTGGTTGACCTTGGCGTGATCGAAAGTATCGGCCGGGGACGCGGCACCAAGTATCTTCTCTCCAAGCGCTTCTATGCCGACGCGGGGGAGAAAGCCGTATACACGCGACGTCACGGGCTTGATCGAGAGGAAAGCAAAGCCATCCTGCTGAAACACCTGCGAGATTACGGACAAGCCGGCTGCCCAATTTCTGAACTTGAGAGAGTGCTGACCTCCAAGTCGCGGGAGCACATCAAGGGGTTGCTTGTGGAGCTTCGCAAGGAAGGCTTGGTCCGAATGACGGGCGCACGCCGCGGCGCGAAGTGGCACCCTGTGACCTCGGGTGGTTTTGAGGGCGCCAGCCCCCAATAAGGTAAATTGCCCCAAAACAAAACCTCCATAACCTGCTATCATCATGATTTTATTTGTTAATTTTTGGACTGCATGACTCTACTGATCAACCTGAGGACCCAATGGCCGTCACCCGCAAGAAGCTCATCGAAGTCGCCCTGCCCCTGGAGGCCATCAACATCGCCTCGGCGCGGGAGAAGTCCATACGGCACGGGCATCCTTCCACCCTGCACCTGTGGTGGGCGCGGCGGCCGCTCGCTGCCGCCCGGGCGGTGCTGTTCGCGCAGATGGTCGACGACCCGTCGAGCCGGCCGGAGCTGTTTCCCACCGAGGCGGCGCAGGAGGTCGAGCGGGAGCGGTTGTTCGCCATCATCCGCGAGCTGGTGAAGTGGGAGAGCACGACCAACGAGGTGGTGCTGGAGGCCGCTCGGGCCGAGATTCGGCGTTCCTGGCGGCTGACCTGCGAGGACAACAAGGACCACCCCCAGGCCGCGGAGCTGTTCGACCCGGACAAGCTGCCGGCCTTCCACGACCCCTTTGCCGGCGGCGGGTCCATCCCCCTGGAGGCGCAGCGGCTGGGGCTGGAGGCCTACGCCTCGGACCTGAACCCCGTGGCCGTGCTCATCAACAAGGCCATGATCGAGATTCCGCCCAAGTTCGCCGGTCGGCCGCCGGTGAACCCCAAGTCGCGCTCCGAGAAGACGCTTCACTGCAGGGTCTGGCGCGGGGCGCAGGGGCTGGCCGAGGACGTGCGCTACTACGGCCAGTGGATGCGCGACGAGGCTTTCAAGCGCATCGGCCATCTCTACCCCCAGGTCGAGATCACGGCCGAGATGGTCGCGGAGCGGCCGGACCTCAAGGCCTACCAGGGCCGCAAGCTGACGGTCATCGCCTGGCTCTGGGCGCGCACGGTGCGCAGCCCCAACCCGGCCTTTGCCGATGTCCATGTGCCCCTGGCCTCGACCTTCATGCTCTCGACCAAGGCCGGCAAGGAGGCCTACGTCGAGCCGGTCATCGAGGGCAACGGCTACCGGTTCACGGTCAAGGTCGGAAAGCCTAGGGATCCGGAGGGGGCCAAGAATGGAACTCGTGCAGGCAAGGCCCAAGACTTTATGTGTTTGATTAGCGGAGTTCCAATAGCCCGAAGCTATATTCGCGATGAAGGCAAAGATGGAAAGTTAGGATCAACACTCATGGCAATTGTTGCCGAAGGCGACAGAGGGAGAGTTTATGAGCTTGTCCTGCGAAGTTTATCGGGCTGTTGCGTGACGGCCCCGTAGTCGAGGCTCTCACCCGATAAGCGACTGCTGCCTGCCTACCCGGGACGCACGTTTGCTGCTCCTTGCCCGTCTTTCCGCCGGGTGGCTGGTTCGGTTCGGCCTGGTTCTGTGTCCTACCCGCCAGCGAGGCCGTGCCGGTAGAGCTTGAGCAGGTTGTGGGTCAGACACCATAGCTCAAATTCCCCCTTCACCTT